>CAVTSZ010000001.1:0-117471 GCA_963737385.1 uncultured Actinomycetota bacterium
TTTCACGAGATCCCACTGGACGTCGTCGCGGGCCAGATCGAGGCGGTGGCCTCCGACATCGGCGTGCAGGCCGCCAAGACCGGCATGCTGGCCTCCTCGGCGATCATCGACACCGTCGCCGACGCCTGGCGCAGGCAGGGTCTCGCCGGCACCGTGCCGTTCGTCGTCGACCCGGTGTGCGCGTCGATGCACGGGGATCCGCTGCTACACCCGAGCGCGCTGGATTCCCTTAAGGGCCAGCTCTTTCCACTGGCCACGCTGGTGACGCCGAACCTCGACGAGGTGCGTCTGCTGGTCGACATCGACGTCGTCGACGACACCTCGCAGCGCGAGGCGGCACGCGCCCTGCACGCGCTGGGACCCAAGTGGGCGCTGGTCAAGGGTGGACATCTGCGGGCATCTACACATAGCAGGGACCTGCTTTTCGACGGGACCGAGTTCCACGAGTTCGACACGGCCCGCATCGAGACCGGGCATGACCACGGTGCGGGCGACACGTTGGCTGCCGCGATCGCCAGCGCGCTCGCCCACGGCTACACCGTGCCCGACGCGGTTGCGTTCGGAAAACGTTGGGTGACCGAATGTCTGCGCGCCGCATACCCCCTGGGCCACGGCCACGGCCCGGTGTCGGCGTTCTTTAGACTGAGCGAGTGAGCCTCGAGCAGATCGCGGGCATCGCCCACGAGCCTGACGGCAAGCCGACGGGTGTCGTCATGCTGACCCACGGTGCCGGTGGCAGCCGGGAATCGCCGCTGTTGAAGAGGATCTGCGACGAATGGGCCAGCCGCGGGTGGCTCGCTGTGCGGTACAACCTGCCGTATCGGCAGCGACGACCGAAGGGCCCGCCGTCCGGATCCGCCGCGTCCGACCAGGCGGGCGTCGTCGAGGCCATCGAGCTGGCCCGCTCCCTGACGAAGGGTCCCGTCATCGCGGGCGGACACTCGTACGGCGGCCGGATGACATCGATGGTGGTCGCCGACCAGACGGCGAAAGTCGATGCGCTGACGCTGTTTTCCTATCCCCTGCATCCACCCGGCAAGCCCGAGAAGGCGCGCACCGAACATCTGCCCCGCATTACCGCGCCGACCGTGTTCACCCACGGCACCGCCGACCCGTTCGGATCGATCGAGGAAATCCGCCCTGCCGCCGCGCTCATCTCCGCCGCCACCGAGATCGTCGAGATCACCGGAGCCCGCCATGATCTCGGCTCCAAATCCCTCGATGTGCCGATGCTCGCGGTCGACGCCGCACTGCGGTTGCTAAGCGCGCCCTAGAGACTGGATGGTCGCCGCCGCGATTTGGGAGGGTGAGCGCTGGTCATCGATCCGCGATTGACGCTAGGGTCACGGGGTGACCACGCCGCCGGGCAACCCCCCGCCATATGGCCAACCACCCCAGTACGGTGAGCAGCCGCCTCAGTACGGTCAGCAGCCCTCGAACCCGTATCCCCCGCCACCGCCCTCGGCGTCCTATCCGCCACCCCCACCGTCCTATCCGCCCCCCGGGCCCGGCTATCCACCGCCGCCTCCGCAGCCTTACACCCAGCAGCCGCCCGGGTATTTCGCTCCGCCGCCGAAGTCGAACTCCAAGAAGATCGCTTTCATCGTGCTCGGCGTCATCGCGGCCCTCTTCGTCCTCGTGATCGTCGGCGGCGTCGTCTTGTACTTGGCCTTCGGTCAGGGCACCGTGACCGCGACGGATGTCGAGATGGGCGACTGCCTGTCAGAGATTCCGAGCGACACCCGGGTGCTGACGGTGCAGACGGTCGGATGCGAGGAGTCGCACGCCGGTGAGGTCTTCGCCGTCCTCCAGATGCCCGAAGGCGACTTCCCGGGCCAGTCCGCCATCGACGCGTACGCGGACAAGTGCAGCCCGGAGCTGGCGAGCTACTCGCCTTCCGCCCTCACCGACGACTCCGTCCAGCTGTACGTCCTGTACCCGACGGCGGAAACCTGGGATCAGGGCGACAGAGCGGTGACCTGCGTCGCGACTCTCGATCCGCCTCGGACGGGCTCCATCAAGGGCTGAGGCCGTCGCTGTAGTTTGCAGTACCTGAGGTACCGTCTGACCATGACTTCGGAGCAGTTCGACGCTGTCATCGTGGGCGCTGGTTTCGGGGGGATAGGCGCCGCCATCCAGCTCAAGCGGCTGGGCATTGAGAACTTCGTCATCCTCGACCGCGAGGAGGACCTGGGCGGTACCTGGCACGTCAACCGCTACCCCGGGCTGGCTGTCGATGTCCCGACGACCACCTATTCCTACTTCTTCGAGCCGAACCCCAACTGGTCGCGGCTGTTCTCCACGGGTTCGGAGATCAAGCAGTACGCCGACGATGTGGCGGACAAGTACGACGTGCGCACTCACATGCGCTTCAACACCACCGTCGAGGGTGCCCGCTGGGACGAGGACGCCAAGGCCTGGCGCGTCGCCCTGGCCGCCAGCGAGACGTCCAATGGCTCTTCGCGCGAGCGCTCATCGCTGACCGCCCGGTACATGATCACCGCGACCGGCTTTCTGTCCCAGCCGAAGACGCCCGACATTCCGGGCCTCGACAGCTTCGGCGGCAAGGTCATTCACACCACCGCGTGGGACGATCAGTATCCGCTCGAAGGCCGCCGGGTGGCCATCATTGGCACTGGTGCGACGGCGGTACAGCTCATCCCCGAACTCGCCAAGAAGGTCGCCGACCTGACCGTCTACCAGCGCACCCCGATCTGGGTGGTCCCCAAGATCGACCTCCGTTTCGGACAGCGCGTCAAACGGTTGTTCGCCCGAATCCCGTTGACGCAGCGCGCCATCCGCTGGCTGACCGATTCGATCTACGAAGTCATGATCAACACCGCGATCATTCACCACCGGCAGTTCCACAGGCTCAACATCGCCGCGGCCGACCTGTCGAAGATGCACCGCTTCGCGTCGATCCGGGACAAGGAGCTGCGCGAGAAGCTCACTCCGGACTACGACTTCGGATGCAAGCGGCCGACGTTCTCCAACGGCTTCTACCGTGCATTCACCAAACCGCACGTGCATCTACAGACCGACGGTATTGCCCGTGTCGACGTCGACGGCATCATCAATGCCGATGGATCAAAGACCGTCATCGATACCCTGGTGCTGGCCACCGGGTTCGACCTGTGGGAGGCCAACTTCCCCGCCATCGAGGTGATCGGCCGCGAGGGGCGCAACCTCGGAAAGTGGTGGCGCGACACCCGATTCCAGGCGTACCAGGGTGTGACGATGCCGTATTTCCCGAACTACCTCAGCCTTGCCAGTCCGTTCGCGTTCCTCGGGTTGAACTTCTTCAACACGATGGAGTACCAGATGCGGCACATGAATCGGTTGTTCGGTGAACTCAAGCGGCGCGGTGCCACCACGTTCGAGGTGACCGAGGACGCCAACACGAAGTACCGGGATCGCATGACCGAACTGCTTGGCGATTCGTTGTGGACGATCGGCAACTGCGCGACCTCGCGGTCCTACTACTTCAATCCACACGGCGAGCCCACGCTGCTACGGCCGATGTCGACGAAGATGGCGATCAAAGAAGCCTCCGACTATCCGCTGAGCGACTACCAGATTGCGTGAAATGAGAGAGACATCTGCTGTGCCCAAAAGGAATTCGCGTGCTCTACAGTTGGCCGGCCTGGGCGTCGCAGGCGTCGGGCTGGCGCACTTCGTCAGCCCGCAGATGTTCGACTCGTTGACCCGGCAGGCGTTCCCGCGAAACACCAGGCAGCACCTCTACATCGACGGTGGCATCGAAACCGCGCTCGGACTGTGTCTCGCCGTTCCGAAAACGCGCAAGCTGGCCCTTGTCGGAGTGATCGGTTACGGGGCTTATTTGGCGGGCAACGTCGCGCGTAATCGGTAGCGGCCCAACAGCGTCAGATCAATCAGCCGCGCCACCGTCAAGAAGGCTCGCTCCGAATACTGGTAGCGCATCAGCCGGCCGAGATCGACCACCAGCGACATCGCGGCGTGCACGGCAAACCGCGCCTGCCCCGGTGTCCACTCTGGCCGCACCGAAACGACCAACTCCACCCATGACTCCACGGTGGAGCGCTGCATGTTGCGCAGGATCTTCTGATCGGCGGCAGACATGTTGAGTCGCTCGCTGTAATAGACATAATCCAGTTCCGGCTGGGCGAAGGACCGCGACACGTACGCGTCGATGACCGCGGTCAGCGCCTCCTCCGGATCGTCGATCGTCGTCGTGATCGTCGATGTTTCGGCCGACAACCGGTCGGCAGCCCTCCGGAAGGCCGCCGCCAGGATGTCGCTCTTGCCGGAGAAGTACCGGTAGATCCCCGATGCGGGCATTGCGACGGTCGCCGCGATGTCTTCCATGCTGGTATCGCGGTAACCCTTGATGTTGAACAATCGCATCGACTCGTCCAGCAGCGCTTCGTATCTCGATGATTCGGCGCCCGTCGGAGTGTGCGTCTCGACGGCGTCATCGGCATTCTGCGGGTCGGGCAGCTCCGCAGCCAGAACGGCGTCGGCGAGGTCGGCCAACAACGCGCGCACCTGGATGGCAGGCAGCTTGGCCCGGTGGTCGACGATGCTGCCCACCACCGACAGGACAGCCGTCGACAGTGTCCACCGCTGATGCGACGACAGGTCTGGCCGAATCATGCGCAGCGGCTGCTGGATTCGATGGTGGACGCAGCGCATCTGCGATATCAGCGTGGCCTGATCGTCGCCGTGCAGGTACCGGCCTTCCCAACGGTAAAGCCCACCGGACTCGCGATTGGTCATCGCGGTGTCGATGAGCGCCGCGGTCAGCCGACGAAGGACGAGTTGCGGATCGTCGGGCGCGGCGTCGTCGGCGAATGTCGTGCAATCCACCAGCTGCTGACCGAGGCTGAGCACCGCGTCGCGGAAGAGCTCGTACTTGCCCGCGTAGTGCCGGTACAGCGCGGCCGCGGAGATTCCCACGCGCGACGCGATGGTTTCCATGCTCACGCCGTAGTAGCCCAGCGTGCTGAACGCCTCGGCCGAAGCCCGCGCAATCTGCGCTTTGCGGTCCTTGGGGCGGCGCCGAACTGTGTCGCCGCTCATGGGCCGGGGACGCGCCATGGCAAACACGATAACGGATCTTATGCACACATCGCGGTCGACTTACGTTGCAAAATATTGTCAAAGCCGTCACATCAATTAGAATGCCCATTTACATAATGGCTTCGCAGACAGCTGTATGACATGAGCGGGGGAACATCTTGGAACAGCGTCACCATCGCCTTGCCTACACCGGAATCGCCGCCGCAGTCATATTGGCGTTCGGCCTCCTCGCCTTGAACTTCCCGGTCTTCCTCGACGACTACGACCAGTGGGGCTGGCAGATCAAGTGCGGGACGGGGTACTTCTCCGAGTTGACCCAGGCTGTCGCGAGCGCCGGCGAGAAGAACTACGTCGACGAATGCGAAACCGCGCTTCTGATGCGCCGCGCCTGGACCGTCCCTCTCGTCGTGGCGGGTGGGGCCGTCGTTCTCGTCGCGTTGGTCGCGTCCGCGACGGCGTCTGCCCGCGAGTCGCTGATGGCACGCCGCGAGCACGCCTGACATAGCATCGCCGCGTGAGCGCCTCTGAAGGCCTGCGTCGACGGCTCGGCACGTTCGACGCCGTGACCATCGGGCTGGGCTCGATGATCGGCGCAGGAATCTTCGTGGCCCTCGGCCCGGCGGCCGCGTCGGCGGGCTCCGGTCTTCTCATCGGGCTCGGCATCGCCGCCGTCGTCGCGTATTGCAATGCAACCTCCTCTGCGCGGCTGGCCGCGCTCTATCCGCAGTCCGGCGGCACCTACGTCTACGGCAAGGAGCGCCTCGGCGAGTTCTGGGGTTTCACCGCGGGATGGAGCTTCGTCGTCGGCAAAACCGCGTCCTGCGCAGCGATGGCACTCACCGTCGGGTTATACGTGTGGCCGTCCTGGGCGCACGCCGTCGCGGTGGCCGCGGTGATCGCGTTGACGGCGGTGAACTACGCGGGCATCCAGAAGTCGGCGATGTTGACGCGGGTCATCGTCGCTGTGGTGCTGGCCGTCCTCGCCGCGGTGGTGGTCGCGATCCTCGGCTTCGGCGATGTCGACGCCGCCCAACTGAACGTCGGTGACGACATCTCCGTCGGAGGCGTGCTGCAGGCCGCCGGATTGTTGTTCTTCGCGTTCGCCGGCTATGCCCGCATCGCCACCCTCGGCGAGGAGGTGCGCGATCCCGCCCGCACTATCCCGCGTGCCATTCCCATCGCCCTGGGGATCGCACTGGTCGTCTACACCGTGGTCGCGATCGCCGTCCTGGCCGAATTAGGCACGGACGCTTTGGCTTCCTCGACCGCCCCGCTCGTCGACGCGGTCATCGCGGCGGGACAGCCCGGTCTGGCACCGGTGATCCGGGCGGGTGCCGGGGTGGCCGCGCTCGGCTCGCTGTTGGCACTCATCCTCGGGGTCTCGCGCACGACGCTGGCGATGTCACGCGACCGCCACCTGCCGCACGCGCTCGCCGCGGTGCACCCGCGGTTCGGCAGCCCGCACCGCGCCGAGATCGCGGTCGGCGTCGTCGTCGCGGTCGTGGCGGCGGTAGTCGACGTGCGCGGTGCGATCGGCTTCTCGTCCTTCGCGGTGCTGCTGTATTACGCGATCGCCAACGCGTCGGCGTGGACGCTGGGACGGCGGGTCATTCCGGGCGTGGGACTGGCGGGCTGCCTGGTCCTGGCGTTCCTGTTGCCGCTGTCGTCGGTCGCAATCGGGGCGGGCGTGGTGCTCGTCGGCGCCGTGACCTACTCGTTGCGCCGGTCGCGGTAGGCCTCCACGGCGGTCGGCAACGTCATGAAGATGTGGTCCTCGCCGATCTTGTCGATCAGGCCGGCGGCCTCAAGGGCGTCGCGCAGATCCTGCTTGACCCGCGCCATTGCGAACACTATTCCGCGGCTTGCCAATTCGACCCGCAACTGCTCGAGGACATCAAGGGCGGTCAGGTCGACCTCGACGTTGGCCTCGGCGTTGAGCACGAACCACTTCACCGGAACCGGGCTTGCGTCGACCGCTGCCAGCGCCCGCTCGCGGAAGTTCTCGGCATTGGCGAAGAACAGCGGCGCGTCGTAGCGGTACACAATCAGGCCGGGCACCTGATCGGCCTCCGGGTAGTCGTCGACGTCGTGCATGCCCGCGACTCCAGGCACGAAACCCTGCACGGCGTCGTGGGGACGGGCCACCCGCCGGAGAAGATCGAGGATCGACAGGGCGATCGCGACGAGCACGCCGTACAGCACGCCGAACAGCAGCACGGAGGCCGTAGTGGCGAGTGCCAGGATCAGCTCGCTGCGACGAAATCGTTGCAACCGCTTGAACTCCGGGACATCGACAAGACGCAGCGCGGCGTACACCACCAGCGCCCCCAGCGCAGCCATTGGAAAGTTCGACAGCACTTCGCGGCCGAACAGCATCACAATGAGCACACAGCCCAGCGTGACCAGCGAGTAGAGCTGGGTGCGGCCACCGAGTGCGTCGCCGAGCGCAGTGCGACTTCCGCTGGAGCTGACCGGGAATCCGTGCATCAGACCGGTGCCGACGTTGCAGACTCCGAGCGCCCGTAATTCCGCATCGGCATCAATCCGCTCGCCGTGACGGGCGGCGAAGGTACGCGCGGTCAGTACGTTGTCGGAGAACGCCACGATCGCGATGCCGGCGGCTGGGAGAAGGAGCGCCGTCAGGTCGTCTGCCCCGATGTCAGGAAAGCCGGGCGTGGGAAGTCCGCTCGGAATCGCACCGACGACGTCAATTCCGTAGCGTTCCAACGAGAAAAGCGCGACGACAGCGGTCGCTGCGAGCACCGCGATCAGCGGCCCGGGCAACCGCGGCGCCGCGCGTGCGAGAACCAGCAGGGTGGCCAGCACCGCCGCCGACAATGCGATCGTCGGCCAATGCACCCCGTTCAACCCGGCGATGAATGACCGCATCTGGTCGATGAATTCGTCTCCATCGACCTGGATGCCGGTGACCTTGCCCAGTTGGCCGCCGATCATGATGACCGCGACGCCGGTCATGTAGCCGATCAACACCGGGCGGGACAGCAGTTCGGCGAGCACACCGAGACGGATCAGCCCGCCGAGAAAACAGATGGCACCGACCAACAGAGCCGCCGCCGCGGCCAGCACGGCGTATCGGCCAGGGTCACCGGCAGCGAGGGGCGCTAACGCGGTCGCCGTCATCAGCGCCGTGGTCGACTCCGGCCCCACCGACAACTGCCGAGAGGAGCCGAGCACCGCGTATGCCGCCAGCGGCACCAGCGCCGCCCACAGCCCGACCTCGGCGGGGAGACCGGCCACCGTGGCATACGCCATCACCTGCGGAACCAGGTAGGCCGCGACCGTCAGGCCGGCCACCACATCACCGCGCAGCCAGCCGCGCTGATAGCCGCGGAACTGCGCCAACCCAGGCAAGATAATCATCGTGATCCAGTTGAAATGGAAACACGTCGACGCGCGGCCGGACGGCGACTTCGTCGTCGCGCCTGACGAACGGCTGGACTGGTTCCGCACCATCGGCCTCGGCGCGCAGCACGTGGTGGCGATGTTCGGCGCGACGTTCCTGGTGCCGGTGCTCACCGGTTTCCCGCCCGCCACCACTCTGTTGTTCTCCGGGATCGGCACGGTGTTGTTCCTGCTGATCACCGGCAACCGGCTGCCGAGCTACCTCGGCTCGAGCTTCTCGGTGATCGCGCCGGTGACCGCGGCGGTCGCGTCGAACGGCACCGGCAGTGCACTGGGCGGCCTGGTCGCGGTCGGTGTCACGCTGATCCTCATCGGCGCGGTCGTGCATCTGGTCGGCACACACTGGATCGACGTGACACTGCCGCCGGTGGTCACCGGCGCGATCGTCGCGTTGATCGGTTTCAACCTGGCACCCGCGGCGAAGTCGAACTTCGAGAAGGGCCCGCTCGTCGGCATCGTCACGCTGGTGCTGCTGGTGGCCACGCTCGCGTTCTTCCGCGGCATCATCGGGCGGCTCGCGATCTTCGTCGCGGTCGTCGCCGGGTACGTGTTGGCGCTGTTCCTCGGCGACGTCGACACGTCGGGGATCAAGTCGGCGCCGTGGTTGGGTCTGCCCGAGTTCCAGGCCCCGACGTTCACGTTGGCGGTGCTGCCGATGTTTCTGCCCGCCGTCATCGCCCTGGTCGCCGAGAACATCGGGCACGTCAAGTCCGTCGGCCAGATGACCGACACCGATTTCGACCCCGTGATGGGCCGCGCGCTGGCCGCCGACGGAGTTGCGACGACGTTGGCCGGTTTCGGCGGCGGGTCGGCGACCACCACGTATGCGGAGAACATCGGGGTCATGGCGGCCACCCGGGTCTATTCGACGGCGGCCTACTGGGTCGCCGCAGCGGTGGCCATCCTGCTGTCGCTGTGTCCGAAGGTGGGCGCCGCGATCTCGGCCATTCCACCAGGGGTGCTCGGCGGCGCGACCATCGTGCTCTACGGCCTGGTCGGTGTCCTAGGTGTGCGGATCTGGCTCACCAACCGGGTCGATTTCTCCAAGCCACTGAATCAGATGACCGCAGCCATTCCGTTGATCCTCGGTATCGCCGACTTCACCTGGCACACAGGAAATTTGACGTTCACCGGCATTGCGCTGGGCTCGATCGCCGCGCTGCTCGTGTACCACGGAATGCGGCTGCTGGGTTTCAGGCAACGAGGCGCCGGAACGAGCAACGATCCGCCGGTGGCGGACGCCGAACTCGAAGCGATGCAACAGCGCGCCGAAGCCGCAAGCCCGGGTCCGTGGCAGTCCTTCGTTGAGGGCCGTAACAACGAAAGTGGTGACAGCTTCATCGGAGTCGGCGGAGTCGACGACCATGAGGACGATATGTACATCTCCCGAGAGCTCAGGCCTGCCAGCGTCGCCGACCTCGACTTCATCGCCGGCGCACGACAGGACGTTCCGCGACTCATCGCCGAAGTCAAACGCCTGCGGGGCTAGGGAGCGCTCCGATGCCGCTGATCCCGCGGCGGAACGCCGTTGACCCCCTCGACCGACTGCGCATAGGTGCCCACCGCGAACGCCGCCGCGGACCCCAACGAGGCCAGCGCGTTCCTGTCGATGTTGTCGATCGTGTCCTTCGGCGTCCGATAGTTCGGATCGAAGGGTACGCCCTGCCGTCCACCCCAAAGCCGAGCCTGCACTTCGGATTTCCGCTGCGATCCCCCCGCGGTCAAGCCCCCGATCGGGACGCCCGCCGTCAGGAATGCGTTGTAGTCGGTGAACGCCGTCAGCGGCATATCGGCGGGGCGTACACCGGCGGTGTTGAGGTATCCGGCCAACGTCCGTTCGATGCCTGCCGAACCTTGCGGTATCGCGCTCAACGGGATCTCGGGGTTGAGCTGGCCCGACTGGTCACCGTCATAGGTGAAGTACCCCGCGTTGGGGGAACCGATCATGTCGAGGTTGAGGTACAACGCGATCTCGTCGAGTTGGTCGGGAGCCAGCCCGCGAACATATTTCGTCGACCCGCCCAACGCGTTCTCCTCCGACCCCCAGAGGGCGAACCGCACGGCGTTGGTGATCCGGGGCTGCGAGCCGAGCGCCGCCGCCGTCTCCAGCACCGCCGCCAACCCCGACCCGTCGTCGTTGATTCCGGGACTCCGTGCAGAGCTGTCGAGATGGGCGCCGACCATCACCACGTTCTTGGTATCGCCGGACTTGGTCTGCGCCAGCACGTTTCGTGCCTTCTTCATGACCGGCTTGCTGTCCAGTACCAGCTTCACCGGCGCATTGGTGCGGCGCAGTGCCGCGTTGGCGTCGTTGCCGATGACCCCGACCGGGACGGTGAGCTTCTGGTAGTAGCCCGGCGTGAACAGGCCAGGCGGGCTGCCAGTCGCCCCGGGTGCGCTGACCACGAGCACACCGACCGCGCCCTTGTCGACGGCGGCGTCCTGCTTGTTGACGACCGAGCAACCGGTGTCGTCGACGACCGCGATCGCTCCCTTCATCGATGCCGTGCCGTAGTCGGCTGCGCGGCAACCCGCGGCCTTCTGCGGCCGCCGCGTGATCGCGTTCAGCCCGCCCCGCGGTGTGGTGATGAGCAACGAGGCCTGGTCCACGTGGTAACCGCGCCCGCCGATGGTGAGTGTCGGGTTGCCGCCCTGCGAGCGGTCGAGGAGCTCGAATTCCGGCGTCTGGACGTCAAAACCGTTGTCCTGCAGGAATTGCGCGACATAGTCGACGCTGGCGTCGTAGCCGGGAGTGCCGTTCGCTCTGTTGTCGCCGTTGGCGTCGGCGATCTCCTGCAACTTATGCAGGTGGGTGTACATGCCGTCCGCGCTCACCTTGCCCGCAAGTTCGCCGGCCAGGTCCGGCGACGGACCCGCGGTGTCCGACGAGGAGCACGATGTCAGCACCGCGAGGACCGCAACGACGGCCGCCCACCTCATCATGATTCGAGCACGTGGCGGGTGCGGTCGTCGCGGACCGGCACGCCGTTGCGTCCACCCTGATCCTGCGCGTAGAGCCCGACGGCGTATGCCGCACCGCGCCCGTTGATCTCGAACGCGGTCGGGTCGAGGTTCTCCAGCGTGTCGGAGGCCTTGTGATAGTTCGGATCAAACGGTTGACCTGCATCGCCGCCCCACCGCTCGGCCTGCTCGGCGGTCATCTTCTCCTCAGCGCCGGTGTACAGGCCGCCCGCGGCGACACCGGCCAACGTGAAGCTACTGAAGTCGGAACGACCCTCGAATTGGATGTCCTCAGGGGACTTTCCGACGCTTTTGAGATAGGCCACCAGTGTGCGCTCGATGCCTGCCGACCCTTCGGGTATGCGCGGCACAGCCTGGGTCGGGTCCGGCGGCGCGGACTGATCGCCGTCGATGGTGAAGTAGCCGGGGTTGGGCGAGGCGATCATGTCGAAGTTCAGGTACAGCGCGATGTCCTTCAGGGCATCGACGTCAAGAGACGCCGCGTAGTCGTTGGAGCCGAGCAGCCCGAGTTCCTCGGCGCCCCAGAACCCGAACCGCACCGCGTTTTTCACATCCGGCGAGCTACCCAGCTGCAACGCCGTTTCCAGCACCGCGGCCACCCCGGAGCCGTTGTCGTTGATCCCCGGTCCCTCCGCGACACTGTCGAGGTGCGCACCGGTCATCACGACGTCGGAGGTGGAACCCGTTTTGGTCTGGGCGATCACGTTGCGGGTGCGCTCGACGCGCACGCCTGCGTTGAGTTTGATGGAGGTCTGGCCCGGATCCGCGCGCAGCCGCTCACCGGACGCCTTGGTGACTGCGATGACCGGGATCTTCGCCTCCGTTTCCGGGCCGAGGGTTCCGCCGAACTCGTCGCCGTCGACGTTGTTGGCGACGATCAACGCCACGGCGCCGCGTTCGGCGGCCGCCGCCTCCTTGTCGCCGAACGGACACTTCCCCCGGTCGACGAGCACGACCGCGCCCTTGACGGCAAGCCCGTCGTAGTCGGATACCGTACATCCGGGCGAATCCTCGGCACGGGCGGGCACCAACGCGGCCGACACCCCGTTCGGCGGGGTGCCGATGGTGAATTCCAGCGGTCTGGCGTCGAACGTGGCGTCCCCGACGGTGAGCACCGGCTCGTCGGCGTACGCCAGGCGCACCTCGAACTCCGGTGTCTGCACGTCGAAGCCCTTGTCGCGCAGTGTATTCGCTACATAGTCGACGCTCGCGTCGTAGCCCCGAGTGCCGAGCGCGCGGTTACCGCCGTGCTGGTCGGCGATCTCCTGCAGTTTGGTGACGTGCACCATCAGCGCGTCGCGGGTCATCCCCTGGGCCAGCTTGCCTGCGAACTCGGTCGCGGCCGTGGTGGGTCCTGCCGGGGTGGACGGCGGCTCGGGCGCCGGACGCATCGCTCGTCCACACCCGGCCAAGACCGTGACGGTGGCCGTCGTCAGCGCGGCCAATTTCAATAACGTTGAGTGCCCCATCGCCCACCACGTTAGCCGGACCCAACGGCGCCGCGGCCGAAGATGGTCCCCGACGAGGTACCACCGCTATTCGGCGCGATTCGTCCTGACGTCGGCGGGCATGGCGACCAGACGGCAAGGGCGACGGTTCACGTGCCCGTCCAGCCGACCGGTATAGCGGATCCTCCGCCACGAACCGCGTCAGAGAACTGACCCCGAAAAATGACGAACTCCCTGATAAGCGCATACGCCGCCCGGACCGTGGGCGCGGCATCCGTCCTTCCGCTATGCCGGTGCCGCGTCCGTTTGTGTCAGGCGTCGCGCACGTTCAGGGCGACAAGGGCCGCTCCGAACACCAGCGCTACCACCACCGCGAAGTACGCAAGCGAGCCGAGCGGACCCCACGGCATGGCGTACACCAGGTAGAGCCACGGCACCTCGGTGACGATGAAGATGTTCCCGAACGGGAGGTAGGGGCCCACCTCGGTTCCGACATCGGGCAGATTGCCCACCATCGGCTCGACGACCAACGGCCACAGCAGCAGCGCCGCGACCGCGCCGGGCCCTGCCCGCACCAGTGCGCCAACCGCGACGCCCAGTGTCGCGGCCAACGCGGCGTAGAGCGCGACAGCCCCCACCACGCGCCACACCTCCGGTCGGGACAGTGAGAGGCCGGCCGCGGTCAGCGTCGTCGTCAAGAACCGGGCCACCAGTACCGACCCGATGACCATCACCGCCGCATAGACAGCCGAAAACACGGACACCACAATGGCTTTGGCTACCAGCACCAGGGTGCGATTCGGCGCGGCGATGAACGTGGTACGGATCATTCCACTGCGGTACTCAGCAGTCACCGTCATGGACGCCAGCACCATCAACACCGGCACGCCGAACACCGCCGCGCCGAGCGCTGCCCGCTCCGGACCCAACGGCGTCCCATCGTGGGCGAGGACGCCTTGAATTGCAGCCACCATCAGGCTGAGCGCCGCGACGGCCGCGGAGATCCACAGGGAGGAACGCGTGGTCGACAACTTGATCCGTTCGGCATTGAGCACGGCGAGCCCGTTCACGAGGTCGCCGTCCGGTATTCCACAGCATCGTCGGTGAGCTTCATATAGGCCTCCTCCAGCGAGGCCTGCTGTGCGGTCAGCTCATGCAAGGTGATTCCGTTGCGCGCAGCCAGGTTTCCTATTACCTCCATCGTCGCCCCACGCACCAGCAGCGCCGAATTCCCCGTCTCGGGATGCGTCGTCAGGCCCGCGGCCGTGAGCACCTTGGACAAGTGCTCCAATTGCGGACTGCGGACGCGGACGGTGTCCGCGCCGGAGCGGCTGACGAACTCGCTCACGGTCGTCGACGCGATCAGCTTCCCTCTTCCGATCACCACCAACCGGTCAGCGGTATTGGCCATCTCGGCGAGCAGGTGGCTGGACACGAACACCGTGCGGCCCTCCGCGGCCAGCGTGCGCATCAGTGTGCGGACCCAGCGGATGCCTTCGGGGTCCAGACCGTTGACCGGCTCGTCGAACAGTAGGACGGGCGGGTCGCCCAGCAGCGCCGCCGCGATGCCGAGTCGCTGGCCCATACCCAGTGACAGCGTGCCGGCCTTCTTGCCCGCGACCGAACTCAAGCCGACCATCTCGAGCACCTCGTCGACCCGCTTCGCCGGGATCCGGTTGGTCGACGCGATCCAGCGCAGGTGGTTTCTCGCCGATCGGTTGGGATGCGCCTGCCGGGCATCCAGCAACGCGCCGACGATGCGCAGCGGGTCGGTCAACCGCCGGTACGTCTGGCCGCCGATCGTGGCGGTGCCGGCGCTCGGATGGTCCAGCCCGAGGATCAGTCGCATGGTGGTGGTCTTGCCCGCCCCGTTCGGCCCGAGAAACCCCGTCACCATTCCGGGTTCGATCGAGCAGCTCAGGTCGTCGACTGCACGCGTCCGACCGAACACCTTGGTCAGGCCCGCCAGCTCGATCATCGGGCCCATGATTTCAGGTTGCCTGTGCCACGACTAGGTCCGCGACCATTCGCATACCGGTTGCGTTGGGGTGAAGCGGCGCCGGACGACCCGGCAACGGCAAACCGAACTTCTCTGTCCAGGGATCGGCCGACCACGCATGATGCTCAAGGCTCGGCTCGGCGACGCGCACGAGTCCGCATCCGGTGCGCGGCGGCGGCTTCGGCGGTCAGCCGCGCCAGCGTGTCGGCGACGTGCCTGCCGGTTGCGACGTCGGAGTCCGACAGCGGCGGAGCGGGTGTGCCCGGCGGGGGAAGCAACGTGAGGTAGTCGACGAACAACACCTTCGCCCGCGGCGATCGCTGCCGAAGCGTTCGGCCGACCTCCTTGAGGGATTCGGCGACCTCCGCCAGCGCCCGATCACGGGCAGGCGGGTCGAGCTGATCACGTAGCCGGCCACCCAACAACGGGAGCGAACGCACGATCCGGGGCAGTCCCGCGGCGAACAGCAGTGGCACGTAGCCGACGTTGTTGCCGCCGATCGTCACCGTGACCAGGTCCTCGGAGCCGTCGAGTGCGTCGATCTGCGGCGGCGCGCCGTGCTGTGGTTCGCTGAGCACGTTTGCGGTCGTGGCACCGGAATACGTCACGTCGACGAGGTCGAATCCCAGCTTCTCGGCCACCAGGTGCGGATAGTTGCGCGCCGAGCGGCCCGCGCAAAAGGGGGCACCCTTGGCCCCGGGCCGTATTCCCGGCCCGGCCGCCATCGAACTGCCAAGCGCGACATAGCGACTCATAACGACGGGCTGGACGCCTGCGCCCAGAACCGCTTCGGAATCCTGCCCGCCTGCCGGGCCAGATGTCCGGCGGTGACGGCGGCGGCCATCGCCGCGGCCATGGTGGGCGGATCGGCGGCACGCGTGACGGCGGTGGCCAGCAGCACGGCGTCGCAACCCAATTCCATGGCCAGCGCGGCGTCGCTCGCGGTGCCGATACCGGCATCCAGGACCACGGGCACCGAAGCTCCCTCGACGATCATCTCGATGTTGTGCGGATTGGCGATGCCCAGCCCGGTTCCGATCGGCGAACCCAGTGGCATCACCGCCGCACAGCCGGTGTCCTCGAGCCGACGGGCCAGCACCGGGTCGTCATTGGTGTAGGGCAGCACAACGAACCCGTCATCCACCAACTGCTCTGCAGCCCTGACCAATTCGACGGCATCCGGAAGCAGCGTGCGCTCGTCGGCGATGACCTCGAGCTTCACCCAGTCGGTTTGCAGCGCTTCGCGGGCCAGTTGCGCGGTCAGCACCGCCTCGGAAGCTCCGCGGCAGCCTGCGGTGTTCGGCAGCGGAGTGATGCCGAGCCGATTCAACAGGTCGAGCACGCCGGTGCCGCCCTCTGTGTCGACGCGGCGCATCGCCACAGTGGTCAGCTCGGTGCCCGACGCGACCAGCGCCTCTTCGAGAACCGCGAGGTTGGCCGCACCACCGGTGCCGAGAATGAGGCGCGATCCGAACTCGCGACCCGCGATCGTGAGTTTTGATTCAGCCACCCTGCACCGCCGTCACCACCTCCACCCGCGCGCCGTCGGCGAGCGTCGTCTCCCACTCCGACCGCGGCAGCACCGACCAGTCCACCGCGACCGCGATGCCTTTCTCCGGGAAACCGAGTGTCTCCAGCAGTGCGGCCACGGTCGTCCGCTCGTCGACCTCGACGGCTTCGTCGTTGACAGTGACTTTCATCGGCCTTCTCCGCTCCTACGTGCGCGGTGCCCCCCACTAAACCAGCTTCGGGCAGCGGTACGCCGTTCAGCTCGCCCAGGATCGCCTCGGCCGTCCACGGTGCGAGCAGGAAACCGTTGCGGCCGTGTCCACCCGCGATGAGAGTGCGCTCGTCGAGCCGGCCGACGATCGGAAGTCCGTCCGGCGTCATCGGACGCAGGCCGGCGGCGCACTCGGCGAATTCGTACTCGCCCAGCGCAGGCATCACCGCGCACGCATCGTCGAGGAGTTCGCGCACACCGGCGACGGCGGGGGCGGTGTCGCGACCGTGCTCGTACTGGGTGGCGCCGACGACCACGCCGTCATGCCGGGGCACGAGGTACACCTGACGGCCGTGTACGCGCGCGCGGATCACGCGCTGCGGCACCGGCATACATCCGCGGCGCCACCGCAGCCGAAGCACCTCGCCCTTCACCGGACGGATTGGCAGGCCGGGCCACAGCGACGGCGCGTCGATGCCGTTCGCGATCACCACCGTGTCCGCACGAGCCTCCGACAGTTCGCCGACCTGTGGCGCCCATTGCACCCCGAGGCGCTCACAGTGGGCCGCGAGTGCGTCGACGACCGCTCGATTGTCCACCGCCAGTTCGGTTTCGGCGCGGAAGCCGTGCCGGATGCCCTGTGCGAGCAGCGGCTCGAGATCGCGCACAGCCGAAGTGGGCGTCACCGGATAGCCCTGCGCGGCCAGCCATTCGGCGACGGTCTTCAGGTCGGCGGCGTCGGCCCGATCGACGGCGACCACGAGGGACTCCCGCGCGGTCACGACACTCTCGGGAAGGCCATCCAAGAATGAGCCATGCCCCGCCTGATTCCAGAGAGCGAGCGACGCCAGGCCCAGCCGCAGCAGACGTTCCTCACCGGGCCAGCCCTCGCTGTGCGGGGCGAGCATGCCGCCGGCCACCCACGACGCGCCGCGCTCATCGCTGCTGCTGTGAACGTGCACGGCCCAGCCGTCGAGCGCGGCGCGGCGTGCCACCGACAGGCCGATGACGCCGCCGCCGATGACCGCTACTGATCCCTTTGTCACATCCCTCCCTTCGCCGGCATGACCCGGATCAGGTGCGACGGTAAGGGCTCGGCGTGCCCACTCTCAGTCCCCGGTCCCGGGACTCCCGTGTCGGCCTACGAGCCTACTCGGGGCGAGACGCTAGCGTCGCTGTGTGCCCAATCCATCAGAACGCCTGCGCTCGCGTCTCGTCAGGGCGCAGCTGTACCTGTGCACCGACGCCCGGCGCGAACGCGGCGACCTCGCGGAATTCGCCGACGCGGCGCTGGCCGGCGGGGTCGACATCATCCAGCTGCGGGACAAGGGCTCGCCGGGTGAACGGCAATACGGTCCGCTGGAGGCACGCCAGGAACTCGAAGCGCTGGCCGTACTCGCCGACGCCGCGCGACGCCACGACGCATTGTTGGCGGTCAACGACCGGGCCGACATCGCGTTGGCCGCAGGCGCCGACGTCCTGCACCTGGGTCAGGACGACCTGCCGTTGGCGATCGCGCGCGACGTCATCGGTTCGAACCCGCTGGTCGGCCGGTCCACCCATGACGGCACGCAGGTGGCCGCGGCGATCGCCGCGCCCGCCCCGAATGGACCTGACTACTTCTGTGTGGGCCCGTGCTGGCCCACCCCGACCAAGCCGGGACGCCCGGCTCCCGGCCTTGATCTGGTGCGCGCGACGGCCCAAACAGGAACGGAAAAGCCATGGTTCGCGATCGGTGGGATCGACGAGGAACGCCTGCACGAGGTGGTCAAGGCCGGTGCGCGTCGTGTCGTGGTGGTGCGCGCGATCACCGCGGCCGACGATCCTCGCGCGGCGGCGCGCCGGTTGAAGGACGAACTCAGAGCGCTGGGTTGACCAGCAGAGGGATCGACGCGGTCACGGTGCGCAGTCGCTCCCAGCTCGCGGCGAAACCCGGGTGCAGCGGCAGGTCGGCCACGTCGTCCGGGGCGACCCAGCGCAGCTCGGCGCTTTCCCGATTGGGCGTGGTCTGCAGGATCTCGGGCGCGTCGGCGATGACGGTGGTGTAGGTCCAGCACGCGCCGCCGTTGCCCGCGATCTCGGCGGTGACGACGGTCGTGCGCACCGTGAGCTGGTCGGCGGGCAGCCCCGCTTCCTCGTGCGCCTCGCGGACGGCGGCCTGTTCAACGGTTTCGTGGCTGTCCCGGGCGCCGCCCGGCAGACCCCACGTTCCGCCCTGATGACTCCACGGCGCCCGGTGCTGCAGCAGCACGGCGGCCGAACCGTCGGGGCGTGGCGCCCGCAGCAGCAGACCGGCCGCACCGTGCCGACCCCAGAAGGCCGCGCCGGTGTCGGACACGACCCAGCCGTCACCGTCGCCACGCACGCGTTAAGAATACGGACGCGCGTGTTCGATGACGCTCTTAGAATTCTTTTATAGAGTTGGAAGTGGTCGGGAACCATAGCCGGAAAGCACTAACTGGATGGGGTCCGCGCACACGTGACTGTGGAGTTGGCGCACCCGTCGACCGAGCCACTCGCGTCACGGTCGCCCACAACGCCGGCGCACCCACGCTGGTGGTTCCTCTGGACCACCCCAGGGCGGATTCTGAGCATCGGTGTCGTACTGTCCGCGCTGGTAATCGCGAGCGCATTTGCCACCTCGACGACCATCAACGACCGCCAAGCGGCACTGACGACCGTTCTCAACCACACTGAACCACTGGCGTTCGCCGCCGGACAGCTCTACACCACGCTGTCGGTTGCCGATGCCGCGGCGGCCACGGCGTTCATCGCCGGCGCCGAACCGCGCGACGTCCGGCAGCGCTACGAGCAGGCGATCACAGATGCTTCCGTGGCGGTCACCCGAGCGTCGAGCGGGCTCACCGACGAGCCGATGGTGCAACTGCTCGGACGGGTCAATGCCGAACTCTCGGTGTACACCGGGCTGGTCGAGACGGCGCGCACCAACAACCGGGCCGGAAATCCGGTCGGCTCCTCGTACCTGTCCGAGGCGTCGGCGCTGATGCAGACCCGCATCCTGCCCGATGCGCAGCGGCTCTACGAGGAGACATCGGAGCGGGTGAACGCCGAAACCACGGCCTCGACCCGGATTCCCGGTCCGGTCATTCTCGTAGTGCTCGCGACGCTGTTGTTCGGTGCCTTCGCCAACCGGTGGCTGGCCCGCAGGACGCGCCGAAGGATCAACATCGGTTTCGTCGCGGGCGGGATGGCGGTGCTGATCATGCTGGTGTGGGTGGGCACCGCACTCATCATCTCGACCGCCGACAGCCGCAGCGCCAAGGACACCGCCGCCGAGTCGCTCAAGACCGTCACCAATCTCGCCATCACCGCGCAGCAGGCACGTGCCGACGAGACGCTGTCGCTGATCCGTCGCGGCGACGAGGACGTGCGAAAGCAGTCCTACTACCAGCGCATCGACGTGATGCAGCAGCAACTTTCGGATTACCTCGCCCGCGACGACGTGATCGACAAGGCCGACCTGGCCAATGCGGAACAGCTGCTCAAGCGGTGGCGGGCGGCCGACGACCGAATCAATGCCTACATCGCGGTCGGCAACTACCAGGCCGCCACACAGGTGGCGCTGGGCACCAGCGAGGACGACTCCACCCCCGCGTTCAACAAGCTCGACGACGCGCTGTCCAAGGGCATCGAGGAGAGCCGCACCCAGCTGCGCGATGACATTCTCAACGCCCACCGCGTGCTGTCCGGCGCTACCGTCGGAGCAGCGGTGCTGTCCGTGATGGCCGCACTGGCAGTGGCACTGGGTTTGTGGCCGAGGTTGAGTGAGTACAGGTGACGATGAAAAAGCTGGGGGTGATCCTCACCGCGGCGGCGGTTCTCGCGGGCTGCGGGCAGGCGTCGTCGGTGATGCAGATGCCCACCGTCACGCTCGCTCCGCCCGCACCTGCGGGCATGGACGAGGTGGCGCCGGAACCGGTACGGGTGCCCGCCGAGGCCGAAGACGAGTGCAACCGCACCGCAAGTCTGCGGCCGTTCAACAATCGGGCCGACGCCGATGCCGCGGTCGGGAACATCCGGGCCCGCGGACGGCTGATCGTCGGCCTCGACATCGGAAGCAACCTTTTCTCCTTCCGCGACCCGATCACCGGTGAGATCACGGGGTTCGACGTCGACATCGCCGGCGAGATCGCCCGCGACATCTTCGGCACGCCGTCGCAGGTCGAGTACCGCATCCTGTCGTCGGCCGACCGGATCGCGGGACTGCAGAACAACCAGGTGGATGTCGTCGTCAAGACAATGACGATCACGTGTGAACGCAAGAAGCTGGTCAACTTCTCCACGGTGTACTTCAACGCCAACCAACGAATCCTGGCGGCGCGGGACTCGAAGATCTCGGAGCCGTCTGACCTGTCCGGCAAGCGCGTGTGCGTCGCGAAGGGCACCACGTCGTTGCAGCGGATCCAGGAAATCACTCCGCCGCCGATCATCGTCGGCGTCGTCGCGTGGGCGGACTGCCTCGTGGCGCTGCAGCAGCGGCAGGCCGACGCGGTCAGCACCGACGACTCCATCCTTGCCGGGCTGGTCTCCCAAGACCCGTATCTGCACATCGTGGGGCCGAGCCTCAACGAGGAGCCCTACGGAATCGGCATCAACCTGCAGAACACCGGGCTGGTGCGCTTCGTCAACGGCACGCTGGAGCGCATCCGGCGCGACGGCACGTGGAACACCTTGTACCGCAAGTGGTTGACCGTGCTGGGCCCCTCACCGGCCCCACCAGTCGCGAGGTATTCGGGCTGATGGCCGAGTTGCATTCGGAGGACTTCGAGGAGGCCGGGCCCGGGACCCAACCGGCCGACTTCGACGAACTGGACGTCGACAGCGCCGCCACGTTGCGCCCGATGGCCACCCAGGCGGTGTTCCGTCCGCACTTCGACGACGACTCAGAGGGCCAGTCCGTCGGCACCGGCGACACCGAACCGCAGGAACACACGACGGCGACCCGGGCGTTGTCCCGGACGCGCCGCCTCGGCGGCGGCCTGGTGGAAATCCCGCGCGTGCGTGCGAAGGATCCGCTCGAAGCGCTGATGACCAATCCGGTGGTCGCCGAGTCGAAGCGGTTCTGCTGGAACTGCGGCCGCCCGGTCGGCCGGTCCACCGGCGACGGCAAGGCGCTGTCGGAGGGTTGGTGCCCACATTGCGGCAGCGCGTATTCGTTTCTGCCGCAATTGAGTCCGGGTGACAGGATCGCCGAGCAGTACGAGATCAAAGGTTGCATCGCGCACGGCGGACTCGGGTGGGTGTACCTGGCGCTCGACCACAACGTGAACGAACGACCCGTCGTGCTCAAGGGTCTGGTCCACTCCGGCGATGCCGAGGCGCAGAAGATCGCGATGCTCGAGCGACGGTTCCTCGCCGAGGTGACCCATCCGGGCATCGTGAAGATCTACAACTTCGTCGAGCATGAGGACAGGCACCGCAACCCCGTCGGCTACATCGTGATGGAGTACGTCGGCGGCACCTCGCTCAAGCAGGCCAAGGGTGAGAAGCTGCCGGTCGCCCAGGCCATCGGCTTCATGCTGGAGATCCTGCCCGCCCTGGGCTATCTGCATTCCCTCGGCCTGGCGTACAACGATCTCAAACCCGAGAACATCATGATCACCGAGGAGCAGCTCAAGCTGATCGACCTCGGCGCGGTGTCGACCATCAACTCGTTCGGATACCTCTACGGCACACCGGGTTACCAGGCGCCCGAGATCGTGCGCACCGGGCCGACGGTGCCCACCGACATCTACACCGTGGGCCGCACACTGGCGGCGTTGACGCTGAAGATGCGCACTCGCAAGGGCCGTTACATCGACGGCCTGCCCGAGAACGATCCGGTGCTCGCGGAGTACGACTCGTTCGGCCGGCTGCTGCGACGTGCGATCGACCCGGATCCGCGGCGGCGGTTCGGCAGCGCCGAAGAAATGACCGGTCAGTTGCTCGGCGTGCTGCGCGAGGTGGTGGCCCAGGACACCCGCGTGCCCCGCCCCGGCCTGTCGGCCGTGTTCTCCCCCTCGCGTTCGACGTTCGGGATCGACCTGCTGGTGGCACACACCGATGTGTATCTCGACGGGCAGGTGCATTCGGAGAGGCTGACCGCACAGGAGATCGTCAAGGCGCTGCAGGTGCCGCTGGTCGATCCGACGGACATCGGCGCGACGGTGGCGTCGGCGACCGTTCTTTCCCAGCCTGTGCAGACGCTGGATTCGCTGCGCGCCGCACGCCATGGCGCGCTGGATTCGGAGGGTATCGACCTGTCGGAGTCGGTCGAGCTGCCGCTGATGGAGGTCCGCGCGCTGCTCGACCTCGGCGACGTCGCCAAGGCCACCCGCAAGCTCGACGATCTGGCGGACCGGGTCGGCTGGAGCTGGCGACTGGCGTGGTTCCGGGGCGTGTCGGCGATGCTGTCTTCCGACTACGACTCGGCCACAAAGCATTTCACTGAGGTCCTCGACACTCTGCCGGGCGAGCTGGCACCCAAACTGGCACTGGCCGCGACGGCCGAGCTCGCCCGGGCTCATGTGGATGAAGCGCCCCAGCGCAAGTTCTACGACACGGTGTGGTCCACCGACAACGGCGTCATCTCGGCGGGCTTCGGGTTGGCCCGCGCGCAATCGTCGGCAGGCGACCGGGACGGTGCGGTGCGGACGCTTGACCAGGTGCCGGTCATGTCAAGACATTTCACGACCGCGAGGCTGACGAGTGCGGTGACACTGCTGTCCGGCCGGTCGGCGAGCGAGATCACCGAGCAACACATCCGCGACGCCGCGCGTCGCGTGGAGGCACTTCCCGACACCGAGCCGCGAGTCCTTCAGATCCGGGCGCTGGTCCTCGGCACGGCGATGGACTGGCTGGCCGACAACACCGCCAGCACCAACCACATCCTCGGGTTTCCGTTCACCGAGCACGGACTGCAACTCGGCGTCGAATCGTCGCTGCGCAACCTCGCACGCGTTGCGCCCACCCAGGCGCACCGCTACGCACTAATCGACCTGGCAAACAGTGTGCGGCCCACATCGACGTTCTGACCCGACGGACCACGCCGCCGGTTTCACCTGGCCAGGGCCGATTTCTTAGCGAATTTCCATGGTCGGAGCACGGATTCGGTAGTACCGTTTTGGATCAGGTTGAGGTCACAGCCGAGAACGAATTCGGTCGACTGAGGGGCTCACATTGGTAAGCACTTCCAGGGTCTTTCGACCCGATCCCCGGTCACTGCAGGAACACGAAGACCACCATCGGGCCGGCTTCTCGGCGCACCACGGTCCCGGGCCGACAGTCACCGTCGCCGTCGAGGGCGAGGTCGACGCCGCCAACAGCCGCAGCCTCGCCGGTTACGTCGAGCGCCATATCGCCGGCTCGGATCACCTCGTCCTCGACCTCCGCATGGTGGACTTCTTCGGCACCACGGCCTTCGCCACACTGCACAACATCAACGTGATCTGCGCTCGAGGCGGGGCCACCTGGGTTCTGCAGGCCGACTGGGGGGTGCGTCGCCTACTGGAGATCTGCGATCCCGACGGGGTGCTGCCGCTCGAGGGGCCGCAGTCAGTGCTCGACGACGTCCGCGCATGCCCGGGCGATCGCAAGCTCCTCGTCGGTGGGAACCACTAGGACGATCGTCGGCGAGTTGTCGGCCGAGATCCTGCGGGCCGCCTTGCCGGGACTCGCATTGAGTTGCTCGTCGAGTTCGATGCCCAGGGCCGTCATCCCGGTCAGCGCGTCGCGGCGGACGACGGCGTCGTTCTCACCCACCCCGGCCGTGAAGGTGATGACGTCGGCAGAACCCAGAACCGCGAGGTAGGCGCCGATGTACTTGCGGAGCCGGTGAATGTAGACGTCGTAGGCCAATTGCGCTGCCGTATCCCCTGATTCGATGCGCCGGCGAATCACCCGGAAGTCGATCTCGCCGCCGAGGCCGAGCATTCCCGCCCGGCGGTTGAGCATCGACTCGATGTCCTCCACACTCATCCCGGCGGTGCGCCACAGGTAGGTGATGACGCCCGGGTCGATGTCGCCGGAACGGGTGCCCATCACCAGGCCCTCCATCGGCGTCAAACCCATCGACGTGTCCACCGGTCGCCCGCCGACGATCGCCGACGCCGAGGCGCCGTTGCCGAGATGCAGCACGATCTGGCGTAGTGACGTCGGTGCGGCACCGAGGAACGCGGCGGTCTGCTCGCTGACGTACTGATGCGAGGTGCCGTGGAACCCGTACCGCCGGATGTGCCATTGCGTGGCAATGTCACGATCGATGGCGTACGTCGCCGCCGCAGGCGGCAGGTCGTGGAAGAAGGCGGTATCGAACACGGCGACATGCGGAAGCTCGGGTAGCGCCTCGCGGGCCACCTCGATACCCAGCAGTGCGGGCGGATTGTGCAGCGGTGCAAGCGGAGACAGCTCGCCGATCTTTGCGATCAGCGCGTCGTCGACGACCGTCGGTTCATACAGGTCGGGCCCGCCGTGCACCACCCGGTGCCCGACCGCGATCAGCCCGGCCATGTCGTCGGCCACCTCGTCGAACACCACCTGCAACGCCGCAGCGTGGTCGGCGACCTCCCCTTCGCCGATTCGCTCGACGATCCCGTCCGCCACCATCGCACCCGAATCCGGGTCGACGACAGCGTATTTCACCGATGACGACCCCGAGTTCAGGACGAGGACAGTCATAGGGTCTGGGCCTGGATAGCCGTGATCGCGACGGTGTTGACGATGTCCTCGACCAGGGCGCCCCGGGACAGGTCGTTGACCGGCTTCTTCAGCCCCTGCAACACCGGGCCGATCGCGATCGCGCCTGCGCTTCGTTGGACCGCCTTGTACGTGTTGTTGCCGGTGTTGAGGTCGGGGAAGATCAGGACGGTGGCCCGCCCGGCGACTTCGGAGTCGGGCATCTTGGTCCTGGCCACGGAGGGTTCGACCGCCGCGTCGTACTGAATGGGCCCGTCGACAAGCAGGTCTGGCTCTCGTTGGCGCACCAATTCCGTTGCCGTCCTGACCTTGTCGACGTCCGCGCCGGTGCCGCTCGTTCCGGTGGAGTACGACAGCATGGCCACGCGTGGGTCGATGCCGAATCTGTCCGCGGTGCGCGCCGAGGAGACCGCGATGTCGGCCAGTTGTTCCGCGCTCGGATCCGGCACGATCGCACAGTCGCCGTAGGCCAGCACCCGGTCGGCAAGGCACATCAGGAAGATGCTCGACACCGTCGACACGTCGGGCAGCGTCTTGATGATCTCGAACGAGGGCCGCACGGTGTGCGCCGTCGTGTGACGCGCACCCGACACCATGCCGTCCACCATGTCGTTGTGCACGAGCATGGTGCCGAAGTAGGAGACGTCGTGGATGGTCTCCCTGGCCTGCTCGACGGTGACGCCCTTGTGCTTGCGAAGCTCGGCGTACTGCTCGGCGAACTTGTCGCACAGTTCACTGGTCTGCGGGTTGAGCACCGTCGCCGCCGACAGGTCGACGCCCAGTTCGGCTGCGCGCGCCCGGATCTGGGCTTCCTCGCCCAGGATCGTGAGGTCGGCCACGCCGCGTTGCAGAAGCCGGCCCGCCGCGGTGAGGATGCGGTCGTCATCGCCCTCCGGCAGCACGATGTGCTTGCGGTCCGAGCGGGCCCAGTCCAGCAGCTGGTAGGTGAACATCTGGGGGGTGACCACCGTCGGGATCGGAATGGCCAACTGGGCCAGCAGGTCCGCGGTGTCGACGTGGGCGTCCATCAGCGCCAGTGCGGTGTCGATCTTGCGCAGCGAGGTCGCCGTGACCCGGCCCCTTGCCGACGCCACCCGGCTGGCGGTCTCGAATGTGCCGAATCGGGTGGCGATGATCGGCAGCCGCAGCCCCAGCCCGGACACCAGCGAGGCGATCGGCGGGTGCAGTTCCAACCCGCCGTTGAGAATGACGCAGGACAGCGACGGAAAGCCTTCGGCGGCATGCGCACTCACCACTGTGAGGACGACGTCGGAACGGTCGCCGGGCGTGATGACGGCCACGCCCTCCTTCAGCCGCTCCAGCACGTGCTCGGCGGTCATGCCGGCCACCAGCACATCCATCGCCTCGCGCGACAGCAGCGCCGGATCGCCGCCGATGACCGTGCCCTCCACCGCTTCCTGCAACTCGGCGACCGAGGCGGCGACCAGCAGCGGCTCCTCGGGCAGCACGTAACACTTCGGGGTGAACTGTTCGAGCCTCGCCGCCATGGCGTCCATCTGGCCCGGATCGCAGCGGTTGGCCACCACCGCGGCGGTGTAGGCATGCTGGGCTGACACCTCCGTCAAGCAGATGTCGACGATCTGGGCCACCTGTTCGGGGGTGCGGTCCTTGGCCTTCACCGCGAGCACGATGGGGGCGCCCAGGTTGGCCGCGATGCGCGCATTCGTCGACAGCTCACTGGGTGCGGCGACGTCGGTGTAGTCGCTGCCGACGATCAGCACCGCGTCGCAGTGGTCGGCCACCCGGTGATAGCGGTCGACGATGTCGCCGATCGCGGTGTCCGGGTCCTCGTGCAACTGCTGGTAGCTGACGCCGATGCAGTCCTCGTAGGGCAGGCCCGCGGTGGCCTGCGACAGCAGAAGCTCCAGGATGTAGTCGCGGTCCTCGCCGAGGCGGGTGATCGGCCGGAACACACCGACCTTGGCGACGGTGGCCGCCAGCCGGTGCAGGATGCCGAGCGCGATGGTCGACTTGCCGGTGTCACCTTCGGGTGAGGCGACGTAGATCCCGGATGAGCGCTTGCGCGAAGGCGATGACGCCGAATAGGGCACGCGTCACAGCCTATGACAACCGTCAGCTCGCGGTCAGGTCCACCGGTAGGTCGATGGTGGTGGCCAGACCGCGGTGATCGGACGCCGGCACGGAAACCGTGCGCGCGGACGTGGCCGCGCAGTTGTACAGGAGAACATGGTCGATGCCGATCATCGGCCTGCGCCAGGGCCTGCTCGGGTAGGTACGCGACAGGCCGGCGCCCGCCTGCTCGGCGGCATCGCGGTAGCCGTCGGCGAGCAGTCTGCGGAAGGGCAGCATGTCGTAGGTGGAGTTCAGGTCCCCGGCGACGATCACCGCACCTGGGCCCGCGTCACGGGACAACTCGCGCAACGTGGCAGGGAAGGCCGCGATGTCCTGGTTGAAGTAGCGCAGCGGCTGTACCCACGGCGCGGCGAGGTGCACCGCGACCACGGTCGGGTCGACCCGCACGCCGGGGACCCTGATCCGGGCCCTCAGCATCGGCATCGCGTAGCCGGTGATGTGGCCGGACTCCACTATCGGATATCGGCTCCACACCCCGACGCCCGCCGCATGCGGACGGGGGTCGATGACCCGGTGCGGAAACTCGGCGTCCAGGCCGGCCGACGACATCGCCTTCGCCACACCGGGTGTCATCTCCTGTAGGACCAGCACATCGGCCGACTCCCGGGCCAGCGCGACGACAGGAAGTGGATCAGCCTCTCCCAGCCCGAGATTCGCCGTCACCACTCTGACCGCGACGCCCGGCACGGTGGCCTTCTCGGGCCCGATGTAGCGGGGCAGCTGAATGCCGACCATCACCAGGCACAGGACGGCGGCCAGGATCGTCAGCACCCACTGCCTGGCGCCGACGAACAAGATCATGGCGACCAGGCCCGCCACCGCCAGGTAGGGCGATGCGGCGGCGACCACGAGTACGCCCTCGTTGCCGATGGGCAGATAGCGCGACGCCAGCCCTGCGGCGGCGACCCCGAACGCGAGCACGCCAAGGACGGTCGCGAACACCCGAATCATGCTGTGCTCGTTCGGCTTCGGCGCGTCGACTCAGCCGAGCCGACGCAGCCGCGGCTCGAGGTCCTTCTGGAAGAGTTCGAGGAACCGGCGCTGATCGTGCCGAGGGTCGTGGAACACCAGGTGGTTCAGGCCCCACTTGAGGTACTGCCCGACCATCTCGACGGCCTCGTCGGGATCCGACGCCACGATCCAGCGCTTGGCGACCTGCTCGATGGGCAGCGCGTCGGCGGCCTTCTCCATCTCGAGGGGGTCGTTGATGCTGTGCTTCTGCTCGGCGGTCAGCGACAGTGGCGCCCAGAACCGGGTGTTCTCGAGTGCCTTCGTCGGATCGGGATCGTAGGAGATCTTGATCTCGATCATCCGGTCGATGTCGTCGGGGTTGCGGTCGGCCGCCTCAGCGCCCTCTTTGACGGCGGGGATGAGCTTGTCCTTGTACAGCTCCTCGCCCTTGCCCGACGTGCAGATGAAACCGTCGCCCGCGCGGCCGGCGTACTTGGCCACCTGCGGCCCGCCCGCGGCGATGTAGATGGGGATTCCGCCGTCGGGAACGTCGTAGATCGATGCGCCCTTGGTGCGGTAGTACTCGCCGTCGAAGTCGACCCGGTCCCCGAGCCACAGTTCGCGCATCAGCTTGATCGACTCGCGCAGACGCGCGTAGCGCTCCTTGAACTCGGGCCAGTCGCCCTCGTACCCGGTGGCGATCTCGTTGAGCGCCTCACCCGTGCCGACGCCGAGGAAGATCCGGTCCGGATACAGGCACCCCATGGTCGCGAAGGCCTGGGCGATGACGGCGGGGTTGTAGCGGAACGTCGGTGTCAGCACGGATGTGCCGAGGACAAGGCGCTTGGTGCGCTCGCCCACCGCGGTCATCCACGCCAGCGAGAACGGCGCGTGGCCACCTTCGTGGCGCCACGGCTGGAAATGGTCGCTGACGGTGGCGGTGTCCATGCCGTGCTCTTCGGCGGCGACGCCGAGTTCGACGAGTTCTCGCGGGGCGAATTGCTCCGCCGACGCCTTATATCCGAGTTTCAGTTCAGGCACTTCTCATTTCTACCCTTCCCACTTGACAGGTGGGCCCACTGCCTACGATCGCGACATGGCAGCAGTCCTGGAGGCCATCACAGACAGCGTCCATTTCGCTTACACCGACCTCGTCAATTGGACGCTGGTCACCGACGGTGACGGCGTCATCCTGATCGACGCCGGGTTCCCCGGCAGCCGCGACGACGTGGTGGCGTCACTACGGGAGCTGGGCTTCGGCATCGACGACCTGCGCGCGATCCTGCTGACGCACGCGCACATCGACCACTTCGGCTCCGCCATCTGGTTTGCGAAAACCCATGACACACCGGTGTACTGCCACGCCGCGGAGGTCGGCCACTCCAAGCGGGAGTATCTGGAGCAGGCGTCGCCCGTCGACATCGCCAAACACATCTGGCAGCCGCGTTACGTCACATGGTCGGTGGCGATCGCCCGCAAGGGGGCACTGACCCACGACGGCATTCCCAGCACCCAGGCGCTGACCGAAGACGTCGCCGCCGGCCTGCCGGGTGCGCCGATGGCGATTCCCACACCCGGGCACACCAGCGGACACTGCTCATTCGTGGTGGACGGCGTGCTGGTCAGCGGTGACGCTCTGGTCACCGGTCATCCCCTGCTGTCGCGCGAGGGCCCGCAGCTACTGCCGGGGCTGTTCAATCACGACCAGGGCGGGTGTGTGCGCAGCCTGGCCGCCCTCGGGCTACTGGACACCGAGGTGCTGCTTCCGGGGCACGGCCCGGTGTGGCGCGGTTCGATCCGCGAAGCCTCCGAGAAAGCCGCGGCCAAGACGGGCGCTCGCTAGGCGAGGGTGCTGTAGCCGAGCAGGAACAAGGCCGTCAGACACAGGCCGCAGGCGACCACGATGGTGGGCATCAGGATCATGCTGTCGAGTTCGTCGTCGTCGAGCACTTCACCCTCGAAACGTCCGAACAGCACACGCGCGACGCCGGTCCTACGGAAGGTGCGCACCATCGCCCGCACCGAACGGGTGTGGCGCCTGCGGCCGAAGAACACGCGCGAGGCGAAACCGATGACAAGTGTCAGCACGGCAGCCGCAAGGAGCAGCCATCCAACCGTCGTCTGTGACAAGGACACATCCACCCCCGGTGTCCGCCGACACCTGCGGGCCAGCCTATAGGCCGAGGTGTTCGCGCAGCGTGTGCCCGGAGTACTCGGTCATCGCAACGCCTTCTCGAAGGCGACCGGATACGCCTCGCCCTCGCTGGGAAGCGGCCCGGCCAGCCGCGTGTATCCCGACGAGAGGTAGAGCGCCTCGGCCTCGGGCTGGCGGTCTCCGGTCGTGAGATAGACGTAGCGATACCCCCGCGCAGCGATCTCACGCTCGAGTTCGGCCAGCACCGCCTTCGCGAAACCCCGCTGCCGGTAACGGCTGTCGGTCCACATGCGCTTGAGCTCGGCCCTGGTGTCGTCGAACCGCCTGAATCCTCCGCCGGTCACGGGTAGCCCGTCGAGAAGGCCGATCAGCAGCGAGCCGTCGGGTGCCGTGAAGTCGCCTGCCGGATACTCCTGACGCAGCCATTTCATGACGCCCTGCGCGGTGCCGCCGTACCGGGTGGCGTACTCCACCGCCAACTCGGCCATCAGCGGTGCGGCCAGCGGATCTTCCACGCCGACCGCCACGAAGCGGAGCTCATCCAATGCCGGCACAGTCATCACCTAAACAAGTCGCTTCAGCCAGCGCCTATTCTTTCGCCATGGCAGCGAGCGTGTCGGGCAAGGTCGCATTCGTCACCGGCGGCGCGTCCGGCATCGGTGAGGCACTCACCACCGAACTGGTTCACGGCGGTGCCGAGGTCTGGATCGCCGACCGCCAGATCGGCCGGGCGCAGGAATTGGCACAACGCCTGCGGACTGCCGGCACACCGGTGCACGCGATCGAACTCGATGTGCGCGACTACCCGTCGTTCGAGCGCGCGGTCACCGAGGCGGTGCGGCAATCGGGCCGGATCGACTATCTGTTCAACAACGCCGGTATCGGGGTCTCCGGTGAGATCGACTCGTACACGCTCGACGACTGGAACGACGTCTTCGACGTGAACCTGCGCGGCGTGGTGCACGGCATCCAGGCGGTCTATCCGGTGATGATCCGTCAACGCTCGGGCCACATCGTGAACACGGCCTCTATGGCCGGTCTGACCACGACTGTCAGCCAGGCGAGCTACACCGCCTCCAAACATGCCGTCGTCGCGATCTCGAGGACGCTGCGGGTCGAGGCCGAGCGTCACGGCATCAAGGTCTCCGCGCTGTGTCCGGGCGTGATCCGGACCCCGATCCTCACCGGCGGCGAGTACGGACGGATCAACATGCCGGGCGTCAGCCAGGAGGAGTTCCTGAAGTCCTGGGAACAGTTGCGGCCGATGGCGGCCGACAAGTTCGCCGAGCGCGTCCTTCGTGCCGTACTACGCAACGACGCCATCATCGTGGTGCCTGCCTGGTGGAAGGCATGGTGGTACCTCGAGCGACTCTCGCCTGCGTTGTCGCTGCGAGTCATCGCAGAGCGGGGCTCAAGCGAGTGCGAGAAATGGAGCTCGCACCCACACGCTAAAAGGGTGGTGGATCTGAATTGCTTGGTGGATCCGAATTCTTCTGTTCACGTTCGGCTTTGATACGTGCGGCACGCTCGGCCGCGCGAGTCCGATTGCGGCGGGGCATCATCAAACCCCTGCCGACGCTGAATGTCTCGGACTGGCGTGGGAGTGGTAGCCCGCCGCTGGTGGTGTCCCACTGCGGGAAGTGACTTCGACTGCCGGGATGTGTCGTGTATGTGCCCCCGGTCGGTGAAGTCCAAATCGCGGCGCCATCGGGTAACAGTGCCAACGCCCAGTCACCGGTCCAAAAGGTTTTCAGGTGATGGTGTTTACGGCACAGACAGGCCAGGTTCGCTGCATGCGTCGCACCGATCGGATAGGGAACGACATGGTCGATGTCGCATCTCTCGGCCGGCACGGTGCACCCCGGGAAACGACACGTCAGGTCGCGGCACCGGACGAAATTCGCAAGCGGGGTCGACGGCCGGTAGCGAGTTTCGGGGTCCTCGGTACCGGCGCACAGCGGACGCAACTTGGCGCCGTTGCGCAAGAGTTCGGCCAGGACCGAAGTGGGCAGCATTTCGGTGCCGGACAGGATCGCGGTGCCCGCATCGGCGCCCCGCGCAGGCGGCGCGGGTGGCGCGGGCTGGCTGGCCGCTTGGGCGGGCGCTTGGTCTGTGACAGAGGCGGATTGGGCGGCATCGATGGCGGCCTGGTCGGCCAGCACGTTGACGACCACCGAGGACTTCGGCGCGGGCCGGCCCGCCACCGGGCAGGTCGACAGTCCGCAGCGGCATGGTAGGTGATCGTTGCCGTTGGCCAACGCGCCGGCACCGTCGGCGCGACGTTCCCCGACCGAGCGCGGATCGTTGTCACACACTGTGGCGGTGATCGCGGCCACCTTCTTGTCCAGCACCGCGGCATCAGGGCCCGACAGTTTGCCCCGCACCGAGACCAGCCCGTCCTCGTCCTCCCAGTCGCCGACGGTGAAGTCCCGGGTGCGGGCCGCGGCACGACTGGCAATCACCGCGCTGGGGTCGAAACGCAACACCAGCCCATCCACGGCGGCGATGAGCTTCTCGTCGGCCAGCGGACCCCACTGCTGCGCCCGCTCCGCCAGAGCGGTGTCGATCCGTGCCCATACCTGTTCGTCGGTGATCAACCGGGTCCGCCAGGTGATAGCCGATATCACCCGAACGCTGAGCCGACCCTGGCTGAACAACGCGGCCACCGCGGGCAGGTGATCGCGCAGGGTCTCGGCGATGCGCATCTGCCCGGAGGCCTTTCGGTGGCTGATATTCATCGCCGCAGCGATCTCGGCGGCTGCCGAGTCCCACAGATCGCACGCCCACCAGGCCCTGGGATCGTTGGCGTCGTCGCCGACGCGGCGTGAGACCAACTCAGCGATCGCCGCCGCGCGCCGCGCGCCGGCGGCAGCCTCGTCGCGAGTGGTTTCTTCGATCATGGCCACCAGGCCCGCGTCGTCCGATGTTTCGAACATGCATTCGATTCTGCTGCTGTAGTCCGACCGGAAACAAGGCGGAACCTCGCCAGCTGTGGATGAATCGCCAATTGGGGATAACCGACCCCAAGACCCCTTCCACCGAAAACTTGACACATGTAAAGTTTGGCCGCATGGACAACATCCGAGGCAAGACCATCGCGATCACCGGCGCCGCCCGCGGCATCGGATACGCGACCGCCAAGGCGCTGCTGGCCCGCGGAGCGCGGGTGGTCATCGGCGACCGCGACGTGGCACTTCAGGAATCGGCCGTCGTGCAGCTCACCAAGCTCGGCCAGGTCTCGGGCTATCCCCTCGACGTCACGGATCGTGAATCCTTCGCGTCGTTCCTCGCCAAGGCTCGCACCGATGGCGGCGGCCATGTCGACGTGCTGATCAACAACGCAGGGGTGATGCCGATCGGCCCGTTCCTGGACCAGTCCGAGCAGGCCATCCGGTCCTCGATCGAGGTGAACCTGTACGGCGTGATCGCGGGCTGCCAGTTGGTGTTGCCCGACATGATCGCCCGCCGCAGCGGCCACATCATCAACATCGCGTCGTTGTCCGGGTTGATCCCCGTGCCCGGGCAGGTCGTCTACGTCGGCGCGAAGTTCGGCGTTGTCGGCATGTCCGCCGCGCTGGCCGACGAGGTCGCGCCGCACGGTGTCGACGTCTCGGTGATCATGCCGCCGTTCACCAACACCGAACTCATCTCGGGAACCAAGACGGGCGGCACCATCAAGCCGGTCGAGCCCGAGGACATCGCCAAGGCCGTCATCAAGACGCTGGAGAAGCCGAAAACCCATGTGTCCGTGCCGACTCCGTTGCGGTTTACCGCGCAGGCCGCCCAGATGCTCGGGCCCCGCGGCCGACGCTGGTTGAACAAGCGACTCGGCCTCGACCGTGTCTTCCTCGACTTCGACACCGGCGCCCGGCAGGGCTACGAGCAGCGCGCGCAGGCCGCCCAGGGCGTTGTCGAGGGCCCCGCGAAGAGCTAGCCGAACTTCGGAGCGGGATCGCCCAGGCGGTACGCCTCGATCACCTCGATGTGCTCGAACAACTCCTCCAGGTCGAACTGGTAGTCGTCGGCGGTGCCCACGAACACGACATGTGCGACCTCGCTACCGTCGTCGGAGGTCATCGCGATCGTCGTCACCGGCACGACCTCCCCGTCGTCGGGCACCTCGGCCGTCGACGGGATGAAGTACCACAGCGCGGACTCCTCGTCGGAGAGCTCGTCGTCGAAAACCCAGCCACGCTGGGTGATTCGCTCGTCGAACTTCTCGAGGACCGCGGCGAGCTCGATGTCGTCGGACAGTCCGTCGAGAACCGTGTCCGGTATCCACCGCCCGTCCTGGCTCGCCCGCCGCTTCTTGCGGCGCGCCTGCTTCGCCTGTGACCGCCGGGACACCCTAGCCCAGCGCCTGGTCGAGATCGCCGATGACATCCTCGGTTCCCTCCAGCCCCACCGAGATTCGCACCACCCCGTCGCCGAGGCCGATCGCGGCGCGGCCTTCCGGACCCATCGCCCGGTGCGTGGTGGTGGCCGGATGGGTGATCAACGACTTGGAATCGCCGAGGTTGTTGGAGATGTCGATGATCCGCAGCTTGTCGAGCACCTCGAACGCGCGCTCCTTGCTGCCGCCCTCGAGCTCGAACGTGACAACCGTTCCGCCACCGGTCATCTGGCGCTTCGCCAGGTCGTACTGCGGGTGCGACTCCAGGAACGGGTAGCGCACCCAGCTGACCGCGGGATGGTTCTCGAGGAATTCGGCGACGCGCTGCGCCGACGCATTCTGGTAGTCCACCCGAACCGCGAGCGTCTCCAGCCCCTTCAGCAGGGTCCACGCATTGAACGGGCTCAGCGCGGGGCCGGTGTGGCGCATCAGCTTCTGCACCGGTTCGTCGATGTACTGCTTGTCACCCAGGATCGCCCCGCCGAGCACGCGGCCCTGGCCGTCGATGTGTTTGGTGCCCGAATACACCACGACGTCGACGCCCAGCGGGAAGCCCTGCTGCAGGATCGGTGTGGCGAATACGTTGTCCAGCACCACTTTCGCCCCGGCGCCGTGCGCGAGGTCGCACACCGCGGAGATGTCCACCAGCTGCTGCATGGGATTGGACGGGGTCTCGAAGAACACCGCCTGGGTGGGCACCGACAGCGCCTCTTCCCACTGCGACAGATCGTCACCGTCGACGAACACCGTCTCCACACCCCAGCGCGGCAGGATCTCGTTGCACACCATGAAGCACGACCCGAACAGGCTGCGCGCGGCGACCAACCGGTCCCCGGCGGCCAGCAGCGCGCCCAGAGACGTGAACACCGCCGCCATTCCCGTCGCCGTCGCGAAGCATGCCGGCGCGCCCTCGATAAGCCGCAGCCGCTCCTCGAACATCGAGATCGTCGGGTTGCCGTAGCGGGAGTAGACATAGCGGTCGATGTCGCCGGTGAACGCCTTCTCCGCCTCCGCCGCCGACGAGTAGACATACCCCGATGTGAGGTACATCGCCTCCGCGGTCTCCTCGAATCTCGACCGCAGCAGGCCGCCGCGCACACCGATGGTCGCCTGGCTCACGCCGTCGGGCAGTTCGGCCGGCCGGCGTACCGACGGCACCTGATCGTCGGGGCCGGAGCTCATGACTGCCTCCAGGGCAGGCCGACGGCCTTCCAGCCGGTGCCGCCTCGGTGCCTGTGCTCGTCGAGATTGCCTTCGAAGCCGTCCAGCACGTTGTAGGACGGTGCGATCCCCGCCTCGGTTGCCGCCTCGGCAGCGCCGATGGAGCGGTTGCCGGAGCGGCATAAGAACACCACGGTTCGTCCCCTGCTGGCGTCTGGGCCCACACCCGGGGTGACGCCCGCGGCCTTCAGATCGTCGACGAAGTCGTCATTGTGGCTGCCGTCCGCGCTGTTCCATTCGATGTAGACGACCTCGCGCTCGAGGCTCGAGAGGTCGGGCACACCGACGAAGCGCCACTCGGCGTCCGTACGACAGTCGACCAGCACGGCCTCCGGGTCATCGACCAGCAGCTTCCAAGCCTCCTCAGGCGTGATGTCTCCGGCATAGCTCACGGACGTGAGTGTCCCACAGCTAGCCGGGCCCGGGTGAACAGACCTTCCATGCCCCGTCCTCGCGTACGAACGTTGTCTCGACACCGGTTTTGGTGTCCGGCGCCTTGTCGAAATGGTAGGTCACCTTGGCGGTGGCGCGATCACCGTCGACCGCCACCTCGGTGACATCGTCGACGAACCGCTCCCCGTGCTGGGCAACCGAATCAATTTGCTGGGCAAGGATATCGGTCTCGTTACCGTGCTCGGCAGCGCATGTGTAGCCACGGAAGTCGGCGTAGTTCCGCCGCTGCAGCGCATCGTTCTGTCCAACCGCCGCCCGCGCGACCTGTTGATCGGCGGGAAGTTCGTCGTCGCCGAAGAAATTCAACAAACCGATAGCGATCACGACGATCACAATGATTGCCAACGCCGCCAGAAACGGTGTCGCCGTCGGCCGGTCAGCAGGTGTGGGTTCGGTCACCGGCTACCACAGTTTGCGCAGCGCCGCCGAAACGCGGCGGGCCCGGTCCCTGGCGACGATCGGGTCGGGGGCCGTCGCGAGCGCCACACCGAGCCGTCGCCGAGCGTCGCTTTCGTCCGGCCGGCCGAACAGCCGGACGTCGCTCTCCGCGACGGCGAGCGCCTCGCCCAGCACCGCGGACAGGTCGGCGCCGCCGCTGTCGGTCGCATCGGCACCGGCGTAGCTGACCTCCGCCGCGGCCGGCGAGATCATGATGGTGTCCACCGACAAGCCGAGAATCGCGCGCGCGTGGAGTTCGAATTCTGAAAGTCGTTGTGAGCGGAGCGTCACCAGGCCGCTGTCATACGGCCGCGGCCGCACGTGGTCGAAGTAGACCTCGTCGCCACGCACAAGCAGTTCGACGCCGAACACGCCGCGCCCGCCCAGCGAGTTGACGATCCGCGCGCCGATCGACTTTGCGGCGTCCAGTGCCGCCGGTGCCAAGTGCTGGGGCTGCCATGACTCCAGGACGTCGCCGTCGAGCTGGCGGTGACCGATCGGCTCGCAGAAGTGGACCGTCGGGCCGGTCGGGCCGGTGGTGCGGACGGTCAGCAGCGTGACCTCGAAGTCGACGTCGACGACCGCCTCGACCATCACCCGGTTGTGCGGAATCCGGCCCGCGGCGACAGCGCGGTGCCATGCCGGCTCGACGTCTTCGGGTCGCACCAACACCGACTCGCCCTCGCCCGGTGCCGCCGCGATCGGCTTGACCACCAGCGGGAAGCCGGCGTGCTCCGCCACCGCGGTCAGCTCCTCGACGGAGCCGGCGAACCAGAACGGAGCGGTGGGCAGGCCGAGCTCGTCGGCGGCCAGCCGCCGCAGTCCCTCGCGGTCGACGGACAGCCGGGTGCTGCGCGGGGTCGGAAACACTTCGACGTCGCCGCGCTCGGCGACCGCGATCAACGCGTCCGCGGCGATCAGGTTCGCCTCGGCCACCACGTACCGCGGGTGTTCCTTCTCGATCACCGCGGTCAGCGCCTCGGCGTCGTTCATCTTGACCACGGCGGATCGGTCTGCCACGCCGTGCGCGGGCGCATCGGCGTACCGGTCCACCGCGATGACCTCGGCCCCGAGCCGCTGAAACGCCAGCGTCAGCTCCCGGCTCAATTCGCCCGAGCCAAGCAACATCACGGTGGTTCCCGCCTGCGCCGGCGGTTCTGCGGCGACAGCGGGTTCGAGTTTGGGGTCGGGTCCTGTCGCAGGCTCGTCGGAATCGATCTGCGCTTCGTTGTCGGTCGTTTCACTCATCGCGCGTCCAGACTGCCAGATGTCAGCCCACCCGGACGTCGATGTAGCACCACCGCCAGTCCTCGCCCGGCTCAGCAGATCGCATCACCGGATGACCGGTCTGTCGGAAGTGTTCGCTGGCGTGCTGGTGCGGGCTGGAATCGCAGCATCCGACGTGCCCACAGGTCAGGCACATGCGTAGGTGCGCCCACGCGTGGATGCCGTCCTCTTTGCAGTCCTCGCAATGTCCCGGCGTGCGCGGATCGGGCGCGGCGGCACGAGCCGCGGCGTCGAGGTGTTCACACGAATCGGGGACAGCGGCGGACTTCGCATCGCGCTCGCGTGATCTCCTCAGCATGCTGATCAAGGATACGGATCACGACACAGGAGGCTTGGCGACGTGGGTGCATCACTGCTGGCGGTTCTGGTGCTGTCGATCCTGCTGGCCGCCGTGGCCCGGAGGTTCGACGTCTCCGCGCCCCTGGCCCTGGTCATCGCGGGACTTGCGGCCAGCAACATTCCCGGCTTACACGACGTCGCTCTCGACGCTGAGCTGGTGTTGTACGTCATCCTGCCGCCGTTGCTGTGGTCGGCGGGAACCGAGAGTAGCTACGTCGCGCTGCGCAAGAACCTTCGTCCCATCGGCCTTCTGGCGGTCGGTCTCCCGCTCGCCACGACGTTCGCGGTCGGATTCGTCGCCTACAAGACGGTTCCCGAGCTCACCGCGGCAGCGGCACTGACCCTCGGCGCGGTCGTGGCACCGCCCGATGCGGTGTCGGCAACCGCGATCGCCAGGCGGCTGGGACTGCCGCGAAGGACGATGATCCTCCTCGGCGGCGAGAGCCTGCTCAACGATGCGACGGCGTTGACGGCTTACAAGGTGGCACTGGCCGCGGCCATCGGAACGGCGGCCACGTGGGGCTCCGCCATCGGCACCTTCGCCCTGGCCGCGGCGGGCGGCGTCGCTGTCGGCGTCGCGTTCGGTGCCCTGATCGCCCACATCCGGTCCCGCCTGGCCGACCCGGTGGTCGAGAGCGCGATCGGTGTCCTCGCTCCGTTCGTCATCTACTTCGTCGCGGAATTGATCCACGGCTCCGGGGTGATCGCGGTCGTGGTGGCCGCTCTCATCCTGGGCCAGCGCTCGGCACACGCCGGGTATGCGACGCGGCTGCAGGATTTCGCGCTGTGGCAGTCCGTCGTGCTGATCCTCGAGTCGTTCGCGTTCATGCTCATCGGCCTGCAGCTGCCCAAGGTGATCGGTGAACTGGAGGGCATCCGCGCGTCGGTGCTCATCACGTCGTCACTTGCGGTGTTCGCCACCGTGATCGGCGTCCGCATCGTGTGGGTGTACCTGTTCGCCTATCTGCCGCCGCTGCTGTTCCGACGCATCCGGGAGCGCGAGCCGTCACCGCCACCTGCGCAGGTGTTCGTCGTGGCGTGGTCAGGCATGCGCGGGGTGGTCTCGCTCGCCGCCGCGGCCGCCGTTCCGGATACGTTCCCAGGACGGCCGCACCTGATATTCCTGACGTTCGTCGTCGTGGTCGGCACGCTGCTGCTGCACGGGCTGACCTTGCCGTGGGTCATCCGGCTCCTGCATGTCCAGGGCGACGACCCGCAGCAGGACCAGCTCGCCGCGGTCCAGGCCCAGGACCGTGCGGCGCGCGCCGCCGCCGATCGCCTGGACGAACTGGTGGCCGACGCGCAGGCGAAATCAGACGTACCCGAGCGCGCGGCGGAGGTGCTGCGTCACTGGAACACCCGGCGCCTGAACAGCGCGTGGGAGCGACTGGGGCGCACCGACGACGAGATCGGCGAGAGCCCGACCGCGGCCTTCCGACGGCTGCGACTGGAAATGCTTGCGGCCGAACGCAAGACGTTCATCGAGGAGCGAGATGCCGGGCGCATCAACGACGAGGTGCTGCGTTCGATGCTGCACGGACTGGACCTCGAGGAGGCAACCCTCAACCGGACGTAGGTTCGAGGTGGACACGAAACGCGTGCATCGCGTCGATGAGCGCCATGAAGGTGCGATGCGCGGCGTGCAGGTCGGCGTCGGACAACCCCGCGAGGGCGAGGTGGGTCTGTTCGCCCAGCGGAGTGAAAAAGCCTCGGGCGACGTCCATTCCGTGATCTGCCACGCGAAGGATGACCTTGCGGCGGTCGGTCGGATCGGACTCCCGGCGCACGTGATCGGAGGCGATCATCCTCTCGACGAGATAGGTGATCGCCGCGCCCGACATGCCCATCCGTTTGCGTAGTTCGCCCGCGGTCAGCGGCGTTCCGGCGGTCTCGGCGACCATGATGTGCAGCAGGGCACGAAAGTCGTTGGCCGCGACGTCGTGCCGGCCTGCGAAATGCCTGCCGATCTGATCGGACTCGGCGTTCATCGCCCGCACGTCGGCCGCGATCATCGACTCCAGGGCGTCGCGGTCGCGGGTCACAGCAGAAGCATAAGCCGCGAAGATTCATTTGATTAAATGTTAAGTATCTGAAATATTTGGGTGATGTCGCGGCGCTTGTCCTGGGTCCTGGCCCTGGTAGTCGTCGCCATCGCCGGCGCTCTGATGGTGCTTCTCGGTGGCGACGACTCGAGCCAACGATCTCCGGTACCCGTTCCCGATTCCGCCGAATCAGCGCGTGCCGACGACGTGCGGGCGCAATTCCCCGGCGGTGACGACGTCCCCGCAATCGTCGTCGTCACCCGCGACGACGGCGCGCGCCTGAACCCCGCCGACCTGGCCGCCATCGAACAGAAGTGGCGCGCCCAGGTGTCCGCCGACGGCGAAGCCGCGCTCACGGTGGTGCCGTTGAGCGCCGATCTCACCGGATTCGCCCTGGGCGACGCGGTCAAGGCGCTTCGACAGGCGGCCCCCGAAGGACTGCCCGACGATCTGCGGACGGAGGTCACCGGTGGCCCCGCATTCGGCGCCGACATCGCGAATTCGTTCTCGGGAGCCAACATCACACTGCTCGCGGTCACCGCGGCGGTGGTGGCACTACTGCTGATCGTCACCTATCGATCCCCGGTGCTCTGGCTGGTGCCGCTCGCCGTCATCGGGTTCGCCGACCGGGTCGCCGCCGTGGTGGGGACGGCGGTGGCGAGCGGACTCGGAATGAATCCAGACGGGTCGACGTCGGGCATCACCAGCGTGCTGGTGTTCGGGGCAGGCACCAACTACGCGTTGCTGCTCATCTCCCGTTACCGGGAGGAGTTGGGCCGCAGAAACGTTGGGGACAGTCACCGGGACGCCCTCGGCGTCGCGGTGCGGCGGGCAGCACCCGCGATCCTCGCAAGCAACGCCACGGTGGTGCTGGCGCTGTTGACACTGCTGTTCGCGTCATCACCGAGTGTGCGCAGTCTGGGCGTACAGGCCGCGGCGGGCCTGTTGGTCGCCGCGGTGTTCGTCCTGGTGGTGTTGCCCCCACTGCTGGCACTGTTCGGCGAGCGACTGTTCTGGCCCTTCATCCCGCACGCTGGCGCGAAACCCCTTACCGACAGTGGAATCTGGCACCGCGTCGCCGAGGCGGTGGCACGGCGGCCCGGACGTGTCGCGGTGGTGGCGATCGCCGGACTGGCGCTGTTGTGCACCGGCTTGCTGAGCACACCGGTCGGCCTGTCGCAGACCGAACAGTTCCGGGTGCAGGCCGAATCGGTCAGCGGCTATCAGACACTGGCGGCCCACTTCCCGAGCGGTCTCACCGATCCCACCCGCGTCATCGCGCCGACGAACCGGGCCGCCGACATCCAGCGTGCGATCACCGACACCCCCGGCGTGCTGTCCGCTACACCGGCAGGCGACAGCGAAGCAGGACTGTCGCAGTGGTCGGTCGTCCTCGAAGCCGAGCCCGCGTCCGAGAAGTCCTTCGAAACCATTGATGCCCTTCGTGATTCGGTTCATTCGGTCGACCCCGGCGCATTGGTCGGCGGATCCGACGCGTCGGCCCGCGACGCCGGCGCCGCTGCCGCGCACGACCGGCTGATCGTGATCCCCGCGATTCTGGTCGTGGTGCTGGCCGTCCTCTACGTGCTGCTGAGATCGGCGCTCGCGCCGCTGGTCCTGGTGGCGGTGACGGTGCTCAGCGCGCTCGCCGCCCTGGGACTGGGCGGTTGGGCGAGCGTGCACCTGTTCGGATTCCCGGCGTTGGACAACACCGCGCCACTGTTCGCGTTCCTGTTCCTGGTCGCCCTCGGGGTGGACTACACGATCTTCCTGGTCACCCGCGCCCGTGAGGAGACCCCGGCACACGGGACGCGCGACGGCATCATCCGCGCCGTGTCGGCGACGGGCGCCGTCATCACCAGTGCGGGCATCGTGCTGGCCGCGGTGTTCTGCGTACTGGGCGTGCTGCCCCTGATCGTGCTCACCCAGGTGGGCATCATCGTCGGCCTCGGCATCCTGCTGGACACCTTCGTCGTGCGGACGGTGATCATCCCGGCCCTGTTCACGCTGATCGGTCCGGCCATCTGGTGGCCTGCGCTTCGCGGCGAGCACTACCGTGCACGAGGTGAACGCACAGCAGGTCGACACCGTGCTCGGCAAGGTGCGGATCCGCACTAGCGGCTCCGGGGAGGCCATGATGTTCTGGCCCAGCCTCCTGATGACCGGCGACATGTGGTCGGCGCAGGCGGAACACTTCAGCTCGGCGCACCAGGTCATCCTCGTCGACCCACCCGGCCACGGCGGCAGCCAAAAGCTCACGGCGCCTTTCACTTTCACCGACTGCGCCCGCGTCATCGTCGACATACTCGACGGCCTGGGCCTGGAGCGAACGCACTTCGTCGGCAACTCGTGGGGCGGGATGATCGGAGGCACCTTCGCCGCGACGTATCCGGAGCGCATCGGCAACGCGGTGTTGATGAACTGCACCGCATCCCCCGCGGGCGTCCGGCAGAAACTCGAGTACGGGTTCCTGCTTCGCATGGCGAAGCTGATCGGCGGAATCCGGCCGCCGCTGACCCGATCGGTGCTCAAGGCATTCCTCGGGCCGACGACGTTCTCCACCCGCCCCGACGTCGTCGCGTTCGTGCGCGACACCGTGCAGGCCGCCGACGTGTCGTCGTGCTCGTGGGCGGTGAAGAGCGTGGTGCCAGCGCGACCGGATCAGCGAGGGTTGCTGGCCCGGGTGACGACGCCGGTGCTGGTGGTCGCAGGCGCCGAGGATGCGACGTTCCCGCTGGCGGAGACGACCGCGATGGCCGAGGCGATCCCCGATGCGGGCATCGCCGTGCTGGAGGGCGTGGCACACCTGGCAGGGCTGGAGAACCCACCCCTGGTCAACGAGCTCATCGAGGAGTTCGTTTTTCGCGGGTAGCGTCGATGTATGACCGGCACCGAAGCTCCGCAGCTGCCGCTACACATGCGGCGCAACGCGTTCGATCCGACTCCGGAGCTCCGCGCGATCCGCGAGACCGCAGGCGTGCGCACCGCCACCAACTCTTTCGGCATGACGGTCTATCTCGTCACCAGATACGAGGACGTCAAGGACGTGCTCGCCGACCACGAGCGGTTCTCCAACGGCCGCCCACCGGGGTTCGTCCTGCCCGGGGCGCCAACCCTGTCCGACGAAGAACTGGCCAGTGCGCGGGCAGGCAACCTCCTCGGGATCGACCCGCCGGAGCATCAGCGGCTGCGTCGCATGCTCACACCCGAATTCACCATCCGCCGCATCAAACGGTTGGAACCGCGCATCACCGAGATCGTCGAGCAGCACCTCGACGCGATGGAAAGTGCCGGTCCGCCGGTCGATCTGGTGGACAGCTTCGCATTGCCGATCCCGTCGCTGGTGATCTGTGAGCTGCTCGGTGTGCCCTACGACGACCGCGACGACTTCCAGCGACGCAGTGCGCGCCAACTGGATCTGTCCATTCCGATTCCCGAGCGCGTCGACCTGCAGATGCAAGGTCGCGCGTATATGCATTCGTTGGTGGAGCGCGCGCGCAGGCACCCCGGCGAGGACATCCTCGGCATGCTGGTGCGTGAGCACGGCTCCGAGCTCACCGACGACGAACTTGTCGGTATCGCGGGCCTGCTGCTGCTCGCCGGGCACGAGACCACGTCGAACATGCTGGGCCTGGGCACGCTGGCACTGTTGCGGCACCCGGAACAACTGGCCACGGTCCGCGACGATCCCGACGCCGTGGGCCCCGCGGTCGAAGAACTGCTGCGCTGGCTGTCGATCGTGCACAGCGCCATCCCCCGGATCACCACCACCGCCGTCGAGGTCGCGGGCGTGCCGATTCCGGCCGGCGAACTCGTTTTCGTGTCGCTGCCGTCGGGCAATCGGGATCCGGACTTCGTCGACTCACCGGAGTTCCTCGACATCCGGCGCGGCGCAGCGGGCCACCTGGCGTTCGGTCACGGTGTGCATCACTGCCTCGGAGCTCCGCTGGCCCGTATGGAGATGCGGATCGCGTTCCCCGCGCTACTGCGCCGATTCCCGAATCTGGCGCTGGCAGAGGACTTTGAGGACGTTCAGTTCCGTTCGTTCCACTTCATCTACGGGCTGAAGTCGTTGGAGGTGAAATGGTGAGGGTGCAAGCCGATCGCGACGTGTGCATTCAGGCGGGCAACTGCGTCATGGTCGCGGACGCCGTCTTCGATCAGGACGACGACGGTGTCGTCGTGGTACTTGTCGACGAAGTGCCTGACAACGAAGAAGACCACGCCCGCGAGGCCGTAAAGCTCTGCCCCTCACAGGCTTTGAAGCTGACTGAGTAGTGACCGTTATGTGACCGCGGATCACTCAGTCCAGTACAGCGCAGTTCAAGCCCACGCTCGACCAGCGCCATGCGACCTACCCCGACTTGGCCGTCTTCTAGACCATGACAGGCCGATGATAATTGTCGCGAGCGATATTCTCTCTGTTAAGCGGACTGCTCGTCGTCCCGGTGGTCCAGGTCGATGACGCCGGCCTTCATCAGCAGCAGCAGGCTGACCACCAGCACCCACACGGGGAAGGCCAGCGTGAGCCACATGCTGATATCGCTGGACAGGATGAGCCCAACTGCGACAAGGTAAGTCACCCCGACGAGCCAGCGCGGCATCAGGCCCGTCTTCAGCCAGATAGTGGCCAGCGAGATCATGAACACCGCCGCCATCCGCAGCGCATACGTCTTCGTCAATGTGAGCATCAGCATCTGGCCGAACGCCACCATCTCGGAGTGTGCCGCCGAGTCCGTGGCGAACGCATGGCTGGAACCCAGCGCCACGCCGACCGCCGTCGCGACGAAAGTCACTGCGAGAAAAACCAGCCCGGCGCCGATGAAGACGGTTGAGAAGAACTTGTCCTCCAAGCGGCCGAAGCCATCGCGGACGACACCGATGAACCACAGGAACGTGATGCCCGCGAACGGCATCAGTATCGCCGCGATTTTCAGCCTGTCCCGACCGGTGGTCACCCATTGAGTGCCCAATTGCGCATGTTCGGGCAGCGTGGTGCGCACGAGGATGAGCGTCGCGCCGAACAGCAGCGCGAACAGTACCCCGGCGGCTGCCGCAGCACGTGGCGTCGTCAGCCGGCGAAGTGGGCGGGCCGCGGGCTGTTTGGTCGTCACACCGTCATCGTGACACTTCTAGGGCTGGCCGGGGAGCAATCTGATCATGAGTCCGTGCGCCTCCGCGAGAAGCTTCTCGTCGGCATCGCGCAACTCAGCGTTGACGAAGGCCTTGCGACCCTCGGTCTCCCCGACCCACCCACGCGCAATCAACGGTGCGTCGATCGGCGTCACCTTGCGATAGTCAACATGCAGAAAAGCGGTTCGGCTGATCGGGCGCCCCGCGGCGTGGATGACCATGCCGAACACGGAGTCGAACAGCAGTGGCAGCACCCCGCCGTGCACGGCGTAGTTGCCTCCGACGGAGAACCGGCTGAACTGCACCCTCAGTTCGACGCCGGCGGGGTCGAACTTGACGACCCGGTACGGCGGCATCAGCAGGCTGCCGCTGCCGGGCAGGCTCGGCACCCTGTTGGCCGGTCCGACGCCCTCGGCCGCCTCGTACGGGTCGAGCAGCTTGACCAGTTCCTCCGCGCGAGCGGCGGCCTGTTCCCAGGTGTCGCTGTCGGGATCGGCTGACACCGCCAGATCCTGGGCGCGCCGCATGGCGATAAGGAAACGGCCGAATCCCGGACCGGGCTCGGCCGGCTCGAAGTTCGGGAATCCGCCGTGTTTGTCGTAGTCGGGGTCGATCAGATGGGGATCGTCTGTCACGTGCCTGCCGCCAGGATATCGCGGCGCACGATGGTCTGTTCCCGGCCGGGGCCGACGCCGATGCACGAAACGTGGGCTCCGGCAAGGTCTTCCAGCCGCAGTACATAGTCGCGGGCCTTGGCGGGCAGATCGTCGAACTCACGCGCGTCGGAGATGTCCTCCCACCAGCCGGGAAGTTCCTCGTAGATCGGTTCCGCGCGGGCGATGTCACTCTGGGTCATCGGCATCTCGTTGGTGCGCTTGCCGTCGACGGTGTAGCCGACGCACACCGGCACGGTCTCGAGGCTGGACAGCACGTCGAGCTTGGTCAGGAAGTAGTCGGTGATGCCGTTGACACGGGTGGCGTAGCGCGCGATGACTGCGTCGAACCACCCGCAGCGGCGACGCCGTCCCGTCGTCACGCCGACCTCGCCGCCCGTCTTGGACAGGTATTCGCCGTACTCGTCGAACAACTCGGTGGGGAACGGACCCGAACCGACGCGGGTGGTGTAAGCCTTCAGGATTCCGAGCACCGTCGTGATGCGGGTCGGGCCGATGCCGGATCCGACCGCCGCGCCGCCTGCCGTCGGATTCGACGACGTCACAAAGGGATACGTGCCGTGGTCGACGTCCAGCAGCGTGCCCTGCGAACCTTCCAGCAGGACCGTCTCGCCCTGCTCGAGCGCTGCGTTCAGCAGGAGGCGGGTGTCGGCGATGCGGTGTTTGAAACCCTCGGCCTGGGCCAGCAGCGTCTCAACCACCTCGTCGGCTTCGAGCGCCTTGCGGTTGTAGATCTTGACGAGTACTTGATTCTTGAATTCCAGTGCACCCTGGATCTTTTCGGACAGTGCGCCCTCATCGAGCACGTCGGCGACCCGGATCCCGATGCGGGCGATCTTGTCCTGGTAGCACGGGCCGATGCCGCGGCCGGTGGTGCCGATCTTCTTGCTGCCCGCGTATCGCTCGACGACCTTGTCGATCGCGACGTGATACGGCATCAGCAGATGAGCGTCGGCGGAGATCAGCAGCCGCTCAATGTCCACGCCGCGGTCTTCCAGCCCCTTGAGCTCGGTGAGCAACACACCGGGATCGACGACGACGCCGTTACCGACGACATTGGTGACGCCGGGCGTGAGAATGCCCGACGGGATCAGGTGGAGGGCGAAGTTCTCGCCCGATGGAAGCACCACGGTATGGCCGGCGTTGTTGCCGCCCTGGTAGCGCACGACCCACTGCGCACGGCCACCGAGTAGATCGGTGGCCTTTCCTTTGCCCTCGTCACCCCATTGAGCACCGATGAGCACGATTGCCGGCATGGCATAATCTCCCGCTTTATCTGGCCAAAAGTTGAGACCAGCCGGTGACCCACCCTATCCGAGCCGAACCCGAGGAGCCGCTTTGACCGCGGATGACGTTGTGGTGTTGCCCTTCGGCGACAGGCGGCTGCCCCGATCACTGCGGGGTTTACCCACCATCTGCGCTGATGACGTCACCTTGTGCCGACGCGTCGTCGTGGTCGGTTCGCACGCCGACCTGGCCGCCGTGCTGACCCGGTTGCTGCGCGCCGACCGGCTCGATGTGGAGGTCGCGCACGTGCGGCGGTCGTGGCATGCCCGACGTGCCCGCATCGGGACCGCCGCGCGGATTCCGCTGATCAGGGACGAGACCGGCGCGGTGATCACGCGGGCGGCGCACTGGCTGCCGCCCGACCAAGATGCCGCCACGGTCCGCGGCGAGGCGACCGTCGACGACACCTTGCTGTTCGACGGCGAGGTACCCGGTGTGCTGATCGAACCGACCGAGACCGTGCCGGGTCTGCGGGCCAGTGCGATGTCGTCCCGCATGCGCGCGACGCGCTGGGTCGCGGGTCGCGCTGTCCAGCTAGGCGCCGATGGAGCGTTGGTCGTTCGGGACGGGGTGGCCGGAAGACGGCCGGTTCGCCGGTCGACGTTCTATCGGCACACCGAGGGCTGGCTGTCGGTTCGGTAGCGTCAAACCGTGAACGTCCGGCCGCTGCACTCCCAGTCATCGGTGCGCCCCAGCCCGATCTTCCTGCTGATCGTCGCGCTGACCGCGGTCGGCGCGGCGCTGGCATGGCTGTCGGCCGACGCGACCGGGCCGCTGGCCTACGTCGGCGTGTTCATCTTCGTCGTCGCCGGCTGGGTGGTGACGCTCTGCCTGCACGAATTCGGCCACGCGTTCACCGCGTGGCGCTTCGGCGACCACGACGTCCCGGTGCGCGGCTACCTGACCCTCAACCCCTTCAAGTACTCGAATCCACTGCTGTCGATTGTGCTGCCGGTGGTGATCATCGCGATCGGCGGCATCGGCCTGCCCGGCGGCGCGGTATGGGTGCGGACGTCGTTCATGACCAAGACGTCAGCAAGACCCTGGTCAGCCTCGCCGGTCCGTTCACCAACCTGGTGTTCGCGGTGGTGCTGTTGGTGCCGACCCGGCTATTGCTGCGACGACCAGGAGCACGCGGTGTTCTGGGCCGGCGTGGCGTTCCTGGGGTTCCTCCAGGTCACCGCGTTCGTGCTGAACATGCTGCCGGTGCCGGGCCTTGACGGCTACGGCGCCCTGGAGCCGCACCTGAGCCCGCAGACGCAGCGCGCGCTGGAACCGGCCAAGCAGTGGGGATTCGTCATCCTGGTCGTCCTGCTGTTCACCCCCAGCTCAATCGGTGGTTCTTGCGAGTTCGTGTTCTGGTTCTTCGACTTCTCCGGCGTGCCGCGGCGGGCTGGCGATGGCCGGCATGCGACCTCACGCGCTTCTGGTCCGCCTGGTTCTGAGCAGGCCCTCTTGCGACATATGCGTGTTTACGCATAGATTGCCGGTATGGGTGCTGGCCACGATCACGGCTCGAGGGACACCCGTGTCAGCCGGATGGTCATCGCCGCAGCGATCCTGACGGCGTTCTTCGCGATCGAGCTGACCACCGCGCTGCTGATCGACTCGATCGCCTTGCTGGCCGACGCCGGCCACATGCTCACCGACCTGGTCGCGATGTTCATGGGCCTGAGCGCCGTGCTGCTCGCCCGCCACGGCAGCGTGTCGCCGGCGCGCACCTACGGCTGGCACCGCGCCGAGGTGTTCACCGCGGTCGCCAACGCGGCGCTGCTGATCGGCGTCGCGGCGTTCATCCTCTTCGAGGCCTTCGAACGCCTCGGTGACGCACCCGAGGTCCCCGGTGTGCCGATGATCGCCGTGGCGCTGGCCGGGCTGGTCGCCAACGCCGTCGTCGTGCTGCTGCTGCGGTCGCACTCCGAGAGCAGCCTCGCGGTCAAAGGCGCGTACATGGAGGTGGTCGCCGACACCGTCGGCAGCATCGGCGTGCTGATCGCAGGCATCGTGACGGTGACGACCAGTTGGCCCTACGCCGACGTCGTTGTCGCCGTGTTCGTTGCGCTGTGGGTGTTGCCGCGCGCCATCGCGTTGGCCCGCGCCGCGTTGCGGATCCTGTCCGAATCCTCACCCACCCACATCGACGTCGAAGAACTGCGAAAGGCGCTGTGCGCCGTCGACGGTGTGACCGAGGTGCACGACCTGCACGTGTGGACGTTGGTGCCGGGCAAGGACATGGTGACCGCGCACCTCACCAGCGTGCGGGACTCGGCCCTGGTGCTCGACGACGCCCGCGCGGTGCTCACCGCGCACGGGCTCGACCACGCCACCGTTCAGGTGGAGCCGCCCGACGGCGCCGCCGACTGCAAGTGCGAGGCGGAGTGGTGACCGGCGATCAGGGGCGATGAGCGCTTGCGCGAAGAGCGATCAGCCCAGCCCGAACGACGCGCGTGCGGTGGGATCGCAGTCATCGAGCAAGTCGAGGCAGCGCTGATACTCGTCGCCCTCGCCGATCGCATGTGCGGCCTGCGCCAACGCGGCGACGCAGCGCAGGAACCCACGGTTGGGTTCGTGGCGATACGGGACGGGGCCGAAGCCCTTCCACCCGTTGCGGCGCAACTGGTCGAGTCCGCGGTGGTAGCCCGTTCGTGCGTAGGCGTAGGCGGTGACGGCCTTGTCGTCGGCAAGTGCACCTTCGGCCAGGGCCGCCCACGCGACCGAAGCCGACGGATGAGCGGCGGCCACGACGGTGGGGTCCTCGCCTGCGGCGAGTCCGGCCTCCGCCCTGGGGTCGCCGGGAAGCAGTACCGGTTCCGGTCCAAGAAGATCGCCCATCCGCGTCATGGCCCCATTGTGCCGTGCGGCATACAGCAGCCGACCCGCCGGATGGCTAAGCTTTGCCCCCGAAGCGTCGTAACGGAGGACTGCAGCAGCGATGTCGAACCCATCAGGGCCTGAGCAGGCCGGATGAGGTCACCGATGAGGTGACCGAAGCCGCCGACGGCGAGACGACGAACGAACCCGAGCCGACCGAACAGGTCAAGCCTGCCGACGCGGCTGCGCACGATCCAGACCCTGCCACCGAGGTGATGAAGTCGACGGATCCCGACCACGAACCGGCGACCGAGATCATGGCGGCTTCGGCCGCCACCGTTGCGGCCGAGGTTGCCCCAGGAGCCCGAACGCCGGTTCACGGCTCCGTCCGGCTTCGATGCGGGGGCGACGACGAGGATCGACACTCCGCCTGAACCGACGACCGAGATCATGGCCACCACGCCCGCGCCGATTCCGAAACCCGTTGCTCCACAGGTCATTCCGCCGCGCGGTGAAGCACCCAAGCCGCCGTCGAAACGCCGCAGCTGGGGTTGGGTGATCGCGCTGGTGCTGGTGATCGCGGCGCTGGTGGCCGTCGCGGTGCTGGGTACGCTGCTGCTGACCCGCAACTCGGAGCCGATCGTGTCTCAGGAGGACCGGGTCCGCGCGACCATCGACAGCTACGGCGCCGCGCTCGAAAAGGGTGACCTGGCCAAGCTGCGCAGCATCACCTGCGGCACCGCCCGGGACAACTACGTCAAGTATGACGACCGCATGTGGGTCGCAACCCATGCACGGATAGCGGCGGCCAAGCGGTATCCCGTAGTGGCCACCATCGACCAGGTGGTGGTCAACGGCGACCATGCGGAGGCCAATGTCACGACGTTCATGGCGTACGCCCCGCAGACTCGTTCGACGCGCAGCCTGGATCTGGAGTTCCGCGACAACCAGTGGAAGATCTGCCAGGCACCCAGCAGCTAGCCGTGCGGTCACCGACCGGCCCGTGCTGTGCAGGTCCCGGCACGCCTCGATGACCCGCTCGGTCATGCCCGCTTCGGCCTTCTTCAGGTAGCTGCGAGGGTCGTAGACCTTCTTGTTGCCGACCTCGCCGTCGACCTTCAGCACACCGTCGTAGTTGGAGAACATGTGCGCGGCGATCGGCCGGGTGAACGCGTACTGGGTATCGGTGTCGACGTTCATCTTGACGACGCCGAAGTTCAGCGAGTCCTCGATCTCCGACTTGAGCGAGCCGGACCCGCCGTGGAAGACGAAGTCGAACGGCTTGGAGCCGTCGGGCAGACCGAGCTTGGCCACCGCTACCTTCTGTCCCTGTTCGAGGACCTCCGGGCGCAGCTTGACGTTGCCCGGCTTGTAGACGCCGTGCACGTTGCCGAACGTGGCCGCCAGCAGGTACTTGCCGTGCTCGCCGACGCCCAGAGCGTCGATCGTCTTCTCGAAGTCCTCGGGCGTCGTGTAGAGCTTGTCGTTGATCTCCGCCTCGACGCCGTCCTCCTCGCCGCCGACCACGCCGATCTCGATCTCGAGCACGATCTTGGCCTCGGCGGCGATCTTCAGCAGTTCCTTGGCGATCTCGAGGTTGTCGTCGATCGGCACGGCCGATCCGTCCCACATGTGCGACTGGAACAGCGGGTTCTGCCCCTTGGCGACCCGCTCGCCGGAGATCGCCAGCAGCGGCCGGACGTAGGTGTCGAGCTTGTCCTTGGGGCAGTGGTCGGTGTGCAGAGCTACCGAGATCGGGTATTTGGCGGCGACGATGTGGGCGAACTCCGCCAGGGCGACCGCGCCGGTCACCATCTCCTTGATGCCCAGGCCCGACGCGAACTCGGCGCCGCCGGTGGAGAACTGGATGATTCCGTCGCTACCTGCATCCGCGAAGCCCTTGATGGCAGCGTTGACGGATTCCGAGCCCACACAGTTGATGGCGGGAAACGCGAAGGAATGCTCCTTGGCCCGGCCGAGCATCTCGGCGTAGACCTCGGGTGTTGCGATGGGCATGAACATTCCTCTCGGCGATCCGGGCGTTCTGCGAGTATCTCAGGAACCGCGCGACCTCACATGGTCAAGACCCCTCGGTACCGCACACGCCCCTCCTGCATCGCGGTATAGGCCTCCGAGGCTTGGGCCAGCGGCCGTTCCTCGATCCACGCGCGCACCCCCGACTGCACGGCGAAGTGCATCGTCTCCTCCACGTCTCGTGACGTGCCCGACGGATGCCCGCTGACGCGGCGTCCGGCCAGGATCAGGTCCAGCGGGCTGATCGGCATGCGGATCGGCGGTCACCCCGACGACCACCAGCTCGCCTTCGGGGCCGAGACCACCCACGGTCTGACCGATCGCCGCCGAATTCGCGGCGGTGGCGAGGACCACCGTCGCACCGCCGAGATCCTGCAGTGCGGCCGCGACATCCTCGGCCGTCGAGTCGATGTAGTGATGCGCACCAAGCTTTTTGGCGTCCTCGGCCTTGTTGGCGCCACGGGCGATGGCGACCGTCTCGAAGCCCATGGCCCTGGCCCACTGCACGCCGAGATGTCCGAGTCCGCCGATGCCGAGCACGGCCACGAGATCGCCCGCCACGGCCTCCGTTCGCCGGAGCGCGTTGAACGTGGTCACACCCGCGCAGCCCATCGGGGCGGCCTCGGCAAAGGACAGGGCATCAGGTACGCGGGCCAGTGCCGTCGTGGGTGCGACGATCGATTCCGCATAGCCGCCGGGGTACGCCAGGCTGGGTACCTCGAAGTTGACGCACTGCATGAACTTGCCCTTGCGACAAGGCACGCACTTATTGCAGTTCCCGCCGAACCATCCGACCGCGACCCGGTCGCCGACGGCGAAGTCCTCGACGCCCTCGCCGAGTTCGGCAATCGTGCCCGCCGCTTCGTGTCCCGGTGTCACCGGCCACGTCATGTCGGGAAAGCCGCCGTGGACGACACCTTGGTCGGTTCCGCACACACCGCAGGCGGCGACGTTGATGCGGACGTGGTCGCGCGCCGGTGATGGGGTTTCGACGTCGGCGAGAGTGAATTCAGCGCCTGCGGACGCAACGTGTACGGCCTTGTGCGTGGGCATACCTCCGACCCTAATCACGGCGAATCCGGGCGGCGAGATATCTGCGCTTCGGGTCGGGCAATCGGTGACCGGTATCTTGGGGCCTTATGACGACGGCCCTCACAGCGGCTTCCACCCAGCTGGCGCTCATGCCGGATTTCCTGGATCCGATGAAGCTGCTCGGTTACTTCGGTACCTGGGCGCTGGTGGGGATGCTCGTGGTCATCTTCGTCGAGTCCGGGCTGTTGTTCCCGATCCTGCCCGGCGATTCGCTGCTGTTCGTCGCAGGCATGCTCGCCGCGGGCACGGCCGCGATTGCGGAAGAGGGCGGGCAGGTCGTCAACTTCCAGCTCTGGCAGCTGCTGGTCTTCATCCCGATCGCCGCCATCCTCGGCGGTCAGGTCGGCTACTGGATCGGCCGCAACATCGGCACCGCGATGTTCAAGCCGGACGCGAAGCTACTCAAGCAGCACTACCTCGACGAGGCGCACGCATTCTTCGAACAGCGCGGCCCGTTCGCCATCGTGATCGCCCGGTTCGTGCCGATCGTGCGGACGCTCGCGCCGCTGGTCGCCGGTGCCGCCCGGATGAGCTACCCGGTGTTCGCGCTCTTCAACATCCTGGGTGCCGTCGTCTGGGGCGTCGGGCTGGTGCTGCTCGGGTACTGGCTCGGCCAGTTCGAGATCATTCAGAAACTCCTCGAACCGATCTTCATCGCGATCGTGTTGGCTTCCATCGCCCCGATGTTCATCGAGTACTTCAAGCGCCGCCGGGCGGCCAAGAGGGCCGCGGGCGAGGCCGCTCCGAACGCGACCGAGCAGCCCTCCTAGTGTCCTGTCTGTTCGGCGAGTACGGCGAACAACCCCTTCAGCCCGGTGAGTGAGTGTGCCGGCAGAAAGTGATCGCAGTACGGCATTGCGGCGACCATCGAACCGGCCAGCGGGCGGAAGTCGGGGTGCGCGGCGCGCGGATTGAGCCAGACCAGCGTCTGAGCGCGCCGACGCACCCGCGCCAGCGCCCGATCGAGAACTTCCGGGGGATCGCTGTCCCAACCGTCAGAGGCGATGATCACCACCGCGCCGCGTAGCGCATTGCCGTGCGGCGCCGACAGCAACTCCCCCACGCAGTGGCCGAGGCGCGTTCCGCCGTACCGGTCAGTGACCTTGGCGTTGGCCCTGGCCAGAGCTACCTCCGCGGAACGGTGCGACAGCGCAGCTGTCAGCCGGGTGAGCGACGTCGAGAACGCGAACACTTCGGGGCGAATCCCACTCTGCCGCAGGGCCGCAGCACGCATCAGGTGCAGATAGATGGTGGCGTAGGGCTGCATCGAGCGGCTGACGTCGCACATGAGCACCACGCGACGGGGATGCGCACGCGCGCGGGTGCGCGCGACACGCATCGTCTCCCAGCCCGTCGCGCGCGACTGCTTCATGGTCGCCCGCAGATCGATACGCTTGCCGTGGCGGTGCGGCTCACGGCGCATGCTGCGGCGCTGCGGCCAGCGCACGACGGACTGTTCCAGCCACCGACCGAGCAGCCGGAGCTCCTCCGGATCGAATCGATCGAACGGTTCGTCGGCACGTGCCACGATCCGGCTGGGCAGGGTGTCGGGGATGCCCAGCTCGCCGTCATGGGTGTCGGTCGCTGTCACCGATGCGGGCAGAGTGCTCCACGGCAGTCCGCCTTCAGCGACGGCCTCCTGGCGGCCGGGCACACCTGCGTCGGCCGCGGCCGTGGTGCCGAGGCTCGGCTTGAGCCCCGGCGGATCCATGCCGAGCACGGCGTCGGCGAACACCGCCTCGAACACGGCGTCGAACGCCGCGATGTCCTCGACGCGGTTCACCAGGGTCAGCCGCGCCGCCCAGTACAGCTGCGTTCGCGTACCGGGCCATCCGCGTCGCAGCACATCGACGAATCCCATTGGGCCGCTGGCGGAGACCGCCACACCATCGCTGTGTAGCCGATCCACCAGCGCGACGGCGAAGGCGGCGATGTCGACGCCACGCAGCAGATACGGCGTGGTCATCGGTTCGCGGGCCGTGCCTTTCGCGCGATACGCAAGCGCCCCAGCGTAAACAGGACAGCCGCGAACATGAACGCACCGAGCACCGGCGGACCGTACTTCTTCAAGGCACCACCGCCGGCGAGTTCGAGTAGGTCGATGGCTTCCGACTTGGGCTGGGGCGGGACGAGATCCGTGACGGGCGCAGCACCGTCGTGTTCCGGCGCGGGCCTTACGGCCTTGTCGGCAGCCAGCTTCGCCTCCAGGGCCTCGACGAACTGGCCGAGCAACTTCTCCGAAACTTGTTGCAACATACTGCTTCCGAACTGCGCGAGCTTGCCTACCACCTTCAGGTTGGTGTCTACGGTGACCCGGGTGTGGTCGCCCGCGTCGTGCAACTGGGCGGTGACGGTCGCGGCAGCGTTGCCTGTGCCGCGCGCCTCCTTGCCCTTACCGTCGATGACCGCGCGGTGCTCGTCACGATTCTGTTCGACAAAGCGCACCTTGCCGCTGAACTCACTCGTCACCGGGCCAACCTTGATTTTGACCTTGCCGAGCACGTCGTCGCCGTCACGGCCCGTCATCTGTGCTCCCGGCATCAGCGGGATAACCTGTTCGAGGTCGGTCAGAACATGCCAGGCGTCCTCGATCGGGACACTGACGGTGAACTCGTTGGCGATCTTCATCAAGCATTCCCTCTCAATTGGAGCTGAATTCCGCGAACGCGTCACCGATCAGCGCGCGGTCATCGGGAGTCTTCGCCAGCGCGCCCAGGCTGGCCAGACCGCGTTCGGTGCCAGCGGTGACAAGGTCGGTCACCCCGAGCGCGACGAGGGCGGCGACCCAGTCGATCGTTTCTGCCACGCCCGGGGGCTTGTCGAGGTCAAGTCTCCTTGTCCCGCCTACGAACTGGGCGGCGTGCTCGATCAGAGGGGCGCCTGCACCGGGCACAGTGCGACGCACGATATTCGCCGCGCGCACCGGGTCCGGGTAGTCGATCCAGTGGTACAGACACCGCCGCCGCAGCGCGTCGTGCAGATCACGGCTGCGGTTGGAGGTGAGCACCACGATCGGCGGCCGGTCGGCGACAAAGGTGCCCAATTCCGGCACTGTGACGGCGGCTTCACCCAGGAACTCCAGCAGGAGCGCCTCGAATTCATCTTCTGCGCGGTCGATCTCGTCGATCAGCAGGATCGCGGCGCCGGGGCCTCGGTATCGAACGCACTGCAGGATCGGCCGGTCCACCAGATACGCCTCGGTGTACAGGTCGGACTCGTCGATCCCACTGCCGCGCGCCTCGGCCAGTCGGATGGACAGCAGCTGACGCTGGTAGTTCCAGTCGTAGAGCGCCTCGGCAGCGGTCAGACCTTCGTAGCACTGCAGGCGCAGCAGCGGCGCATCCACCACATCCGCAAGGACCTTGGCCGCAGTCGTCTTGCCGACCCCGGGTTCACCCTCCAGCAGCAGCGGACGCCCGAGCGTGACCGCCAGGTAGATCGCGGACGCCGTGCCAGTGTCCAGCAGGTAATCATGGGAGTCGAAGCGACGGACGACGTCGTCGACATCGGCGAACAGGGCCGATGGTCGGGTCATTGCGCCACCGATGCGAGCAGGCGCTCATAGTCGTCCCAGGTGTCGACATCGAGCGGTATTACGTCGTCGATGGGAACGCGACGCACGTCGTACCGACCGGACTCGATCATCCGCCACACACCCTTGTCGCCGTGCATCTCTGCGAGGTCGCTGAACACCTTGCGGCCCAGCCAGAACGGGTGACCGATTCCGTCGCTGTACCGGCACACCGCGATCGGTGCACCACGTGCGGACGCGATCAGTTTCGTCACCGTCGAGCGTGCCACCCTGGGCTGATCGCCCAGCATGAGCACGATGCCGTCGGCGCGCTGATCCACCCACGGTAGCGCCGTCCGCAGCGACGACGAACAGCCCGACGTGGGGTCGTCGGCGATCACGATGTCGACGTCATCGAGCGGCACCGCATGCCTGATGGCGTCGGACGCGCCACCGAGGGTGACGATCAGCTGGTCGAACGGGCAGCTTCGGGCGACCGCGACGGTGGCCCCCAGCACCGTGGTATCGCCAAGCGGCAACAGTTGTTTTGGGGTGCCCAGCCGGCGTGAACCACCCGCTGCCAACACGACGCCGGTCACCTGTGACCGGGGCATGGTTCCAGTCCGTTGACTCGGATACCGCGAATGACCTCGGCCAGTATCGAAACGGCGATCTCGGGCGGCGTCTTTGCGCCGATCGGCAGCCCGACCGGGGTGTGCACCCGCTGCCGCTCGGCATCGGTGAGCTCGAGCTGGGCAAGGATTGCGCCGCCGCGGGTCTTGCTTGCCACTAGTCCCACGTAGCCAACACCGGCATCCAGTGCCGCCCGGATGTTCTCGGCTTCCGGCCCACCGTGGGTGGCGATCACCACCGCGGTCGCCGAAGCCTCGTCACCGTCCCGTGCCACGTCGTAGCCGAGCACCATGCACATGTCGGCGAGGGCGTCGGCGATCGGGGTGGCGCCGCGGATCCCGATCAACGGCCCGGGAACTTCGGGCGCGAGGAAGATCTCAAGCGCCCCGCCGGACAGACAGTGATTGACGACGACGCACGCACCCCGCGCCTCCGGGAAGTGCACGTCGCCGTCGGGCAGCACCCGCAACAGCACGCTCTCGCCCGCCTGCAGTGCGCCCAAGCCGGCCTTGCGGACCGAGCTCTGGGCGCACTCACCGCCGACAAATCCCTCGATTGTTCCGTCGGACAACAGGATTGCCTCGTCACCAGGGTGAGCCGAGGTCGGCTGCTGTGCGCGCACCACGGTGGCGTGGACGAACGGCGTCCGTGCGCGCCGCAGTTGAGTGACGCGCTCGCTAATCATCATCGTGGTGCTCCCTAGATCGGCGGCGTAGCTCTGCCCTGCATCGCCTCCCACACCCGCGACGGTGTCAGCGGCATGTCCGCGTGCCGAACCCCGAACGGCGCCAACGCATCCACGACGGCGTTGACCACCGCGGGCGGCGAGCCGACCGTCGCCGACTCCCCGACTCCCTTGGCTCCGATCGGATGGTGTGGGGACGGCGTCGTCGTGAATCCGGTCTCCAGGTTCGGTACCTCCACGGCGGTCGGGATGAGGTAATCCATCAGTGAGCCGCCCAGGCAATTGCCATCCTCGTCGAAGGCGATCATCTCCATCAGCGCCATGCCGATGCCGTCTGTGATGCCGCCATGTATCTGCCCCTCGATGATCATCGGGTTGATCCGGGTACCGCAGTCGTCGACAGCCAGGAACCGGCGTACCTTTACTACCGCTGTTCCCGGATCGATGTCGACGACGCAGAAGTACGCACCATAGGGATACGTCAGATTCTCTGGGTTGTAACAAATCTGGGCATCCAAACCGCCTTCGAGACCCTCGGGCAGGTCGCCTGCGCCGTGCGCGCGCATCGCGATGTCCTGGATGGTCACCGATGCGGACGGGTCGCCCTTGACCCTGAAGCTGCCCTTGTCCCATTCCAGGTCGGCGATCGAGGCCTCGAGCATGCCGGAGGCGATGATCTTCGCCTTGTCGCGGACCTTGCGCGCCACAAGAGCGGCGGCCGCACCTGATACAGGAGTCGACCGACTCCCGTAGGTGCCCAGCCCGAACGGGGTCTGGTCGGTGTCGCCGTGCACCACGTCAATGTCGTCGGGCGGGATGCCGAGCTCCTCGGCGACGATCTGCGCGAACGTGGTTTCGTGTCCCTGGCCCTGGGTCTGAACCGAGAGCCGCACAACGGCTTTGCCTGTCGGATGAACCCGTAGCTCGCAGCCGTCGGCCATGCCGAGCCCCAGGATGTCCATGTCCTTCCGCGGGCCCGCGCCGACCGCCTCGGTGAAGAACGACATGCCGATGCCCATCAACTCGCCGCGCTCACGGCGCTCCTTCTGTTCTCGGCGCAGCGCGTCGTAGCCGATCATGTCCATCGCCAGCCGCATGGTCTTCTCGTAGTCACCAGAGTCGTAAACCCAACCGGTCTTGGACGTGTAGGGAAACTGCTCCGGTTTCAACAGGTTCGACAGCCGCAGCTCGGCGGGGTCCATCTTGAGCTCGTAGGCGAGACAGTCCACAAGCCGTTCCACGAAGTAGACCGCCTCGGTGATGCGGAACGAGCAGGCGTACGCCACCCCGCCCGGCGCCTTGTTGGTGTACACCGCGGTCATGTGGCAGTAGGCCGCCTCGATGTCGTAGCTTCCGGTGAATACCCCGAAGAAGCCGGCCGGGTACTTCACCGGTGCGGCCGTACCGTTGAACGCGCCATGGTCGGCCAGCACATTGGACCGGATGGCCAGGATCTTGCCGTCCTTGGTGGCCGCGATCTCACCGACCATGATGTAGTCGCGCGCGAACCCGGTGCTGGTCAGGTTCTCACTGCGATCCTCCATCCATTTCACCGGTTTGCCCAACAGCAACGATCCAACGATCGCGCAGACGTAGCCCGGGTAGATCGGCACCTTGTTACCGAACCCACCGCCGATGTCAGGCGAGATGACCCGGATCTTGTGCTCAGGCAGGCCGGCAACCAACGCATACAGCGTCCGATGTGCATGCGGCGCCTGGCTGGTCGACCACAGTGTCAGCTTGCCGCTCACCGGGTCGAGGTCGGCGACCGCTCCGCAGGTCTCCATCGGTGCGGGATGCACCCGGGGATAGACGATCTCCTGCTTGACGACGAAGTCGGCCTTCGCGAAAGCCGCCTCGGTTGCCGCGGCATCGCCGGTCTGCCAGTCGAAGCAGTGGTTGTCGGTCTTGCCGTCCAGGTCGGTGCGGATCACCGGCGCGTCCGGATCGAGTGCCTTGCGCGCGTCGATCACAGGATCGAGCGGGTCGTATTCGACGTCGATGAGCTCCAACGCATCCCGTGCGGTATACCGGTCTTCGGCGACGACGAACGCCACCTCCTGGCCTTGGAACCGCACCTTGTCGGTGGCCAGTACGGCCTGCACGTCGTTGGACAAAGTCGGCATCCACGCCAGGCCTTTTTCAGCCAGGTCGGCACCGGTGACAACGGCCTTGACCTTCGGATGTGCTTGGGCCGCAGAGACATCGATGCCGACGATGCGGGCGTGGGCGTACGGCGACCGCAGGATGGCCAGGTGCAGCATGCCCGGCAGGCTGACGTCGTCGACGTAATTGCCGCGGCCCCGGATGAACCGGGGGTCTTCCTTTCGTAACATCCGGCCGTGCCCGCACGGCTTCTGGTCGTTGTCGGCCAGTTCTTCCTGCCTCGTCTCCACAGCTGTCATGACGGGCTCCCCGTTTCGATGATGTGCTCGCCCGCTTCGGGACCCATGGTGTCGTCGGTCTGCGCCTCGGGCGCGAAGTCGTCCTCGCTCGGTCCCGGGTCGACGACGCGGCCGTTGGCATGTCTGGCCGCCCATTGGATGGACCGCACGATGGTGGTGTAGCCGGTACAGCGGCAGATCTGGCCCGAGATGGCCGTCCGGATGGTGTCCTCGTCGGGATCGGGCACCCGGTCGAGCAGTGCCCGCGCGGTGATCATCATGCCGGGCGTGCAGAACCCGCACTGCAGCCCGTGACACTGCATGAATCCCTCTTGGACGGGATCGAGTTGCCCATCGGTCTCCAGCCCCTCGACGGTGCGGACGCTGTGGCCGGACGTCATCGCCGCGAGGATCGTGCAGGATTTCACCGGTTCACCGTCGATGTCGACCACACAGGTGCCGCAGTTGCTGGTGTCGCAACCCCAGTGGGTTCCGGTCAACCGCAACTCGTCGCGCAGAAAGTGCACCAGCAGCATCCGCGGTTCGACGTCGGCGGCGATCGGCTCGCCGTTGACGGTCATGGTCACCTGCATGAGTTATGCCTTTCCGGGTGCGTTGGTCGACAGCGCACCTCTACGCGTTCGGCGGCCGCATGCAACGTCCGAAATGTCAATTCGCCTGCCAGGTGGCGCTTGTATTCCGCGCTGCCCCGCATATCGCTGGCCGGCGCGCAGGCTTGGGCCGCGTGACGGCCGGCCTCGGCGAACACCTCATCTGTCGGCGGTCTGCCGACAAGTGCGTCAGCGACGGCGGCGAGTCCAGCGGCATCGGGGTTCACGGCCGTCAACCCGAGTCGGGCGGCGGTCACAGTGCCGTCCTCGACGGTGACCGAGGCGCCGGCCGCAGTCACCGCCCAGTCGCCGATCCGCCGCTCGACCTTGGCGTAGGCACTGGAAGTGTTGGGCCGCAATGGGATACGCAGTTCCATCAGCATCTCGTTGTGCGCCAGGGCCGTCTCATAAGGGCCTTCCAGGAAGTCGTCGATCGAAATCTCGCGCGACCCCGTGGTCCCGCGGGCCACGCAGATGGCGTCAAGCACCGAACACACCGTCGTCAGGTCCTCGGCCGGATCCGCCTGGCACAGCGACCCGCCAACGGTGCCCCGGTTTCGCACCACGGGATCGGCGATCAGCAGTTCCGCGTCCCGAAATATCGGACACACCGCGGTCAGCTCGTCGCTTTCCAGCACCTGCCGGTGCCGCGCCATCGCGCCGATCCGCACCTGCCTCGGCTCGACGGTGATGTACCCGAGCTCGGCCGCCAGGTCGTTGATGTCGACCAGGTATTCGGGGTTGGCGATGCGCAGCTTCATCATCGGCAGCAGGCTGTGCCCGCCGGCAACGATCAGAGCTCCTTCGCCCAAGCGGTCCAGAAGTCCGACTGCGTGGTCCACGCTGGTGGCACGCTCGTATTCGAAAGGTCCAGGTACCTGCATGTGACCGACCTCACATCTAAGGGCTGTGGGACCAGTCTCGGCCGGTAATGGCAGGCCCGTCAATATCGAGTTAAGTAATCGCTTAACTCGCCCCGACGTAGGCTCAATCTGTGACGCCGGCTCAGCTTCGGGCCTTTTCGGCCGTGGTGCGGTTGGGGTCCGTCCGCGCGGCGGCACAGGAACTCGGCGTCTCGGACGCTGGGGTATCCATGCACGTCGCGCAGTTACGCAAGGAACTCGACGACCCGCTGTTCGCCCGGACGTCGGCGGGGCTCGCGTTCACGCCGGGCGGTCTGCGCCTTGCGAGTCGGGCGATTGAAATCCTCGGCCTGCAACAGCAGACCGCGATTGAGGTCACCGAGGCGGCCCACGGCCGGCGGCTGCTGCGCATCGCCGCATCGAGTGCATTCGCCGAGCACGCGGCGCCGGGTCTGATCGAACTGTTTTCGTCACGCGCCAACGACTTGTCCGTCGAACTGAGCGTTCATCCGGCCGCGCGGTTCCGTGAGCTCATCACCTCGCGCGCAGTCGATATCGCGCTTGGACCTGCCCGTGATGACGCGTCGCCCGACGGGTCCATCGCAGTCCGGCCGTTCCTGAAGTATCAGATACTCACGGTCGCCGAACCGCACAGCCCGCTCGCAGCCCATTCCCCGACGCCCGCTCTACTGCGCGAACAACGTTGGATGCTCGGCCCATCCGCGGGCAGCGCCGACGGCGAAATCGCGGCGATATTACGGGATTTGGCCATCCCAGAGTCACAGCAGCGGATCTTCCAAAGCGATGCGGCAGCGCTCGAGGAGGTGCAGCGCGTCGGGGGTGTCACGCTGGCGATCGGCTTTTCCGTGGGCAAAGACCTGGCCAACGGGCGCCTGGTCCACATCAAGGGACCGGGTCTGCAGGCGCCAGGCGAATGGTGCGCGTTGACGTTGACACCAGCGGCGCGTCAGCCGGCGGCATCGGAGCTTGTCCGCTTCATCACCACCCCGCGCTGCACCCAGGCGATGCTCCGCGGCGCGGGCGTTGGAGTCACCCGTTTCCGGCCCAAGATCCACGTGACCCTGTGGAGTTAGGACTCCGAGCGACTCGCCTCCAGCGCCCGGATCAGGCTGGCCGAATCCCACGGACCCCTGTGCCGCTTGCCGTTGACGAAGAACGTCGGCGTCGAGTTGAGGTCCATCACCTCGGCGTCCTGGGCGTCGTCCTGCACGCGATGCAGCACCTTCGTCGGATGCACACGCACGTCTTCGTCGAACTGCTCGAGATCGAGCCCGACCGAGTTGGCGTAGCGATAGATATCCGACCACTCAAGGTCGTCCTGGTGATCGAACAGTTGCATCCCCATCTCGAAGTACTTGCCCTGCAGCCCGGCCGCCTCTGCGGCCCGCGCGGCATCGAAGGCGCGGGGGTGCACCCGTTCCAGGGGTAGGTGACGCCACACGTAGCGCAATTGGTCACCGAAATGCGCTCGCACCTCATCGATGGCACCCGTGGCACGGCTGCAGAAGGGGCATTCGTAATCTCCGTACTCCACGAGTGTGAGTGGGGCATCGCGATGGCCGCGGATGTGGTCCCGATCGGGATCGACGGCGCGAATGAGCTTGAGGCCGATGGGTTCGGGAGGACTGACCAGATCGGTGATGTGAAAGATCGCCCAGCCGGCGACGAAGGCCACGACCGATGCGGCGATGACGCCGATGCGTGCCTGGTCCTGTCGGGCCGGTTCGCTGATCGCGATGTCGACGATGAAAAGCGAGATGGTGAAACCGATTCCGGACAGGGCAGCACCGCCCGCCACTCGGCGCAGCCGAAGCCCGGGCGCCAGCTGGCCGAGGCCCGTGCGGTTCATCAACCACGTCGCACCGGTGATGCCGACGAACTTGCCGACCACCAGACCGGCGACGATGCCCCACGTCAGCGGCGAGCGCACCGCGGCCGCCAGGCCGGCCGCGTCCAGCCGGACTCCGGCGTTGACCAACGCGAACAGCGGCAGCACCACGAATGACACGTACGGCCCGACATCGGTCTGCAGTCGCTCGTTGATCGAAATCGTCTGGCGCAGACGGCGGGTGGCGGTGCGGGCGTACGCAGAATTCGGTGACTGCCGGAATGCCCGGATCACCTCGACGGCATCTTCGACCTGCTTGCGCTCGGGCGCGAACACCGGGATCAGCAGCGCAACGGCGACGCCTGCGAGCGTCGGATGGATGCCCGCCATGAACAACGCGACCCACAGCGCGAATCCCAGAACCGCGTACGCCGGTCCGCGGAGCACGGGCATGAATCGCACCAGCGCCAGCGCGATGAGCAGCAGCCCCGCCACCGCCAACGGCATCACCGCAATGGCGTCCGAGTAGAACACCGCGATCACGATCAGGGCGCCCACGTCGTCGACGACGGCCAGAGTCAGCAGGAAGATCCTCAGCCGGCCGGGGAATTTCGGCTTGATGACGGCGAGTGCACCGATGAGGAACGCGGTGTCGGTGGAGATCACCACACCCCAAGCGTGGGCATTCTCACCGGACGGGTTGAGCAGCAGGAAGATGCCTGCGGGTATCGCGAGTCCGGCGATCGCTGCGACGACGGGCACCGCAGCCCTGGACCGGTCGGTGAGCTCGCCGATGGCGAACTCGCGCGTCACCTCCAGGCCGACGATGAAGAAGAAGAACGTCATGAGGCCGTCGTTGATCAGATGCTTGACGCTCATGTCGAAGTGGTGCTCGCCGAACGAAACCCCCGCATGGGTGTCCAGCAGGCTCCAATAGCTGTCCGCCCATGGCGAATTGGCCCAGATGATCGCGATGAGGGTGAACGCCAGAAGTAGACCCGCCGCGGCGTTCTCCCCGGCCTTCATCGCCTTGGGGTCGCGGTGCAACCGCGTGGGTAACAGGCGAATCAGCCGTGGGACCGACTCCGACGTCACGTTTCGGATACCGCGTGGGCCGCTTCCATCAGCATCCAGCCCGACAGCTGCACGGACAGGTCGCGCTCGGGGATCTCCGATGCGTTGACCGCGCCCTCGACGAACTCGGCTTCCGTGCTTGCGACGGTGGGAATCTCGGCGGTGCGATCCCAGAACGCGGCGAACAGCGGCAGGCTGTCGACGGTCTGGCGGTTGTCCCATACCGACTCCGCCGACGTCAGCACCAGAGTCTTGGCGGTGTCGCGGGCCGCGGCGTCGTCGGCGTCGTTCTGGGGCAGCGCGGTGGCCACCAGCGCGAGGTACCGCGCCAGGATGCCGTTGAACAGCCCGCCGTCCCCGCCCCCCGCACCCCGGATGACGCCCTCGGGCGCCATGTTGTCGCGCACGGCGGCAACGAGCCGATGCACACGCTTGGCGTGGTCGGCGTCCTCGGTGCGCACCGCGAGTTCGGTTTCCAGTCCCAGCACCACACCCTGGCAGTAGGTGTACTGCGCCCGCACCATCGACCCACCCTTGATGCCGTCGAACACCAGATGGGTCTCCGGGTCGATCAGCGTCTCGTCGAGCCAGTCCGACATCTGCTGGGCCCGCCGAAGCCGGTCATGGCGCGCCAGGAAGATCGCGGCCGGACCATTCGCGGGGGCGTTGAAGAACTGGTCCTGCTTGCGCCAGGGTATTCCGCCGCCGTCCTCGGGCACCCATGCGTTGAGGAACTGCTCGGACAGCTTGTCCAGCGCCTTCGGCCGCCCGACACCCACCAGCCGCTCGGCACGTTCGAGAGCGATCGCCAGCCACGCCATGTCGTCGTAGTAGTCGTTGGTCCAACGCAGGTTGTTGCGCAACCGGTGTCCCCGGATCTGCCGGGCGATCCTCTGCTCCCGTTCGGGCTGCGGATCGCGCATATGTGCGTCCACCAGGCAGTCCAGCAGGTGGGCCTGCCACCAGTAGTGCCAGGTGCCGAACCTCCGGTATTTGCGCGTCGCCGGCCAGGCGACGACACCCAGCTGGGTTCCCGGCACTCCCCACAGACTTTTCAGATGCCGCGCGGTGATCGCGGCCTCAGCGCTGGCAGCGCGGTTGGCCCATAGCTGATCCATGGCTTTGATCCTGCCCTACCAGGCCTTCGAAATGTCCCCATGTTGAGCGATCCAGGCGTGCATGGCGATGCCGGCGGCGACGCCGGCATTGATGCTGCGGGTCGAGCCGAACTGGGCGATGGACACCGTGAGCGCGGCACCGGCCTTGGCCTCGTCGGTGATGCCCGGTCCCTCCTGACCGAATATCAACAGGCACTCCCGCGGCAGCGACGTCGATTCCAGGCGCGCGGCGCCGGGCACGTTGTCGACGGCGACGACGGTCAGCCGCGCATCGGTGGCGAACTCCAGCAGTTCGGCGGTGGTGTCGTGATGGCGCAGTCGTTGATAGCGGTCGGTCACCATCGCCCCGCGCCGGTTCCAGCGGCGCCGCCCGACGATGTGGACGGTGTCCACCGCGAACGCATTGGACGTACGGACCACCGCGCCGATGTTGGCGTCGTTGCCGAAGTTCTCGATCGCGATGTGTAACGGGTGCCTGCGCCCGTCGATGTCGGCGATGATCGCTTCCCGCGTCCAATAGCGGTACGCGTCAACAACATTGCGGGTGTCACCGTCGCGCAGCAGCGTGGGGTCGTAGCGCGGGTCGTCGGGAGGCGGGCCCTGCCACGGGCCGACACCGGGGTTCTCCCCCCATTCGGTCGGCCCCGGAGTGGCCCGGCCGGCGACATCGCGCTCACTCATCCGTCGTCCATAACCCCGCATGCGTGCCGACCAGTGACAGGGTCGGATAGAGCAGCGCGGCGTTGATGTCCCCCTGCGTGCACAGTGTCACGCTCACCGCAACGGCGTCGCGGGAGGTGTCGGGCAGCACCAGCACCGACGCACCGTAGACGTCGCATGCGTGGCTCAGCCCGGGCACCGGCAGCGTCGGGGACATCAATACCATCGTGGGTCCGCCGCGGCGCACTGACACCTCTCGGTATTGCGTTGCCAGACCATCGATCTCGAGCCCCAGCAGCATGTAGCCACCGCCGGTGAACGCGTTGGGGTCGCCCAGTGCGGTGGGGTCGAGCATGGCCCCGTCCGCGCGGAATGCGTCCACGCTGGTGGTCCGCAGCGACAGACCGGTGTCGTTGTCCTTGGTCTGCGGCAGGCCGACCGGGAACGCCGCGGGGCGGGCCGTGGTGGTGCCCGCCATCCGGTCACGAGTGGAATACACATACACCCCGCGCACCTGGGACTGGTCCCGCTGCGGCCCCAGACACACCGTGCCGGTGAGCCTGTCGGGCGTCGGCGCCGACAACGGTTGTGTGCCAAGGTCTGTCATATCGCGACAGCCGCCGATCGCGTTGGCCTCCAGCGGATGCGCCAATGCGCCGTAGAGCCCGAACCGCAGATCCTTCGGATCGGCATGCGCACCGCTGCCCGATGGAGAGGCTTCTACATCGACCAGCACGTCGTCGCCGTCGAAACGCAGGTTCGACACCGACATGTTCCAGCCCAGGATCGCGAGAGATCCGCCGATCGCGGCGGTCTGTGCGGCGTAGGGGTCGGCGGCGTCGTCGTCACTGGAGCACGCTGAGGCCACCAGGACGACCGCCACCAGGGTCGCGACGAATGAACGCACGGACACTCAGGTCTGGCTCAAGTTCTGTCCCTGCCGCGGCCGACGACTTTCGTCATGGCCCGCACCAGGTTTCGTGGCACCATGCGGCCGCCGGTGGTGAGTGCCTTGTACTGCAACCCCGGAACGATCACGACCTTGCCCTTGGCGACGTCTGCCATCGTTTCGCGAACCACGTCGTCCACCTCCAGCCACAGGAACGACGGTATGTTCGCCATGTCGATGCCCGCCCGTTCGTGAAATTCGGTGTGCACGAAGCCGGGGCACAGGGCGTGCACGCCGACCCCGCGGTCGCCCAGACCGTTGGCCAGGCCCTCCGAGAACGCGATCACCCACGCCTTGGACGCCGAGTACGTCGAGCCGCGTCCCGGCAGCAGTCCGGCCACGCTGGCGACGTTGATCACGGTGCCCTCGCCCGCGGCGAGCATCGACGGCATCGCCGCGTGCGTCAGCTGCATGACGGCGGTGACGTTGACGTCCAGTTGCGACTGCAGGAGCGCGAGGTCGGCCGTCCAGAACTCGCCGGAGGTGCCGAACCCCGCATTGTTGACCAGCACCCGCACGCCGGTGGCAAGGCGGTCGGCCACCTTCGCCCGGTCGGCGGCATCCGCCAGGTCGGCGACGAGCACCTCGACGTTTGCGCCCGCCTCGTCGTGCAGTTCGGCGGCGAGGCGCTCGAGCCGCGTGGCGTCACGGGCCACCAGCACCAGGTCGTAGCCGTCGATGGCATACCTGCGGGCGAATCCCGCGCCCAGCCCGGACGTCGGTCCGGTGATCAATGCGACAGGGCGTGACATGCCCTAGACACTACTTACCGCTGATAGTGCGGAGACTGCCGTCCGTTGCGCGACGACGGCGGCTGCGGAGGTGCCGCGGGGCGGCGAACCACTTCAGGACGAGCGGGGGCCTGGGTATTGGGGGCACTCCCCTCGCGAGCGGTGGGCGCAGGGGCCCGAAGGGCTGTGGGACGACCCGAAGACGCCTCGGCCCTGGCTACGGGTGTCTCGGAACGAGCGGGTGCCGGCTTGAGCGGACGGCTCGGCGACCCGCTGCGACGGGTGACGGACTGCCCGGCGCTGGCCTGCGGGGTCGGCGGCAGCACGCGCAACAGGTCGTTGAACTGGCGCACAGTGCGCAGCCCCTCGTCCCACTGCGCCCGTGTACTGGTGACCGGCATCGACACCAACGTCCAGTGCTGCTCGTTCCACATGATCTCCGCGCAGTCCGGCGCGGTGTGGGCGAACGTCACCATCCGCCGATCGCAGGCGCGCCGCGCCGCGTCGAGGTTGGTGGAATAGACCATGCGCGGACCGATCGCACCGAGCAGCCAGATGTCGTTCTCCCGCGGCTCCTTGATTCCCTTGAGCCGTAGGTCGACGACGACGTTGGTGCCGACCTTGCGGTGCAGCGCGATGACCGTCGCCACGTCTTCGAGGTCGAAGATGAACACGGCCTCGCCGCGGATCTGCCCGAGCACGACGTTCTTGGCGGAGATGTCACCGACGGTCGACATCACCCCGCGCTTCCAGCGCTTGAGGATGTCGTGCGACTCGTGCTCGTAGTCGAAACCGTGCGACTTCGCCCACGACTTGCGGCGGCGGCCCAGGCCGCGTCGACGGTCGACGTCGACGTACAGCAGCACCGCCGCACCCACGAAACAGAGTGCAGACAGCGTGAACCAGAGCGGGACCATTACGCCTAGCCTACTTGCAGGTACTCCTCAATTCCGAACTCGAGCAAGTCACAACCCCGTCACATAGCGTTCAGACATGGCCTACGACGACTACCAGCGACTTCGGATCACAGTCGCGGACGGCATCTGCCGCGCCACAGTGGACAACCCCCCGATCAATCTGCTGGACATCAACCTCATCGGCGAGCTGGCACGGTTCGCCCAGCAGGTCGGCGACGACGATACGGTGCGCGTGGTCATCGTGGATTCCGCCGATCCGGACTTCTTCATGGCGCACGCGGACATCACCCTGATCCAGCAGCTGCCCACCGGCGACACGTCGTTGCACGACGAGATCTCCCCGTTCCATGCGCTGGGAGAAGCGTTCCGCACCATGCCGAAGGCGACCATCGCCGTCATCGAGGGCATCGCCCGAGGTGGCGGCAGCGAACTGGCACTCGCCTTCGACATGCGCTTCGCCGCACTCGGCAGGGCGCGGCTGGCTCAACCGGAGGTGGCGCTGGGCATCATCCCCGGCGGCGGCGGAACCCAGCGCCTGGCCCGGCTGGTCGGACGCGCCCACGCCTTGGAGGTCATTCTCGGCTGCGACGACATCGACGCAGCCACCGCAGAGGCGTGGGGCTACGTCAATCGGGCTCTGCCGCCCGAGGAGTTGCGTCCGTACGTCGACACGCTGGCCGCGCGCATCGCGTCCTTCCCGCCGGACGTCGTGGCGGCGGCCAAGCGCGCGGTGGACGCCGCGGGGGGCGACCCGACCACCGGACTGCGCATCGAGGATCAGTTGTTCCGCGAGACGCTCGCAAGCCCGGCGGCCGCCGAGCGGATGCGGGCGTTCCTCGACAACGGTGGCCAGACCCGCGAGGTCGAGGTCGGTCAACTCCAGATCTAGGTCGATTGCCCCGGGAAAGTCGCTGCAGCGAGCTCGAGGATCTCCGAGCGGTCGGCAGGCACGATGAAACCCGCCTCGATCGCGGAATCCAGTGCCGCGGTGAAGCGTTCGAGGTACTCGGCCGCGCCGCCGGGATAGAGCGCCTCCAGCGCCGCGGCGTCGAACGGTTCGCCCGACCCGAAGATGAACGACATCGGGCTTTCATCCGGGGCCGTGCCCGATGTCTTCGCGATCGGCACGTCGAGCCACGGCGTGCGGACACCGCCCTTGGCAAGGCCGTGCTCGTCGAGATCCAGCTCAGGTGGATCGCCGTCGGTCAGGTCGATGGAGGGTGCAGCGGGCGCGGGCTCACCGGTGCGGACCCAGTTGTTCAGGCTCGCGATGGCCGCCTGCAGCACGTAGTGGTGTTGCGGGGCGAAATTGATGCAGTACGACAGCTGGGTGCCCATCAGTTCGTTGGTAGGTGCGTACGCCGCGACGATCGCTTCGAGCGCCACTGATCCGTTGTCGATGAATCCGACGCGGATGGTGTAGTTGTCCGCGTGGGCGGCACCGGGGATCTCCCACGCCCGGAAGAACTCGTTATCAGCTTGTCTCGCAGCGTGATAGCCCACTCGAAAGCCGCCGATTAGATCCGTTTCGGTGATTACCGTGACGACGGGAACGCGCAGATCGGGTCGGAACGGCACGGCTGGCAGTACCGCGTCGGTCTCCTCGAAGATGCTGGTGTCATCGAGCGGCGCGGCGTTTCCAAACCGTGAATGCACCAGGAAGCCGTCGTAGGTCGTTGCGAGCGGATCGACGACGTTGACGTAGGTCGTCAGGAACGCCGCTGACTGCGACTCCCCCACCGCCAGAACGGCTTCCGGTTCGAGCCCGTCGACAGCTCCGTCGCGTATCAGTCGGCCGACCTGGGAGTAGATGTCGTAGGAGAACGTGTCGCCGGGGTGGTGCAGCCGCGAATAGCGTTCGGGATCTTGCGCTTTCAATGACATGTCGGCGCCGACCAGGCTGACTCCGCCCTGGACCCCCACCTGTTGCACCGAGACCGCTACGTATGCGTAGCCCGCACGGGTGATCTCGCGATGCGCCATGAACCAGACTGCCGGTGCGTCGATCCCGCCGCTGACATTGAGCCATTCGACGATGACGGTGCCGTTGAACACGGCGTCGTCGATCGGGCGGCACACCACGATGCGGGTGGTGTATTCCGCGTGGTCGTCGGTCGCATAGGACGCCGCGGTCCCCGAGACGAAGAACTCCTCGGCGCCGTAACCCAGCGTCGCCAGGTCGTATGCGCCGAGGAGCAGATTGGGCTTACCGGGTTGTGGGGTGACCTTCACCCGCGAAACTGTATTCCAGCAGGAGCCCTCTCGAACTTTCTCTGCTGGAATACAGTTTCGGCGGAGATCACTCAGCCCAGGATCAACGAGTCGCCGTCTGCGCTCACATTGACGGGCACCACGTCGCCGTCGTGAACGTCGCCGGCCAGCAGCATCTTGGCGAGCTGGTCGCCGATGGCCTGCTGGATCAGCCGCCGCAGCGGACGCGCGCCGTAGAGCGGGTCGAACCCGCGCTCGGCCAGCCACTGCTTGGCGGGCAACGACACCTCGAGGGTCAGGCGGCGCTGGGCCAGCCGCTTGTCCAACTGCTGGAGCTGGATGTCGACGATCTGCACAAGTTCGTCCGGCTGCAGAGCGTCGAAGACGATCACGTCGTCGAGCCGGTTGATGAACTCGGGCTTGAACGCCGAGCGCACCGCGGCCATCACCTGCTCCTCGGTGCCTCCTGCGCCGAGGTTCGAGGTCAGGATCAGGATCGTGTTGCGGAAGTCGACCGTGCGTCCCTGGCCGTCGGTCAACCGACCCTCGTCGAGCACGGCCAGCAGCACATCGAACACGTCCGGATGTGCCTTCTCGATCTCGTCGAACAGGATCACCGTGTACGGACGCCGTCGCACCGCCTCGGTCAGCTGACCGCCCTGGTCGTAGCCGATGTAGCCGGGAGGCGCACCGACAAGGCGGGCCACCGAGTGCTTCTCGCCGTACTCGCTCATGTCGATGCGGACCATGGCGTGTTCATCGTCGAAGAGGAACTCCGCCAACGCCTTTGCCAACTCGGTCTTGCCGACACCGGTGGGGCCGAGGAACATGAACGAGCCCGTCGGACGGTTCGGGTCGGCGACGCCGGCCCGGCTGCGGCGCACCGCGTCCGAGACCGCCTGCACGGCCTTCGGTCTGGCCGACGACCCGCTTGCCGAGTTCGTCCTCCATGCGCAGCAACTTGGCGGTCTCGCCCTCGAGCATCCGGCCGGCCGGAATGCCGGTCCACGCCGACACCACGTCCGCGATGTCGTCGGGGCCGACCTCCTCTTTGAGCATGACGTTCTCGCGCGCCTCGGCCTGCGGCAGCGCCGCATCGAGCTTCTTCTCCACTTCCGGGATGCGGCCGTAGCGCAGCTCGGAGGCCTTGGCCAGGTCGCCGTCGCGCTCGGCCCGGTCGGCCTCGCCACGCAACGTGTCCAGCTGCTCCTTGAGCTCACGGACGACGTCGATGGCGCTCTTCTCGTTCTGCCAGCGGGTGGTGAGCTCGGCGAGCTTCTCCTTGTAGTCGGCGAGCTCGGCGCGCAGCTTCTCCAGTCGATCCTTGGAGGCGTCGTCGGACTCCTTCGCCAGCGCCATCTCCTCGATCTCGAGGCGGCGGACGAGCCGCTCGACCTCATCGATCTCGACGGGCCGGGAGTCGATCTCCATGCGCAGCCGGGAGGCGGCCTCGTCGACCAGGTCGATGGCCTTGTCGGGCAGGAAGCGCGCGGTGATGTAGCGGTCGCTCAATGTGGCCGCCGCAACCAGCGCGGAGTCGGTGATGCGCACGCCGTGGTGCACCTCGTAGCGGTCCTTGAGGCCGCGCAGGATGCCGACGGTGTCCTCGACGGACGGTTCGCCCACCAGCACCTGCTGGAAACGACGTTCCAGCGCCGCGTCCTTCTCGATGTACTTGCGGTACTCGTCGAGCGTGGTGGCGCCGACCAGCCTCAGCTCGCCGCGGGCCAGCATCGGCTTGATCATGTTGCCCGCGTCCATCGCCGACTCGCCGGTCGCGCCCGCGCCGACGATGGTGTGCAGCTCGTCGATGAACGTGATGATCTGCCCGGCCGAGTTCTTGATGTCGTCGAGCACGGCCTTGAGCCGCTCCTCGAACTCGCCGCGGTACTTCGCGCCGGCGACCATCGAGCCGAGGTCCAGCGATACGACGGTCTTGTCGCGCAGGCTCTCCGGCACGTCGCCGGCCACGATGCGCTGGGCCAGGCCCTCGACGATCGCGGTCTTGCCGACGCCGGGCTCGCCGATCAGCACCGGGTTGTTCTTGGTGCGACGGGAGAGCACCTGCACGACGCGACGAATCTCGTTGTCGCGCCCGATGACCGGGTCGAGCTTGCCTTCGCGGGCGCGCTCGGTCAGGTCGGTGGAGTACTTCTCCAGCGCCTGGTAGGTGGCCTCGGGGTCGGGGCTGGTGACGCGGGCACTGCCGCGCACCTTGGCGAACGCGTCGCGCAGCGCCTGCGGTGACGCGCCGTGGCCGGTCAGCAGCTTGGCGGTGTCACTGTCGCCGGTGGCCAGGCCGACGAGCAGGTGCTCGGTCGAGACGTACTCGTCGTCCATCTCGGTGGCGAGGTTCTGAGCGGCCGTGATCGCGGACAGTGATTCGCGGGACAAGTTCGGCTGGGAGCTGGCGCCGCTGGCGCTGGGCAGCCGGTCGAGGAGCCGTTGCGTCTCGGTGCGAATGGTCGCGGGGTCGACGCCGACGGCCTCCAGCAAGGGGGCGGCAATGCCATCGTTCTGAGTGAGCAGTGCCATCAACAGATGGGCAGGCATGATCTGCGGGTTGCCTGCGGAACTTGCCGCCTGCAACGCCGCGGTCAGCGCAGCCTGGGTCTTGGTCGTCGGATTGAACGAGTCCACGACACCTCCGATCGTCTAGAAAGAAATGCTTGTCGCGTTGTTCAACGCCGTCAAGGTTGAGTCTGTTCCGCTCAAGTCTGCCTTTTTCCGCGCATTCTTGCGATTGTTTGCTTCACTCACTCCCATGCGTCCGACCAAATGGCTCGCGGCCGTCCTCCTCATTGCCGTTGTGGGGGCCACGATCGTCGTGACCACCGCCAGGTCGCGGCTCATCACCGGAACTCCCACCACTGCCACGGTGGATGAGAAGTCAGACGAAGGCCAGTTGCGCGACGTCGTCGGTCAGTTCGAACAAGCCTGGAATGGCGGGGACTTCGATGCGTTGCGACAGCTCATCTGCACAGACCTGCGTACGGAGAGCCAGTTCAGCACCGATGAACTGCGCGAAGCACGTCAGATCGCCGGCCGGCTGGCACTGACGGTCGAGTCGATCGAGTTCGGCGGTATCGCCGCCACGGCCGTCATCGAGAACCACGGGGCCGAACCCGACGACATCGACTTCGTCCGCGAGGACGGCGACTGGAAGTGGTGCGAACCGTGAGCCTCGGCGCGTCGAACCCGGCGCGTGCGTGGTCATCGGTCACGCTTGAGCGATGGGCCGTGCCATCGCGCCTGCCGTCGTGGCGGGACTATTGGTGTTGTCTTCGGCGCCCGCGCACGCCGCCACCGAAGAGGACCGGGTGCGGGCCGTGCTCGACGGCATGAACGCGTCCTACAACATCGCCGACTACGACGGCTTCGCCTCGCACCTGTGCGCGGACATGAAGCGGGCCGACGGCTTCGAAGCAGGGTGGCACCAAAGCAGGGAAACCGACGGGCCCACCAGAATCACCGTCATCTCGGTGGATGTGGCAGGCGACCCCCCTTCTCAAGCGATCGCCAACGTCCGATTCGCGGCGGCCAACCACGCGGACGCCAAGATCCTGGAAGTGGACTTCGTGCGCGAGAGCGCCGAATGGAAGGCCTGCCGCTATGGCGAGGGCCGCACCGCCTAGGTGCCGTTAATCCCCAGGAGAGAAGTGATTTGGACATCAACACCGCTCCTGGCAAATTTGCTGCTATAACGACCGTCGCATCGAGGCCCGACGGCCATCACACTCGGATTCGTCGTGAACAGCAGTGGTTTCGGGTGCGCGACGTCGCCGACGGTGTTGGCGTTCAGCCAGCGGCGGGGACGGCAGCCAGGGCGAGCACCGTCGCGAAAATTCTCGAGCGCGACAATCGACTCATATTGTCCCCGTACCCTTGTCATCGGGTTGCTACGTTTCGTGTCGAAGTATGCGGCAGAAGGGCAGGCATTGTCCGACAATTGGGGATCGGTGCTCACCGAGCTCATCCCGTTGGCGCTGGTGGTCGCACTGTCTCCGCTGTCCATCATCCCGGCAGTGCTGGTGCTGCACACGCCGCGGCCGCGGCAGGCGGGCCTGGCCTTCCTGGTCGGCTGGCTGGTCGGCCTCACGGCGTTGACCGCGATCTTCGTCGAGGTCTCCAGCCTGGCCGGCGGCCTGGGCGCCAAGCCGCCGGGCTGGGCGTCGTGGCTGCGGATTGTCGTCGGCGCCGCGCTGATCGTTTTCGGCATCTACCGATGGCTGACCCGCAAGAAGTCGGAGCACAGCCCGAAATGGATACAGAGCCTGGCGAAACTCACCCCCGCTCGCGCGGGCGCCACGGCGGTCGCGCTCACTGTCATCAATCCCAAGGTGCTGTTCATCTGTGCCGCAGCGGGTTTGGCCATCGGCACGGCGGGCCTTGGCTCACCGGAAGTCTGGATCGCCGAAGCGTGGTACGTCGCGGTCGCCGCTTCGACCGTCGCGTTGCCCATCGTGTCCTACCTGGTTTCGGGCGAGCGCCTGCACGCGCCACTGACGCGACTCAAGGACTGGATGGAGCGCAACCACGCCACGCTGGTGGCCGTCATTCTGGTCGTGATCGGTCTTCTGGTGCTGTACAAGGGGATTCACGGCCTATAGCGGAGGCAGCCCGAGCTCTGAGGCATCTGCGGTCAGATAGCGGGTCACCGTCGGCGCGATGAGTCGCACCACCTCGTCGCCAGAGAGCGACGCCAGCGGGGCCACCTTCATGACGTAGCGCAGCAACGCGGTACCCACAAGCTGGCTCGCAGCGAGCATGGCGCGCAGCCGGGCCTGTTCGCCGCCGCCGAGGACTTCGGAGACCGCGGTCAGAACGTAGTTCTGCATGAAGCCGCGGAAGGCTTCGTGGGCGTCGGAGTTCGATGTCGCCGACTGCAGCATCGCCACCATGCTCGGACCGGTGTCGGGCGACTCCCAGATCCGCAGGTACGTGCGCACCATCCGAGTGCCGATGTCGGGGTCGTCGCCGGGGATGCCGGTGAGCGCGGCGACCAGCAGGCCGGGATCGACGATCAGCCGCAGCGACTCTCGGAACAGGTCGGCTTTCGACCCGAACAGATACAGCACCATCGACGCGTCGACGTGGGCGTCGTCGGCGATCGCCCGCAGCGTCGCCTTCTCGTAGCCCTCCGTGGCGAACCGCGCCTTCGCCGCAGCCAGCACCGCCTCGCGGGATACCGGATCGCCTTGGCGTCGGCCGCGCCGCTTCGTCGTCTTCGCTGGTGACGGCATCTATCGACAGTATCATTTCAATGGGTGTTGAAATTACTGCCGTGCCGCGATACGCTCGCCGTGCGATTAATTCAACGACGAATGAAAAGAGGACGCTGATGGTCACGGACACCGTGCCCCGGCACACTCACGCAGCACCCGTGCACGAACCCCCGGCAGCGATCCGCGCGGCCGGCATCGTCGCCGTGCTCACTCTCGCTATCGCCCTCGTCGCGATCGCGTTCGCGCTGCCCGCGGCGCGCACCGCACCGCACGACGTGCCGATCGGCGCGGCGGGACCGCAGGCGGCCCAGGGCCAAGTCGCCACGATCCTGGACAAGCAGGCACCCGGTGCGTTCGCGATCACGTACTACCCGGGCGAGCCGGCGCTGCGGGATGCGATCCGCAATCGGGATGTCTACGGCGGCATCGCATTCGGGCCCGACGGGCGCAGCCTGCTGATCGCGACGGGCGGTAGCCCGATGGTTGCCCAGATGCTGACCCAGATCGGCAACGGCATCGGTCACGGGGCCGGCGGAGCCGGGCCGGCGACATCAGACGCAGTGCCGCTGAAAACCGAGGACCTGGCCCCGCCCGCCGTCGACGATCCACGCGGCGCCGGATTGGCCGCGTCCGCGTTGCCGATCACCCTGGCCGGACTGCTGCCCGCGGTCGCCCTGGTGTTCGCGCTCAAGCGCGAGGTGTGGACCCGATTCACCGCGGTGGTGATCTTCGCGGGCCTCGCCGGTGTCTCGATCGCCGCGCTGCTGAGGTTTGTGCTCGGTTCGATCGATGCGAATTTCTGGGGCGTCGCGGGCGGCTTGACGTTGGGAGTGCTTGCCGCCGGACTGTCGATGCTGGGTCTCGGCTCACTGTTCGGGCGGGTCGGCCTTGTGCTGGGAGCGCTGACGGCATTGCTGCTGGGCAATCCACTGTCGGGGCTGACCAGTGCACCGGAGATGCTGCCCGCCGGCTGGGGTCAGTTGGGGCAATGGCTGCCGCAGGGCGCCAACGCGACGCTGCTGCGGTCGACGGCGTTCTTCGACGGCGCCGGGGGCACGCTGCCGATCGTGGTCCTGACCTGCTGGTCGCTGATCGGCGTGGCGCTGATCGTCGCCGCGGGGCTGCGACAGCGGGCAGCCTCAGCCGCGTAACTTACTATCGAACGGCGTGGGACTCGACGACCGTGACGCGCTGCGCACGCTGCGCGACGCGGTCGACCCTGCGCTCGGCTCCGACGAACTGATCCGGCGGTTCTACACCCGCTGGTTCGCCATCGACATGTCGGTTCGCGACCTCTTTCCCCCCGACATGACGGCGCAACGCGGCGCGTTCGCTCAGGCCGTGACATGGCTGTTCGGTGAACTCATCGACCAACGCGCTCAGGAGCCGGTGGCGTTCCTCGCGCAACTCGGTCGAGACCACCGCAAATACGGTGTGACGCAACGACATTACGACAGCATGCAGGATGCGCTGCTCACCACGCTTCGCAGTCAGCTGATCGAAACGTGGGACGACCGGCTCGGGGAGGCGGCCAGCGACGCGGTAGCGCTGTTCATCGGGGTGATGCGTGGGGCCGCCGACGCCGAGAAGGGCCCGCCCTACTGCGACGGCACCGTGATCGAACACATCCGCGCCACCCGGGACGTCTCGCTGGTCCGGCTGCAACTCGATCGCCCGCTGTTCTACCACCCCGGTCAGTACGTCACCGTCCAGGTACCGCAATGGCCGCGGCGGTGGCGCTACCTGAGCCCGTCGATCCCCGCCGATCGCGGGGGCGGCATCGAGTTCCACGTCCGTTCGGTCAGTGGCGGGATGGTGAGCCCGGCGATCGTCGGCGAGACCACGCCCGGCGACCGGTGGCGGCTGTCCAACCCACACGGCGGCATGCACATCGACCGTGACGCGGGCGATGTTCTGATGATCGCGGGCGGCACCGGCCTGGCCCCGCTGCGGGCGCTGATCATGGATCTCACCCGTAAGGGCGTCAACCCGCGGGTGCATCTGTTCTTCGGCGCACGCTATCCCTGCGAGCTTTACGACCTACACACCCTGTGGCAGGTCGCCTCGCAGAATCCGTGGCTGTCGGTGACGCCGGTTTCGGAGCACGACGTCGATCCCCCGTGGGCTGCCGACTACCCCGACGTCCAGCCGCCTCGCGGCCTGCATGTCCGTCAGACCGGGATGCTGCCGGACGTCGTCACGCGCTACGGCAATTGGGGCGACCGGCAGATCCTGATCTGCGGCAGCCCCGAGATGGTCGAGGCCACCAAGTCGGCATTGATCGCCAAAGGTGCACCGGCCGAACGTATCCAGCACGATCCGCTCGGCTGAGTCCTAGACTCTGTGATTTGTGCGCAATCTAGAGCGGTGAGCGCTCCAAAACGCGCACAAATCACCCGCAGTAGGATCGTCAGCGATGACCGAGCACGAACGCGTCACGCTGAAGGATCCGACCTCGGCGCTGACCGCCACGTTCATCCCGCTGGCCGGGATGGTGGGCAGCTCACTCGCCGAGGGCGGCAACGAGTTCCTGGGCCAGCGCCGCGGGCTGGACGCATACGTGACAAACGGCAAGACGATGGGAATCCCCATCCTCTATCCATGGGCAAACCGCCTGGCCGCCAGCAACTATGGAATCGATGGCGCCGTCGTGACGCTGACCCCGGGAACCGGCGGCGTACGCGCCGACGAGCACGGTGTCCCGATCCACGGCGTGCTGGCGGCGTACCCCGGCTGGCTGGTCACCGCGCGATCGGAGAACACGCTGACGGCGGTCCTCGACTTCGGGGGCAAGCCACAACTGCTGGCGTCATTCCCGTTCCCCCACGTGCTCACACAGAGCGTGACACTGAAGGACCGCAGACTGACGATCGAAACCACGGTTCTGCCAACGACCTCGGCGTCGGTGCCGTTGTGCTTCGGGTACCACCCGTATCTCACGATCCCGGGTGTGCCGCGCGCGGAGTGGACACTCACCACTCCGGCGATGCGTCGTCTTCCGGTGGACGACATCGGCATCCCGACCGGAGAACACGAGGACTGGAATCAGACCACGGAGCCACTGGGGTCGATGGCGTTCGACGACGGCTTCGACTGCGTGCCAGAGGGTGCGGTGTTCTCGCTCGCAGGCGGCGACCGCCGCATCGACGTCACATTCGAGGAGGGCTATCCCGCCGCTCAGATATTCGCGCCCACCAGCGACGACGTCGTGTGCTTCGAACCGATGGCCGCACCGACCAATTCACTGTGCCGCGGCGGTTACCGCTCTGCGGCGCCCGGTCAGCCTGAGACCGCACGCTTCTCGATCGCGGTCAGTTAAGCGCAGGCTCGTCACTCGGCCTGACGTCGCCGCCGGGCGGCTCCAGGCTGCCAGACCACCAGCGCCGTGCTCGTGGACCTGGACGGCTGCGCCCGCAACTCGTCGATCTCGCGCGCCATCTCCTTGATGCGGGTCCGCAAGGCGTCGACCTGATTGGTCAGCTCGATGATCCGCTTGATGCCTGCAAGATTGACGCCCTCGTCCTGCGACAGGCGCTGGACCTCGCGCAGCAGGTCGACGTCGTGCTGCGAGTAGCGCCGTCCGCCGCCCGAGGTGCGCTCCGGGCTGACCAGTCCGAGCCGGTCGTACGTGCGAAGCGTCTGCGCGTGCATGCCGGCCAGTTCCGCGGCGACCGAGATCAGGAATGTCCGCGCGTCCTCGCCAGATCGCTTGGCCACTACGAACCCGCCCAGTTCGCCCGCGGGTCGAACCCGCTGGCCCGTTCGGCTTTGGCGTAGGCCTCCAACGCTTCTGCGGCCTCACCCTCGACGTCGGGCGGCACCGCGACCTTGACGGTGACGAGCAGATCCCCGTGGCCGCCCGAACGCTTCGGCACGCCACGGCCGCGCACGCGAAGGATTCGGCCGTCGGACGTGCCCTTGGGCACGCGAACACCGACCTTGCCTTCCAGCGTGGGCACCGAAAGTGTTGTACCCAAAGCCAACTCGTGGAAGCTGACCGGCACGCTGACGGTGAGGTCATCGCCGTCACGGCCAAACACCTTGTCCGGCTTGACATGTACTGTCACATAGAGGTCGCCCGACGGGGCTCCGCGCAGCCCGGCCTCGCCCTGTCCCGCCAGCCGGACGCGCTTGCCATCCTCGACGCCCGGTGGGATCCGCACATTGATGGTGCGAGTCCTGGTGGTCACACCGGTGCCCTTGCACTCCTGGCACGGGTGCTCGATGATCGAGCCGCTGCCGCGGCACTCGGTACACGGTTCGGAGAACCCGAACGCACCCTGGTTGCGGCTGATGACGCCGGCACCGTTGCAGTTCGCACAGACCTTCGGGCTGGTCCCGGGCCGGGCGCCACTGCCGTGACAGTTCGTGCACGGTGCGGGGCTGGTGAGCCGCAACGGCATCGCCACGCCCTTGGTGGCCTCGAGGAAGGACAACTCGGTCTCGGTCTCGAGATCGTTGCCGCGTCGGGGCCGGCTGGGCCGAGGCTGTTGGGCTCCGCGCCCGAACAACCCACCGAACAGATCGCCGATGTTCGCGCCGCCGGTCTGGCCGGCCGCGTCGAACAGATCGTTCAGATTGAACTCGCCACCGTCGGAGCCGAACCCGCCGAAGTTGCCTCCGCCGCTGCCGCCGCCAAACCTGCCGCGACCGAAGCCACCGTTGGCGAAGAGTCGCCTGGTTTCGTCGTATTCCTTCTTCTTGGCCGGATCGCGCAGCACGCTGTAGGCCTCGGTCACCGACTTGAAGCGCTCCCTGGCGGCCGGGTCGGGGTTGACGTCCTCGTGCAGTTCCTTGGACAGCTTGAGGTAAGCCCTCTTGATGTCTTTCTCGCTGGCATCAGAGGAGACGCCGAGCTCCTTATAGAAGTCCTTTTCGACCCATTCACGCTGGGCCATAACGCGTCACCTCCTTACCTGGGTCTAGTCGTCGTCTGATTCTGCGGCCTCTTGCGAGACAGAGTCGGTGTTATCGCTGGCGTCGCCGGCATCGGGCACGGTGTCGACCACACCCACCAGGGCGTGGCGCACCACCAGATCGCCGACCTTGTACCCGCGACGCATCACGGTCCCGACTACGGGGTGTGTGCCGTCGCCCTCGTGCTGCACGGCTTCATGCAGCGCCGGGTCGAAATCGTCGCCTTCGTCACCGAATCCCGAAAGCCCGAGTCCCTCAAGGGCCGTCGCCAGCTTGTCGGCCACCGACTTCAGCGGACCGGATTCCAGATCCCCGTGGCTGCGTGCCCGGTCGAGATCGTCGAGAACCGGCAGCAGCTGGGTGACGATGGCGGCCTTGGCGCGCTCGGCGACGAGTTGCTGATCGCGCAGCGCTCGCTTGCGGTAGTTGTCGTACTCCGCCTTCACGCGCTGCAGGGTCGACTTCAGCTCGTCGACTTCATCGTTTCCAGCGGCCGGAGCCGCTTCCGGCGCCGGCCCACTGGGGGCCGGCCCGGTCGCGGGTTCGCGGATCTCGCCGGTTTCCGGATCGATGCGCCGTTTGTCGGTGACTGTCACCGGCTCGTACGAATCGTTCGAGCTCACTTGTTCTCCTGGTCATCGTCGACGACCTCGGCGTCCACGACGTTGTCGTCCGCCGCACCGCCGGCCGGCTCGCCGCCTTCGCCTGCGGCCTGCTCAGCCTGGGTGGCCTCGTAGATCGCCTGGCCGAGAGCCTGGCTCTCAACGCCCAGCTTCTCCATCGCAGATTTGATAGCCGCGATGTCGGTGCCTTCGAGCGCTGACTTCGCTTCGGCGATCGCGCCGTCGACCTTGGTCAAGGTGTCCTCGGGGACCTTCGATCCGCCTTCGGCCCCGCGCTGTTCGGAGACGAACTTCTCCGTCTGGTACACCAGCGACTCGGCCTGGTTGCGGACGTCGGCCTCCTCGCGACGCTGACGGTCTTCGTCGGCGTGCGCCTCGGCGTCCTTGATCATCCGGTCGATCTCCTCCTTGGAAAGGCCGGAGCCTTCCTGGATGCGGATCGTGTTCTCCTTGCCGGTGCCCTTGTCCTTCGCGGTGACGTGGACGATGCCATTGGCGTCGATGTCGAACGTCACCTCGATCTGGGGCACGCCGCGCGGGGCCGGCGGAATGCCGGTCAGCTCGAAGCTACCGAGCAGCTTGTTGTGCGCAGCGATTTCGCGCTCACCCTGGAAGACCTGGATCTGCACCGACGGCTGATTGTCATCGGCCGTGGTGAAGGTCTCCGACCGCTTGGTCGGGATCGTGGTGTTGCGCTCGATCAGCTTGGTCATCACCCCGCCCTTGGTCTCGATGCCGAGGGACAGCGGCGTGACGTCCAGCAGCAGAACGTCTTTCACCTCGCCCTTGAGCACACCGGCCTGCAGAGCGGCGCCCACGGCGACAACCTCGTCCGGGTTGACGCCCTTGTTGGGCTCCTGGCCGCCGGTCATCTCCTTGACCAGTTCGGTCACTGCGGGCATCCGGGTCGAGCCGCCGACCAGGACCACATGGTCGATGTCGGACACCGAGATGCTCGCGTCGGCGATCACCGACTGGAACGGCTTGCGGGTGCGGTCCAGCAGATCCTGTGTGATGCGCTGGAATTCGGCGCGCGACAGCTGCTCGTCGAGGAACAGCGGGTTCTTGTCCGCGTCGACCGTGATGTAGGGCAGGTTGATCGACGTGCTCTGCGAACTCGAGAGCTCGATCTTGGCCTTCTCGGCCGCCTCACGCAGCCGCTGCATGGCCATCTTGTCCTTGGTCAGGTCGATGCCCGACGTGCCCTTGAACTTGTCCACGAGCCACTCGACGATGCGGTCGTCCCAGTCGTCGCCGCCCAGGTGGTTGTCACCGGAGGTGGCGCGGACCTCGACGACGCCTTCGCCGATCTCCAGCAGTGAGACGTCGAAGGTGCCGCCACCGAGGTCGAAGACCAGGATGGTTTGTTCCTTCTCGCCTTTGTCCAGCCCGTAGGCCAGCGCAGCGGCGGTCGGTTCGTTGACGATGCGCAGCACGTTGAGCCCCGCGATCTGGCCGGCCTCCTTGGTGGCCTGGCGCTGGGCGTCATTGAAGTAGGCGGGCACGGTGATCACCGCGTCGGTGATGTCCTCGCCCAGGTAGCTCTCCGCGTCGCGCTTGAGCTTCATCAGCACGCGAGCGCTGATCTCCTGCGCGGTGTATTTCTTTCCGTCGATCTCTACGGACCAGTCGGTGCCCATTTCGCGCTTGACCGAACGGATGGTCCGGTCGACGTTGGTCACCGCCTGGTTCTTGGCGGGCTGGCCGACCAGCACCTCGCCGTTGCGCGCGAACGCGACGACGGACGGCGTGGTGCGGGAGCCCTCGGAGTTGGCGACGACGACGGGGTCGCCACCCTCCAAGATCGCAACGACGGAGTTGGTGGTCCCGAGGTCGATTCCGACCGCACGAGCCATATTGTTTGCCTCCTGAATAGTCCTTCTATGGGTCTGAGTGCACCGCACTCAAGACTGCCCCGGCCGACCATACTCTGTCAAACCAGACTTGAGTCGTGTGCGCTCAACTGTCGAAGGGGTCAACGGCGGGTCAGAAGGTTTTGTTCCCGGCCGACCAGATTTGCTACAGGTTCCGTGGTCACGGCGCGCAAATCGGCGCACCATAGCCATGTGGAGACAACCGTCGACGAGATCGGCACGGGAATCTACCGCCTGTCGACCTTCATCCCCGAAATCACCGAGCGCGGGTTCACGGTGAATCAGATTCCTGCTCACCGGTGAGGAACCCTTCCTGTTCCACACCGGGATGCGCCAGCTGTTCCCGCTGGTGTCCGAGGCCATCAGCCGGGTCATACCTCTGGAGACGCTGCGCTGGATCTCGTGCGGCCACGTGGAGGCCGACGAGTGCGGCGCGATGAACATGTTTCTGCACGCCGCGCCGACGGCCGAGGTGATCGCCGGCCCGCTGGCGGTGATGCTGTCCCTGACCGACCTGTGCGATCGCCCGCCCGTGGTCGCACCGGAGGACGGCGTGCACGACATCGGAGGGCATCGGTTGCGGTTCATCCCAACACCGCACGTGCCGCACAACTGGGAGGCGGGGCTGTGGTTCGACGAGACCACCTCCACCCTGCTGGCCGGTGACCTCTTCACCCATATCGGCCAATGCCCGGCGCTCACCGAATCGGACTGCGTCGCACCGGCATTAGCGGCGGAAGAGGTATTTCACGCGACGGGGCTGACGACCAATCTGCCGCAGACGCTGGAGCAGCTCGCAGCGCTGAACCCGACCACGCTGGCAATGATGCACGGATCGTCGTTCACCGGCGACGGCGCCGGCCAGCTGCGAACGCTGTCCGACGGGTACGGGGCGTTAGCGATCCGGCGTCGCGAGCCGCTGGCTGACACCGATCGGACCGGATCGTGCAGTCGCCGTTCTAGGGTTGGGGCATGACTGCAGCCCAACGTGAGCGCGCGGCCCTGGTGGCGACGATGCGCGAGATCGGGCCCGATGCGCCGACCCTGTGCGAGGGATGGACCACCCGTGACCTCGCAGCGCACCTGGTGGTGCGGGAGCGCAGGCTCGATGCCGCACCCGGCATCGCCGTCCCGTTCCTGGCGGGCTACACCGACAGGGTGCAGCGCCAGGTGGCGGCGTCCACCGACTGGGACGAGCTGCTGGACAAGATCGCGTCGGGACCGCCCCTACTGTCACCGTTCAAACTCCTCGACCCGGTGGCGAACATGGACGAGATGTACATCCACCACGAAGACGTACGCCGCGCCCAAAGCGACTGGCAGCCACGCACACTCGACGATGGCACGCTCAAGGGACTACGCAGGCCGCTCGGCGTCATGGCCCGCCTCACCCTGGGCTCGGTGCCCGCCCGGGTGACCCTGCAAACCCCCGATGGCCAGACGGTGGCCGTCGTCGGCCGGGGACCTGAGCTGACGGTCACAGGAGACGTCGGAGAACTCACTCTGTTCATCGCCGGCCGCGACGAGGCGCAACTGACGTTCTCCGATGCGCAGGCCATCCATGCGGTCCGTGCCGCGCGGAAAGGTCTGTGACTGCCTCTACGCTGGCGGCATGACCTCCCGGCTGGACTCACCGATTGATTTCCGCGTCTTCGTCGAACCCCAGCAGGGCGCCACCTACGCCGACCAACTGGCCATCGCCCGGACCGCAGAGGCCGCCGGGTACTCCGCGTTCTTCCGCTCCGACCACTACACCGCGATGAGCGGTGACGGTTCGCCCGGGCCGACCGATTCCTGGGTCACGCTGGGCGCGATCGCCCGCGAGACGACCTCGATCCGGCTCGGCACGCTGGTCACGTCGGCCACCTTCCGCCATCCGGGCCCGCTCGCGATCTCCGTCGCTCAAGTCGACGAGATGAGCGGCGGGCGCATCGAATTGGGCATCGGCGCGGGGTGGTTCGAGGCCGAGCACAAGGCGTACGCCATTCCGTTCCCCGCGCTGGGTGAACGATTCGACCGGCTGACCGAACAGCTGCACATCATCACGGGGCTGTGGACGACACCGGCCGGCGACACGTTCGACTACTCGGGCACCCACTACACCGTCGCGGACTCGCCCGCCCTGCCCAAACCTGTCCAGTCGCCGCATCCGCCGATCATCATCGGGGGCGCGGGCGCCAAGCGCACACCCGCGCTGACCGCGGCTTTCGCGTCCGAGTTCAACATTCCCTTCGCCCCGGTGGACATGGCCAAGACCCAGTGCGAGCGGGTCGCCACCGCGCTCGCTGACGCCGGACGTTCCCCCGAAACGCTCACGTACTCCGCGGCGTTCGTGGTGTGCGCGGGCCGCGACGACAAGGAGATCGCGCGGCGGGCCGCCGCGATCGGCCGCGAGGTAGACGAGCTGCGCAGCAACTCCCCGCTCGTCGGGACACCCGCCGAGATCGCCGACAAGCTCGGCGCCTACCTGCAGATCGGCGTACAGCGGGTCTACCTGCAGGTTCTGGACATGTCCGACCTGGGCCACGTCGAGTTCTTCGCCACCGAAGTGATCCCGCAGATCGGCTGACCCGGGCCGGGCGAGCAAGCCGCGGCTACTATCAGTGGCCGTGGCCGGCCGGGATCTCGACAACGAGCGACGGAACTCGTCGCCGCAGCCCTGGCACAACCGCACGCCGGCGCTCCTCGGAGTCAGCGTTCTCGCCCTCGCGGTGATCGGCCTCCTGATCGTCGTGGCCACCGCGGTGGCCGGCCAGTTCGGCGAACCGGAGGAGGCCCCCCTCGACTTCGTCGAACCCACCTACTCCGCGACCGCCACACAGTCGGCGACCACCCCGACCACCACCCAGACGATCACCAGCACGAGGCCGCCGGAAACGACCGACATCAATGGTCCACCGACGTCCTCGTCGTCGTCGACAACCTCGAGCAGCGAGACGTCGACTGACGACACGACCGCCCGGCGTGGCAACGAAAACGACGACAGGCCCAGCCGAACGACACGACGCGGGCCACGCACCAATGTGACGCGTACGCTCAATCCCTACCCGTGAGCGCCTACTATCGGTCCCCGTGGCGCGCAGAAATGGCCGGGGGGAACCTCCCGACGACCCGAACCACCCGGACAACGACCCCACCGCTTACATCAACTACGGCGACGGTGGCTACGGCGAACCGCCCGGCCCGCCTCCCGGGGACCCGGTGCCCTGGTACCGCAAGCCCGCCGTGCTCGTCGGGTTGGGCGCGCTCGGCGCCCTGCTGATCGCGCTGATCGTGTTCGGTCTGGCCAAACTCATCACCGGCGGCGACGAGCCCTCCGAACAGACCACATTGACTCCGCTCACGACGACATCGAGGTCGGTGGCGACGACAGCGACGACATCGGCGCCTCAGACCGTGACGGAGACCGTCACCCCCACCACCACCGAGTCGACGACGACCACCACGACCACGGCGCCGACCACCACCACGACAACGACCGAGCCGACCACCAGTGTCAGCACGAGCGTGAGCACAAGCACCGAAACCAGCACCGTGACCGAAACGGTGACGCCGCCACCACCGCCCAGCGCCGAGCTGATTCTGCAGACTTCGCGGCTCCGACGCTCAGTTTCGAGGCCGCATCAGCGGCCGCGCGACGCGTACTCCGCGACCAGCGCCTCGGCGCTGCGCACCGCCGCCCGACACGCGCGTGTGGTGAACGGATCGTTGAGCGGGTGTTCGGCCCGTCGGCGCCAGCGCTGTGCGGCCGCGAACGCCGCCCGCGGCCCGTCGTACGGGGCATCGGGTTGCAGGCCGAGTCTGCTGGCGGCGTCGGTTCCCGACCCGCCGATGATGCGGCGCAGCGAGGCCATCTCATCCTCGTTCAATGTAGTTGGACGAGAACGCAATTGACTGAGCAGCCGCAGCTCCTCGAACGCGTGGGTGTCGGCCAGCAGCGGGTCGATGTCGGCGATGATGTCACGGCTCGCGTAGACAGGGTAGTTCTCCACGAACCGCCGCAGCGACACCAACGCGGTGTGCGCCTTGAGTAGATCCGAACGCTGCGCGAACTGCTGATCGATGACATCGCGCAAGGTCACCAGTCCGCTGCGGTCCAGAAGTTCGTCGGCCAGCGCTACGGAATCACTGACTCCCGCGCGCAGCACGGCGATGGAGATCCTGATCCCGAACATGCCGAACCGGTCGAGCAGCGCGGCCCGTGTCGGCGCGTCGACCGGCAGTTCGCTGTCCTCACGGACGAACCGGTCCACCGAGAGCATCGCCTTGGTGAGTTCTCCAGCGTCGACGCCCGCCAACTTCTGCAGCGCGACGAACTCGCTCTGCCTCAGCGTGCGTGCGGTGAGCGCGAGCAGACCTGACACCGGAACCACCGCCTGGCAGATGCCGGTCTTGTCCATTTCGTTGGTGAACCGGGTGGCGACATCCTTGGCCGACAGCATCGCGTCGATCCGGCCCGCGCCGATCTCATCGGCACGGGATGCCACCCCGATCACCCCCAGCGCCCCGGACGACCCGCCGACCAGCTCGCCGATCTGCTTGAGCAGCGCGATGTCGGCGGCGTTGAGGGTGCGCAGCAGGAACACCACCGCATCGACGCGTGGAACGCCGTCGTCGGGCACCAGCAGCCGCAGGGTGCGCTGGGAGACGTCCCGCGACAGTGACGACGTCCCCGGGGTGTCGATGATCGTGGTGTCGATCAGTTCAGCGGCGGGCCACTCGACATCCAGGTCGACGACGTCCTCGGGATCAAGGCTGGCGAAGTCGAAGGTGAGGCCACCCCACGTCACGACCGATCGGCACATTGGACCGTCGTCCGCCGCGATGATTGGCGGTCACCTTCGGCGTCGGCCCGTGCCGGAACCAGGTCACGATACGGGTGGCCTCGGTGGCGTCGGTGGGCGCAATGTCCTCGCCCACAAGGGCATTCACCAGAGTGGACTTGCCCGCCTTGAGTGTTCCTGCCAGCGCGATGCGGATGGGCTGGTTGAGTCGACGGCCGATCCGATCCAGTTCGTTGTGCACGTCGGGGCGTTCGCGGTAGGCGGGTTCGGCCCGGTACGCCTGGATGGTTCCGGCCAGGATCGCGCGCACCTGATCACTCGTGCTCATCTCGCGCTACCTCGGCTGTCCTCCCACTCGGCAATGGCCGCAATGGCCGAGTGTCCAGCTTATGTTCCCGCGGGTTCGCGGTTCGCCTGGGTGTCCTCGGGCGCCAACTTGACGAGCGTGGTCGACCACCTGTCTGAGGATGTTGAGCTGACGCTCGAGTTCCTTGATCCGCGTATTGCGTTCGTTCTCCTCGAGTTTCGCCGACGCGATCGTGGCCTGCAGCGACTCGTTCAGCGAACGGGTGGTCTGGTTGGCGATCCCGCGGTAATGGTCACGCAGTTGCCGCTGGATGCCCTTGAGTCGGTCCCGGGATTCCTTGTTCACGACGAAGGAGACGTCGTCGATGAACCGTCGGGTGTTCAGCTTCGCCTCGTTGCGCACCCGCATCATGCGGTTGTCCATGTTCTCCTTGTAGGCACTCCGCCCCATCAGCAGACCGGCGCCGATGGACAGCGGATTGAACATGCCGAGACCGGCGAACGACGTCATCATGCCGAACATCAACACCCCGCCGTAGGACCCCTGCATACCCATGGTGGCCTTGCGGCCCTTGCCGATCGGCTTGGCCTCCAGGTTGGCCAGTGACTTGATCTCGCCGAGACTGGCACCCATCTCGCGCGCGTCGATCTGCGGCATCTTGATCGCTTCGAGGCCGGCCTCGGTGAATGTGTGGGCCACCTCCTCGGCCAGCGCCTGAGCGCGCTGGTATGCCCAGACGAAGTTGTCCCCGACCGCCGTGGCGATCGCATTCTCCAACTCCGTGCCGATCTCGGCCCAGTGCTGCGTGGGGTCGCAGGAGTCGATCTCCTTCTCGACGTGTTGGCCGATGATCCGGAACCGGCCGCGCAGATCGTGGTCGATATCGGCTGTGAGGTCGGCGATTCCGTCGTTGAGGACCTGCTGCCACAGCGCAGTCTGCTGCAGCGCGTCCTGGGCTTCCTCCTTGCGTCGCTCGAGATCCTCCTTGAGCCTGTCGCGGACGTCCGGGGAGTTCAGCGCCGCCAACTCGGTGTTGACCTTGAGACTCAGATGCTGAGCGGACGAGCGTATTTCGGCGACAACCTGATCGCGGATGTGGTCGTTCTGCCGCGACAGCACCTGCTCGCTGAGGAACTTGACGATGGCCGGGAAGTTGGACTCCTCGTTGAGTTCCTTGTCGTTGAGCTGGATCGCGTGGCTGCGCAGCAACGACGACGACGGGATCATCGGTATCGACAGGCCGGCACGATCCAGATGCGCCTTGTCGGCCTCGACGATCTGGCGCCAGTGCGGATACAGGTCGGTCTTGGTGGCGATGATCGTTGCGACCGGGCATATTTCGAATGCCTGCCGCATGAAGGTCATTTCGGGTTCGGTGAACTCCTGGCTGGTGTCAGTGCACATCAGCAGCGCGTCGGCGTCGGGCAGCAGGCCCAGCGTGGCCGACAGATGGGGCTGACCGTGACCGCCGACCCCCGGCGTGTCCACGAACGCCAATCCGTTCTTGAGAAGCGGGCTGGCGGCGGTGACCTCGACCCGCAGCACTTCGCGCCCGCCGGCCTGCGGGGCGCGGCGAAGATCGTTCTTGATGTCGGCCATCGGTATCTCGATCGCCTCGGGCTCCGCGCCGTCGGGCCGCGCGACGATCAGCTTGGCTGCGGCGGTCTCGCTGTAGGACACCACCGTCGGCAGCACGGTGCTCTCGTCGTCGCCGACGCGGGCCACCGGCACGTTCAGTAGCGAGTTGAGCAACTGGCTCTTACCCTGCTTGAGCTGGCCGGCGACGACCACCCGGATCTGCGGGTCGGTGATGCGGTCCTTGGCCCTGGCCAGACGCTCGACCAGATCGCCGCGCTCGTTCGCGTCGGCGATCTTGCTGGTGTGGTCGATCAGCTCGACGATGACCTTGACCTGTCTGGCCGGCTCGCCGGCCGTCACCTTGCGGGGGTCGCTGGGTTGCGTCATGGATTCCTCTTGTCGGCGGCGCCGGGAAAAGCTCAGTACCAACGGTAGATGTGCCGACTGGCGGGGATCGGTATTCGATCCCCGCCAGTGGCGTTGTGTGGTTGTTGGTCGGGTCAGAAGACGTCGACGGTCGAATCCACGGAGTTGTCGACCGAGTTGTCGGTGGCCGAGTTGTCCTGACCGGAGTTGTCCACCGAGTTGTCGACGGAGTTGTCCACCGAGTTGTCCTCGGTGTTGAGCCCACCGGAGATAGGGCCGGAGACGTCGCCGTCGATGTCGCCCGCGGTGGTCTGGTTGCCATCGACATCGGTGGTGGTGGTGTCGTTGTCCTCGATCACCAACACGCCCCCGGAGCCACCGGTGGCGTTGCCGCCGTCCCCGCCGCCACCGGTCAGGATGCCCCCACCGTGGCCACCATCCCCGCCGGCGGCCCCACCGCCGCCACCGACAGCGGTGTCGTTGACCACCGGGCCCTCGTTGTCGGCGATGATGTCTCCGCCGGCCTGCTGGTTGGAGTTCTCGACCTCGTTGTCCTCACCGATGACGACGGGCGAGCCGTCGCCGGTGTCGATATCGCCGGTGTTGGCGGTGTTGTCATCGCCGTCCTGCTTGACCGAACCGTCGGTGAGGATGTCGCCGTCGTTGTCGCCGTCGACGACCACCCCACCATTGGTGGCGGTGTTGGTGCTCTTGTCACCGAAGGTGAAGTCACCGAAGTCCAGATCCAGGCTGCGATCGACATAGGTGTTGGTCTCCGGGCTCAAGAACCGGGTGTCGTTGTGGCTGAGCGTGTCGTTGTTGGACAACACCTCGGTCTGACGCTGCGGGGCAAAAGCGATGCCATGAGTCTGGGCCACCGCCTGCTGCAACCCCACCACCGGATCACCACCACCATGGAGGAGCGCCGCCGGCGCCACCGTGGCCGCCACCGACTGCACCTGCGCCGCGGTCACGTTCGAGACGTTGGCTGCCGCCATGGAGCGGCCGGGATCTGCGATGAACGCCTGGGCGCGAACGGGGTCGCGGAACAGGTCCAGGAGCCAGTCGATTACGTTCGTCATTTCGTTGTCCTTTGATTGCGTTTGTGGGAGCTCGTCACCGGGCTGTCCGGCGAACTGATGACCACGTTATGGACCGCAAGGCCCCCGCAGAACGGGGTCGAAACCCCTCCCTTCTCCACTGCATCCCGGGTTAGGCCCAGGGTCTCCGTTAGGGGATTAGGGGGTCGATAGGGGGTGGCCTCGAACACCGGTCGACAAACGAAACTGCGCGGCCGTTTGGCGGCCGCGCAGTCGTGGTGGTTGTCGGTCGAACGGTTAGAAGATGTCGAATCCCGACGAGTCGGAATCCACGTCGACGACCTCGATGACCGCGTCGCTCAGATCGCTGTCGGCCGGCAGGTCGACGGCCGGCAGGTCGTCGATAAGCGGCGGGTCGAACTGCAGCGACCCGTCGTCGGCGCCAACAACTCCGGGAACGCCGGCATCGTCGAGCATGTCGAGCCCGGAGTGCAGCCCCTGATCCGGCTGATCGACATAGTCCGCGATCGCCGTATCCACATCGTCGACGGCCTGAACAGGTAGTTGGTCGTCGAACGCGTCGAATGCGGCCGTGGCGGCCCCACTCGCCCAGACGTTCCCGGCCAGGTCTCCGACGACGCCGTCGGTGCCCACGGAGGGCACAGCTGTGCCCAGTGACTCGGTCACAACCGGGATCAGGTTGCTGACGTCTGCACTGGTCACATTGGTGAGGTTGGCGTCGAGGATGGCTTGGTCCGGGTTCTCGGCGAAGCGCGCTGCGGCGTCGGGGTCTCGCACCAGTGACATCACGAAGTCCAGAAGCGAGTTAGCCATGAAACACCCTCCTTCCCATTGGAGATATATGCGGCGGTAGCCAAAGGGCTTGTCACGATGCTATCGACGGCCGACGCCGCAGAGATCGGTGCGAAAGCCACCTCTGCCACCCGGGCATTAGGGGACCGGGCGTTAGGGGTTTTCGCGACGTTAGGGGGATGTTCCGTGGATAGGCGCGACGAGCCGCTATCGTGAGGTTCGGCCGAAACGCAGGGGTGTAGATGAGCGACTCTCTCGGGTTGTCGATTGGAATGACCAACCTAGTGGCGGCCCGGATGGGCCGTCCCCCGGTGATGCGCCGGTCGGTGCTCACCGTGTTCGACGACCGCGCACCAGAGGTCGGTGTGCCGTCGGAGAACCCCAATCTCAACCAGCCCGGCATGGTGCTGAGCGGATTCGTCGAGCGGGTCGGCGACCCGGTGCCCTTGGTGGCTGCGGACGGGTCACCGCATCGCGGAGAGCGGGTGCTCGTCGAGGCCCTCGACGCGATGGCACGCACCGTCGGCGGCGGTACACCCGTCGTGATCGCGGTGCCCGCCCATTGGGGGCAAGGGACCGTCGACGCACTACGCGCGGCGTTCGGAGCGACACCGAGCCTGGCGCCCAGCGGCGTGCCCCCGGCACTCATTCCGGACTCGGTCGCGGCCCTCTCGGCGCTGCAGGCCGCTCCTGGGCTGCCGCCGAATGGTGTTGTGGTGCTTTGCGATTTCGGCGGAAGCGGGACCAGTATCACGCTGGCCGACGCGGCATCCGGCTTCAACACCATCGGTGAGACCGTGCGCTATGCCGACTTCTCGGGCGACCAGATCGACCAGGCTCTGCTCAATCATGTGATCGCCGGTATCGCCGACGCCGGCAACTCCGATCCTGCGAGCACGGCCGCCGTCGGCTCGTTGGCCCGGTTGCGCAACGACTGCAGGCTGGCCAAGGAACAGTTGTCCGCCGAGACGGCCGCCGCGGTACACGCCGAGCTTCCCGGGTTCTCCTCCGACGTCCGAGTGACCCGCAACGAGCTGGAACAACTGATCGCGCGAGCCCCTGGCCGGGGTGCTCGACTGCCGTCGAAGAGACGTTGCAGCGCAACAACATTCCGGCTACCAGCGTCTCCGCAGTGGCGACTGTCGGTGGTGGCGCGAACATTCCGCTGGTCACGCAGCAGCTGTCCACTCGGCTGCGGGCACCCGTCGTCACCACTCCGCAGTCACAGTTCAACGTCGCGGCGGGTGCCGCGCTGATGGCGGACACCGCCGAGGCGGCAACCGGTATGGCCCCTGCGGCGGATACGCCCACCGGCATGGCGCCCACCGCGGCCGGCTGGGCGGCGGGCGCCGCCGGCCTGGCTGCAGGCGCCGCCGGAGCGGCAGCCTCCGCATCGGCTTCCGACGCTGCGGATTCGTCGACGTTTCGGGCGCTGGCGTGGTCACAGGACGACGCGCCGACCGGCGAACCCGTGCCCTACGCCGGCGAGGACTACACCTTCGAACAAGGCGCGACGGGTGCGGTTCGCCCGCCGATGGAGTTCAGCCACGAAGAAGAGGACGACACGCCGGAGCCGGGGCCGCTGCCCTGGTACAAGCGGCCCACGATTCTGTTCGGGGCGGCCGCGGCGGCGGTGCTGTTGGCCGTCGGCGGGCTCGCAGTCACCCTGACCAGCACAAGCGGCGAAACGGGTCCGGTGACCGAGACGGCGACGACCGTCGAGACTGGCCCGTCGCCAGCGGGGCCGCCGACCTCCGAGACCATCACCGTCACGGGTTCCGACGGCCAGCCGAGCACCACCGTGGTGCCTCCCACTTCGCCCTCGTCGACCACCACGACCACGTCGCCGTCGAGCAGCACGACAACGACCACCACCACCACCACGACGACGACCACGCCTACTACCACGACGACGACTCCGCCTACTACGACGACACCGCCCACTACCGCCACCACGACGCCGCCCGTCACAACGACGGCACCGCCGATCATCACCACGACACCTGACGTGGTCGTTCCCGACGACGAGCCGTGACCCATGCCGAAACCGGCGCCGGCGCCACCGACCGAGATCCCGCCGCCCGCGCGTGACTTCGTCGCGGCGCTGATCGCCGCGCCGAGGACAGCGGTCAAAATCCTGGTGTCGGGCGGCATCGGGACGGGCAAGAGTTCGGTGCTCGCTGCGGTGCGTTCTGCGTTGCGCACCGCTGAGATCCCGGTGCTCACCCGGCCACCGCGCAGCGGCGACGAAGCCGGCGCCGCGGTGGTGATCGACGACGCACACCTGCTCGACGACACCGAACTCGATCAGCTCGTCGACCGGGTCGCAGATCCCGCGTCGACGATTGTCGTTGCGACGGAACCACTTGCGCACCGCCCGGCACTGCGCACGCTGGCGACCGCCATCGAACGGGAGAACCCCGTCGTGTCGCTTGGCGCGTTGAGCCCACCCGACGTCGCGCACTACGCCGCCGAAATCCTCGGCGCCACATCAACTCCCGAGATCATCCGAGCGCTCATCGTCTCCACGGCCGGGCTGCCTTTTCTGCTGCAGCCGGCGATCGCCGCGGCCGCTTCGCGCGACGGGGAGGCGCCGGCGACCGCGATCGCGCAGGCGGCCAAGTTCGCACTGATCGAGCGGTTGCGCCGATTGAACGAACCAGTGCTCGACACCCTGCTGGTGACCTCGTTGAGCCCGGACCTCGGGCCGGACGACGTCGGGGCGTCGTTGCGGCTCGGGCCGCAGGACGCTCAGACCCTCGTGGACCGTGCCCGCGCCAGCGGCCTGATCGAACCGTCGCACAGCCACGCGTTCCTGCGTTCCCTGCACAGCTGCATCGCTCAGATCATCGGTACCGCGCGGCATCACGAGATCGAGATCGCACTTCTCGTCTCACAGATCGAATCGTCAACGCTGTCAGCCGATCTCGCCCTGCAGTTGGCCGAACACGGCCTGCGCGACGACCGGCTGGCCAACGCGCTCGCGAACCTTGCGTCCGACAGCCATGGCCAACCCGCAAGGGCCGCAAGGCTGTACCGTGCCGCCGCGGATGCGGGAGCGACGAAGCTCAGCTCCCGCCTGGCCGATGCGCTCGCACTGACCGGTGACTGCACGACAGCGGGCCGCCTTGCCGACGAGCTGCTCGAGTCCGAAGACGCCGCCGAACGCGCCGCCGCTGTCCGCATCGCGGCCAGCATCGCCGTGCACGACGGCAGTGCCGCCCAGGCGGCCGAACTGTTCCGGTGGCTCGGCCCGTATCCGGACGCGTTCGTGGGTGCCGCGGGCGCTATCGTGTCGCTCGCCGCAGGCGACCTGGCCGCCGCACGCGCGGCCCTCAGCGCCGAGAGCGCCGGACCTCCGACGTCGACCGCGCGCGCCGCACGCAGCCTCGCCGAGGGCCTGCTGTTGTCCCTCGACGTTCCTTATCCGTCGGCCGTCGCACGGCTCGGCCAGTCGATCACCGCCGAACAGCAGCCCACGGGCATCGCACCCGATACCCCTGCCGCGCTGGTGACGCTCGCCGCCCTGCACGGCGGCGATCCGGTGCGGGCCCGCAGCGTCATCGTCCGGGCGGTGCGGTCGGGCCTGGAGGACGATCCGGAGAACACCGTCTTCGTCACGCGCAGGCACCGACTGTTGCTGGGCTGGGTACGAATGCTGGACGGCCAGCTGTCCGCGGCGACCTCCGACGTCACCGCCGTCGCCGCCGACGACACGACGCTGCACCGGCGCGATGCACTGTGGGCGGCGGCGCTGCAGACCGCGATCGCCCGCCGCAGCGGCGACAGCGGCGCGGTTCAGAAGCACTGGTACGCAGCGATGGAAGTGCTCGCCGAATACTCGACGGATCTGTTTTCGCTGCTGCCGTTGGGCGAATTGTGGGTCGCCGCTGCGCGAATGCGGCAGGTCGACCGGCTGCAGCACACCCTCGACGAGGCATTCGCCCTGCTGGAGTCGCTCGGCAGTCCGCTGTTGTGGTCGGTGCCGTTGCACTGGGCGGGTGTGCACGCGGGGATCCTCGCCAATTCCCCTGAAGCGGTGGCGCCGCACGGGCAGGCGTTGACCGCCGCGGCCGGGCAGAGCACGTTCGCCAAGGCGCTGTCGGTCGCCGGCCGCACCTGGCTGCGAGTGTTGGCCAACCACGTCGACACCGACGAAGTCACGTCTGCGGCCCGGTCGCTGTCGCAGTTCGGACTCACCTGGGACGCCACCCGACTGGCCGGCCAGGCCGCATTGCAAACGCCCGACGGACGCGTCTCGGGCGCGATGCTGCAACTCGCGCGCGACCTCAAGCAGACCGCCACCCTCGAGGAAGCGCCGGGTCTGGACGCGCCTGCCGCCATCGACACCTCGCATGCGGGCACGTCCCGGCCTCTTTCGTCGAGACTGTCCGACCGCGAACGCGAGGTCGCCAAACTCCTGCTGCTGGGGATGCCGTACCGCGACATCGGCACGCAGCTGTTCATCTCGGCGAAGACCGTCGAACACCACGTCGCTCGTATCCGCCGACGCCTAGGCGCCGAATCCCGGTCGGAGATGTTGTCGATGTTGCGCGCGATGCTCGCGCCGCAGGACTGAACCCCTAACGCGGCCCAATCCCCTATTCAGAAACCCCTATTGGGACTCCCTCGGCAACGGGTCACGCACCGATTTGTCGCGACGCCGCTCGCCATACCGTCAATCGCATGTCGAATCAGCAAGCCCCCGGCGGCCATTCGCTGGGCCTTTCGGTCGGTGCGACCAACCTGGCGGCCACCCGCGACGGACACACCTCGGTGATCCGCCCGTCCGAGGTGACGCTGCGGGGCCAGCGGCTCACCGGGTTCGTCGACCGCGTCGGCGACCCCGTGCCCCTTGTCGCCGCCGACGGCTCCCATCATCGCGCCGAGCTGCTGCTCGCCGAGGCGCTGGGCACCGTGGCACAGGCCGTGACCGAGGGCATGCAGGTAACCGAGACGGCGATCACCGTCCCGGCGCACTGGCGCCCATCCGTCGTCGACACCATGCGCCGGACCATGCGCGACGGACTGCCCGTCGTCTCCGATGCGACCGCGGCGCTGACGGCTCTGAGCACCAACCCCGGACTGCCGACCCGCGGCGTGGTCGTGCTGTGCGACTTCGGCGGCAGCGGCTCGAACATCACGCTCGCCAACGCGACCTCGAACTACGCAGTGGTCGGGGAAACGGTCCGCTTCGCCGATTTCTCCGGTGAGGCCATCGACCAGGCGCTGCTCACCCATGTCGTCTCCGGGCTCGCCTCCTCACAGGCCGACCCGTTCGGCACCACGATGGTCGGATCACTTGCGGCGCTGCGTGACGAATGCCGACGCGCCAAGGAGGTGCTGTCCGCGCAGACTGCAACCGCCGTCGCGGTGGACGTGTCCGGCCATCGCACCGGTATCCGCGTCACCCGTCTCGAACTCGAGGACCTCGTGCAGGCACCGATCGCGAGTTTCCTTGCCGCACTGGACGATACGCTGGAGCGCTACGGCGTGCCACAGGCAAGTGTCTCGGCGGTCGCCACTGTCGGCGGGGGCGCGCGTATCCCGCTGATCACTCAACGGTTGAGCGAGCATCTGCGCGCTCCGGTGGTGACCACCGCCCACCCGCAACTCACCGCCGCCGAAGGCGCCGCACTGATCGCGCACCGCAGTCGCGTCACCGAGACGGTCACCACCTTGGCGCCGGCACCCGGACGCACCGCCGCGACGACCGCGCTGGCGTGGTCAGACGACGGCGGCGAGGACGAGGAGCTGCCCTACACAGGTATGGACACGGAGTACACCCAGCGGCCGGCCGACTCTCGACCGGAGATCCACTTCGAGCACCAGGAGTGCTCGGACGAGGTTCCTCCGCGACGCGCCCCGGTCGTGTTGTTCGGCCTGTCCGCCGCGGCCGTTCTCATCACCGGAGCCGTCTTCGTCGTCATGCAGTTGACGGGCGCCACCACCCCAGTCGAGGCAGCGACGACCGTCGCGCCTTCTCCAGCTCCTGCGGCGCCGGCACTTTCTCCCGCACCGCCGGCGCCGCAGGTTCCTCAGGTCACGACAGTGGTGGTGCACCCCGCGCAACGGGCCACTCCGCGGCCACAGGCAACCGCCACGCCGCACCCGGCGGCGCCGCCTGTGACCACAACCACACCGCAGCCGCCGACGGCGACACCTCCGACCACGACCACTCCGCCCACCACAACGACGCCACCGACATCACCTCCGTCGTCACCTCCCTCGCCACCTCCTTCGTCGCCACCGTCTTCGCCACCGTCATCACCGCCTTCGACGCCACCGTCGTCGCCGGAGCCCCCGCCCGTCGACCCGGGACCGGGCGACGCTGAGACGCCAGTCGACGGGGAAACCGCGGCAACCAGCACCCCTCCGATCACGCCGACATTCCCGCTTCCGATCGACCCGGCATGGGCGGCGAAGCGTAGTTAGGCCAGCCTTCGTAGCGCTGTTTCCTCACGAGGTGCAACTATGACCCCGGGCTTGATCAGGCTCTGAGCGAAGTTACCGACAGGTAACATTGGGTAAGTTACTCTGGAGTAACTTATGAGGCGGGAGGCTTGCGGTGGATACCCAGATGCTGATCAGGATCGTTGTCGGGGTCCTGATGCTCGTCGTCGTCGGTGTATTCGCCCTCAAGCGAGTCCTCTTCCTGACGAACCTGATCCGGTCGGGCGCCAAGACCAGCGTCGAGAACAACCGCAAGGACGACCTCGGAAAGCGCATCACCACGCAATTCGAGGAGGTGTTCGGGCAAACCCGGTTGCTGAAGTGGTCGATCCCCGGCCTGGCCCACTTCTTCACCATGTGGGGCTTCTTCATTCTCGGCTCGGTCTACGTCGAGGCGTTCGGACTGCTCGTCATCCGCGATTTCGCCATCCCGTTCGTCGGCCACTGGGACGCGCTGGGCTTCCTGCAGGACTTCTTCGCCGTCGCCGTCCTGCTCGGTATCGCCACGTTCGCCATGATCCGAATCGTCCGCGAGCCCAAGAAACACGGCCGCGACTCCCGCTTCTACGGTTCGCACACCGGTGGCGCCTGGCTGATCCTCTTCATGATCTTCAACGTCATCTGGACCTACGCCCTGGTCCGCGGCGCCGCAGTGAACACCGGAACCCTGCCGTACGGCAACGGCGCATTCTTCTCCCAGCTGATGGGCTGGATCATGCACCCACTGGGCCACACCGCCAACGAGTGGATCGAGACGATCGCGCTGCTCGGACACATCGCGATCATGTTGATCTTCCTGTTGATCGTGCTGCACTCCAAGCATCTGCACATCGGCCTGGCGCCGGTCAACGTCACGTTCAAGCGCATGCCCAACGGACTCGGTCCGCTGCTGCCCGTCGAGTACGACGGCAAGCCGATCGACTTCGAGGATCCCTCCGAGGACGCCATCCTGGGCCGCGGCAAGATCGAGGACTTCACGTGGAAGGGCTACCTCGACATGACCACGTGCACCGAATGCGGCCGCTGCCAGTCGCAATGCCCTGCGTGGAACACCGGGAAGCCGCTGTCTCCCAAGCTCGTGATCATGAACCTTCGCGATCACCTGTTCGCCAAGGCGCCGTACATCCTCGGCGATCAAGGAGACCCCGCTGGAGAACACCCCTGAAGGTGGCCTCGGCGAGGACCTCGGCGACGAGAAGCACGACGAAGAGCATCACGTGCCAGAGTCGGGTTTCGAGCGGATCATGGGCTCGGGGCCCGCGCAGGCGACACGTCCGCTGGTCGGCACACTCGAACAGGGTGGCGTCATCGACCCCGACGTGCTGTGGTCATGCACGACCTGCGGTGCGTGCGTCGAGCAGTGCCCGGTGGACATCGAGCACATCGACCACATCGTCGACATGCGCCGCTACCAGGTGATGATGGAGTCGGAATTCCCCGGCGAGCTCGGTGTGCTGTTCAAAAACCTTGAGAACAAGGGCAATCCGTGGGGACAGAACTCGAAGGACCGCGCCAACTGGATCGACGAGGTCGAATTCGACGTGCCGGTGTACGGCAAGGACGTCGAATCCTTCGAGGGCTACGAGTACCTGTTCTGGGTCGGTTGCGCCGGCGCCTACGAGGACCGCGCGAAGAAGACGACGAAGGCCGTCGCCGAACTGCTCGCGATCGCGGGCGTGAAGTACCTGGTGCTCGGCGAAGGCGAGACGTGCAACGGCGACTCGGCCCGCCGCTCCGGCAACGAGTTCCTGTTCCAGCAACTGGCCGCCCAGAACGTGGAGACGCTCAGCGAACTCTTCGAGGGCGTCGAACGGGTGGATCGCAAGGTCGTGGTCACCTGCCCGCACTGCTTCAATACCCTGGGCCGCGAGTATCCGCAGCTCGGCGGCAACTACACAGTTCTGCACCACACGCAGCTGCTGAACCGGCTGGTCCGCGACAAGAAGCTGGTGCCCGTCAAGTCCGTGGACGGTGGATCGAACGGCCAAGACGTCACCTACCACGACCCCTGCTACCTGGGTAGGCACAACAAGGAGTACAGCGCTCCACGTGAACTGATCGGAGCGTCCGGCGCGAAGCTGACGGAGATGCCCCGGCACGCCGACCGCGGCCTGTGCTGCGGCGCCGGTGGTGCGCGGATGTGGATGGAAGAGCACATCGGTAAGCGCGTCAACGTCGAACGCACCGAAGAGGCAGTGGACACCGGCGCCTCGGCGATCGCGACCGGCTGCCCGTTCTGCCGCGTAATGATGACCGACGGTGTTGACGACGTCGCCGCCTCCAGGGACATCGAGAAGGTCGAGGTGCTCGACGTAGCTCAGCTGCTGCTGGGCTCTCTCGACAAGACCGGTGTGACGCTGCCCGAGAAGGGAACTGCCGCCAAGGAGGCTGAGGAGCGAGCCGCACGCGTCGAAGCGTCCGCACCCACCGAGGCCCCGGCCGAGGCCGAGTCTGACGCCAAGCCGGAACCCGCGGCGCAGGTTTCGACTGCCACTGACACCAAGCCCGTCACCGGGTTGGGACTCGCGGGCGGTGCGAAGCGTCCGGGCGCCAAGAAGACCGCCGCCCCCGCAGAGCCGGACGAAAAGCCCGCAGCCGCCACACCAGCCGCCGCACCTCCCGCCAAGGGTCTGGGCATCGCCGGTGGCGCCAAGCGTCCCGGCGCCAAGAAAACTGCTGCCGCGGCGGAACCGACCGAAGATCCGGCCGAAAAGCCCGCAGCCGCCGCACCTCCCGTCAAAGGCCTGGGCATCGCCGGTGGCGCCAAGCGACCCGGCGCCAAGAAAACCGCCGCGGCGCCGTCCGCTGAGACGGCGCCCGCCGACGCCCCTGCCGAGGCAGAACCAGCAAAGCCCGAGCCCGAGGTCAAGGGCCTCGGCATCGCCGCAGGTGCGCGGCGGCCGGGTGCGAAGAAGGCTGCGGCACCGACGCCCGCGCCTGCGCCTGCGGCCGAGGCCGCAAGCCCCCAACCCGAACCGGAGGCACCGGCCCAACCGGCGACGCCCGAGCCTGAGGTCAAGGGCCTCGGCATCGCCCCTGGCGCACGGCGGCCGGGCGCCAAGAAGGCGGCCGCGGCACCACAGGAGCCGAAAGCGCCTGCACCACAACCGGAGCCGGAGTCCAATGGCGAATCCAGCCCTGCGCCAGAGCCTTCCGCCGAAGACAACGGTGACAAGCCTGCGCCGCCGGTGAAGGGCCTCGGCATCGCGAAGGGTGCACGCCCGCCCGGCAAACGTTGACCAGCGTTTTTACATAATCGCTGGACGGCAATGAGACGATGTATGACGTGACCGCCCACCACGCGCCGTTTCATGCGACCGGACACCATCCGCGGCAACGCACGTTCACGCAGTCATCGAAGCTGCAGGACGTCCTGTACGAGATCCGCGGCCCGGTGCACGAGCACGCATCGCGACTCGAGGCCGAGGGTCATCGGATCCTCAAACTGAACTTGGGTAATCCCGCCCCATTCGGGTTCGAGGCGCCCGACGTGATCATGCGCGACATGATCCAGGCTCTGCCGAACGCGCAAGGGTATTCCGACTCCAAGGGCATCCCCAGCGCACGCCGTGCGGTGTTCACCCGCTACGAACTCGTCGAGGGCTTTCCGCGTTTCGACATCGACGACGTCTATCTGGGCAACGGCGTCTCCGAGCTCATCACGATGACCTTGCAGGCGCTGCTGGACAACGGCGACCAGGTCCTCATTCCGGCCCCCGACTATCCGCTCTGGACAGCGTCGACGGCGTTGGCCGGTGGCACGCCCGTGCACTACCTGTGCGACGAAACCCAGGGCTGGCAGCCCGACATCGCCGATCTGGAGTCGAAGATCACCGACCGCACCAAGGCACTGGTGGTGATCAACCCGAACAACCCCACCGGCGCCGTGTACAACCGCGAAGTCCTCGAGCAGATGGTCGAACTCGCGCGCAAGCACCAACTGCTGCTGCTCGCCGACGAGATCTACGACAAGATCCTGTACGACGAGGCGAAGCACATCAGCCTGGCGACCGTCGCGCCGGACCTGCTGTGCCTGACGTTCAACGGGCTGTCGAAGGCGTACCGAGTCGCCGGATACCGGTCGGGCTGGCTGGTCATCACCGGCCCCAAGGAGCACGCCACCAGCTTCATCGAGGGTATCGGCCTCCTGTCCAATATGCGACTGTGCCCGAATGTGCCTGCGCAGCATGCCATTCAGGTTGCTCTGGGTGGGCATCAAAGCATCGAGGACCTGGTGCTGCCGGGCGGACGACTGCTCGAACAGCGCGACATCGCGTGGTCCAAGCTCAACGAGATTCCCGGAGTGTCGTGCGTCAAACCCCAGGGCGCGCTGTACACCTTCCCGCGGCTGGACCCTGAGGTGTACGACATCGTCGACGACGAGCAGCTCGTCCTCGACCTGCTGCTGCAGGAGAAGATCCTCGTCACCCAGGGCACCGGCTTCAACTGGCCCACACCGGATCACCTGCGCATAGTGACACTGCCGTGGTCACGAGACCTGACCAACGCGATCGAGCGGCTGGGCAACTTCCTGGTCAGCTACCGGCAGTAGGGCGCTGGCCCTGTCGGTGCCGCTGACCACCGGCATCGCCGCGGTGCCTGCGACCCCTACCGCTCCAAAAGCGCCAGCAGATAGGCGCCGTATCCGGACTTGAGCAGACTCCTTGCGCGGGTGGCCAATTGGTCGTCGTCGATGAAACCGACCCGCCAGGCCACCTCCTCCGGGACGGAGATTTTGAGGCCCTGCCGCCGCTCGATGGTGCGCACGTAGTCACTGGCGTCCAGAAGCGAGTCGAACGTTCCGGTGTCCAGCCACGCAGTGCCTCGGGCGAGCGCCTCGACCGTCAGCCGGCCCTGGTTGAGGTACGTCTGATTGATCTCGGTGATCTCGTATTCGCCTCGCGCCGAGGGCTTCAGCGAGCGCGCGATCTCGATGACGTCGTTGTCGTAGAAGTACAGGCCGGGCACCGCGTAGTGCGACTTCGGGGTGGCGGGCTTCTCCTCCAGCGACAGCGCGGTGCCGTCCGAGCCGAATTCGACCACGCCGTAAGCCGACGGGTTGGCGACCCAGTACGCGAAAATCACACCGCCGCTGACATTGTGGAATCGCTTGAGGCTCGTGCCCAGGCCGGGACCGTAGAAAATGTTGTCCCCCAACACCAATGCCACCGGCTCATTGCCGATGTGGTCCGCACCGATCACGAACGCCTGTGCCAGGCCCTCGGGTCGTTCCTGCACCGCATAGGTGATGTTCACACCGAAATGCGATCCGTCACCGAGCACCCGGTGGAATCCGGGCGCGTCCTCGGCGGTGGTGATCACCTGGATGTCGCGGATGCCCGCCATCATCAGCGTGGACAACGGGTAGTAGATCATCGGTTTGTCGTAGACGGGCACAAGCTGCTTGCTGACGCCCATGGTGATCGGGTACAGCCGTGTCCCCGATCCGCCGGCAAGGATGATGCCCCGCATCAGCCCGCGAGATCCTGCTCGGTCAGCTCGGTGGCGGCCAGCGCCTCGGCGAGGTTTTCGTGGCGGAACACCGAGGTGACGTGGTCGTGCACGACACGAAACGCCGACGCCTTACCGTCTTCCTCCTCTGCGACCACCACACCGTCGCGGACGTACATCCGGCCGGGCACGGCCGCCGCCGTTGCCAACGAACTCGCCCACTCGCACAGGGCGTCGTGTCCCTGTCCTGCACCGTTCGCGTCGCCGAACTCGATGTCGCCGCTGGAAACCTGAATCAGGGTGTCGAGGTCCTGCTCGTTGAGCGCGTCATGCCAGGCGAGAACCGTCGCGATCTCCGAAGTCGTCATGGTCGTGAAGGTACGCCACTCAGAACGGCGTGCGTTCCAGCCAGGCGTCCCACACCGCGGTGTCGCCGAAAACCTCGATACCGCCGTCGGTGACCGGGTGCCTGCGCACGATCGCCAGCAGCAGATCCGTGGCCGGGCCACGCAGCGCGACGTCACCCTTGCCGTGGTCGTGGGTCCAGGACACCCCATCCTCGTCGTTGACGATCGTCCACTCGCCGGTCGGACCGAGCCCCGCGTCGGTGGCATGCAGGTGCAGCGTGCGCCCACGGTCGACCGGCGGTGATTGCCGCTTGGCCTGGACCACCATCAGTTCGATCCACTCGCTGATCGCGTCTGCCGCCAGGTCCGGCCCCGGGGCGTAGTCCGCACCGACCGCGAGTGCGGCGTCGGCGAGGTGAACGACGACCTCGTGCAGCCGCCTGCGGATCCACCATCCGGCCGGCCGAGGGCCCAGAAACGTCCATACGCGGGCGTCGGAGCCGACCTGGTCGACGGCGATGATGACCTGCTGCGCGCCGCCGTTGAGCCAGTCGATCGCTCCGTCGACATCGTCGGGCGGCTTACCGTTGCGCACTTCGCGCGGGTCGAGGGGCTCACCGCGGCGCTCGGCGATGATCTGCGCCGCCCAACGGTTTCCGCGCCCGACATGACGGAACAACTGCTGCAGTGTCCAGCCGGGACAGGTCGGTACGGGCGTCGACGGGTCCGCGTCGCGGATCAGCTCCCCGAATGCCTGGGTCTGGTCCAGCAGTGCCGCTCGGAAATCCACCTCACGAACTTACAGCGGTGCGCGCCTTGCCAAGCGAGATCGGTAGCGATGACCAGCCGCGCAATACGCGTGTGTCACGCCGACTGCCGTCACCGGCCAGTCGTGCGTCCGGGAAGCGTTCGAAGAATGTACGGAGCCCGACCTCCCCCTCGGCTCGGGCCAGCGCCGCGCCAAGGCAGAAGTGCCGCCCGCCGGAGAACGAGAGATGCTTGCCCGAGTTCTCGCGCTCGATGTCGAAGGTGTGCGGGTCGTCGAAGACCTGCGGGTCGCGGTTCGCGCCGGCGAGATAGAGGATGACGCCCTCGTTGCGGCGGACAAGAGTGCCTGCGACGTCGGTATCCTTCGTCGCGATACGCGCGGAGAGCTGCACCGGCGAGTCGAGTCGCAGGATCTCCTCGACGGTGTTGGGCCACAGTTCGGGGCGCGCCGCCAGCGTCTCGAGGTGCTGCGGCTTGTCGAGCAGCATCCGAATCCCGTTGCCCAGCAGGTTGACCGTCGTCTCGAAGCCCGCCGCCAGCACGAGCCCGGCAGTGGCCAGCAGTTCCTGGTGAGTCAGGGGACCGCCGTCGGCGTTCTCGGACGCCTTGATGATCTGACTCATCAGGTCGTCGCCGGGATTACGGCGCAACTGCGTCAGGTGGTCGGACAACCAGTCGTTGAATCCCTCGATGCCGCGATAGACCGCCTTGTACTGCTGCCACGTCAGGCCGATGTCGAGGCTGGGGGCACCGAGTTCACCGAACTCGAGGATGCGGGGGCGCGCTGGTTCGGGCACGCCGAGGATGTCGCCGATCACCGTGACGGGGAGCTGTGAGCAGTACCGTTCGACGATGTTGACCGTGCCCGTATCGTCGGCGAGATCGTCGAGGAGGGTGTTCGCGGCGTCCTGCACCCGGTCGCGCAGCGCAGCCACCGCACGTGGGGTGAACACCGAGGACACCAGCTTGCGGTAGCGGGTGTGGTCCGGCGGCTCGACCGACAACATGGACGGCGGCTGTATCGGATGTATCAGGTCGGGCCTCGTCCGATCGGCCACCCACTGCAGCGGTTTGGGCAGGTTCGTCCCCATCCCGAAGACGTGGAAGTCGTCGGATCGCAGCAGCTCATTGACGGTTTTGTGGTCGACGGTCATGTAGAGGGCGCGACATCTCACGATCGGGCCGATCGCCCGCAACTCCTCGATGAACGCGACGGGATTGGCGCGCACCGCGGGGTCGGCGACCAAGCGTCCCTGCGGATCACCCTGACGGGCAAAGACTTTGGATATTCCACGGACCACGCCGTGCACGGCAAGCCACTGGATCCGTTGTCTCATCGGACTCTGCGCCATGAAGCCCCCTAAACCGAATTGCCGTTCGGTACCGTGATCGCAGCCTACCGAATTATCATTCGGTATGGCAAGAGAGCGGATATCGGCCGAGGAACGGCGCGTCCGCATCCTCGACGCCGCAGTGGAGGTCTTCGCCGAGCGGGGCTACACAGCCGCGAAGATGCAGGACATCGCCGCGCGCGCCGGTGTGGTGCCCTCGGTCCTGTACGACCATTTCGGCTCCAAGCGGGAGCTGCACATCACGCTCCTGGAGCTCCATGCGCTGCAGCTGCGGGAGCGCTCGCTGAGCCCGCCCGAAGGCGCTTCCGTCGAGGATATGGTCCGCGCCAGCATCGCGAGCTACTTCGAATTCGTCGAGAAGGACCCATTCCTCTTCCGCTTCCTGCACCGAGATCTGCCCGCCGACCCGGAGATCGCTGACGTCCGGCAGGAACTCGCCGACCGCGGCACAGCAGGCATCGCCGATCTCATTCGTTTCGGCGCGGCCGACGCCAAGCCAATCAAAGGCATCACGGTCGACGACGCGGCGTGGATTCTGGCTCGCGCCACGCAGGCGGCATGCCACGGCGTGGCGACGTGGTGGTACGAGAACCGCGACGTGCCGCGCGAGCGTGTGGTCGAGCTCGTCTTCATGCTCCTGTGGCAGGGTTTCGACGGAATGCTCAAGCAAGCATCTGCTGGTTGACGCGCTGCGCGCTCTTGCCGAGGCAGTACACCCGCCAGCCGGCATCGCTCCACTGCTCGGCATCCAGGCAATTGCGTCCGTCCACAACGACTTTGGCGCGCACTGTGTCGGCGAGGTCATGGGGGTCGAGTTCGACGAACTCGCGCCATTCCGTCAGCACCAGAACGGCGTCGGCGCGGTCGCAGGCTTCGATCACCGACGTCGAGTAGTTCAACGTCGGGAACAGGCGTTGCGAGTTCTCGATCGCCTTGGGGTCATAGACGTTGACCGTGGCGCCGTTGAGTTGCAGCATGCCCGCGACGTTGAGAGCCGGTGAGTCGCGGACATCGTCGGACTCGGGTTTGAACGCCGCTCCCAGTACGGCGATGTTCGCGCCGAGAAGCGAACCGCCGCAGGCCGCGGTGGCCAGTTCCACCATTCGGGTCCGGCGGCGCATGTTGATGCTGTCCACCTCGCGCAGGAACGTCAGGGCGTGGTTGGCGCCGAGCTCACCGGCACGGGCCATGAACGCCCGAATGTCCTTGGGCAGACAGCCGCCACCGAATCCCAGGCCCGCGTTGAGGAATCGCCGTCCGATGCGCGAGTCGTGGCCCAGCGCGTCGGCCAGCATCGTGACGTCGGCGTCGACAGCCTCGCACACCTCCGAGATGGCGTTGATGAAGGAGATCTTGGTCGCCAGAAAGGCGTTCGCCGACACCTTGACGAGTTCAGCAGTCTGCAGGTCGGTGACGAGGAAGGGTACGTCCTCGTTCAACAGCGGCGCGTAGAGTTCGCGGACCGCCGCTTCGGCGCTCACCGAATTCCGTGGCACGCCAAGGACGATCCGATCTGGGTGCAGCGTGTCGTGGACGGCGAAGCCTTCGCGTAGGAACTCGGGATTCCACGCCACCTCGACGTCGATGCCGTCCGGCGCCAACGCGCGGGCCCGTTCAGCGAGTTCGGCGGCCGTTCCGACCGGGACGGTCGACTTGCCGACGATGACCGCCGATCGCTTCAGTCGCGGCACCAATGTGTCGATGACCGCGTGCACATGCCGTAGATCTGCGCCGTATTCGCCCCTCTTCTGCGGCGTTCCGACACCGAGGAAGTGCACATCGGCGAACTCGGCGGCGGCGTCGTAGTCGGTGGTGAAACGCAGGCGGCCCGCAGCGATGTTGTCGCTCAACATCTTTCGCAGACCCGGTTCGTAGAACGGAATGTCACCGGAGGCTAGCTTGGCGACCTTCCCCGGATCGATGTCGACCCCGATGACGTCGTGCCCTAGTTCGGCCATCCCGGCGGCGTGCGTCGCCCCGAGATAGCCCGTGCCGAATACTGAGCATCGCATACCACCTCTTTAGGCAGCCGCGATGAGCTAACTGCTACGCGACACTTATCTACACACCAACGCTAGGTTACGAGTGAACGCGGCTAGCGCTAGTTGCAGAAGATCAGGAAGCAGTTGCCTCCGCCACCGCCACTGCCACGGCCCGACGATCCGGGGAAGCCGGAACCACCACGTGAGCCGGAGCCATCCGAGCCGCCACGGCTCGACCCGTTGGACCCTCCGCCGTTCTGCCACGACGGGACCTGCTGGGGATTCTGCGACTGCTGCGGCTGCTGCGGCAGCTGCGGCTCCTCAGGCTGCTCCCACGGCGGCGTCGGCGGCGAGTAGGTCGGCGTCTGCGGCGTAGAGATCGGCGGCAGCCACGACGGCTGCCAGGGCCGCTGCTGCCGCGGGTAGAAGAGCGGCGGCGGGATGTACACCGGCGGCGGGATGTACACCGGTGCCGCAGGGACAGGCGCGGGGGCCGGTGCCTCAGGGACGGGCGCTGGCGCCGCAGGCGCCGGGGCCACCGCTTGCGCGGGTGGCGGCGACTCGACATAGACGGTCCGCGGCGGCGCCTGCGGGGCATCCTGCACCACGGGCACAGGAGGCTTGATGGTCTGCGCCGGCGGTGCAGGAGGCTCCACGATCGGCTGCGCTTCGGGCACGGGCGCAGGTGCTGGAGCCGCCGGGGCGGCCGTGCTGGGAGCCAGTGCGCTCTCGCCGGGGCTGGGCCGCTGATCGGCCGTCGGGCGGATACTCACCGCCAACGAAATGACCAGCGCCACAACACCAACGACGAAGATCGACGTCAGCGCGCTGCCAACGAGCAGGAACGGCTTTCGTTCGCCCTCGACCAGTTGCATATCGGTCAGCGACTCGTCGTCGTCGACGAACGCACCGTCCGAGCCGACTGGCGCCATTTGCGTCTCCGCATTGGCAAGTCCCGCCAGGTCCGTGCCTGCGGTGGTGCCGTCGGGGTCCTGTGAGTAGGCCAGTCCGACGGTGGACGCCTCCAGTGCCGGCGCATTGGCGGCGGCCAGCGCCGCACCACGGGCGAGCGCGAGTTCGGGTTCCTCCGGTGCGCTCACCGGCAGGCTGACCAGATGCTGAAGGTGTTGCTTGACCGACGTCACGTCGACGCCCGAGCCGACGACGAACATGCCCTGCGGCGGGGCGTCCTGCGCATCGACCGCGGCGGCCATCTCGGTGAGCACGGCCATCGCGTCGTCGCTGTGCAGGCTGCGACTCAGCACCTTCACCACCGACCCGTCGTCGGTCTGCACGACCGACAGCGTGGCGGTGTCACGGTCGATGAAGAACAGCGCGGTGGTGTCGTAGCCGACGGCCCGGCCTACGGCCTGGGCCAGCGCCGCTGCGGCGTGGCCGGCCGATACCAGCATCACGTCGTCGAGGCCCTTCGCCGCCAGCGCGTCACGCAGCGCCGACGCCTCGCTGTGGTCACTCCACGTGACGCCGATCGACTTGAGGTGATGTCCGCCCGTCGCAGCACTCTCCTGCGTGCCCAGGACCGCCTCGACAACCTGATCGGCGGCAGCCGAGTTTGCCGAGCCTTCGTTCGCAGGTGATGTCGAACGAATCGTGGTCGACGGTCACCCCGTCGGCCCTCTCCCCTTCGACCAGCACCATGCGGACCGTCGTAGGTGTCATCGACACACCCAATACGATGTCCACTGACCCCTCCAATAAGTTTGCTAGGCTATCAAGTTCGCTGTTGGGCCCCGCATTCCGCACGAGCCGACAACTAGTACTTAATCGGCCTGGTCAGCATGTGCGTTACATCCCGAAACGCGTTTGCTGAGGGCGATCGAGTCGTGGCCGGATCCTCGGCAGCTCCGGCGCCCCGACGACGCCGGTACTTCGACTTTACTCGGGTCAACGGCCGGAAGCGCCCGGCCGTTCAAACCACCTGACGATCAGTCCGGATTTCCGTCGGCGGTGCCCGGCCGCTGACTCCGAAGCGCGCCGAGCCCGCCCGACTGCGGGTCGCCGCGACGGCTGGTGCCCGTACACACCCTCTGCGTAGGCGGTCTCGGCGTGCTGGCTGAAGTCGACGCCGGCCGTTTCGTCCTCGGCGCTGATACGAAAGCCCAGAACGACGGTCGATCACCTTGGCCAACACGAACGACACCGTGAACGCATACAGGCAGACGACGAGCGCCGCCAACGCCTGCTTGCCCAGTTGGGCCAATCCGCCGCCGTAGAACAGGCCCTGGGGACCGGCGGTCATGACCTCGGTTGCGAGGAATCCGATCAACAGCACACCGACGAGTCCACCGACGTAGTGCACGCCGACCACGTCCAACGAGTCGTCGTAGCCCAAGCGGAACTTGAGCCCGACGGCGTACGAGCAGATGATCCCCGCGGCCAGACCCACGACGAACGCGCCAAGGGTGTTCACCGTCCCGCACGACGGCGTGATGGCGACCAGGCCGGCGACCACGCCGGACGCAGCGCCGAACGTCGTCGGCTTACCGTCGCGGAACCGCTCGACGGTGATCCAGCCCAGCATGCCCAGGCACCCGGCGACCAGGGTGTTCAGGAAGACCGCCGCCGCCGTGCCGTTGGCGGCCAGCGCCGAGCCGGCGTTGAACCCGAACCAGCCGAACCACAGCAGGCCTGCGCCGAGGAGGACGAACGGCAGGTTGTGTGGGCGCATGGCGTCCTTCTTGAAGCCGATGCGCGGGCCCAGTACCAACGCCAGCGCCAATGCCGAAGCGCCGGAGACGATTTCGACCACAAGCCCGCCGGCATAATCCAGCACCCCGAGGTTGAACAGCCAGCCGCCCGGCCCCCACACCCAGTGCGCGACCACCGCGTACACCGCGACGGTCCACAGCGGGACGAAGACCACCCACGCCGAGAACCGGGCGCGGTCGGCGATGGCGCCGCTGACGAGTGCGGCGGTGACGATCGCGAAGGTGAGTTGGAAGGTGGCGAACAGGAGTTCGGGCACCGTTCCGCGTACGGTCGTCGGGTCGATGCCCAGCATGCCGAAGTGCGAGAGGTCTCCGATCAGCCCGCCACCGGCATCCTCCGAGAACGCGACGGTGTAGCCCACCAAGAGCCAGGCCACGGTGCATGCCGGGATCGAGATGAAACACATCATGATCATGTTGAGCACGCCGGTGGTGCGGACCATGCCGCCGTAGAAGATGGCCAGCCCCGGGGTCATCAGCAGGACCATTGCGGTGGCGGCGAGCAACCAGGCGGTGGCCGCGGGATCGATCTCTGGCACGTCAGCTCCTTCGGCGAGTTCCGAAGAGCATATGTTTCGTGTTTCGGCCCGGTTAGCGAGGACTCACCGTTAGCTGGACTTGATGAAGTTCTGGTACGAGCGCGACGGCGTGGGGCCGCGCTGACCCTGGTACTTGGAGCCGGCCTTGGCGCTTCCGTACGGGTGTTCGGCGGGGCTGGTCAGCCGGAGCAGGCACAGCTGGCCGATCTTCATCCCCGGCCACAGGGTGATCGGCAGATTCGCGACGTTGGACAACTCAAGGGTGATGTGGCCGGTGAACCCCGGATCGATGAACCCCGCGGTGGAGTGGGTCAGCAGCCCGAGGCGGCCGAGTGACGACTTGCCTTCGAGCCGTCCGGCGAGATCGTCGGGCAGCGAGCACCGTTCGAGCGTCGGACCCAGGACGAACTCGCCGGGGTGGAGCACGAACGGCTCGCCCTCCTTCGGCTCGACGAGGGTGGTGAGGTCGTCCTGGCGCACCGACGGGTCGATGTGGGTGTAGCGGGTGTTGTTGAAGACCCGGAACAGGTTGTCCAACCGGACATCGACGCTCGACGGCTGGATCAGGCTTTCCTCGAACGGATCGACGCCAAGTCGCCCCGCGGCGATTTCGGAACGGATGTCGCGATCGGAGAGCAGCACGCGACGAGCGTAGCCGCTGAAGTGTTAGCCTTCGTGATCACTGGCGTCAGCCAGATAGGCCGATGTAGTTCAATGGCAGAACATCAGCTTCCCAAGCTGAATACGCGGGTTCGATTCCCGTCATCGGCTCCACTCTGACCAGCATTTCAGACTGTTCGACACTGATCGCATCACCGTGCTTCGGTGGTCCCGTACACCGCTACATGAACGTCAGAGGCAACTCGTGCGCAAACGGCTGACCGGCAAACGACGTACCCTTCTGTGCAGTGGGTCGTGGATCCTTCATCATTGCTGTCGCCAGGACGCCAGGTCGAAAGCTGACAGGTCTGTGCTGTTCACCTCAGACCGGGTTAGCAGCTGAGGGCGACTTCTGTAGGGCCGGCCGTTCGGACTTCGCCCACACCCCGACCGCGGTGGCGTCGAGATCGCGACCGGACCTGAATGGCAGTGACTGAGAACACGCCAAGCGTCCAAGGGGCACGCCGCGACTCGCAGGCACCAACCGGTTCGGCTCCCCGGAAAGTCGATTCGAACCCCATAATACCTCGTCTACCACGGCGGAGTAGCAACCGCAGCGGCACACCAGCACGACGTGCCGGCCGACGTCGCCGGAGGCTCCCCGTACTGTTTGCTACGGCACGGCCGGGTCACCGTCGCTGATGACAAACCCGCCACCAAGCCGAAGGCAGAACCCAAACCCGAAGCCAGCAGCGAGAAGAAGTAGGCCAGCGGCGGCCAGGGCGTCCATCCGGTAGCTAGATCCTTTCGAGACCGGGGAAAGCGACCCGCAACAATAACTTCGCGAGAGGGATTTGTTGCTCGCCATGACCAGTGCAGCTCAAGCGGGTAGCTGCGCCCAATCGCCGCCACCACAGGAGATAGTCGATGCGTAATGACGCATAAAGCGCAGGCAGAACTCGTTACGCCTTCCCTACGGAAGAGAAGGCCGCAAATCTCCTTGAGTTGGATCGATTCGCGTAGACCGGAGAGATGGCGAACCGCCACGGCTTTACGCCGCCGCTTAATGAGCGCGACTCGGGCGGCCGCTTAGAGAGCACCAATGCCGCGGTCATCGACAGGAGCGGCCAAAGGGCACCGTGCTACGACAGCGACGCCAGCCAACTGGTGAGCGCTGGCGACGCGCAGTCGTGTCGACCACCGCTCACCCGTTCGGGCAGGCGAACAAGGCACCGATGCAGTCGTAATCAGCAATCCACACAAGTACACGGTCTGCCACATCGTGGTCGCGGCGTTTTCTTGCGCAAGCGTTGGTAACTGGACTGCCCCGAATCCGCTCAGAACTAACCCTCGATCCGCCCTGACCAGCACAAACACCCCGGCACCGGGCCCCCTCCCGCCCCATTGCGGACACTAATCGCCACTGTGGCTCGGGGAATCGCATCAGACAAAATCTGCAGCACAGCCCCAGATTTCGATTCGGCGACATGATGGGCACAACCGGGAATCACCTGCCCGGCCAGCCTCGATCGTGGCAACACGCCCGTTAGATTGCTGAATCACTATGGTATGGATCTTGCGCACATTGGCCACCGCCATCGCCGTGCCGGCGATTGCGGGCGTCGCACTCGCCGGCACCACGCATGCCGACCCACCGCTGCTCAATGGCACCTACAGCGGAATCGACGGCGACCCCATGAGCGTCTGGACCATCGCGACGAGTTGCGGCCCTGCCGGTTGTACCGGCACGGTCGCCAGCAACAAGGGCTGGACCAGTCCCGCCACGCTAACCGGCGGCCGCTGGACCTTCACGGTCTCGAAGCCAGGAGGTCTCATTTGCGACGACGGGCACTATGAGCCCGCCGTCATGTCGATGTCGATCGACCCGGTGACGCTGGGTGGTGTGTTGTCGTCAGACTCCAATTACGGTTGTGCAGGCGGAATCCTGACCCAGAGCCCGTTCCAGCTACGAAAAGTCGGCTGATCTCGACACCGGATTCGGGCGATTTGAGGAGCGGACGTACGGCCTAGCAAGCGGGACGAATCCTATTCCGTTGGCCAGGTCGACGCGCGTTTCATATTCAGGCGGACGGCGATGACCTCTCGCGACCTTCCGCCCAGGGCACGCCCGAAGACTCTGCTGTGTCGAGCACCACCGGGCTGAAGCGAAACCGTTAGTGCCGCAGCACCTTTAGGCGAGACTGCTAGGTGGACGGGTTCGCTGGCCGAGCAGGTGAGCATCGAATCCCTTGCGTGCTCGGCCGCGCGTTCGTCGCCGTAGAGTTGGCGGTTCGGAGAAACTCTCGCGGCCAACGCCTCGAGACCGAAGGCTAACTGTTCGACATCGGTGGACGCGGGTAAGTCTCCCGCCTCTATAGCTGTCTTGTGCGTCGGCGACCAGCTGCGCGTGCCACCGGCGCATGTGTGCCGCTAGCGCGTCGTGTACGGGACCGGGGCGGCTGTCGAATTCGAACGAGGCCGCGGCGATGAAACAGCCGCCCGGAAAGGCCGGACGACCGGCATATTCCATCCAGCTTGCACAGATCGCAAGAAGGCGGGGCATCCCAGCTGTCACATGCTCCGCCGGCTGCCATACCTCCTTGCGGAACACCTCCGCCGCAAAATCGAGAGTGGCCAACTGAAGTTCGAGCTTGTTGCCGAAGTGGCCGATCACGCCGGCTTTGCTCATGTTGAGTGCGGTGGCGAGCCTTCCGACTGTGACGCCCTCGAGGCCCTCGACAGATGCCATGTCAGCAGCGCAACTCAGGATGGTTGGCGGGTGTTGCCCGCCTCGACCACGGAACGACGGCCAGCCATAAGAATAATAGCGTACGTTCGTTCGCTATCGCTATAGAACGATCGTTCGCTATAAATGGATGACACAGCATCACACATCGATAGAAGGAAAGCCATGACCGTCGTCTTCCTTCACGGAGTACCGAACACCGCCACGGTGTGGGACCCGGTGCGCTCACTGTTGTCGGGTCGCGACACCGTCGCCTTGCAGCTGCCGGGCTTTGGCTGCGACGCGCCCGCCGGCTTCAGCGGCACGCGATATGCCTACCGCGACTGGGTAATCGACGAATTGGAAGCCATGAATGGGCCGGTCGACATCGTTGGACACGACCAGGGCTCGGTCATCGGCCAGGGCGTCATCCTGGCTCGACCCGATCTGGTCAACTCCTGGGTGCTCGGCGGGGGTGTCTGTGCGGGCGACTTCCTCTGGCATAGGCAGGCCCGGATCTGGCAGAACGCCGGGTTGGGCGAGCGATGGCGCGATCACTTCCTCAGCCTTGACGTGAACACCCGCGCCGGCATGTTGGTGGCCGCAGGCCTACCCGAGATCGATGCTGCCGATGTCACGGCCGGAATGGACCGCCGGATGTTCGATCACATACTGCCTCTATACCGATCCGAGCCCTACCTCGAGGACTGGGCGTTCGATCCGGCCTCCACATACCCACCGGGGCTCGTGCTTTGGGGCGGCGACGACCCATACCAGGCAGCAGAATTCGGGCGTTTCGCCGCCGCGGCTCTCGGGCGCGCGCTTCCACGAACTCGAATGCGGGCACTGGTGGCAAGTTGAGCGGCCAGACGAGGTAGCAGCCGAACTGACCGCGCACTGGTCTCACATTGACTCGGTCGTCGCCTGACTCGGCGCCACGTCTACGGGAGAAGTTGCCGCAGGCTCACTATCCAGCACCCAAACCGCCGGTTGCCCCCTACAGTGCGGTCAACAGGTCACGGGTAGTTCACGAACGCCGTAGATGCTTTG
>CAVTSZ010000002.1:0-37788 GCA_963737385.1 uncultured Actinomycetota bacterium
CTCCAACATGTCGACGTCATAGAGGTACCCGAAGTTGGCGTCCTCCATTTCCGTGACATCGACCGCAGACCCGCCGCCGGCAATTCGGTCGGCGACCTCGTCCGGCATACCCGCTGCCTTCGCCATGTCGGCCATTTCGTCGTCGCTGGGCCCGGGCCCGCCCTTGGTCCGTTCCTGATGGCCATACAGCTCCTGAATGAAGCGCTGGAACTGCGTTCCCGTCGCACCGCCCTCGGCGACAAGGAACATCGCGTTGCTCACGTGAGCGGAATACCCCTCGGAGCCGTCGTCCAGGAAGGTCAACGGGCGGTAGATGACCGTCAGCGCGCCGATGCCGATGTAGTAAGCGAGCTGATCGCCGAAATCGGCCTGCAGTTGCGCACAGTGCGAGCACTGCGGCTCGGTGAAGATCTCGATGCGGGTCGGTGCGTCCTCGAATCCCGCGGCGATGCCGAAGCCGTCTTCACTCAACGCCAGCGGGGGCTGATTGGGATCGGGTTGCGCGGTGCCGGTTATCTGCTTGCTGCAGCCTGCGACGGCCAGCACGAGGCTGATCACCAGCACCAACGCTGCCCGGGATATCCGCATGCCAGCCGCCCTTCTCTGTGCGCACCATACTTGATACGAGAACGCGGAGCATCAGTTCATCGGCACGAGGTTTTTGCGTGTCATATCCCTCCAGGCAACCTTGTCGACAGCCGCTGATGGGACGATCTCGTCGTGCGCGTTGCAATCGTTGCAGAGTCATTCCTCCCGAATGTCAACGGCGTCACCAACTCCGTGCTTCGGGTGATCGAGCATCTCCGCCGCACAGGTCATGAGGCCCTCATCATTGCGCCCGACACCCCGGCAGGTGAGCAACCCGCTGACAAGGTGCACGAAGGTATCCGTGTTCACCGGGTGCCGTCGCGGATGTTCCCAAAGGTCACCTCACTGCCGCTGGGCGTGCCACGGCCACGGATGGTGAGGGTGCTGCGCGGGTTCGACCCCGACGTCGTCCATCTGGCATCTCCGGCGCTGCTCGGCTACGGCGGGCTGCACGCCGCGCGCCACCTGGGTGTGCCGACGGTTGCCGTATTCCAAACCGACATAGCGGGTTTCGCCGAAAGTTACGGCGTAGGCTTTGCCGCCAGGACGGCATGGGCGTGGACGCGACACCTGCACAGTCGCGCCGACCGCACGCTGGCACCGTCGACCGCTGCGATGGAAAACCTGACAGCCCATGGCATCCCGCGGGTGCACAAGTGGACGCGCGGTGTCGACATCACGGGCTTCGCGCCGTCGGCACGAGATGCACGTCTGCGCGCCGCGTGGTCGCCGGAAGGCAAGCCGATCGTCGGCTTCGTGGGCCGGCTGGCGCCGGAGAAGCACGTCGAACGGCTGGCGGCGCTATCTGGACGCACCGACCTCCAGGTGGTGGTCGTCGGTGACGGCATTGACCGCCAAAAGCTCGAAAACCAGCTGCCGTCTGCGGTTTTCACGGGGGCGCTCTACGGCGAGGAACTCGCCGCGGCATACGCGAGCATGGACATCTTCGTTCATCCCGGCGAACACGAGACCTTCTGCCAGACGGTGCAGGAGGCGATGGCGTCCGGTCTGCCGGTGATCGCCCCGAACATGGGTGGGCCCCGCGACCTCGTCGCGCCGTACCGCACCGGGCTGCTGCTGTCGGTCGACGAATTCCAGGCCAAGCTTCCCGAATCCGTAGACCACTTGATCGCCGAACGGCAGCGCTACTCGGTGGCGGCACGCCGCAGCGTGTTGAGCCGGACGTGGCCGGCGATCTGCGACGAGCTGCTCGGCCACTACGACGAGGTCATCGGCCTCCGCCGCCTCAAGGCCGCCTGACTTTTCAGCGCGAGCGTGCGTGTCTGCGGACGACACACCGTCCTTTTACCGACATTTGCGCACGCTCGCGCAGAAACTCAGCCCTGCGCCAGCACCGAAACCGGCTGCCACTCTTCCCACGTCTCGAGCCGGCTCTCGTAGTCGGCCTTGGCCAGCTGCAGCGGTAGCTCACCGAAAAAGACTCGCAGCGGCGGGTTCTCGGCGTCGACGATCTTCAGGACCGCCTCCGCTGACGCCTTTGGATCGCCCGGCGCGGAGACCCGTTGGCTGCGCAGGCGGTCGGCCTCCTCGTGCACCTCTTTGTAATCGGGCAGCGGCGTCGACCGCTTCGACGAGGAGCCCGCCCAGTCGGTGTCGAAGCCGCCGGGTTCGATGAGCGTGACGTGGATCCCGAACGGCGCGACCTCCTGCGCCAGCGCCTGCGAGAAGCCCTCCAAAGCCCACTTCGACGCGTGATAGATGCCGACGTTCTGGAACGCGGTGATCCCGCCGATCGACGACACCTGGATGATGTGGCCGCTGCGCTGCGCCCGTAGGTACGGCAGCGCGGCCTGGGTGATCCACAGCGCCCCGAACACGTTGGTCTCGATCTGGGCGCGTACCTCCTGCTCGGTCAACTCCTCGATGAAGCCGAAGTGGCCGTAGCCGGCGTTGTTGACGACGATGTCCAGCCGCCCGAAGTGCTCATGCGCCTGCTTCACGGCGGCGAAGTCCGCGTCGTGGTCGGTGACGTCCAGACGAATCGGCAACAGCGCGTCGCCGTACTTCTGCGCCAGGTCGTCCAATGTCGCGGTGTCGCGGGCGGTGGCAGCGACCTTGTCGCCGCGTTCGAGGGCCGCGACCGCCCACTCCCTGCCGAAGCCACGTGATGTCCCGGTGATGAACCAAACCTTTTCCGTCATGTCTCCTGAATGCCCACTAGGCCGCCATCCATTCCCGGCGCAAGCATGTTCCCAGGTAGCGTCGGCTCCGTGAGCCGCGCGACGCTGGATAAGGACCCCCACGAGGTCGCGTCGATGTTCGACGCCGTGGCGCGCCGCTACGACCTGACGAACACCGTGCTGTCGCTGGGCCAGGACCGGTTCTGGCGGCGGGCGACGCGCTCGGCGCTGCGCATCGGGCCCGAGGACAGGGTGCTCGACCTCGCGGCGGGCACCGCGGTGTCGACGGTCGAGCTCGCGGCGTCGGGCGCGTGGTGTGTGGCCGCGGACTTCTCGGTCGGCATGCTCGCGGCGGGCGCCCGGCGCGACGTCCCGAAGGTCGGCGCGGACGCGACGCGGCTGCCGTTCGACGACGGAGTGTTCGACGCGGTGACGATCAGCTTCGGGCTGCGCAACATCGTCGATCACACGGCCGGTCTGCGAGAGATGGCCCGCGTGACGCGGCCGGGCGGGCGGCTGGTGGTGTGCGAGTTCTCGACGCCTACGAACGGCTTGTTCGCCACGGTATACAAGGAATACCTGATGCAGGCGCTGCCGCGGATGGCGAGTGCGGTGTCGTCGAACCCGGACGCCTACGTCTACCTCGCGGAGTCGATCCGTGCGTGGCCGGACCAGCCGGACCTCGCGCGTCAGATCGCCGACTCGGGCTGGTCGGCGGTGCGGTGGCGCAACCTGTCCGGCGGTATCGTCGCGCTGCACGCCGCGACCAAGCCGTTGCGGTAAAGAGCACCAACTTCGCACTGATCTGAGGCCTCTGACTTCGGCGTGTCGCCCTGTATGTGACGAGAATCACCATTAACTTGTTGCCATGACGGGTGGGGCCGAGCGCAATCGTCTGACTCGCCGATCGTTCCTCGCGGGGACGGCAGCCGCAGCGGCGTTGACTGCCCTGCCCCCGACCGCCCGCGCCGCCCCTGGCAAGACGGTCGCGGTGTTCGGCGCCGGGATCGCAGGGCTGACGGCCGCGCATGAACTGGTCGACCGCGGTTACAGCGTGACCGTTTACGAACGCAAGGCGCTTGGTGGTAAGGCCAGGTCGATACCGGTACCGAATTCAGGTGCGACGCCACTACCCGCCGAGCACGGATTCCGCTTCTTTCCCGGCTTCTACCGCAACGTCACCGACACGATGCGACGAATCCCATTCCCGGGCAACGCGAACGGCACCCGGCAGAACCTGACTCGGGCGACGTCGTATCTGCATTCCGGAATGGGACGCTCCGACCTGACTGTGCCGCTGCCGTTTCCGTTGCCGACGTTGCCGAATCCGATCACGCCCAAGGCGTTCATCGAATCGGTGACGACGGTCTTCGAGACGCTGTTCCGGCTACCGCTCTGGGAAGCCGCGTACGCGGCGCAGAAACTGGCCGTCTACGTCACCAGCAGCAACGAGCGCAAGCTCGGCCAGTGGGAGAACATGACGTGGGAGGACTATATCGGCGCGAACAAGAGGTCCGCCGAGTACAACCGCTATCTGGCCGATGGCATCATTCGCAATCTCGCCGCATCCAAATCCCGTGACGCCAGCGCACATTCGATCGGTCTGGTGGGCGAGGCATCCGTGTGGTCGATTCTCCTATTCGGCAATGACCGCGACGGGAAAGGCTTTGACCGCGTGCTCAACGGGCCGACGAGCTCACAGTGGCTCGACCCGTGGGTTGAGCACTTGCGGGATCAGGGCGTCACGTTCCACGTCGGTCCGGCCCTGTCGCGTCTTACTGCGAACGGCAAGCACATTCAGTCTGCGACGGTGACCGACACCAACGGTATGCCCCAACAGGTCGTCGCAGACTGGTACGTGTCAGCCGTGCCGTGCGAAAAGTTGGCGGCGGTGCTCACCGACGACGTGATCGAGGCCGATCCGCAATTGGCGAACATCGCTCTGCTTCGCACGGAGTGGATGAACGGGCTCATGTTTTACCTCAAGAAGCGCGTCGACGTCACCAAAGGACACGTCAACTACGTCGACTCGGCCTGGGCGCTCACGTCGATCAGCGAGGAGCAGTTCTGGAAGAGGAGCCTGACCACCTACGGCGACGGCACCGTCAAAGACTGCATGTCGGCGATCATTTCGGACTGGTCCACGCCGGGCAACTTCAACCGCAAGAGTGCGAGGGACTGCACACCCGACGAGATCGCCGACGAGGCATGGGCGCAGATCAAGGCGCACCTCAACGACACCGACACGGTCATCGACGACCAAATGCTGCACTCGTGGTTCCTCGACCCCTCGATCATCGACTCAGGCACGCCGAACGTCCGCAACGACGAACCGTTGTTCATTCAAGATCCGGGGTCGTGGAACCGCCGGCCCGCCGCGGTCACCGGAATCGACAACCTGTTTCTGGCCGGCGAATGGATCAAGACGGACCAGAACGTCACGACGATGGAAGGTGCCAATGAGGGCGGACGCTACGCCGCCAATGGTGTGCTGCTGGCGTCGGGTTACAACGGGGAGATGGTCAAGATCGTCGAGTTGTTCCAGGCGCCGTGGTGGGTGCCGTTCAAGGCCGTCGACCGACGGCGCTACCGCGCGGGCCTCCCGCACGCGCTCGACATTCTCGACACGCGATGGCCGACATGAGCCGTGTTCCCGAATAGGGGTTGAGCGCCGCCGCAACCTTGTACGGTCGCGCCATGGCTTACGGACGTCACGCCGATCCCGAATCCACACTCGGCACCGATCCCCGCTCCGACCCGCGAATGGTCAAGGCGTTCGCTGAATTCGGGCTCGCCGGAAGGCAACCGGAGATACCGCTGACCGTCGACTCGCCGTTGGAGGACCGGTTGGCCTTCGTCGCGGCGACCGAGGAACGCATGGGCGCGATCTTCGAGGTGTTCGCGAAAGCCGCACCCGAGATCACCGGTGTCACCACCACGACCACCACGATCACCGGTGCCGACGGCAACGACATCACCCTTTACATCAGCCGGCCCGACGACGTCGACGGTGCGCTGCCGGGCGTGGTGCACTTGCACGGGGGCGGCATGGCGACCGGCAGCGCGGCCGACACCGGATACGTCAAACTACGCGAATACCTCGCTGCGACAGGTGTTGTCGTCGTCGGCGTGGAATTCCGCAACTCCGGGGGCAAGCTCGGCCCGCACCCATTCCCTGCGGGTTTGAATGATTGCGCGGCGGGAGTGCGATGGGCGGCCGCCAACCGTGCCGAACTCGGCATCACCCGCCTGATCGTGTCCGGCGAGTCCGGTGGCGGCAACCTCACACTCACCGTGGCGCACAAGGCGAAGCGGGAAGGCTGGCTGCACGAGATCGCCGGCTTTTACGCTTTGTGCCCGTATATCTCGAACCGGTGGCTCGAAGTGTGTGAGGACCTGCCCTCGCTCACCGAGAACGACGAGTACTTCGTCACGTGCAAGCAGTTGGCACTGCTCGGCTCGCTCTACGACCCAACCAACAGCCATGCCGACGACGCGACCTGCTGGGCGGCGGTGGCGACCGATGAAGAACTGGCGGGCTTGCCGCCCCATGTCATCTCGGTGAACGAACTGGACCCGCTGCGCGACGAGGGGCTGCAGTACTACCGACGGCTCGTCCATGCCGGCGTTCCCGCGGTGGGCCGGATGGTCGCCGGGACGTGTCATGGCGGCGACCTGATCCTGGCGCACGTGATGCCGGAGGTGCTTGACGCCACCATCCGCGACGTGAGCGGGTTCGCGAAATCTGTCGGCTAGCCGACGGTCTGAATGCTGCTGCCCGTGCCTGGGATGACTACTTCGCCCATGCCTTGTTGTGACGGCGGACGTGGCTGCTCGCGCAACGGCTCGCAGACACCCACATAGGTGACGTTCTCGCACGGCCCGGTGGGAGCGGCGGTCGCCGTGGCGGCGGAGCCCAGAGCGGCTGCCGCAATAGCCATCGCGGCGAGTGCCGATCTGATGGTCATGCGCATCGTGGATTCCTTCCGCCGATGCTTTGTCGAACGCCTCAGTGCTCCAGAGTAATCCCGCAAAGTGTTTGAGAATAGGTCGTCTAGCTGGGCTTACAGTTAGCTTGACTCAGCGACTTTCGCGTCCCACGCGCATTGCGTCTCCGGCCCCACGCCCGCATCGTGCGTCTGCTGAAAGTTGCGGCCGCCCCGGGCGAAGGTGTTGAGGACGGCAGCGGGCACGTCTTGTTCGAGTATCGGTTGGGCGATCCACCGGCATGGGCGCACGTGAACGAGGTCGACGGCGACGCCATCGTCGTCGAAGAAGAGCGGTCCGTCGATACGCCCGAGCCAGTAGAGACCGTCGGCGTCGCGGGTCCACACGAACGAGCCGTCGTCGACGTCGGCGAACCGCGCGATTCGACGGGCCCGGCGTTCGCCCGGTCCCGCGTCACCGAATCCGACGAGTCCCCTTACCAGTGCGCGATCGATCGTCGATTGAAGGTCGACGTCGTCGCGGCGGGACCGCATCGGCGCACGGAAGACATCGGTCACGCGCGATATTCTTCCCCGAAATGGCCACGTTCAAGCGTTACCTCATGTTTCAGGCGATGATGTTCGTCTTCGGCATCGTCGGCCCGATCTTCCTGATCATGTTTTTCGCGACGCAGCCCGATCCGACCGTCAAGTGGGCCTATTGGTGGGGCCTGTTCATCACTGCCGGCGACGTGCTCATCGCGCTGTGGCTCACCGGCGCCTCGGCAGAGAATGCCAAGGGGCCGAAGGACACTCGCATCGCGGCCGAAACCGCGAGACGCATGCAGGGTGACGACGACAACTAGGTCCTCATGCCCACCTCTGAGCGAAAAATTCGCGCGTAGCCGGGCAACAATCCACATGCGCTCGTCCGAGCGGCTAGCTGAACGGCGGACGTTCGTCGATCCGCCGCGACGCCACACCTGCAGTCCGCCAAACGCGCGCGACCCAGTCGGCGTCCTCGTCGGTGACGAAGTTCCCCATCACCCGCACCGCGACCTTCATCAGGAACGCCGACCGCATCGCCAGCGGCCCCGTCGCCGGCAGGAACCGCGGGATCGTCAGCAGCAGCGCCAACCGCCGTGCGACGGAGAACCCGCGCGCGTAGTGCGCCGACAGCACGGCGGGCCATGCCGACGAAAGATCGCCGGAGCCCAACAGCTCAGCGGCGAGCCTGCCGGTCTCCAACCCGTAGTCGATGCCCTCGCCGTTCAGCGGGTTGACGCACGCCGCGGCGTCGCCGATGAGCATCCAGTTCGGCCCGGCCACCCCCGAAACGGCGCCGCCCATCGGCAGCAACGCCGACAACCCCAGCCGGGGCTCACCCTCGAAGCCCCACTCCTGGCGTCTCAGTGACGTGTAGTAGGACATCAACGGGCGCAGCGCCGCATCCGTCGGCCGTTTCGAGGTCGCCAGCCCGCCCACGCCGATGTTCACCTCGCCGTTGCCCAGCGGGAAGATCCAGCCGTAGCCGGGCAGCACATTGCCCTCGGGAGACCGCAGCTCGAGGTGAGAGGTGATCCACGGCTCGCTGGCGCGCGGAGTCGCGATGTACCCACGGATCGCTACGCCGTACACCGTCTCCTTGTGCCACTCGCGACCCAGCACGCGCCCCAGAGTCGACCGTGCTCCGTCGGCGACGATCAACTGCTCGCACCCGATCTCGGCGCCGGAGTTCAACAGCACAGAAGACGCGCGTCCCGCCGAATCATGCCGCACCTCAACCGCTTTGGCGCCTAACATCATCTTCGCGCCGTCGTCGACGGCGACCATGCGAATACGGTCGTCGAGTTCCGTGCGGGGCACTGCGCTACTGGTCCCGGGGAACGATGGGCCGGGCCACTCGATCTCGACGTCGGCGCCGAACCCCGACATTCGCAACCCGCGGTGCCGCACGCGGCCGTCCAACCACGAACCGAGCCCCAGCCGCTCCATCTCCAGAATCGCGCGCGGGGTCAGGCCGTCGCCGCACGCCTTGTCGCGGGGGAACTGCGCGGAGTCGATCACCAGCACGTCGCGACCGGCGCGACACGCCCACGCGGCCGCTGCCGAACCGGCGGGTCCGGCCCCGACGACCACCACGTCGGCTCGCGTGTTCATAGCTCCCAGTATGTTGGCAGGGTGAGGACACCAGCGAGCGTGGTGGCAGGGGTGGATTTCGGGGACCCCGTGTTTGCGCAGGACGTTCGCGAGGGCGTGGCCCGCATCGAAGATCTGATGGCCACTGAGCTGGGCAAAGCCGACGAGCTGATGTCCGAGGCGGTTCAGCACCTGTTCCAGGCCGGCGGCAAACGGTTCCGTCCACTGTTCACGGTGCTGTCAGCGCGGCTGGGGCCAGAACCGGACGCGTGGCAGGTCACGGTCGGCGGGGCCGTCATCGAGTTGGTGCACCTGGCGACGCTGTATCACGACGACGTGATGGATGAGGCCCAGGTCCGACGCGGTGCGCCGAGCGCGAATGCGCGGTGGAGCAACAACATCGCGATCCTGGCCGGCGACTACCTGTTCGCAACGGCCTCGCGGCTTGTCTCCCGGCTGGGCCCGGACGCGGTGCGCGTCATCGCCGACACCTTCGCCCAGCTGGTGACGGGGCAGATGCGCGAAACGCGCGGCGCAGCCGATCACGTCGACTCGGTCGAGCACTACCTGAAGGTCGTCTACGAGAAGACCGCCTGCCTGATCGCGGCCTCCGGCCGGTTCGGGGCGACGTTCTCCGGCGCCGACGAGGAGCAGATCGAGCGGTTGAGCCGACTCGGCGGCATCGTCGGCACGGCGTTCCAGATCTCCGACGACATCATCGACATCGACAGCGATCCAGACGAATCCGGCAAGCTGCCCGGCACCGATCTTCGCGAGGGTGTGCACACGTTGCCGGTGCTCTACGCCCTGCGCGACACCGGCCCCGACGCGGAGCGGCTGCGGCAGCTGCTGGCCGGTCCGGTCGATAACGACGACGACGTGGCGGAGGCCTTGCGCCTGCTGCGTGCCTCGCAGGGCATGGTGCGGGCCAAGGAGACGGTGGCCCAGTACGCCGCGCAGGCGCTCGAGGAGCTGGCAAATCTGCCCGACGGCCCGGGGCGCAACGCGTTGGCGACCCTGGCGGACTACACGGCGAATCGTCACGGCTGACGAGATGAGGAACTTGCCGAGGCCGTATAGGCGTTAGATCAGCGGTGAATCGTCTCGGTTCAGGTAGGAGGAAGCCACGATGACCTGGCATCCGCACGCCAACACGGCCAAGACGTTCGTGCTGCTCGCGGGGTTCTCGGCCTTGATCGTGTTCGTCGGCGCGTTGTTCGGCCGGAACATCATGTTCCTGGCGGTTCTGTTCGCCGTCGGCATGAACGTTTACGTGTACTTCAACAGCGACAAGTTGGCGCTCAAGGCGATGCACGCGCAGCCGGTGAACGAGATGCAGGCGCCGGTGATGCACAAGATCGTGCGCGAGTTGGCGACCACGGCGCGTCAGCCGATGCCGCGGCTGTACATCAGCGACACCGCGGCACCGAACGCGTTCGCGACGGGTCGTAACCCGCGCAACGCCGCGGTGTGTTGCACGACGGGCATCCAGGGAATCCTCAACGAGGATGAGTTGCGCGCGGTGCTCGGCCATGAGCTCAGCCACGTGTACAACCGTGACATTCTCATTTCGTGTGTGGCCGGGGCGATGGCGTCGGTGATCACCGCGCTGGCCAATCTGGCGTTCTTCGCGAGCATGTTCGGCGGAAACCGCGAAGGCGGCGCCAATCCCTTTGCGATTCTGCTGGTTTCGTTTCTCGGCCCGATCGCCGCCATGGTGATCCGGATGGCGGTGTCGCGGTCGCGCGAGTACCAGGCCGACCAGTCCGGCGCGGAGTTGACGGGTGATCCGCTGTCGTTGGCGAGCGCGCTGCGCAAGATCAGCGCCGGTGTGGAGCAGGCGCCGCTGCCGCCCGAGCCGCAGCTGGCCGATCAGGCGCACCTGATGATCGCCAACCCGTTCCGCTCGGGGGAGAAGATCGGCAAGCTCTTCTCGACGCACCCGCCGATCGCCGACCGCATCGCCCGTCTCGAGGCAATGGCCGGCCGCGGGCCCGGCCAGTACTAGCACGTAACACCTTCCTGCCGGAGGTCGATGTGAAGGGCATGCTGCGAGTCATAACCGCACCATCTAGGGTGTGGACCGTGCTGAACAGAATGCTGATCGGCGTCGTGGGGTCTGCGGGGGCGGTCCTGATCGGCATGCCGGGGCTTGCCACGGCCCAGCCGCCGGAACCGCCGCCGCCACCTCCTCCTCCCAACGTGAACGCGATGGCACCGGTGAAGCTGTCCGAGTTCGCGGTGATGGACAACCAGTGGTACGCCTTCAAGACGCCCGACGGCCTGACCTGCGTGCTGCAGCGCAACGGCGGCTACGGCTGCAGTGGCCCCATCCCCGCCGCGCCGGAGGGTGCGAACCTCGTCAGCGGCGGCCCGGGTGCACCGTCGTTCGCCACCGCGGCCGGCGACGTGTTCGGCTCGGTGCCTGACATCAAGCCACTTCCGGCAGGCTCGCGCATCAGCTATCAGACGGTCAGCTGCGGCAGCGACGGCTCGGTGACGACGTGTTCGGACAGCCGCAACCAGTCCGGGTTCGTGCTCAGCCCCGCAGGGAGTTTCATCATCAACGAAGGCCGCGACCCACTGCTGGAACGACCCGAAGGCACCAACCCCTTCATCAACTGAGCGTCAGAGGCAGTTGCCGGGCGTTCCCAGACGGTCCTGAAGTTGCCCGCCTATCAGCGAAAGATTCGCTCGCAGCGAGAATATCGCTCCAAGGTGGGCGCGACGCCAAGCGTCAGCTGCCTGGCTCGGGCTTAGAAACCTGAGCCGTGCACCTCGTGGCCAGGCTTCTCGGCGGCCAGGCCTTGGTAGGCCTGTTCGACGGTGGACCCGTGGTTGACGACGCCGTCGACCTCGCGCGCGATCGGCATTGCGAGGCCGTACTTCTCGGCGAACTCCATGATCACGCTCGCGGCCTTGACGCCCTCGGCGACTTGATTCATGGAGGCGATGATCTCCTCGATCGACTTGCCGGAGCCCAGTTGTTCACCGACGTGACGATTGCGGCTGCGCTGGCTGGTGCATGTGACGATCAGGTCGCCCATGCCCGCCAGACCCGCGAAGGTGTCGCGATGGCCACCCATCGCCTCTCCGAGCTTCGACATCTCCCGCAGAGCGCGGGCGATCACCATGGCGCGCGTATTCTCGCCGATGCCAAGCGAATAGCCCATGCCGACCGCGATCGCGTACACGTTCTTCAGTGCGCCGGCCATTTCGACACCGACGACGTCGTCGGTGGTGTACGTGCGGAAGCGCTTGGTGCGGAACAGGTTCGCCAAGTTGGCGGCCAAGTGTTGGTCGGGCATGGCGAGTACTGCCGCGGCGGCATATCCGTCGGCAACCTCGCGGGCGATGTTGGGTCCGGCCAGGATGCCCGCCGGATGGCCGGGCAGCACCTCATCGACGATCTCGCTCATCCGATAGTTGGTGCCCTGCTCGAGGCCCTTCACCAGTGACACCACCGGCACCCACGGCCTTAGTTCCTTGGCCAGTTGTTCGAGCACGCCGCGGAAGCCGTGCGACGGTACGCCCATCACGATGACGTCGGCAGTGTCCGCAGCCTCTGAGAAGTCGGTGGTGGCCTGCAGGGTCGGTGACAGCTCGACCTCGTCGCCGAGGTACTTGCTGTTGCGGTGCTTCTCGTTGATGTCGTTGGCGGTCTCCTCCGAGCGCACCCACTGCAGCGTCGGCCCGCGCCGGGCACAGATGGAGGCCACGGTGGTGCCCCAGGAGCCTCCACCGAGGACGACGACTTTGGGTTCGCGTTGCGCAGGTGCCATGCGGATCAGGGTAGGACTGTGGGCTGTGGTTCCACCGGCAGTTGGCGAACTGCGACGCGATCGCCCCGTTGAGCTGTCCCGTCCGGTTAGCCGGAGACAAATGCGGGTAGGTCCTACCCCTATGTCTGAGCCGGCGCCGCCGCACGGCTCGCGAATACCTATCGAAAGGTGCATCATCAGCACCATGAAGCGACACGTGGGCGCAGAGCTCGAAGTCGAGATCACGGCGCCGTCTGAACTGGAGTTCCAGATCGCGGTCGCGCCGCATCCCAATGCCCATGTGTCGGAGTCGTTGTCCTTCGTGTTGGACGGAAAACCTTTGCAGCCACTGGAGATAAGTGGGACGCACGGCAATCGGATCCACAAAATGGCCGTCGAGGGCGGGATTCTGCAGGTCGACTACGCAGCGACGATCACCGGACGGACGGACCCCGCTCCCGTCACCGAGTACGACCAGTCCATGTACCTGCGCCCCAGCCGCTACGCGGAGGCCGACAAGTTCTTCGGCTTCGCCGCAACGGAATTCAGCAACTATGTCGATTCGACGACGCTGTTGGAGAAGGTGTCCTCGTGGGTGGGCACGCGGCTGAACTATGTGCCGGGATCCAGCGACCCGATCGACGGAGCGGTGGACACACTGCTCGCAGGTGCCGGCGTGTGCCGCGATTACGCCCACCTGGTGGTGGCGCTGCTTCGAGCCGTCAACGTGCCGGCTCGCGTCGTTTCGGTGTACGCGCCGGGGCTGTACCCGATGGACTTCCACGCCGTTGCCGAGGCGTACGTCGAGGGACAGTGGCGCGTCGTCGACGGCACCCTGCTGGCGCCACGGCAGACGCTGGTGCGCATCGCCACGGGACGCGATGCCGCCGACACCGCCTTTCTGGACAACCACAAGGGTTCGATCAATCTGAACAAGCTGGCTGTGACAGCAGTCGTCGACGGCGATCTTCCCGTGGACTCGGTCGACGAATTGGTGTCGATCGGTTAGAGCGTCAGCGGTAGTTGACGAACTGCAGCGCGACGTCGAGGTCGGCGCCCTTGAGCAGGGCGATGACGGCCTGCAGATCGTCGCGCTTCTTCGACGAAACCCGGATCTCCTCGCCCTGGATCTGGGACTTGACGCCCTTGGGGCCCTCGTCGCGGATGATCTTGGTGATCTTCTTGGCGTCCTCGCTGCTGATGCCCTGCTTGATCTGGCCGCTGACCTTGTAGGTCTTGCCCGAGGCCTGCGGCTCGCCGGCGTCGAATGCCTTCATCGAGATGTCGCGTCGGATGAGCTTTTCTTTGAAGACGTCGACGGCCGCCTTGATGCGCTCCTCGGTCGAGGAGGTGATGACGACGGTCTCCTCGCCCTGCCAGGCGATGGAGGTGTCGGTGCCGCGGAAGTCGAACCGGGTGGACAGCTCCTTGGCAGCCTGGTTCAGCGCGTTGTCGACCTCTTGACGATCGACCTTGCTGACGACGTCGAACGTTGAATCCGCCATTGGACTCGCTCCTCCTCGGTGGTTGGCTCGGTTTGTATCTTGGGTACATCCTCGTTGTATCCTGCGATGCGCACCAAACCGGGTATCCGGGGGTGCAGCACAAGGCAGGTTGCCCGAGCGGCCAATGGGAGCGGACTGTAAATCCGTCGGCTTACGCCTACGCAGGTTCGAATCCTGCACCTGCCACCAAGCTCAGAGGCTATTTGCCTCCCCCGGGACGACGGTTGAGCTTGTCGACCGCCCGCAGACCACCCGCAGCGGTTTCAGCCGCCGCGTCGAAAGCAGTCGCCAACCCGTTCGCCTGGCTAACCGCTCAGCGGATCATCCTGGCCGGTGTTGCCCGCCGTGCAGCAGTCAGCCGCCGCCGCAGCTGGTGCCTCCGCCGCCCATGCCTCAGTCGAAGGTCCCGTCTCCGAACCAGCCTCTCCAGTCGCCGCGCTCGGGGCCCCTATACCTGCCCGGCTCCGGCCCGACGCACCCCCCGGCCCGCCACTCTTCACGTCGACGTTCGATCAATTGACTTGAAGCCCGTTCTTCGTTCCGCATCACGCTACGCGCCACGAACCAGAGCACTCCCGCGGCGATCGGGATGGCACAGACAAAAACAATCGGCAGGACGGTCGACACAACACACCCCCTAGCCTGCGCTGATGAAGCGAACGCTACGCCAGTGTGCCTCCCGCCGTACAGCAGTCGGCCCGCACACGCTAGTCATTAACTCTAGTAAGTGCGCAGGCACCTAGCCGCGCTGGCACCATATGTGACCCCGCAGTGGTGCCGGGCGTAGTTCCCTCTAAGCACAGCTGAGGCGGCTGGTCACCCAAGAACCCAGCCCAGTAGATGCCTTCTAGCGGTCGCTAGCCGACCGCCGTGCAGTAGTTCGATGAAGCTTTCGCGGCTCTACGTCAGTCGTCGCTGGTCGCTTCCGCGGCTAGAGCCTGCCGGCGATGAAGCTGGCGGCCTGATCCACCAGTCCGGAGCCGAGGTATGAGGGCTGCAGATGCGACGGCCAATTCGAGCCTCGCCCACAGATGGGGTCGCCGTCCGCGCACTGGTCGATCGTCCTACCGTCAAAGGCGGGGGCCGGGCGGAGTCGGTTGGCGGCGTTACCGAACAACGCGACCGCTGCGATGTGCTGATCCATACCCGGCGGCAGTTTCCCCCTGGTCACGAGATCAGCCGCCGTGGCACCCAGGGAATAGCCGCCGAGCACCATGCGGGTGTTCGGGCAGCTTCCCGCCATGGATTGAACGTGGGCGCGTATATCGTTGGCGCCGAGGGCGGCGCTCAAGTCGGCGGGATAGTTGACTCCATACACCCCGACCGACATCGACACCTTGGAGCGCAGCGAATTGACGAGTGCATCGCCGACTGCGCCGACGCCTGGTGGTTCCTGTCGGCCGCGAGCGAAAACCACTTCGGCGTCGGGGCATGCCGCCGATGCCGCCGGAATCAGCGCCGCTGTCCAAAAAGGTGTCGCTGCCGGGGCAATCACCAATGCCGCGGCGAGCGCGGCGGCGGCCGCCAAGCTGACGACACGGTGCGCGCCGGGTGTTATCGCGACAGGCCCCATGACACGATATTCGGATTACCAGTGGCGTACGTTACGTCTCGATCGGAACTACGGCGCAGGGCCCCTCCGGCTGGCTCCGCCGCACACAGGTGATCAACAATCGGTGCTGTGTTGGCTGTTTGAGAAGGTCCGAGTTCGACGCGCACACAGATGCGTTCAGGGGTGAGGATCAGCGTCGCTGACGCGGACATCACGTCGCGCCGTGGGTGCCTGTAGCCGATGACTAAGACTCAGGCGACGTGTGGGCTCGACGCGTTGACTCACCGTCGTCGCCTCGCGATGTCTTGGCCGCGACGATGTCGTGTCGTTCGTCGTAGCGGTCCCGGAGATCGTCGTATCTGGGTCGTCGCCATCCGACGTTGGTGCGGTGTCGGTGTCGGCACTGGCCCCAGCGGTCTTATCCGCGATCGTCGTGGACTGCGGGCCCTCGTCATTCTCGTCTGAGTACTGAGGTTCGTCGGCCGCGGGATCGGTGGATTGCTGCCTTAGCGTCCCGGTCGGCGGCGCGATGCGATTCGGTACGGCCGCTGTGGACTGGGCGGTCGACTGATCGTCTTGCTTGTCCACGACGTCGGGATCGGTGACCGGCACCTTCCAGCCGTGTCGCTGATAGATCCGCTCCTGCAGTTCTCGCGGGGTCGGGATGGGCTGACCCGCAACGGTGGCCTGCTGCCCGGGCATGGGCACCGGTATCAGCGTGCTCAGTGCGGTGTCGAACTCCTTCGGCACAGGCACGCCCAGATCGCGCAGCATCATGCCCCAGGGGTTGCCGCCGTCCAAGACGACGTACGTAGTGTTCCCGACCGTCCACTCGGCCGCTTGGTCGTAGTCGTTGATGTCGTCGTTGAGGAACCCGTGCACATAGAAGCCCGGCAAGAGGTAGAAGAGCGTGGACACCGGGTGCGCAATCGGATTGCCCACTCCGCAGGTCGCGTCGCCCCGCACGCAGTACGAAATCACTTGAATGTCACCGGTATCGGCGGGGTCGCGGTCACCGTTGGTGTATATGCCCGGGAGGAAGCTTGGGACGACGTTCTCCACGCCGGTGTTCGGGAATCGAGAGTCGGCGCCGATGACGACGATCACCTTGTCGTCTGGGATGAGTCCGTCGCGGTGAATGAGGTAAGCGGCATTCATCGATACCGGGCCACTCTGCGAGTACCCGTTCAGGATGATCGTCTGGTTGGGGTTCGCCTGGTACGCGTCGGTTGCCGCCTTCACGGCGTCGGCTGTTCCGATCGCGACGGATTCGTTGACCGTTCCCTGTCCCACAAGGTTGACCGGCACGCCGAGCACGGTGAAGCCGAACGCCGCGGGATAGTTGTCGTAGGGTTCGTCGGCGCCGATGATGATGAAAGTCGGGTCGTAGTAGACAGGATTCACGGGATCCGTGGAGTCATAGAACCCGATATCGCGGGTCCGCTTGAGCTGATCGTCACCGTCGAAGTCACCTGTGCCCGGTGTCATGACCACTGTTGCGTTCTCCCCCAGGTTGGCGGGCAGCCAGGACGGCTTGATCCGCGTGCTGGGTTGCTCGGTAGCCGATGCCGGCAGATCGAAGTCGGGCAGCTGGCTCGGTCCGATGCCGAGTGCGTACGCAGAACCGGGTTGAAAAAACGGTCCGATAGCGACAAAAGCGGTGAACACCAGCAGTAACCGGCGCACAGTGACCTCGGCTCTTCCAGGAAGCGAATCTGAGACTAGCCGATCAGCTGGCTGCGTTTGCGGTCCGGCGCCCAACGACATCGCGGCGCAGCTCGCTGACGCACGACTCGACGCCAAGCCGTCGCTCGTCCTCCTACAAGGACATTCGCGAAGCGCACCACATTATGGAAGCCGCAGAGGCCGGCAAGGAACGGTAGTCGTGGTGGAATCAGCACGGACTCAGGCGAACATCCCGAATCTTCGCGGATCAGAGGACGGTTTCGAGTTCTTTTCGGGTAGGGGCGTAGGCGCCGGCGCGGCTGACGGTCACGCCGGACGTTGCGATGGCCCGCTGCACAGCCGGGAGCACATCGCCGGGTGTGGCATGGCCGAGCCTGACACGGGCACCTTCGCCGCCCAGAAGGCCCGCATCCAGTAGGCCCGAGAGCAGGCCCGCCATGAACGAGTCTCCGGCCCCCACCGTGTCGACCATCTGTACGTCGGCATTGGCTGCCAAGACCGGGTCGGCACCGCGCACAGCGAACGTCGCGCCCTCGCCCCCGCGGGTGACCAACACCAAGGACGGCCCCATGGCCAGCCAGTCCTGCACGACGTCGTCGATAGCGCGATCCCGGTAGAACCACTCCACGTCCTGGTCGCTGACCTTGACGACATCGGACAGAACGACGATCTCCTCCACGCGGTTTCGGGCATCCTGGGGATCGCCCATCAGGGTGGGCCGGGCATTGGGGTCATACGAGATGGTGGCTTCCCCATGAGTGGCCTTGAGCGCGCCCACCACCTGCGTGCCGCCCGGTTCGAGGGTCGCCGCGATGCTTCCCGTGTGCACGTGGTCGACCTCGCTGATGTGGGGCAGGGTGGGGAGCACCCAGGTGAGGTCGAAGTTGTAGGTTGCGTGTCCCTCTGCGTCGATCTCGGCGTTGGCCACCGAGGTCCGCGGCGCCTTGTCGCTGCCAGGAACGAGCTCGACATTGGCGCGCCGACACGCCCTGGCGATCCGCTTGCCCCGGCGGTCGGCGCCGATCCAGGTGGCCAGCGCAACGTCGTGCCCGAGGCGCCCCAGACCGAATGCGACGTTCGCCGGGCTGCCTCCCACGTGCTCGTCGACATCGTCGCCGCGGGTCACAACGTCCACCAGCGCTTCGCCCATCACCAGGATGCTGGGCTTGCTTTTGACACCGGGTGACATACTTCCATCCGCTCTGTGTCTGACCCGTCCGGGCGTGCCCTGGTCCTCGGCACGTGTTCGGTTCGATCGTAGTCGATCAGCTCCTCGACGCTGGCCACCCAGTTCGGGTCACCCTCCAGCCCTTTGAGCGTGGATACCTGCACGCATTGCGAATTCCTCACGCGATGAACGGGTTTCATCGGCGGCTTCGGCGAGCGCAATCTGGCGCGCTTGGCAAAGCGATGATCGCGCGGAACCACGAGGCGCAGGCGCTCGCTGGTGCCATCCAAATCCGGCTCCGTCAGGCCGGGTGCGGTGATTGCAAGATCAACGTGCCCTGCGCGGGAACCGGTGGGCGGCGCAGATCATCTCCGACCCGCGACGGTAAGCCGCCGGACGATCCCGACACCGCCATCGACTGCCGGAACCGGCCGCCGACGCGATACCCGGGTGCTGCGGGATCGTCGGCTCTCCCGATCTCGCTTGGCAGGGCGCGAACCGCTGTAGGTTCGTGACGTGGATTTCCGCGCAGCGCTGCTCGAGCAGACTCGAGCCATCGGTGCCCGCCGAGTCGTTCGCCGGTCCGGGCCATCTGGGCCCGGATCCAGCAGGAGGCCCGCAAGATCGGCGATAGCGCACTCAACGCGTCCACTGAAGCGTCCAACTGAAGGAGACGTCAGATGGCCGATCCAAGGGTGCTCGGCATCGTGCTCGCCGGTGGTGAGGGCAAGCGCCTCTCACCGCTGACCCTCGACCGGGCCAAGCCGGCCGTCCCGTTCGGCGGGCTGTATCGATTGATCGATTTCGCGTTGTCCAACCTGGTCAACGCCGGGGTGCTGCGGATCGCGGTGCTCACCCAGTACAAGAGCCACAGCCTGGACCGCCACATCACCACAACCTGGCGGATGAGCAGCCTGCTCGCCAACTACGTGACCCCGGTGCCTGCCCAGCAGCGCCTCGGCCCGCAGTGGTACACCGGCTCCGCCGATGCGATCTACCAGTCGCTGAACCTGATTCACGACGAGAAGCCGGATCTGGTCATCGTGTTCGGCGCCGACCACGTCTACCGCATGGACCCGAGGCAGATGATCGCGCAGCACCTCGACAGTGGCGCGGGCGCCACAGTGGCCGGCATTCCTGTGCCACGCAAGGAGGCCAGCGCCTTCGGCGTAATCAAGACCGCCTCCGACGGGCAAAAGGTCGAGGCGTTCCTCGAGAAACCACCCGACCCGCCGGGGCTGCCAGGTCGGCCCGATGAGACGTTCGCGTCGATGGGAAACTACCTGTTCTCCGCCGACGTGCTGGTCGAGGCACTGCGCGAGGACGCAGCCGACAAGTCCAGCAAGCACGACATGGGCGGCAACATCATGCCGATGATGGTCGACCAGGGCACGGCGCAGGTATACGACTTCCTGCGCAACGAGGTGCCTGGCGCCGACCCCGCCGACGCCGGCTACTGGCGCGACGTTGGCACGTTGGACTCCTACTACGACGCGCACATGGACCTGTGCGCTGTCGTGCCGGTATTCAATCTGTACAACAGTGAGTGGCCGATCCTCACCCACATCCCGCCGCACCCACCGGCGAAGTTCGTGCATGAGGACGGCGACCGGGTCGGCCATGCGGTCAACAGCGTGGTCTCCAACGGTGTCATCGTCTCTGGGGCGCTGGTGCGCGAGTCAGTACTGTCCCCCGGCGTGCGGATAGAGGACTACGCCACGGTGGAGCGCTCAGTGATCATGGACAACACCGTTATCGGCGCCAATGCCGTGGTACAGAACGCGATCATCGACAAGGACGTGGTGGTGCCCGAAGGGGCGCAGGTGGGCGTAGACAAAGACCACGACCGGGCGCGCGGATTCGTCGTCTCCGACGGCGGCGTGACCGTCGTCGGCAAGAGCCAGGAGGTCACAAGTGAGCCAGCCCAACCAGGCAGGTAACCGACTCAAGGTCGCACTGTGTACCAGGGAGTACCCGCCCGAGGTCTACGGCGGCGCCGGCGTGCACGTGGAGTACCTGGCCAAGGAGCTGTCCAAGCACGTGGACCTGACCGTGCACTGTCAGGGCGCCGACCGGCCGACCGCGGTGGCGCACCGGCCATGGGACCGGCTCAAGGACGCGAACCCTGCGTTGCAGACGATCTCCACGGGACTATCGATGGTGGCCGACATGGGCGACGTCGACCTGGTGCACTCGCACACCTGGTACGCCAACATGGCCGCACACCTGACATCGCTGCTCTACGGCATCCCGCACGTGTTGACCATGCACTCGCTTGAGCCGCTTCGGCCGTGGAAGGCCGAACAGCTCGGCGGCGGCTACTTGCTGTCGTCCTGGTGCGAGCGCGACGCCGTGGAGAGCGCCGCGGCGGTCATCGCGGTGTCCAACGGAATGAAGGCCGACGTGCTGTCCACCTACCCCTCGGTGAACCCGGACAGGGTGCGGGTGATCCACAACGGGATCGATGCCCAGCAGTACGCCCCAGACCCCGACACCGACGTGCTCGAGCAGTACGGCGTCGACCCCAATCGAGCCAACGTGGTCTTCGTGGGTCGTATCACCCGGCAGAAGGGCGTACCGGTGCTGCTGCGCGCGGCCGCCCAGCTCGACCCCGAGGTGCAGCTCGTGCTGTGCGCCGGGCAGCCGGACACGCCCGAACTCGCACAGGAGGTGACCGACCTCGTCAACAACTTGCGCGCCACCCGATCCGGGGTGATCTGGATCGAGGGCATGCTGAACCGGCACGAGGTGATCCAGCTGCTCAGCCATGCCACGGCGTTCGTATGCCCGTCGCTGTACGAGCCGCTCGGCATCGTCAACCTGGAGGCGATGGCCTGTGGTACCGCTGTCGTCGCCTCACATGTGGGCGGCATTCCGGAGGTGGTTGCAGACGGCGAGACTGGCCTGCTGGTGCCGCCGGACGAGCCGCAGGCGCTGGCCGATGCGCTCAACACGCTGGCCCGCGATCCGGAGCGGGCGCAGGCGATGGGCGAGGCCGGCCGGCAACGCGCCATCTCCGAGTTCGACTGGACCAGCATCGCCTTGCAGACCGCCAAGCTGTACCACGAGGTCGCCGCATCGACCGCCAAGCCAGCGGACGCATGATGGTGCTGGCGAATCTCAACTTTTTCGTCTGCCCGCACGGAAACTGTTCACCCGGGAAACGCTAGGCCGGCTCGAACCACAGCGCGGCCAGTGGCGGGAGCACCATCACCGCTGAGGCGGTGCGGCCGTGGCACGGCTCGTCGGTGGCTTCCACCGCGCCGTAATTGCCCACGCCGGTGCCGTTGTAGATCGTCGCGTCGGTGTTGAGCACCTCGCGCCAGCTGCCCGCATGCGGCAATCCCAGCCGGTAACGGGGGTGCTCGGAACCGGAGAAGTTGAACACGCACGCCAGCATCGAGCCGTCGTCGCCGAACCGCAGGAAGCTCAACACGTTGTTGGCCGAGTCGTTGGCGTCGATCCACGAGTAGCCCTCTGGGCTGGTGTCACGCGACCACAGCGCACGACGGGTCTGGTAGATGGCGTTGATGTCGGACACCATCCGCAGGATGCCGTCGGAGAAGCTGTTCTCGTCAAGCTGATACCAATCCACGCCGCGTTCCTCGGACCACTCGGCGCGCTGCCCGAATTCCTGGCCCATGAACAGCAGATGCTTCCCCGGGTGCGCCCACTGGTAGGCCAGCAGGCCGCGCAGCCCGGCGGCCTTGACGTGGTCGTTGCCGGGCAGCCGGCCCCACAACGTGCCCTTGCCGTGCACCACCTCGTCGTGGCTGATCGGCAGCACGTAGTTCTCGCTGAACGCATACAGCATCGAGAAGGTCATATCGTGGTGGTGGTAGCTGCGGTGCACCGGGTCATGGCTGATGAAGTCGAGGGTGTCGTTCATCCAGCCCATGTTCCATTTCAGTGAAAAGCCAAGCCCGCCAAGGTTTGTCGGGCGCGTCACCCCGGGCCACGACGTCGACTCCTCGGCGATGGTGACGACGCCGGGCGCGATCTTGTGCACGGTGGCGTTCATCTCCTGCAGGAACTGCACCGCCTCCAAGTTCTCCCGGCCGCCGTAGACGTTCGGTGTCCAGCCGTCCTCCGGCCGCGAATAGTCCAGGTAGAGCATCGAGGCGACCGCGTCCACCCGCAGCCCGTCGATATGGAACTCCTGCAGCCAGTACAGCGCGTTGGCGACCAGGAAGTTGCGCACCTCGGCCCGGCCGAAGTCGAACACGTAAGTGCCCCAGTCCAGCTGCTCACCGCGGTGCGGGTCGGAGTGCTCGTAGAGCGATGTGCCGTCGAACCGTCCCAGCGCCCAGGCATCTTTCGGGAAGTGCGCCGGCACCCAGTCCACGATGACACCGATACCCGCCTGGTGCAGCTTGTCCACCAGGTAGCGGAACTCGTCGGGCGTGCCCAGCCGTGACGTCGGCGCGTAGTACGAGGTGACCTGGTAGCCCCACGACCCGCCGAACGGATGCTCGGCCACCGGCATCAACTCCACATGGGTGAAGCCGTGTTCGACAACGTAATTAGTGAGTTCGTCGGCCAGTTGCCGATAGCTCATCCCTGGCCGCCACGACATCAGATGCACCTCGTAGGTGCTCATCGGCTCAAACACCGGGTTAAGCGCAGCGCGCCGCGCCATCCACTCCTCGTCGCTCCAGCTGTAGGAGCTCTTGGTCACCCGCGACCCCGTCTGCGGCGGCACCTCGGTGGCGAAGGCCATCGGGTCGGCGCGGTCGGTCACCGCCCCGTCGGCACCATGTACCCGGAACTTGTACAGCCCGCCCACCGGGAAATCCGGCCAGAACAATTCCCAGACGCCCGTCGACCCCAGCACACGCAACTGGGCATCGTTACCGTCCCAGTGGTTGAACTCGCCGATCAGGCTGACGCCCTTGGCGTTCGGCGCCCACACCGCGAACGACACGCCGTTCACCACGCCGTCGGGTGTGGTGAAGCTGCGCGGATGCGCGCCGAGCACCTCCCACAGTCGTTCGTGGCGGCCCTCGGCGAACAGGTGCAGATCGACCTCGCCCAGCGTGGGCAGGAACCGGTAAGCATCGGCCACCGCATGGACAACCGGCGAATCGCCGCCGCCCTCGTAGCCGATCTCCAGCCGGTAGTCAGCCAGGTTCGTGAACGGCAGCGCCACCGCGAACAGCCCGGACTCGAGGTGGCTGAACACGTAACGCTCGCCGCCGACCAGGGCCGCCACCTGGACAGCATGTGGCCGGTAGGCCCGCACCACGGTGTGATCGCCGTATTCGTGGGCGCCCAGGATCAGATGCGGGTCGTGGTGCTCGCCGGCCAGCAAGCGGTTCAGGTCGGCCGTAGGCGGCCGCAGGTGCGGGCTGGTGAGTTGGTTGGTCCGATGTGCACGAAATTCGCTTGTCCCCATTGGTATTCCTCTCCGGTGATCTCGTCGCGCACCCAGAACCGGTCGTAGGGCAGCTTCTCTTTCGCTGTTCGGTGGCAACCGTTCAGTCACCCTGCTCGGGCGAGCTCACGCGATGACCTTATTGACCACTTCCCGGGCGGCTTCCTGGACCTCGGCGAGATGCTCTGGGCCGCGGAACGATTCGGCGTAGATCTTGTACACGTCCTCGGTTCCCGACGGGCGCGCGGCGAACCAGGCGTTCTCGGTGGTGACCTTCAATCCCCCGAGCGGGGCGCCGTTGCCCGGCGCGGTGGTCAGCTTGGCGGTGATCGGCTCGCCCGCCAGCTCGGTCGCGGTGACCTGCTCCGGAGAGAGCTTGCCAAGCCGGGCCTTCTGCTCCCGGTCTGCGGGCGCGTCGATGCGGGCATAGGTTGGCGCACCGTATTTTTCGGCCAGTGCGTCGTACCGCTGCGACGGCGTCGAACCGGTCACCGCGAGGATCTCCGACGCCAGCAGCGCGAGTATGATGCCGTCTTTATCGGTGGTCCAGACGGAGCCGTCACGGCGCAGGAACGACGCCCCGGCACTTTCCTCGCCGCCGAAACCGATTGTGCCGCTGAGCAATCCGTCCACAAACCACTTGAAGCCGACCGGCACCTCGTCCAGCTTGCGACCGAGCCCGGCCACAACGCGGTCGATGATCGACGAGCTGACCGCGGTCTTGCCGACAGCGGTCGACCCCGGCCATTCGGGCCGGTGGCTGTACAGGTAGTCGATCGCCACCGCCAGGTAGTGGTTCGGGTTGAGCAGGCCGGCGTCTGGGGTGACGACGCCGTGCCGGTCGGAGTCGGCGTCGTTTCCGGTGGCGATCTGATACTTGTCGCGGTTGGCGATCAGCGACGCCATCGCGTTGGGTGAGCTGCAGTCCATCCGGATCTTGCCGTCGGTGTCCAGCGTCATGAATCGAAACGTCGCGTCGACCAGCGGGTTGACCACGGTCAGGTTCAGGTTGTGCCGCTCGGCGATCGCACGCCAGTAATCGACGCTCGCACCGCCCAGCGGATCGGCGCCGATGTGGATGCCTTCGGCGCGGATGGCGTGCACATCGACGACGCTTGGCAGGTCGTCGATGTAGGCGTCCATGTAGTCGTAGCGCTGTGCGGTCGGCAGCGCGCGGTCAAGCGGCACGCGTTTTACCGCCTTAAGCCCATCGCGCAGGATCTCGTTGGCGCGTTTGGCGATCACGCTAGTGGCGTCGGTGTCGGCGGGTCCACCGTTGGGCGGGTTGTATTTGAAGCCGCCGTCGCGTGGTGGGTTGTGCGACGGCGTGACCACGATGCCGTCGGCCAGGTCACTGTCGCGGCCGTTGTTGAACGTCAGGATGGCGTGGCTGACCGCGGGGGTCGGGGTGTAGCGGTCGGCCGAATCGATCATCGCCACAACGTCGTTGGCCGCCAGCACCTCCAACGCCGACGCCCACGCCGGCTCGGACAGCGCATGGGTATCGCGGCCGATGAACAGCGGCCCGGTGGTGCCCTGTGCGGCCCGGTACTCGACGATGGCCTGCGTGGCGGCCAGGATATGCGCTTCGTTGAACGCCGCGTCCAGGCTCGACCCGCGGTGCCCGGACGTGCCGAACGCCACCTGCTGGGCGACGTCGTCGGGGTCGGGCTGTTTGGTGTAGTACGCCGTCACCACATGCGCGACATCGATAAGGTCTTCGGGTTGCGCCCGTTGCCCGGCGCGTGGGTGGACAGCCATGGTACCGATTCTGCTCCCCGCTCCTAGGGCGGTGTCCTGCAGTCGTGTGAATTGCCGCCATACTTTGGCTCATGCTCGGTCACGACCGCCGCGAACTGGCCGCGATCTTTGTCGGCGGAGCGGGCCCGGCCATGACGGACTGGGCCGCTGAGGTGCCGGCGAAGTCGGCGCCGTGCGAACCGCAACGGTGGTCTCGTTGAGCGCTTGTGCTGCCTCTGCAGCCAATTCACGCGCTGACTGATAGCGGTCGTCGGGATTCTTGGCCATCGCCCGCGCGATCACCTGGTCGATGGCCGCGGGTAACGCGGGCACCAGATCGGTGGCGCGCGGCGGCGGCTCGTTCAGGTGCGCGGCCATCATCGCCGCCATCCCCCCGGAATGCGCGAACGGCGCCTTCTGGGTGAGCATGTACAGCGAGCAGCCGAGTGGATAGATGTCGGCGCGGCCGTCGACGGTGTAACCGGACAGACTCTCCGGCGCAGCGTAGGCAATGGTGGCCATCACCATTCCGGTCTGGGTCAGATTGACCGCGTCATCGAGTGCGCGGGCAATCCCGAAGTCGGCCAGAAACACTCGGTCGTCGTCGGAGCCGAGCAGGAAGTTGGCCGGCTTGACGTCGCGATGCAGTAGCTGACGCCGGTGCGCGTAGTCCAGCGCCTTGCCGACCTCACCGACGATGTGGGCAGCACGCTGCGGCGTCATCCGCCCCTCACGCGACTCTTTTTCGGCGTCGCTGCCATCCACATACTGCATAGCAATCCAGAGCTGGCCTTCCGCGGTCTCCCCGCGGGTGTAGACGGTGACGATATTGGGGTGATCCAGCGTCGCCGCCAGATCGGCCTCGCGCAGGAACCGGGCCCGGAAATGCTCGACCCGAGACAACCCCTCGGAGAGCACCTTCAACGCGTCACTGCGCGGCAACGCCGGATTGCGAGCCTTGTAGACCGTGCCCATACCGCCGGCGCCCAGCACCCCCTCGATGGTGTAGCCGGCCACCACCACGCCGGGACTCAACGCCACGCTGCCCCCTCACCTCGCCGTCGTCTCTCCTGGCATGGCGTGCTGCCCCTCGGGTCGGGATCCCGACACTGCCAGTAGGAGCAACGACTGCACCGTAGGGGCCTGCAGATCGGCCGCAGTCGGCGCGATCACCCCTGCTCAGGGGGTAGTTTGCGCGGTCCGTCACAGCCCTGTCAGCGCCGCTGTGCCATGGGCTTGCAGCGTTCCGCGTCCGCGGTCTACTGCGTCAGGAAATCTTCCAAGGTTTTCCCAAGTTCGCCGCGTCAAAGTTCATCCCATACACCCCACCGGGAGGACCACGACATGACGACAACCACTCTGACGGATGCAATCAGCCGTCCGATTACGCGGCTGTCGATGTCTCATCGCTCTCCGACCGCGCATAAGCGCATCCGACTGATCTGCTTCCATCACGCCGGCGGTGGCGCGACGTCGTTCAATCTCTGGAAGAGGGGAATCGGGTCCGACGTCGAGGTGGTTGCGGTCGAGATTCCCAACCGCGAACGGTTCGCCACGCTGCGCGACCTCGTCGACGAGATGAACACTGCGCTGGGATCGACGCTGGACGAACCGCACATCTTCTTCGGCCACAGCTTCGGCGCACTGGTGGCCTATCGATTGGCGTGCCTGCGCGCGGCGGCGGGCTTGCCCCAACCGGCGGCACTGATCTTGTCGTCGTTCACCCCGCCGCATCTTCCGACATCGATACCCATGGTGGACGAAGTCGACGATCACCAGCTGGGCAAGATCCTGTCCGACATCGGCGGGCTGCCGGTCGAACTGACCCGCTGGCCGACCCTGCGCGAGAAGGCGGTCGCGTTGGCTCGAATCGACCTGCGACTGTGCTCGACGGATGACGACGCCGACTCGGTGCCGCTGACGTCCCCGATGCATGTCATCGGCGGCAGCGAGGACATCCTTGTGAGCGAATCCGATCTGCGCCAATGGCGTTCGCGCACGCTGGCCGAGTTCTCGATGCAGATGCTCAAGGGTGGCCACTTCCACGTCAGTGACAGGAAGCAGTTGTTCGCCGCCCTCCGGCCAGTGCTGTCGGAAGTCGGCTCGGCCCGCGCCAAGGTCGCGTAGCTGACCGACTCGTACGCGCCGAGCTTCCGCAGATCGACGCGCCTATTTGATACCGACGACCATCGAGTCGGGTCCTACCATGTGCTCGACGTAGCTTTCGCTGAACCCCACAACGTTTCACGCGTCGACGCTGTGCTCGCTCGGCATCGAGCCCCAGGGGCCGCTTCGGGCGATGATCTGACAGCTGATGTAAGCGTTGTCGGCGGGCAGGGCTCTGTGTTGACTGCGGACCATCACGAATTCGCGTGATGTTTCGCGCAATGGCGAGTAGCATCAGGGTCTCTATCGGAGCCAGGGCTAGTCGGGGGCGCTGCATAGCTTGGAAGGTCCCTGACTATGGTCAATCTGCTATCGAAAAAGTCTGTCGCCGCTGCCTTATGTGGTCTGGCGTTGTCGTTGACGGCCGGGACTGGCGTCGCGTACGCAGACCCGGTCATCGACACGACTTGCAGCTATCCGCAGGTCATTGCGGCGCTGAACACGGAGAATCCCACCCTTGCCCAAAAGTTCTCGTCGAACCCGATAGCGGGTGCCATGTTGAGTAACTTCCTCGCGTCTGATCCCGTGGAGCGCCAGCAGCTTGCTCAGGAGTTCCAGGGCACGTCGTGGGGGCAGAAGTACTTCGGAGCAATGGCGTCCATCGCCGGCTCCTGCAACAACTACTGAGCGGTTCCCGGAGACTTTCCTCGAGGCTGGCGCGCTGCACAGCGTGCTGGATGAGGCAAGTGCGGGGACCTCGTCGGGTGGGGTCCCCGCACTTGCTGAAGTAAGACTCGGGGGCGAACCTTGGAAGTTTCTTGGAGTCGCGGTAACCGCGGGGTCGCCCCCAAGGATTTGCGCCTCGAAAGCGTGGGTATCTCTGCGGCGTGCGGGCTTTGCCGCACGTAGCTTGGCGGCGGAGACCATCATGGTGGGTTGGCTCGATCGACTACAGCGGCGAAGCCGCACCGCGGGCTTCGTCATCGCCGTTGTCTACAAGTACATCGATGACCAAGGGAGTTTTCTTGCCGCGCTGATCACCTATTACGCATTTGTATCCCTGTTCCCCGCCCTGTTGTTGTTGACCACCGTATTGGGAGTGTTGCTGGTGGGACACCCCGAGCTGCAGGAACAGATCCTGCAGTCGGCTGTCGCCCAATTCCCCGTTATCGGTGAGCAACTCGGGCAGCCCCAAGGTCTGAGCGGCGGCACGATCGGAGTCGTCGTCGGTATCGCCGGCGCGCTCTATGGAGGTCTCGGCGTGGGCCAAGCAGTGCAGAACGCCATGGATACGATGTGGGCGGTGCCGCGCAACGACCGGCCCGACCCCATCCGGGCGCGGATCCGAAGTTTGCTCTTGCTTCTCGTCCTCGGCACGGCGCTGATCGCCACCACAATCCTGGCTGCTATCAGTCGTGCGTCGGAATCATTCGGAATAGCAGCCACAGTGGGCATCGTGGTCATGTCGGTGCTGATCAATGCGGGCGTGTGTTTAGTTGTTTTCCGCGTCGCTACGGCCAGGGACGTGACTTACCGTGACGTGGCGCCCGGTGCACTGGCGGCAGCGGTCATTTGGCAACTGCTGCAGTGGTTCGGCGCCATCTACGTCGCGCACGTGGTCACGTCCGCCAGCGCTACTAATAGCGTCTTCGCCTTGGTGCTCGGCCTGCTGGCCTTCTTGTACTTGATCGCGACGTCATTGCTGCTGTGCGCCCAAGCCAACGTGGTGGCGACTGATCGGCTCTACCCCCGTGCCCTGCTGACTCCCTTTACCGATAACGTCGAGTTGACTCGCGGTGACCGCAAGACGTATATCGGGCAGGCAAAAGCTCAACGCGCCAAGGGTTTCCAGCGAATCGATGTCACCTTTGATGACCGTGAGTCGAAGGACGGTAGTTAGAAGTAGTGGCGCCGGCCGCCCACAGCGCGTCCCGCTGAACCAAGAATGGCGAGAACGACGCCGATGACCAGCAGGATGATCCCGATGGTCCACAGGATCGATATCTTCAGCAGGAGACCGGCGATGAGCAAGATGATTCCAAGCACGATCATGGCTGCGGGTCTTTCTGTTTCGCGCACGTTCTGTGCTATCGGACAGGTCGAGCAGTTGCGCGACTCTCGCTCTAGTCCACCACTCCTCAGAGGGGTAGTACTACACCCCTAGGGGGGTAATCATCAGGGAACGCGTGGCGCAATCAAGGGGGATTGGCTCAGCGTCGATACGCCAAGGCGATGCCTGCGTTCTCAGCGAAGATCGCGCAACCCATCGCCTAGCGTTGGATAAAGCGTTACGACTGCGTCAATCCCGAGCAGCGTGATTGGCCTGCTGGTGGCGGCCCCATGGGCGACGACGCCAAATCGGAGCGACAATGCATCAGCCGCCTCTTGCGCTGCTATCAGAATGCTCATCCCCACGGACGCAAGGAAATTCACGTCCGTGAGGTCAATGATGAGTCCTTCCGGTTCCTTGATCAGTGCGTCGCATATAGCGTCGGTCAACTCTGGTGCACTGAGCATGTCAACCGCCTCCCGCACGGACAAAATCACGATGCGGTCATTCCAGCTTTCCTGCACTTCGAAGTGTTGTTGGCGTCTGGATCGGGCGAATTGGTCACGTTTGGCCAAGTGATCGATCATTGTGAAACCCCTTTGACCAGTCAACGGATGAGCTGATTCCAGTGAACACCCCTAGGGAGGGTGTCATCACACCCCTAGGGAGGTACTTTCGCATGCGTGGTGTCCCATTCGAACGGCCCGATCACCGTGGCACTGGTGGACGACTATGACGTGGTGCTCATGGGTGTAGCCAATATGTTCAACCAGTACCGCGACCGCGTAGTTGTCGCCGAGCTTGACTCGAATACAGCTGTCGTCGACCCCGTGGACATCGTTCTGTACGACTCCTTCGCCCAACCCGAATCGGATCACGAAGAGATCGCCGTCCTGATCGCCAATCCGCGTGCACGACGAGTCGTGGTTTACACCTGGAACTTTCACCCGGACTTAATTCGAAGTGCAAGGCAGCAGGGAGCGCATGGCTACATATCCAAGACGTTGCCGGCGCGAGAGTTGGTTGCCGCGCTGGAGGCCGTCCATGCCGGAGAAACAGTGATAAGTGACGCTCCACCGCGGGCGCGCAGCGCCATAGGACTTGATTGGCCGGGCCGAGGCGAAGGCCTCAGCGATCGAGAATCGGAGATCCTGGCCCTCATCACCCAGGGCAAGAGTAATGCCGAGGTCGCGACGCTGACATATCTCAGCCCCAACACTGTGAAGTCATACATCCGCACGATTTACCGCAAGATCGGAGCCGGCAGCCGGACCCAGGCTGTTCTATGGGGTGTGGACCACGGTTTCACTCCTGACCACCACCGCATCGATCATTGGCGAGGTGGTCCTTAGGCGCTGCTCAGCGCTGCCGGTCTGCCCGCCGACCTACTCGGAGTCGGGGTAGGCCACCGCGTCGACGACGCCGCCACCGTTGACGTCGCCACCGAGCAGCACGGTCGATGTGTCCGCGGCCGGGTCGTAGTCGACCAGCGATTCGCCGCTTCCGCACGACAGCGTGGCCTGCAACTGCAGGTGACCACCGGCCGCACCGAGCACCCGGACGCTGTGGTGTTCACCCACTTTCGGCACGGACACCTTGGTCGTCGTGCCGTCGGCCGCGTTGAGCTTCGCGACAAACTGGTACCCGCACCCGCCCGTCGCCTGCAGGAAGGTGCCTGTTGGAAGCTGCCACGCGCTGCGGTCGCCGAGGTCGTCACCTTGCTGCCCGTCGTTCTTCGCAGTCAGCGCGGTCGGTGCCGCACCGGCGAGGGGGACGAGCCACAGCCGTGAATAGGTGAAGTCCGGTGCGTAGCACCGTGCGAGGGCGACGTCGGTGTCCCACCACCGTGTCGGTGTACAACTACTCGCGTCGGGCACCGGCAGCGCCCTGCCCGGGGTCCCGTCGTTGCCCATGAGAGCCAGGCCGTTGGCGGTTCCGAGTAACAGACGCGTCCCGTCGGGTGCGGACAGGACCGAGGTGTTGAACTCGCTTCCGAGCTTCGCGACGGGGTAGGTCAGCTGCTCTTTGCCGGTGAGGTCGACGCGCCTCAGGGACGCCGCACTGTCGAGGTCGTTGCTTTTCAGCAGCAGCACGGCTTTGCCTTCGGGGCGCGTGTAGCGCGGAGTGACGGCGTAGCCGCGCGCGACCGTGAACGACGTCTGCGCACCGCTGTGCAGGTCGACCTCGATCACGGTCAGGTCGTCGCCCTGCCGATAGAAGAGGGCCCGGCTCCCGTCACCCGACCAGTCGGCCAACGTGGGCAGCTGACCATTCTCGCCGGGCGCGGCGAACGTGGTGATCGCGTAGCGGCCGCCCTGGGGATCGACCAGGTACAGCGTCGTCGCCGCGTTGTACGGCGTCGGCTCGCCCGGGGATACTTCGTCGCCCGCGTCTGTGGGCGTGGCTTCGTTCCACATCGCGAGCATCCAGCCGGGGCCGACCTCCGACCAGGGGACGTCCTGGATCGGCGCCTCGACGTTGTGGGCGGCCATGGGTGCCGCCTGGGTCGACGACGGCGATGTGGCGGGTGTGGAGCGTTGCGCGCTCGATCCGGTTGACGCCGAGCATCCGGCCACCACCACGGCTATCGCCGCAACGACGGCGGCCCGATAGAAGATCTGGTTCATGTGCGTTCCTTTCCAACCCTGGAATGGTGCACTTGACGCCTTGAAGGATTCTTGGCGAAATCTCGCCGACAAAGTCAGGCCGTGAACTTGACTGCGACGAGCTTTTCGCGGGTGATCGCTTCGGCGAACTCTTCGACCGTGGGGATCCGGTCGTCACGGAATTTGAGCCCCATCATCGTCTGCGCCTTCTTGACGCCGTAGGACTCGGCGCAACGGTGCGCGAGATCAGCGACGACGGTCGGATCTGAGATGACCTCGCCGCGCATCTTCGTCGTCTTCCCGTCGTGGAGAACGTCGGCGTCGGCACCATCGCGGAAGTTGTGCTTCCACGCCGCGTTCGCAATGGCATACAGCGCGTTGTCGATTCGATGCGCGCTCACCGGAATCGAGAACTGACGGCCCGACTTTCGTCCCTTGAAGTTCAACACCATCAGCTGGCCGCGCAACGGACCCGCCAGCGGGGTGCGCAGTAGGAAGCGCACCATCGGGTTGGCGACGCGCATAAGCGTTTCCGGTGGGTGCCCGGTAGTGACCGCGTGTGACTGATCTGTCATGGCGCTCACCGTATGCCGGATGGGTGACGTGCTGACGGGTATTGCGTTAAAGGTTGCCCAGGTCGTCGGGAACGTCGACGGCGTGTTCGCGCAGCGCCTCGATCGGCACTATCTCCAGCGTCCGCTCGTGAGTGCAGGCCAACACGACCGGAGCCGCGCAGCCGTCCTGATACGCCCGCAGCCAGTTCGCGGCCGTGACGCACCAGCGGTCGCCGGGTTCGAGCCCGGGAAACCGGTACTGGGGCATAGGCGTGGACAGATCGTTGCCGATCGAGCGTTGGTGCTCCAGGAACTCGGTGGTCACGACGGCGCAGATGGTGTGCCTCCCGAGGTCCTGAGGTCCCGTCGAGCAGCAGCCGTCGCGGAAGAAGCCGGTCATCGGGTCGGTGCCGCACGGTTCCAGCGGGCCGCCCACGACATTGAGTTCAGGCACCGGCCCAGTATGGCCTGCACCGGAATTGGTGTGGGTGGGTTGGTGCGGGCCTGGGATACTTGTCGGGTGACTGGAGCGCTCCCGTGAGCGGCGTACTGAACGCCTTCCTGTCGACGTGGTCGAGCGCGCGGTCGACGTTCGGTGAGGGCAGTCCGCAGGCCGGCGCGACGTATGACAACAGCGCCACCCTGCGGCAGCTGGAATCCGGCCTGGAAGGCGCCGCGCCGGGGTCGCGATGGACCGGTTCGGCGGCCAGCGCCTACGACACCGCGAACACCGAGCATCGCCAGGTCATCGGCCAACTTGCCGGGCTGGACCAGCGCCTGGGCGCCCAGGTCGACCAGTCGGCCCAGGTGGTCGCGGCCGGACGGCGCGATCTGGACGCCGTCCGCCAGTGGGTAGTCGCGGCGGCCAACAGCGTCCCCCCGGGCAAGGCCGGCGAGCAGATGATGCTGCCGATCGTGCAGAAGGGGATCAGCCAGGTCATGGAGGTCGTCCAGCGCTCCAACGGCGACCTCAACGCGGTCGGCGAGAAGATCCGCGCACTCGGCGACGAGTACGGGCTCCTCGGCAATCAGCGGTTCGGGCCCAAAGAGCAGCCGTGGTGGGGACCCGACGAAGACCAGGACGAGGACCCCCGCCCAAGAAGCTCGAGGACATCCTGAAGGACTATCAGGTCTCCGAGGACCCCGACGGCACGATCACCATGTCGAGGGCTCGAGTGGACCGACCGGATCGAGACAGGTGACACCGGCACCGCGGAGCTTCCGCCGGTTCCCGGCGAGGATCCCAACACGAATTGTGCTGGGATCGAGAATCGCCTTCGCTGATCGCGGCAGCCACGAGTTGAAAGGCGTGCCGGATTTATGGCCGGTACTTGCAGTTGCCCACCTGCGGCGGTGTGACCGACTAGATCTTCCCGTTCTCGCCCATCCACCGCATGACCCACCAGCCGGCGAACACCGGCAGCCAGGTCGTCAGCACCCGGTAGAGCAGCACCGACGGCACGGCCACCGCGGCCGCCATACCGAAGGCGGCCAGGCCACCGATCAACGCCGCCTCCACGGCCCCGACGCCGCCGGGGGTTGGGGCCGCCGACGCGAGGGTGCCGCCCACCATCGTCACGACGGTGACGGTGATGAACGACGTGTTGCCGCCGAAGGCCGCGATACTGGCCCACAGCGCGAACGCATTGCCGAGAGTCGTTGCCGCGCAACCGAGCATGATCAACGCCAGCCGTTTGGGCTCGCGGGCGAGGGCCATGAGGTCGCCGAGAAGCTCCTGCAACCGGGGCCGCACCGCGGTCGCCAGCCAGTGCCGCAGCTTGGGAACCAACAGGAACGTCCCGATCAGGCCCAGCACCACACCGGCCGCCAGGTAGATCACGGTGACGCTCGGCACGAAGCGGGACAGGTTGGCCGAAACGCCCGCCGCGGTGGAGAAGAAGATCAGCAACCCGATGTGCGTGATCACCTGTACCGACTGCTGTAACGCCACCGCGGTGGTGGAGCGCAACGGGGTGATCCCGCCCTTCTGCAGGTACCTCGCGCTCAGCGCCAGCCCGCCGACACCCGCTGGGGTGGTGGTCGCAGCGAACTTGTTGGCCACCTGCATGACCATCAGACCCGGCAGGCTGACCAAGCCGTCGGCGCACGCCCATAACGCCGCCGCCGCACCGACATACGTCAACCCCGTCGCGGCCAGGCCCAGCAGCGCCCACCACCAGTTCGCCGTCCGCAACTCGGTGAGGAAGGTCGGCACCGAGCTGATGAACGGGTACGCGACGTACACCAGGGCGATCAACAGCACCAGCTGGATGAGTTGATTGCGGGTGAACCGGGTGACCGTCTCGGTACGGATCTCGTCGACGCGGGTCTGGGCCTTCACCTCGTCGCGCGCCGCGGTGATGACAGCCTTCGCATCCTGCACGGAGTGTCGGATACCCAGCGGTACAGCGGATTTCGTGAGCCTGCGCGACGCGGTCAACACGACGTCCTTGCCGAACGCGTCGATCGCGGCCCGCACCGCCGAGGGCGCGTCATAGAGATACGTCGTCGTCACCAGGAGCTGGGCGATGTCGGAACGCAGCTGGAAGTCGGTCGCGCCGTATTCGGCGTTGTCGAAGCCGCCGAACAGCACGTCGTCGTTGACGGTGATCTGGCTGCTGCGCAGGTCGCCGTGGGAGATCTGGCAGTCGTGCAGAATGCGCAGCGACTCCCACACGCGCGCAACGGGAATCGACTCGACGCACTCGCTCACCGGCGTTCCGCGTGCAGGGGTGTGCGCGTACAAGGTCCAGCCGCGGTCGAGGGCGGCGACGCTGATCGTCGAGGTGTTGGCGACGCGAAGCTGACCGATGGCGATGGCCATCAGCGCGCGATGCTCGACGGTACGGCGCATCGAGGTATGAATCGGCGAGGTCTCGCGGTCGCGCAGCCGAAACTTCCGCCAGATCTGACGCAGCGCCCCGCCGCTGCGTTGGTGCGGGCCGTACAGCTCCATCACCGCCGCCGCCTGCTGGTCCTCACAGGTGGCCTGCAGCACCAGCGGGCCGGTCCCGGCGGGCCGGACCACCGTGAGCGCCGACACCACGCATCCGCGCCGGGCCATCGCCCGGACGGCGCCGTCCAGCGGCACGTTGAGCCCGGGGGTGCCGACGACGAGCACGACCACCGCCCCGACGAACCAGCCGACGGCCAGCCCGAGCAGCGACCGCGCGGGCACCACCGCGCTGATGACGAGGTGGATGGGCACGAACGCCAACAGCAGCGCCCACCACCAGCGTCGCCACCGAGCGGGCAGCCACGGGCCCGAGACGGTGAGCACGGCGGCCAGCATCGCGATCCAGCGCGGGTCGTCGACGAACTGGGACGGCAGCGTGTCGAGCCGCTCGGACAGGTCGAAGTGCCATTGCGGGGCGGCGATGCCTGCGCCCGTGATCGACAGAGCCAGCCCGGCGATAGCGCCGGCCGCCGCGTAGGCGCCCAGGAGCTTCCACTGGCGGGCGACGATCAGGCTGACCAGGATCACGAACGGCAACCCCAGAATCGCCACGCCGTAGACCAGGTACACCAGGTTGGACTGGGTGGGCGTCAGGACCGCGACGATCTCGGAGACGGACTCCTCGAGGGCATCCCACTCGTTGCGGGTGATCAGGGAACTGGTGATCACGACCGCGAGGAACAGCGCCGCGAGCGCGACACGGACGATGTCGTTGGTCCGGCGGGTCAGCGGTTGCAGCAGGCTGCCGGAAACGGTGATGTCCCGACCGTCTACGCGCATATATCAAGGATCTTTCCGAAGCGGCGCGCCGGTGCGCGACTCGCCGACACATTAGCCGCACAAACATGTTCTCCTGACTGCACCGCCCACCGCGGCAGGCGCGCCGAAAGCCCCTGTGAGAAGATTCGGGTATTCGCAGCCGGCGTGACGGCGCGACCCGCGGGGGTTCTGTTCCGCCTGACCACAACACACCGAGTTTCATGGTTCGGCGTGTGGTTCGGCGTGCTGTCACGCCAGAACGTGGGGAGTTTTTATGTACGCCAACAGAATTGAAGCGCTGTTCACCTGGCTTGGGGGCGGGGAATGGCATGAGCTCGGCGAACGTCACGAACGATCCACCCACGCGCTCGCCGGGGGCGTGGTGGTGCTGGGCGCGGCGTTGGCGTGGCTGGTGGCAGCGCTGGCCGTCGCCTCATCGACGCACTGGCCGACGGCGGCCGTCATCCCGCTGACCTCGGTGTTCGGTCTGCTGGTCGGGGCGGTCAGCCGGGCGATTTCCAGCGGACCGGCGCGGGGCCGGGCCGGGGTTGTGGGCCGTTCGGCGGTGGGGATAGCGGTGGGTCTCGTCGTCGGCGAACTGGCCGCTGTGGTGCTGTTCTCGGGGACGATCGACCGTCTACTCGACGAGCAGGCCGCGGTCCGGGCCGACGGTGCACCGGACGTCACCGAGGCGGCGGCGGAACTGGAGCAGACGCGCACGGCGCGTGCCGGACTCGACGACGCGGTGGCCCGGGCCCTGCGACTGCGCGACGAGGCGCTGGTCGTCGCTCGCTGTGAGTACAACCCGTCGCCGGCCTGCCCGCAGACCCACATCACCGGAATGCCCGGCGCGGGACCCGAAAACCGCACGGCCAACGACTTTCTCGCCGATGCGACGCGGCAGCTGGACACCGCAACAGCCGAGCGCGACCGCCGCGCGCCGGCGCTGGACGCCGAGATCGCCGCGGACGGGCAGGCCATGGCGGAGGCACGTGCGGCCGCGTCCGCGGACGACGATCCAGGGCTGGGTGCGCGATGGGCGGCCATGAATGACCACACCTTCGCCGACTCAGCCGCGATGCTGCTGCGGCTGCTCACGATCGCGTTCTTCGTGCTGGTCTATCTGCTGCCGCTGATCCTCAAGACCTGGCGTGGCGAGACGACGCACGATCGCGGC
>CAVTSZ010000003.1:0-18052 GCA_963737385.1 uncultured Actinomycetota bacterium
GCAGACGACTGCACCGTAGGGGCCTGCGAATCGGCCGCAGTCGGCGCGATCACCCCTGCTCAGAGGGGTAGTTTGCGCGGTCCGGAGCAGCCCTGTCAGCGCCGCTGTGCCATTGGTTTGCAGCGTTCCCGCCCGCGGTCCACTGCGTCAGGAGATCTTCCAAGTTTTTCCCAAGTTCGCCGCGTCAAAGTTCATCCCGTACACGCCACTGGGAGGACCACGACATGACGACAACCACTCTGACGGAAGCAGTCACCCGTCCGATCTCGCGGCTGTCGACGTCTCATCGCTCTCCGACCACGCATAAGAGCATCCGACTGATCTGCTTCCATCACGCCGGCGGTGGCGCGACGTCGTTCAATCTCTGGAAGAGGGGAATCGGGTCCGACGTCGAGGTGGTTGCGGTCGAGATTCCCAACCGCGAACGGTTCGCCACGCTGCGCGACCTCGTCGACGAGATGAACACTCAGCTGGGATCGACGCTGGACGAACCGCACATCTTCTTCGGCCACAGCTTCGGCGCACTGGTGGCCTATCGATTGGCGTGCGTGCGCGCGGCGGCGGGCTTGCCCCAACCGGCGGCACTGATCTTGTCGTCGTTCACCCCGCCGCATCTTCCGACATCGATACCCATGGTGGACGAAGTCGACGATCACCAGCTGGGCAAGATCCTGTCCGACATCGGCGGGCTGCCGGTCGAACTGACCCGCTGGCCAACCCTGCGCGAGAAGGCGGTCGCGTTGGCTCGAATCGACCTGCGACTGTGCTCGACGGATGACGACGCCGACTCGGTGCCGCTGACGTCCCCGATGCATGTCATCGGCGGCAGCGAGGACATCCTTGTGAGCGAATCCGATCTGCGCCAATGGCGTTCGCGCACGCTGGCCGAGTTCTCGATGCAGATGCTCAAGGGTGGCCACTTCCACGTCAGTGACAGGAAGCAGTTGTTCGCCGCCCTCCGGCCAGTGCTGTCGGAAGTCGGCTCGGCCCGCGCCAAGGTCGCGTAGCTGATCCGACCTCGTACGCGCCGAGCTTCCGCAGATCGACGCGCCCTATTTGATACCGACGACCATCGAGTCGGGTCCTACCATGTGCTCGACGTAGCTTTCGCTGAACCCCACCACGTTTCACGCGTCGACGCTGTGCTCGCTCGGCATCGAGCCCCAGGGGCCGCTTCGGGCGATGATCTGACAGCTGATGTGAGCGTTGTCGGCGGGCAGGGCTCTGTGTTGACTGCGGACCATCACGAATTCGCGTGATGTCTCGCGCAATGGCGAGTAGCATCAGGGTCTCTATCGGAGCCAGGGCTAGTCGGGGGCGCTGCATAGCTTGGAAGGTCCCTGACTATGGTCAATCTGCTATCGAAAAAGTCTGTCGCCGCTGCCTTATGTGGTCTGGCGTTGTCGTTGACGGCTGGGACTGGCGTCGCGTACGCAGACCCGATCATCGACACGACATGCAGCTATCCGCAGGTCATTGCGGCGCTGAACACGGAAAATCCCACCCTTGGCCAAAAGTTCTCGTCGAACCCGATAGCGGGCGCCATGTTGAGTAACTTCCTCGCGTCCGATCCCGTGGAGCGCCAGCAGCTTGCTCAGGAGTTCCAGGGCACGGCGTGGGGGCAGAAGTACTTCGGAGCGATGGCGTCCATCGCCGGCTCCTGCAACAACTACTGAGCGGTTCCCGGAGACTTTCCTCGAGGCTGGCGCGCTGCATAGCGTGCTGGATGAGGCAAGTGCGGGGACCTCGTCGGGTGGGGTCCCCGCACTTGCTGAAGTAAGACTCGGGGGCGAACCTTGGAAGTTTCTTGGAGTCGCGGTAACCGCGGGGTCGCCCGCATTGATTTGCGCCTCGAAAGCTTGGGTATCTCTGCGGCGTGCGGGCTTTGCCGCACGTAGCTTGGCGGCGGAGACCATCATGGTGGGTTGGCTCGATCGACTACAGCGGCGAAGCCGCACCGCCGGCTTCGTCATCGCCGTTGTCTACAAGTACGTCGATGACCAAGGGAGTTTCCTTGCCGCGCTGATCACCTATTACGCATTTGTATCCCTGTTTCCCGCCCTGTTGCTGTTGACCACCGTAATGGGAGTGTTGCTGGTGGGACACCCCGAGCTGCAGGAACAGATCCTGCAGTCGGCTGTCGCCCAATTCCCCGTTATCGGTGAGCAACTCGGGCAGCCCCAAGGTCTGAGCGGCGGCACGGTCGGAGTCGTCGTCGGTATCGCCGGCGCGCTCTATGGAGGTCTCGGCGTGGGCCAAGCAGTGCAGAACGCCATGGATACGTTGTGGGCGGTGCCGCGCAACGACAGGCCCGACCCCATCCGGGCGCGGATCCGCAGTTTGCTCTTGCTTCTCGTCCTCGGCACGGCGCTGATCGCCACCACAATCCTGGCGGCTATCAGTCGTGCGTCGGAATCATTCGGAATAGTAGCCACAGTGGGCATCGTGGTCATGTCGGTGCTGATCAATGCGGGCGTGTGTTTAGTTGTTTTCCGCGTCGCTACGGCCAGGGACGTGACTTACCGTGAGGTGGCGCCCGGTGCACTGGCGGCAGCGGTCATTTGGCAACTGCTGCAGTGGTTCGGCGCCATCTACGTCGCGCACGTGGTCACGTCCGCCAGCGCTACGAATAGCGTGTTCGCCTTGGTGCTCGGCCTGCTGGCCTTCTTGTACTTGATCGCGACGTCATTGCTGCTGTGCGCCCAAGCCAACGTGGTGGCGACCGATCGGCTCTACCCCCGTGCCCTGCTGACTCCCTTTACCGATAACGTCGATTTGACTCGCGGTGACCGCAAGACGTATATCGGGCAGGCAAAAGCTCAACGCGCCAAGGGTTTCGAGCGAATCGATGTCACCTTTGATGACCGTGAGTCGAAAGACGGTAGTTAGAAGTAGTGGCGCCGGCCGCCCACAGCGCGTCCCGCTGAACCAAGAATCGCGAGAACGACGCCGATGACCAGCAGGATGATTCCGATGGTCCACAGGATCGATATCTTCAGCAGGAGACCGGCGATGAGCAAGATGATTCCAAGCACGATCATGGCTGCGGGCCTTTCTATTTCGCGCACGTTCTGTGCTATCGGACAGGTCGAGCAGTTGCGCGACTCTAGCTCTAGTCCACCACTCCTCAGAGGGGTAGTACTACACCCCTAGGGGGGTAATGATCAGCGAACGCGTAACGCAATCAAGGTGATTGGCTCAGCGTTGATACGTCAAGGCAGAGCCGGCGGTCTCAGCGAAGATCGCGCAACCCATCGCCTAGCGTTGGATAAAGCGTCAGGACTGCGTCAATCCCGAGCAGCGTGATTGGCCTGCTGGTGGCGGCCCCATGGGCGACGACTCCGAATCGGAGCGACAAAGCATCAGCCGCCTCCTGCGCTGCTATCAGAATGCTCATCCCCACGGACGCAAGGAAATTCACGTCCGTGAGGTCAATGATGAGTCCGTCCGGTTCCTTGATCAGTGCGTCACATATAGCGTCGGTCAACTCTGGTGCACTGAGCATGTCAACCGCCTCCCGCACGGACAAAATCACGATGCGGTCATTCCAGCTTTCCTGCACTTCGAAGCGTTGTTGGCGTCTGGAGCGGGCGAAGTGGTCTCGTTTGGCCAAATGATCGATCATGGTGAACCCCTTTGACCAGTCAACGGATGAGCTGATTCCAGTCAACACCCCTAGGGAGGGTGTCATTACACCCCTAGGGAGGTACTTTCACATGCGTGGTGTCCCATTCGAACGGCCCGATCACCGTGGCACTGGTGGACGACTATGACGTGGTGCTCATGGGTGTGGCCAATATGTTCAACCAGTACCGCGACCGCGTAGTTGTCGCCGAGCTTGACTCGAATACAGCTGTCGTCGACCCCGTGGACATCGTTCTGTACGACTCCTTCGCCCAACCCGAATCGGATCACGAAGAGATCGCCGTCCTGATCGCCAATCCGCGTGCACGACGAGTCGTGGTTTACACCTGGAACTTTCACCCGGACTTAATTCGAAGTGCAAGGCAGCAGGGAGCGCATGGCTACATATCCAAGACGTTGCCGGCGCGAGAGTTGGTTGCCGCGCTGGAGGCCGTCCATGCCGGAGAAACAGTGATAAGTGACGCTCCACCGCGGGCGCGCAGCGCCATAGGACTTGATTGGCCGGGCCGAGGCGAAGGCCTCAGCGATCGAGAATCGGAGATCCTGGCCCTCATCACCCAGGGCAAGAGTAATGCCGAGGTCGCGACGCTGACATATCTCAGCCCCAACACTGTGAAGTCATACATCCGCACGATTTACCGCAAGATCGGAGCCGGCAGCCGGACCCAGGCTGTTCTATGGGGTGTGGAGCACGGTTTCACTCCTGACCACCACCGCATCGATCATTGGCGAGGTGGTCCTTAGGCGCTGCTCAGCGCTGCCGGTCTGCCCCCGACCTACTCGGAGTCCGGGTAGGCCACCGCGTCGACGACGCCGCCGCCGTTGACGTCGCCGCCGAGCAGCACGGTCGATGTGTCCGCGGCCGGGTCGTAGTCGACCAGCGATTCGCCGCTTCCGCACGACAGCGTGGCCTGCAACTGCAGGTGACCACCGGCCGCACCGAGCACCCGGACGCTGTGGTGTTCATCCACTTTCGGCACGGACACCTTGGTCGTCGTGCCGTCGGCCGCGTTGAGTTTCGCGAGGAACTGGTACCCGCACCCACCCGTCGCCTGCAGGAAGGTGCCTGCCGGAAGCTGCCAGGCGTTCAGGTCGCCGAGGTCGTCACCGTGCTGCCCGTCGTTCTTCGCAGTCAGCGCGGTCGGTGCCGCACCGTCGAGGGGGACGAGCCACAGCCGTGAATAGGTGAAGTCCGGTCCGTAGCACCGCGCAAGGGCGACGTCGGTGTCCCACCACCGTGTCGGTGTACAACTACTCGCGTCGGGCACCGGCAGCGCCCTGCCCGGGGTCCCGTCGTTGCCCATGAGAGCCAGGCCGGAGTCGGTTCCGAGTAACAGACGCGTCCCGTCGGGTGCGGACAGGACCGAGGTGTTGAACTCGCTTCCGAGCTTCGCGACCGGGTAGGTCAGCTGCTCTTTGCCGGTGAGGTCGACGCGCCTCAGGGACGCCGCACTGTCGAGGTCGTTGCTCTTCAGCAGCAGCACGGCTTTGCCCTCGGGGCGCGTGTAGCGCGGAGTGACGGCGTAACCGCGCGCGACCGTGAACGACGTCTGCTCACCGCTGTGCAGGTCGACCTCGATCACGGTCAGGTCGTCGCCCTGCCGATAGAAGAGGGCCCGGTTCCCGTCGCCCGACCAGTCGGCCAACGTGGGCAGCTGACCATTCTCGCCGGGCGCGGCGAACGTGGTGATCGCGTAGCGGCCGCCCTTGGGATCGACCAGGTACAGCGTCGTCGCCGCGTTGTACGGCGTCGGCTCGCCCGGGGATACTTCGTCGCCCGCGTCTGTGGGCGTGGCTTCGTTCCACATCGCGAGCATCCAGCCGGGGCCGACCTCCGACCAGGGGACGTCCTGGATCGGCGCCTCGACGTTGTGGGCGGCCATGGGTGCCGCCTGGGTCGACGACGGCGATGTGGCGGGTGTGGAGCGTTGCGCGCTCGATCCGGTTGACGACGAGCATCCGGCCACCACCACGGCTATCGCCGCAACGACGGCGGCCCGATAGAAGATCTGGTTCATGTGCGTTCCTTTCCAATCCTGGAATGGTGCACTTGACGCCTTGAAGGATTCTTGGCGAAATCTCGCCCGACAAAGTCAGGCCGTGAACTTGACTGCGACGATCTTTTCGCGGGTGATCGCTTCGGCGAACTCTTCGACGGTGGGGATCCGGTCGTCACGGAATTTGAGCCCCATCATCGTCTGCGCCTTCTTGACGCCGTAGGACTCGGCGCAACGGTGCGCGAGATCAGCGACGACGGTCGGATCTGAGATGACCTCGCCGCGCATCTTCGTCGTCTTCCCGTCGTGGAGAACGTCGGCGTCGGCACCATCGCGGAAGTTGTGCTTCCACGCCGCGTTCGCAATGGCGTACAGCGCGTTGTCGATTCGATGCGCGCTCACCGGAATCGAGAACTGACGGCCCGACTTTCGTCCCTTGAAGTTCAACACCATCAGCTGGCCGCGCAACGGACCCGCCAGCGGGGTGCGCAGCAGGAAGCGCACCATCGGGTTGGCGACGCGAAGAAGCGTTTCCGGTGGGTGCCCGATCGTGACCGCGGGTGACTGATCTGTCATGGCGCTCACCGTATGCCGGATGGGTGACGTGCTGACGGGTATTGCGTTAAAGGTTGCCGAGGTCGTCGGGAACGTCGACGGCGTGTTCGCGCAGCGCCTCGATCGGCACTATCTCCAGCGTCCGCTCGTGAGTGCAGGCCAGCACGACCGGAGCCGCGCAGCCGTCCTGATACGCCCGCAGCCAGTTCGCGGCCGTGACGCACCAGCGGTCGCCGGGTTCGAGCCCGGGAAACCGGTACTGGGGCATCGGCGTCGACAGATCGTTGCCGATCGAGCGTTGGTGCTCCAGGAACTCGGTGGTCACGACGGCGCAGATGGTGTGCCTCCCGAGGTCCTGAGGTCCCGTCGAGCAGCAGCCGTCGCGGAAGAAGCCGGTCATCGGGTCGGTGCCGCACGGTTCCAGCGGGCCGCCCACGACATTGAGTTCAGGCACCGGCCCAGTATGGCCTGCACCGGAATTGGTGCGGGTGGGTTGGTGCGGGCCTGGGATACTGGTCGGGTGACTGGAGCGCTCCCGTGAGCGGCGTACTGAACGCCTTCCTGTCGACGTGGTCGAGCGCGCGGTCGACGTTCGGTGAGGGCAGTCCGCAGGCCGGCGCGACGTATGACAACAGCGCCACCCTGCGGCAGCTGGAATCCGGCCTGGAAGGCGCCGCGCCGGGGTCGCGATGGACCGGTTCGGCGGCCAGCGCCTACGACACCGCGAACACCGAGCATCGCCAGGTCATCGGCCAACTTGCCGGGCTGGACCAGCGCCTGGGCGCCCAGGTCGACCAGTCGGCCCAGGTGGTCGCGGCCGGACGGCGCGATCTGGACGCCGTCCGCCAGTGGGTGGTCGCGGCGGCCAACAGCGTCCCCCCGGGCAAGGCCGGCGAGCAGATGATGCTGCCGATCGTGCAGAAGGGGATCAGCCAGGTCATGGAGGTCGTCCAGCGCTCCAACGGCGACCTCAACGCGGTCGGCGAGAAGATCCGCGCGCTCGGCGACGAGTACGGGATCCTCGGCAATCAGCGGTTCGGGCCCAAGGAGCTTCCGCCGGTTCCCGGCGAGGATCCCGACACGAATCTCTGCCCGGATACTGACGCGCGAGAAGCCGGTATGACATCGATGACGACCAGGCTGGAGTTGAAAGGCGTGCCGGATCTATGGCCGGTACTTGCAGTTGCCCACTCGCGGCGGTGTGACCGGCTAGATCTTCCCGTTCTCGCCCATCCACCGCATGACCCACCAGCCGGCGAACACCGGCAGCCAGGTCGTCAGCACCCGGTAGAGCAGCACCGACGGCACGGCCACCGCGGCAGCCATACCGAAGGCGGCCAGGCCACCGATCAACGCCGCCTCGACGGCCCCGACGCCGCCGGGGGTGGGGGCCGCCGACGCGAGGGTGCCGCCCACCATCGTCACGACGGTGACGGTGATGAACGACGTGTTGCCGCCGAAGGCCTCGATACTGGCCCACAGCGCGAACGCATTGCCGAGAGTCGTTGCCGCGCAACCGAGCATGATCAACGCCAGCCGTTTGGGCTCGCGGGCGAGGGCCATGAGGTCGCCGAGAAGCTCCTGCAACCGGGGCCGCACCGCGGTCGCCAGCCAGTGCCGCAGCTTGGGAACCAACAGGAACGTCCCGATCAGGCCCAGCACCACACCGGCCGCCAGGTAGATCACGGTGACGCTCGGCACGAAGCGGGACAGGTTGGCCGAAACGCCCGCCGCGGTGGAGAAGAAGATCAGCAACCCGATGTGCGTGATCACCTGTACCGACTGCTGTAACGCCACCGCGGTGGTGGAGCGCAACGGGGTGATCCCGCCCTTCTGCAGGTACCTCGCGCTCAGCGCCAGCCCGCCGACACCCGCTGGGGTGGTGGTCGCAGCGAACTTGTTGGCCACCTGCATGACCATCAGACCCCGCAGGCTGACCAAGCCGTCGGCGCACGCCCATAACGCCGCCGCCGCACCGACATACGTCAACCCCGTCGCGGCCAGGCCCAGCAGCGCCCACCACCAGTTCGCCGTCCGCAACTCGGTGAGGAAGGTCGGCACCGAGCTGATGAACGGGTACGCGACGTACACCAGGGCGATCAACAGCACCAGCTGGATGAGTTGATTGCGGGTGAACCGGGTGACCGTCTCGGTACGGATCTCGTCGACGCGGGTCTGGGCCTTCACCTCGTCGCGCGCCGCGGTGATGACAGCCTTCGCATCCTGCACGGAGTGTCGGATACCCAGCGGCACAGCGGATTTCGTGAGCCTGCGCGACGCGGTCAACACGACGTCCTTGCCGAACGCGTCGATCGCGGCCCGCACCGCCGAGGGCGCGTCGTAGAGATACGTCGTCGTCACCAGGAGCTGGGCGATGTCGGATCGCAGCTGGAAGTCGGTCGCGCCGTATTCGGCGTTGTCGAAGCCGCCGAACAGCACGTCGTCGTTGACGGTGATCTGGCTGCTGCGCAGGTCGCCGTGGGAGATCTGGCAGTCGTGCAGGATGCGCAGCGACTCCCACACGCGCGCAACGGGAATCGACTCGACGCACTCGCTCACCGGCGTTCCGCGTGCAGGGGTGTGCGCGTACAAGGTCCAGCCGCGGTCGAGGGCGGCGACGCTGATCGTCGAGGTGTTGGCGACGCGAAGCTGACCGATGGCGATGGCCATCAGCGCGCGATGCTCGACGGTACGGCGCATCGAGGTGTGAATCGGCGAGGTCTCGCGGTCGCGCAGCCGAAACTTCCGCCAGATCTGACGCAGCGCCCCGCCGCTGCGTTGGTGCGGGCCGTACAGCTCCATCACCGCCGCCGCCTGCTGGTCCTCACAGGTGGCCTGCAGCACCAGCGGGCCGGTCCCGGCGGGCCGGACCACCGTGAGCGCCGACACCACGCATCCGCGCCGGGCCATCGCCCGGACGGCGCCGTCCAGCGGCACGTCGAGCCCGGGGGTGCCGACGACGAGCACGACCACCGCCCCGACGAACCAGCCGACGGCCAGCCCGAGCAGCGACCGCGCGGGCACCACCGCGCTGATGACGAGGTGGATGGGCACGAACGCCAACAGCAGCGCCCACCACCAGCGTCGCCACCGAGCGGGCAGCCACGGGCCCGAGACGGTGAGCACGGCGGCGAGCATCGCGATCCAGCGCGGGTCGTCGACGAACTGGGACGGCAGCGTGTCGAGCCGCTCGGACAGGTCGAAGTGCCATTGCGGGGCGGCGATGCCTGCGCCCGTGATCGACAGAGCCAGCCCGGCGATAGCGCCGGCCGCCGCGTAGGCGCCCAGGAGCTTCCACTGGCGGGCGACGATCAGGCTGACCAGGATCACGAACGGCAACCCCAGAATCGCCACGCCGTAGACCAGGTACACCAGGTTGGACTGGGTGGGCGTCAGGACCGCGACGATCTCGGAGACGGACTCCTCGAGGGCATCCCACTCGTTGCGGGTGATCAGGGAACTGGTGATCACGACCGCGAGGAACAGCGCCGCGAGCGCGACACGGACGATGTCGTTGGTCCGGCGGGTCAGCGGTTGCAGCAGGCTGCCGGAAACGGTGATGTCCCGACCGTCTACGCGCATATATCAAGGATCTTTCGGAAGCGGCGCGCCGGTGCGCGACTCGCCGACACATTAGCCGCACAAACATGTTCTCCTGGCTGCACCGCCCACCGCGGCAGGCGCGCCGAATGCCCCTGTGAGAAGATTCGGGTATTCGCAGCCGGCGTGACGGCGCGACCCGCGGGGGTTCTGTTCCGCCTGACCACAACACACCGAGTTTCATGGTTCGGCGTGTGGTTCGGCGTGCTGTCACGCCAGAACGTGGGGAGTTTTTATGTACGCCAACAGAATTGAAGCGCTGTTCACCTGGCTGGGGGGCGGGGAATGGCATGAGCTCGGCGAACGTCACGAACGATCCACCCACGCGCTCGCCGGGGGCGTGGTGGTGCTCGGCGCGGCGTTGGCGTGGCTGGTGGCAGCGCTGGCCGTCGCCTCATCGACGCACTGGCCGACGGCGGCCGTCATCCCGCTGACCTCGGTGTTCGGTCTGCTGGTCGGGGCGGTCAGCCGGGCGATTTCCAGCGGACCGGCGCGGGGCCGGGCCGGGGTCGTGGGCCGTTCGGCGGTGGGGATAGCGGTGGGTGTCGTCGTCGGCGAACTGGCCGCTGTGGTGCTGTTCTCGGGGACGATCGACCGTCTACTCGACGAGCAGGCCGCGGTCCGGGCCGACGGTGCACCGGACGTCACCGAGGCGGCGGCGGAACTGGAGCAGACGCGCACGGCGCGTGCCGGACTCGACGACGCGGTGGCCCGGGCCCTGCGACTGCGCGACGAGGCGCTGGTCGTCGCTCGCTGTGAGTACAACCCGTCGCCGGCCTGCCCGCAGACCCACATCACCGGAATGCCCGGCGCGGGACCCGAAAACCGCACGGCCAACGACTTTCTCGCCGATGCGACGCGGCAGCTGGACACCGCAACAGCCGAGCGCGACCGCCGCGCGCCGGCGCTGGACGCCGAGATCGCCGCGGACGGGCAGGCCATGGCGGAGGCACGTGCGGCCGCGTCCGCGGACGACGATCCAGGGCTGGGTGCGCGATGGGCGGCCATGAATGACCACACCTTCGCCGACTCAGCCGCGATGCTGCTGCGGCTGCTCACGATCGCGTTCTTCGTGCTGGTCTATCTGCTGCCGCTGATCCTCAAGACCTGGCGTGGCGAGACGACGCACGATCGCGGCGCGGCAGCCCGTGCCGAGCGTGAGCGCGCCGAACTGGCGGCCGACACCGCGATCGCGGTGAAGCGCGCGGAGGTGCGCGCCGCCGTCGAGAAGATGTGGGCCGAGCAGCAGCTGGCCAGCGCGCGGCTCGCCGTCGAGGCGCAGACCGAGATCGAGCGTGAACAACAGCGTCTTCGCGTCATCGAGGCCGTCGGCGCCCCGGTGCCGGTCGAGTCGGATCGGGTGCAGGCCACTGAGCTGACGTCCGGCGACGACAATCTGCCCGCGCGCGTGGAGCCGGCCGGGGAGATCGAGCCGAGCCGCGAGGGCGGGGGCTCACTGATACCGACGATTCCCGACGTCACGAAGGCGGCCACTCGCTGGATCCGGCCGTTCGTCCCGCCGATCGTTGCCAGTGCTGTTGAAACGGCCACCAAACCGCTGCGGGGCGTGCGACACGTCTTCGAAGAGGAAGAGGAGGTCCACTTCTCGCTGAAGCGCAGCCGCAAGGTCACCGTCCACACCGAGGAGGACGAACAGCCCGCGGAACCGCGAGCGACCGCCTCGACGGTGGTGTCCGCGCGTCGCGACCACATCGAGGCCGACGCCGAACGGCATGGACTTCCGGAGCTCGACGGGCAGCGCCAGCTGCCGCCCGCGGAGTAGGCCGCCTTAAAAGAACCAGAACTTGTTGCCCCCGGATACTCCCGCACGTAGCCTATTGGGCATGAGTCCAACAACGAAGGTTGGCCTGCCTCCGGGCCCTCGGTTGCCTGGTGCGCTGCAGCTCGTGTTGATGATGCGGTGGTGGCCGCAGTTCGTGGCGGCATGCAGCCGTCGCTACGGCAAGGTGTTCACGCTGAATAACACGATGATGGGCAAGATGGTGTACCTCGCCGATCCGGCCGCCATCAAGACGGTGTTCGCCGGAGACCCGCGGATCTTCCATGCGGGCGAAGCGAATTCGATGTTGGGCGGCCTGCTCGGCGACAGCTCGTTGCTGGTGATCGACGACGACGTGCATCGCGACCGCCGCCGGCTGATGATGGCGCCGTTCCATCGCGACGCCGTCGCGAAGCAGGTCGATCTGATGACCGACATCGCCGCGGAGAACATCGCCGGCTGGCCGGTGGGTCGAGCGTTCCCGGTGGCGCCGAAGACCTCGCAGATCACGTTGGAGGTGATCCTGCGGACGGTCATCGGGGCCAGCGACCCGGCGCGGTTGGCGGCGTTGCGTGACGTGATGCCGCGGCTGTTGAGCGTCGGGCCGTGGGAGTCGCTGGCGATCGCGCAACCGAAGCTGCAGCGTCACCGCGCGTGGCGCTCGTTGGCACGGAACATCGAGGAGTCCGACCGTCTGCTGTACGCCGAGATCGCCGAACGTCGCGTCGACCCGAATCTGGCCGAGCGCACGGATGCGCTGGCGATGCTGATCCAGGCGGGCAATGACGGCGGAACGGCGATGAGCGACAAAGAGTTGCGCGATCAGCTGATCACGCTGCTGGTCGCCGGCCACGACACCACCGCCACCGGGCTGGCGTGGGCGCTGGAGCGGTTGACCCGCCACCCGGAGCTACTGGCGAAGGCGGTCGCGGCGGCGGATGCCGGTGATGCGGCCGGCGACGAGTACCTCGACGCGGTGGCCAAGGAGACGTTGCGGATCCGTCCGGTGGTGCCCGATGTCGGCCGGATCCTGAAGGAACCGGTCGAGGTGGCCGGCTATCAACTGCCCGCGGGCGTGATGGTGGTCCCGAGCATCACGTCGGTGCACACCGACCCCGGGGTGTACCCGGACCCGAACCGGTTCGATCCCGACCGGATGGTGGGCGCCACGCTGAGCCCGACGACGTGGTTCCCCTTCGGCGGCGGCAATCGGCGTTGTCTCGGCGCGGGATTCGCGATGGTCGAAATGCGCATCGTGCTGCGCGAGATCCTGCGTCGCGTCGAGCTGAGCACCACCACCGAGCCCGGCGAGAAGACGACGCTCAAGCACGTCATCCTGACGCCGAAGAATGGCGGGCAGATCACCGTGACGGCGCAGCGGAAGGTTGTCGACCGCGCCGTCGACTCAGTCGCGGCCGTGGATCAGTGATCGCCGATTTGCACTGCTGCAAATGCCAATAGATTGCCAATGACCATCCATGGCCGGCAATACGATTCGTCGAGATCGAAACGTGGGCACAGTCTCGCCAGTACGAACTCATTGCGTTATCCAGCGGCTCCGCCCGGCTGGCATCCGGACCCGCAGCAGTCCGAATATCTGCGTTGGTGGAATGGGTCGGCGTCGACCGACCAGGTGCGTAGCGCCTGAGCTGCGGGACCTAGTGTCGTGAGTCATTAATTTGCATGCAGTTCGCGGGTGCAAGGTCGATTCGGCCCGCCGAACGTGCGGCCACTGCGAATATCTGACCAATATTTCGCAGTACGCGCACGTTCGGTGTTGATTACCGGCAAATCACCTGACGTTGCAACCGGTGCTCATGTTGTGGCAGTGACCGCTGCCGCTGCATGTGCCACAGCTGCACCCGCACGAGATGCGCGCCTGCGGTTTGGCTCGTGGGGCCGGCGGGACGATGTAGTCGCGGTCGGGAGAGTGGGGTCGGTTGGGTCGTCGTGGCATGGTCATTACCTCTTTCGCTGCTCCGACTCACCCGACGGTAGGCCGCAGCGTCGGCCTATATGGCGGAATTGACGACGCCGTTGGCGCCGCCGCGATTCGACGAAACGCCTCCGGTCCGCAGCCGCCGCCGGTATGTAGATAGGCATGGGTGCGGGGATACACATAGGTCGAGTCGGCTCACTGGCGGTTGCTCTGGGAATCGGGGCCGCGATCATCACGGGTCATGGGGTGGCGTCGGCAAAGCCCGCGGACACCTCCGGATCGCAGTCCTCGTCGACGGAATCGTCGTCGTCGACCGGGTCGTCGACCGACACGTCGGGCGACGCGAAGTCGACGGACACGGCGGCGATCAGCGATGCCTCCGACGACGGGCAGACATCGGAGAAGACCACCGACTCCGAGGCGTCAACAAATGATGACGCCGCTGAGGAGGACACCTCTCCCGCTTCCCGGCCGCGGTCCAACAAGCGCTGGAAAGAGTCGAAGGCGCCCAAGACGAACGTCGCCGAGCATGCCGAACGGTCGACCGAGGCGTCGCGCACGCCGAGTGCGTCGGCTGATGCAGCCAAGACGTCGACGACAAAGACCGAAGAATCCGATGCCGAGGAGGCTTCGACCGCCGCCGTGGAGCCGTCGGCGTCGACCACCGCCGTCGCGGTGACGCACGCCGCCTTCGCCGAACCCGAGACGACGGCGGTGACGAAGAAGCAGCCGAACGATGCTGTCAGCGTGGCAGTTTCGAGTCTTGTCACCGCCCTCGTCAGCCCCTTCGCCGGCAAGGACGACGAGCCCACGGCACCGATCGACTCGCCCGCGATCTGGACGTTGGCGGCCGCCGCGCGGCGAGAGTTCCTCGGCTCGGTGCCCGCCCTCGACAAGGAGGCAGACCCGGCGACGAACGGCCTCGTCGCCGACAACGTCGCGACGCTGGCCGCGGTTGTGGCGGCCGACGAGGAGCCGCAAGTCGTCGCCATCCCGCAGAGGTCGCTGCTCACGCCGCTGCAATACCTGCCCGTCATCGGTCCCTGGGTCGTGCGGCCTGTCATCGCGTTGCTTCACCAGATACCGCTCATCGGCGACATCCTGCACCCGATCATCGGCTACCCGGTCGGCTTCACGGGCGGCACCACCCCGCGCGACGTGCGGGTGATCTCCGAGGACGGCACCGCGATCTACGTCCACTTCTTTCCGGCGCAGGGCGAGAACGCCGGCAAGCCGGCGCCGACGATCCTCAACGGTCCGGGCCTGGGCCTTCCCGGCGAGACCAACCCCCTCGCCCTCGACAACCCGTTGCTGCGCAATCAGGTCATCGGCATGGGCACGCTGCTGAAGAGCGGCTACAACGTCGTCACATGGGACCCGCGCGGTGAATGGCGTTCTCGCGGCATCCTCCAGATCGACCATCCGGAATTCGAAGGTAAGGACATGCAGGCCATCATCAGCTGGGTGGCCCAGCAGCCCGAAGCGGCATTCGACTTCGGCAGTAAGACCGACCCGCTGATCGGCATGGTCGGCGCGTCGTACGGCGGCGGCATCCAACTGGTGACCGCGGCGATCGACCCTCGCGTCGACGCGATCGTGCCGACGATCGCGTGGAACAACATCAACACGGCTCTCGCCAAGAACGGGGCACCGAAGACGAGTTGGGGCCTATTTCTCGGCGCGGCCCTCTTGTTAACTTTTTCTCGGTCGAATCCGCAGATATATACCGCGTTGATCGGCACCCTCTTGACCGGCGAGCTATCGCAGCGAAACCAGCTCTTCCTCGACGAGCGTGGTCCCGACTATCTCCTGGACCAGATCACCGCACCCACGCTGCTGGTTCAGGGCACCGTCGACACGCTGTTCACCTTGCAGGAAGCGCACGACAACGCAATCGCGTTGATCGCCAACGGTGTTGAGACCAAGGTGGTCTGGTACTGCGGCGGTCACGGCGGGTGCATCTCGAGTGTCAACGACGGCGAAGTGATTGACCGGGCGACCCTGGCGTGGCTCGACAAGTACGTGAAGGGCCTTCCGGTGCAAACGGGTCCGCAGTTCGAGTGGGTCGACCAGCACGGCCAGAACTTCACGTCGGACACCTATCCCGTCAAGCCGGGCACCGCGGTCACCGTCGAGAGCGACGAAGGTGGGACGCTGCCGCTGTGGCTGTTACTCGGCGGGTCCGGCCCGAACTTCAGGGCGCTGGGGGCGGGTCCGATCGGTGCGCTGCTCGGAATCCTCTCGGGCGCCGAGGCATCCAACGCTGTGGAGCTCACCACCGAGGAAGCCGAGACGACGACGTACATCGTCGGCGCACCGAAGTTGGCGTTCACCTACTCAGGCACGGGCGCGAGCAGTCACGTCTACGCCCAACTCGTCGACAACACAACGGGACTCGTGCTGGGTAACCATGTCACACCGATCGCCGTGACGCTGGACGGCGGGACGCATGAAGCGGTGATCGATCTCGAGCCGGTCGCGCACACGCTCGCGCCGGGGGAGACGCTGACGGTGCAGATCGTCGCGTCGGCGGTCACATATCAGGCGCTGTGGTCGTCGGGCAGGCTGAATGTGTCGACGATCAAGCTGACGTTGCCGACCGCGGATGCGGCGCAGATCAATCTGCCGGTCGCCGAGACGACGGCGGCCGCTTAGGGAAGCGCACAGCGCGACTTCTGCGTGAGGGCTGCAATTTCTCGGATCACAACCCTGGCGCAGAACTCGGCGGAGGGCTCGGCCCCTGAGACGACGTGATCATTAAGACTTTCTGGCAAACCTGATGTACTTTCGATCGACACAGCGACGCGTGGGGCACGCTGCCGAGGAGTTACAGGGTGGACGCGACACCATTCGGGCACTATCAGCTGCACCAGCTGATCGGCCGAGGCGGAATGGGTGAGGTCTACCGGGCCTACGACACCAAGACCGACCGAATCGTGGCGGTGAAGGTGCTGCCGCCGAACATGGCAGCCGATGAGACGTTCCAGGCGCGGTTCCGGCGTGAATCGCAGGCCGCGGCGGGGCTCAACGACCCGCATGTGGTGCCGATCCACCGTTTCGGTGAGATCGACGGCCGGCTGTATCTGGATATGCGGCTGATCGAGGGTCGCAACCTCGGGACCATTCTCGATGACACGGTCAGGCCGCTCGATCCGGAGTTCTGCGTGAAGGTGGCCGAGCAGGTCGGCGCGGCGCTGGATGCTGCCCATGCCGCGGGGTTGATCCACCGGGATGTCAAGCCGTCGAACATTCTGATCACCGACCGCGACTTCGTGTATCTCATCGACTTCGGGTTGGCCCGTACCGCCGGGGAAGCCGGGTTGACGACGGCAGGCAGCACGCTGGGCACGATGGCCTACATGGCCCCGGAGCGGTTCGAGGGCAAGCCGGTAGATCCGACGTCCGACATCTATGCATTGACGTGTGTGCTCTACGAATGCCTCACCGGCGCAAGGCCGTATCCGGCCGAGAGCCTCGAGCAGCAGATCGCCGGCCACATGGCGAAGCCGATACCGCGGCCGTCGGCAATCGATCCGAAGCTCGCGGCGTTCGATGAGGTCATCGCGAAGGGCATGGCCAAGATGCCAGCGAAGCGATATCAGTCGGCAGGCGAATTGGCCGCGGCCGCACGACGTGCCCTGAATGCGCCGGTGCGGATGAGCGGCAGCGGGCGGCATTCCGCGCGGCGGGCGGCGCCTACCGGCCGACGCGTGTCGGGGCGGATGGTGGCCGTCGCCGCCGCGGTGGTGTTGGTCGCGGTGGCCGGCGGGTTTGGGCTCTGGCAGTGGCGCGCAGCGGATCGGGATGACGCGACCCCGGCGGGAGGGGCGGAAAGCTCGACGCGGGCGGCGGTGCCGCAGTCGGGCGCCGTCGAGGAAATCGCGGCCACAGTGCCCGAAGACATCAGGTCGACAGGCCGGTTGATCATCGGCGTGAATGTGCCCTATGCACCAAACGAATTCAAGGATGCCAGCGGGGCGATCGTCGGCTTCGACGTCGATCTGATGAACGCGATCACCCGAACACTCGGGTTGGTGCCCGAGTACCGGGAGACGCCGTTCGACGCGATCATCCCCTCGGTGCGCGGCGGCGACTTCAACGTCGGGATGTCGTCGTACACAGACACCAAGGAGCGTGAGGAGCAGGTCGACTTCGTCACGTACTTCGAGGCGGGCACGATGTGGGCGCAGAAGCCCGGTGGCGGTGTGGATCCGGCCAACGCGTGCGGGTTGACGGTGGGCGTCGCGATCCCGTCTCTGCAAGAGGCAGAAGAGATTCCGGCCAAGAACGCCGCGTGTGAGGCAGCGGGCAATCCGCCGATCGACAAGCGGGTCTTCGCCGACCAGGACGAGCTCACCGGGGCGCTGATCAACGGGGAAGTCGATGCGATGTCGGCGGATTCGCCGGTGACGTTGTTCGCGATCAAGACGTCCGGCGGTGCTCTGGAAGCGGCGGGTGAGGTGTTCGACTCGGCGCCGTACGGCTGGCCGGTGCCGAAGGATTCGGACCTTGCGCAGTCGCTGCTGAAGGCACTCG
>CAVTSZ010000004.1:0-76800 GCA_963737385.1 uncultured Actinomycetota bacterium
CCGCGGTCGCCAGCCAGTGCCGCAGCTTGGGAACCAACAGGAACGTCCCGATCAGGCCCAGCACCACACCGGCCGCCAGGTAGATCACGGTGACGCTCGGCACGAAGCGGGACAGGTTGGCCGAAACGCCCGCCGCGGTGGAGAAGAAGATCAGCAACCCGATGTGCGTGATCACCTGTACCGACTGCTGTAACGCCACCGCGGTGGTGGAGCGCAACGGAGTGATCCCGCCCTTCTGCAGGTACCTCGCGCTCAGCGCCAGCCCGCCGACACCCGCTGGGGTGGTGGTCGCAGCGAACTTGTTGGCCACCTGCATGACGATCAGACCCCGCAGGCTGACCAGGCCGTCGGCGCACGCCCATAACGCCGCCGCCGCACCGACATACGTCAACCCCGTCGCGGCCAGGCCCAGCAGCGCCCACCACCAGTTCGCCGTCCGCAACTCGGTGAGGAAGGTCGGCACCGAGCTGATGAACGGGTACGCGACGTACACCAGGGCGATCAACAGCACCAGCTGGATGAGTTGATTGCGGGTGAACCGGGTGACCGTCTCGGTACGGATCTCGTCGACGCGGGTCTGGGCCATCACCTCGTCGCGCGCCGCGGTGATGACGGCCTTCGCATCCTGCACGGAGTGTCGGATAGCCAGCGGCACAGCGGATTTCGTGAGCCTGCGCGACGCGGTCAACACGACGTCCTTGCCGAACGCGTCGATCGCGGCCCGCACCGCCGAGGGCGCGTCATAGAGATACGTCGTCGTCACCAGGAGCTGGGCGATGTCGGATCGCAGCTGGAAGTCGGTCGCGCCGTATTCGGCGTTGTCGAAGCCGCCGAACAGCACGTCGTCGTTGACGGTGATCTGGCTGCTGCGCAGGTCGCCGTGGGAGATCTGGCAGTCGTGCAGGATGCGCAGCGACTCCCACACGCGCGCAACGGGAATCGACTCGACGCACTCGCTCACCGGCGTTCCGCGTGCGGGGGTGTGCGCGTACAGGGTCCAGCCGCGGTCGAGGGCGGCGACGCTGATCGTCGAGGTGTTGGCGACGCGAAGCTGACCGATGGCGATGGCCATCAGCGCGCGATGCTCGACGGTACGGCGCATCGAGGTGTGAATCGGCGAGGTCTCGCGGTCCCGCAGCCGAAACTTCCGCCAGATCTGACGCAGCGCCCCGCCGCTGCGTTGGTGCGGGCCGTACAGCTCCATCACCGCCGCCGCCTGCTGGTCCTCACAGGTGGCCTGCAGCACCAGCGGGCCGGTCCCGGCGGGCCGGACCACCGTGAGCGCCGACACCACGCATCCGCGCCGGGCCATCGCCCGGACGGCGCCGTCCAGCGGCACGTCGAGCCCGGGGGTGCCGACGACGAGCACGACCACCGCCCCGACGAACCAGCCGACGGCCAGCCCGAGCAGCGACCGCGCGGGCACCACCGCGCTGATGACGAGGTGGATGGGCACGAACGCCAACAGCAGCGCCCACCACCAGCGTCGCCACCGAGCGGGCAGCCACGGGCCCGAGACGGTGAGCACGGCGGCCAGCATCGCGATCCAGCGCGGGTCGTCGACGAACTGGGACGGCAGCGTGTCGAGCCGCTCGGACAGGTCGAAGTGCCATTGCGGGGCGGCGATGCCTGCGCCCGTGATCGACAGAGCCAGCCCGGCGATAGCGGCGGCCGCCGCGTAGGCGCCCAGCAGCTTCCACTGGCGGGCGACGATCAGGCTGACCAGGATCACGAACGGCAACGCCAGAATCGCCACGCCGTAGACCAGGTACACCAGGTTGGACTGGGTGGGCGTCAGGACCGCGACGATCTCGGAGACGGACTCCTCGAGGGCATCCCACTCGTTGCGGGTGATCAGGGAACTGGTGATCACGACCGCGAGGAACAGCGCCGCGAGCGCGACACGGACGATGTCGTTGGTCCGGCGGGTCAGCGGTTGCAGCAGGCTGCCGGAAACGGTGATGTCCCGACCGTCTACGCGCATATATCAAGGATCTTTCGGAAGCGGCGCGCCGGTGCGCGACTCGCCGACACATTAGCCGCACAAACATGTTCTCCTGGCTGCACCGCCCACCGCGGCAGGCGCGCCGAATGCCCCTGTGAGAAGATTCGGGTATTCGCAGCCGGCGTGACGGCGCGACCCGCGGGGGTTCTGTTCCGCCTGACCACAACACACCGAGTTTCATGGTTCGGCGTGTGGTTCGGCGTGCTGTCACGCCAGAACGTGGGGAGTTTTTATGTACGCCAACAGAATTGAAGCGCTGTTCACCTGGCTGGGGGGCGGGGAATGGCATGAGCTCGGCGAACGTCACGAACGATCCACCCACGCGCTCGCCGGGGGCGTGGTGGTGCTCGGTGCGGCGTTGGCGTGGCTGGTGGCAGCGCTGGCCGTCGCCTCATCGACGCACTGGCCGACGGCGGCCGTCATCCCGCTGACCTCGGTGTTCGGTCTGCTGGTCGGGGCGGTCAGCCGGGCGATTTCCACCGGACCGGCGCGGGGCCGGGCCGGGGTCGTGGGCCGATCGGCGGTGGGGATAGCGGTGGGTGTTGTCGTCGGCGAACTGGCCGCTGTGGTGCTGTTCTCGGGGACGATCGACCGTCTACTCGACGAGCAGGCCGCGGTCCGGGCCGACGGTGCACCGGACGTCACCCAGGCGGCGGCGGAACTGGAGCAGACGCGCGCGGCGCGTGCGGGACTCGACGACGCGGTGGCCCGTGCCCTGCAACTGCGCGACGAGGCGCTGGTCGTCGCTCGCTGTGAGTACAACCCGTCGCCGGCCTGCCCGCAGACCCACATCACCGGAATGCCCGGCGCGGGACCCGAAAACCGCACGGCCAACGACTTTCTCGCCGATGCGACGCGGCAGCTGGACACCGCAACAGCCGAGCGCGACCGCCGCGCGCCGGCGCTGGACGCCGAGATCGCCGCGGACGGGCAGGCCATGGCGGAGGCACGTGCGGCCGCGTCCGCGGACGACGATCCAGGGCTGGGTGCGCGATGGGCGGCCATGAATGACCACACCTTCGCCGACTCAGCCGCGATGCTGCTGCGGCTGCTCACGATCGCGTTCTTCGTGCTGGTCTATCTGCTGCCGCTGATCCTCAAGACCTGGCGTGGCGAGACGACGCACGATCGCGGCGCGGCAGCCCGTGCCGAGCGTGAGCGCGCCGAACTGGAGGCCGACACCGCGATCGCGGTGAAGCGCGCGGAGGTGCGCGCCGCCGTCGAGACGATGTGGGCCGAGCAGCAGCTGGCCAGCGCGCGGCTCGCCGTCGAGGCGCAGACCGAGATCGAGCGTGAACAACAGCGTCTTCGCGTCATCGAGGCCGTCGGCGCCCCGGTGCCGGTCGAGTCGGATCGGGTGCAGGCCACCGAGCTGACGTCCGGCGACGACAACCTGCCCGCGCGCGTGGAGCCGGCCGGGGAGATCGAGCCGAGCCGCGAGGGCGGGGGCTCACTGATACCGACGATTCCCGACGTCACGAAGGCGGCCACTCGCTGGATCCGGCCGTTCGTCCCGCCGATCGTTGCCAGTGCTGTTGAAACGGCCACCAAACCGCTGCGGGGCGTGCGACACGTCTTCGAAGAGGAAGAGGAGGTCCACTTCTCGCTGAAGCGCAGCCGCAAGGTCACCGTCCACACCGAGGAGGACGAACAGCCCGCGGAACCGCGAGCGACCGCCTCGACGGTGGTGTCGGCGCGTCGCGACCACATCGAGGCCGACGCCGAACGGCATGGACTTCCGGAGCTCGACGGGCAGCGCCAGCTGCCGCCCGCGGAGTAGGCCGCCTGAAAAGAAGTGGAACCTGTTGCCCCCGGATACTCCCGCACGTAGCCTATTGGGCATGAGTCCAACAACGAAGGTTGGCCTGCCTCCTGGCCCCCGGTTGCCTGGTGCGCTGCAGCTCGTGTTGATGATGCGGTGGTGGCCGCAGTTCGTGGCGGCGTGCAGCCGTCGCTACGGCAAGGTGTTCACGCTGAACAACACGATGATGGGCAAGATGGTGTACCTCGCCGATCCGGCCGCCATCAAGACCGTGTTCGCCGGCGACCCTCGGATCTTCCATGCGGGCGAAGCGAATTCGATGTTGAAGGGGCTGCTCGGCGACAGCTCGGTGCTGGTGATCGACGACGATGTGCATCGCGACCGACGACGGCTGATGATGGCGCCGTTCCATCGCGATGCCGTCGCGAAGCAGGCCGATCTGATGACCGACATCGCCGCGGAGAACATCGCCGGCTGGCCGGTGGGTCGACAGTTTCCGGTGGCACCGAAGACATCGCAGATCACGCTCGAGGTGATTCTGCGGACGGTCATCGGGGCAAGCGATCCGGCGCGGTTGGCGGCGTTGCGTGATGTTATGCCGCGGCTGCTGAGCGTGGGGCCGTGGGAGTCGTTGGCGCTCGCGCAACCGAAGCTGCAGCGTCACCGCGCGTGGCGTTCGTTGGCGCGGAACATCGAGGAGTCCGACCGTCTGCTGTACGCCGAGATCGCCGAACGTCGCGTCGACCCGAACCTGGCCGAGCGCACCGATGCGCTGGCGATGCTGATCCAGGCGGGCAATGACGGCGGAACGGCGATGAGCGACAAGGAGTTGCGCGATCAGCTGATCACGCTGCTGGTCGCCGGCCACGACACCACCGCCACCGGGCTGGCGTGGGCGCTGGAGCGGTTGACCCGCCACCCGGAGCTACTGGCGAAGGCGGTCGCGGCGGCGGATGCCGGTGATGCGGCCGGCGACGAGTACCTCGACGCGGTGGCCAAGGAGACGTTGCGGATCCGTCCGGTGGTGCCCGATGTCGGCCGGATCCTGAAGGAACCGGTCGAGGTGGCCGGCTATCAACTGCCCGCGGGCGTGATGGTGGTCCCGAGCATCACGTCGGTGCACACCGACCCCGGGGTGTACCCGGACCCGAACCGGTTCGATCCCGACCGGATGGTGGGCGCCACGCTGAGCCCGACGACGTGGTTCCCCTTCGGCGGCGGCAATCGGCGTTGTCTCGGCGCGGGATTCGCGATGGTCGAGATGCGCATCGTGCTGCGCGAGATCCTGCGTCGCGTCGAGCTGAGCACCACCACCGAGCCCGGCGAGAAGACGACGCTCAAGCACGTCATCATGACGCCGAAGAATGGCGGGCAGATCACCGTGACGGCGCTCAAGGACGTGTCATCGAAGCCGAGCGCTCCGGCCCAGTCGCCATGTCCCGTCACCGCCGAGACTGCGTCGTCGGGCTAACTCACCTGACGTTGCAACCGGTGCTCATGTTGTGGCAGTGACCGCTGCCGCTGCATGTGCCGCAGCTGCACCCGCACGAGATGCGCGCCTGCGGTTTGGCTCGTGGGGCCGGCGGGACGATGTAGTCGCGGTCGGGAGGGTGGGGTCGGTTGGGTCGTCGTGGCATGTCATAACCTCTTTCGCTGCTCCGACTCATCCGACGGTAGGCCGCAGCGTCGGCCTATATGGCGGAATCGACGACGCCGTTGGCGCCGCCGCGATTCGACGAAACGCCTCCGGTCCGCAGCCGCCGCCGGTATGTAGATAGGCATGGGTGCGGGGATACACATAGGTCGAGTCGGCTCACTGGCGGTTGCTCTGGGAATCGGGGCCGCGATCATCACGGGTCATGGGGTGGCGTCGGCAAAGCCCGCGGACACCTCCGGATCGCAGTCCTCGTCGACGGAATCGTCGTCGTCGACCGGGTCGTCGACCGACACGTCGGGCGACGCGAAGTCGACGGACACGGCGGCGATCAGCGATGCCTCCGACGACGGGCAGGCATCGGAGAAGACCACCGACTCCGAGGCGTCAACAAATGATGACGCCGCCGAGGAGGACACCTCTCCCGCTTCCCGGCCGCGGTCCAACAAGCGCTGGAAAGAGTCGAAGGCGCCCAAGACGAACGTCGCCGAGCATGCCGAACGGTCGACCGAGGCGTCGCGCACGCCGAGTGCGTCGGCTGATGCAGACAAGACGTCGACGACAAAGACCGAAGAATCCGATGCCGACGAGGCTTCGACCGCCGCCGTGGAGCCGTCGGCGTCGACCACCGCCGTCGCGGTGACGCGCGCCGCCGTCGCCGAACCCGAGACGACGGCGGTGACGAAGAAGCAGCCGAACGATGCTGTCAGCGTGGCAGTTTCGAGTCTTGTCACCGCCCTCGTCAGCCCCTTCGCCGGCAAGGACGACGAGCCGACGGCACCGATCGACTCGCCCGCGATCTGGACGTTGGCGGCCGCCGCGCGGCGAGAGTTCCTCGGCTCGGTGCCCGCCCTCGACAAGGAGGCAGACCCGACGACGAACGGCCTCGTCGCCGACAACGTCGCGACGCTGGCCGCGGTTGTGGCGGCCGACGAGGAGCCTCAGGTCGTCGCCATCCCGCAGAGGTCGCTGCTCACGCCGCTGCAATACCTGCCCGTCATCGGTCCCTGGGTCGTGCGGCCTGTCATCGCGTTGCTTCACCAGATACCGCTCATCGGCGACATCCTGCACCCGATCATCGGCTACCCGGTCGGCTTCACGGGCGGCACCACCCCGCGCGACGTGCGGGTGATCTCCGAGGACGGCACCGCGATCTACGTCCACTTCTTCCCGGCGCAGGGCGAGAACGCCGGCAAGCCGGCGCCGACGATCCTCAACGGTCCGGGCCTGGGCCTTCCCGGCGAGACCAACCCCCTCGCCCTCGACAACCCGTTGCTGCGCAATCAGGTCATCGGCATGGGCACGCTGCTGAAGAGCGGCTACAACGTCGTCACATGGGACCCGCGCGGTGAATGGCGTTCTCGCGGCATCCTCCAGATCGACCATCCGGAATTCGAAGGCAAGGACATGCAGGCCATCATCAGCTGGGTGGCCCAGCAGCCCGAAGCGGCATTCGACTTCGGCAGTAAGACCGACCCGCTGATCGGCATGGTCGGCGCGTCGTACGGCGGCGGCATCCAACTGGTGACCGCGGCGATCGACCCTCGCGTCGACGCGATCGTGCCGACGATCGCGTGGAACAACATCAACACGGCTCTCGCCAAGAACGGGGCACCGAAGACGAGTTGGGGCCTATTTCTCGGCGCGGCCCTCTTGTTAACTTTTTCTCGGTCGAATCCGCAGATATATACCGCGTTGATCAGCACCCTCTTGACCGGCGAGGTATCGCAGCGAAACCAGCTCTTCCTCGACGAGCGTGGTCCCGACTATCTCCTGGACCAGATCACCGCACCCACGCTGCTGGTTCAGGGCACCGTCGACACGCTGTTCACCTTGCAGGAAGCGCACGACAACGCAATCGCGTTGATCGCCAACGGTGTTGAGACCAAGGTGGTCTGGTACTGCGGCGGTCACGGCGGGTGCATCTCGAGTGTCAACGACGGCGAAGTGATCGACCGGGCGACCCTGGCGTGGCTCGACAAGTACGTGAAGGGCCTTCCGGTGCAAACGGGTCCGCAGTTCGAGTGGGTCGACCAGCACGGCCAGAACTTCACGTCGGACACCTATCCCGTCAAGCCGGGCACCGCGGTCACCGTCGAGAGCGACGAAGGTGGGACGCTGCCGCTGTGGCTGTTACTCGGCGGGTCCGGCCCGAACTTCAGGGCGCTGGGGGCGGGTCCGATCGGTGCGCTGCTCGGAATTCTCTCGGGCGCCGAGGCATCCAACGCCGTGGAGCTCACCACCGAGGAAGCCGAGACGACGACGTACATCGTCGGCGCACCGAAGTTGACGTTCACCTACTCAGGCACGGGCGCGAGCAGTCACGTCTACGCCCAACTCGTCGATGACACAACGGGACTCGTGCTGGGTAACCAGGTCACACCGATCGCCGTGACGCTGGACGGCGGGACGCATGAAGCGGTGATCGATCTCGAGCCGGTCGCGCACACGCTGGCCCCGGGGGAGACGCTGACGGTGCAGATCGTCGCGTCGGCCGTCACATACCAGGCGCTGTGGTCGTCGGGCAGGCTGAATGTGTCGACGATCAAGCTGACGCTGCCAACCGCGGATGCGGCGGAGATCAATCTGCCGGTCGCCGAGACGACGGCGGCCGCTTAGGGAAGCGCACAGGCGCGACTTCTGCGTGAGGGCTGTGATTTCTCGCGCGGATCACAACCCTGGTGCAGAACTCGGCGGAGGACGCCCTGCCGGCCCGGCAATTCGCTGATCTGCCCCCTAGACCAGGGTGATCATTAAGACTTTCTGGCAAACCTGATGTACTTTCGATCGACACAGCGACGCGTGGGGCACGCTGCCGAGGAGTTACAGGGTGGACGCGACACCATTCGGGCACTATCAGCTGCACCAGCTGATCGGCCGAGGCGGAATGGGTGAGGTCTACCGGGCCTACGACACCAAGACCGACCGAATCGTGGCGGTGAAGGTGCTGCCGCCGAACATGGCCGCCGATGAGACGTTCCAGGCGCGGTTCCGGCGTGAATCGCAGGCCGCGGCGGGGCTCAACGACCCGCATGTGGTGCCGATCCACCGTTTCGGTGAGATCGACGGCCGGCTGTATCTGGATATGCGGCTGATCGAGGGTCGCAACCTCGGGACCATTCTCAATGACACGGTCAGGCCGCTCGATCCGGAGTTCTGCGTGAAGGTGGCCGAGCAGGTCGGCGCGGCGCTGGATGCTGCCCATGCCGCAGGGTTGATCCACCGGGACGTCAAGCCGTCGAACATTCTGATCACCGACCGCGACTTCGTGTATCTCATCGACTTCGGGTTGGCCCGCACCGCCGGGGAAGCCGGGTTGACGACGGCAGGCAGCACGCTGGGCACGATGGCCTACATGGCCCCGGAGCGGTTCGAGGGCAAGCCGGTAGATCCGACGTCCGACATCTATGCATTGACGTGTGTGCTCTACGAATGCCTCACCGGCGCAAGGCCGTATCCGGCCGAGAGCCTCGAGCAGCAGATCGCCGGCCACATGGCGAAGCCGATACCGCGGCCGTCGGCAATCGATCCGAAGCTCGCGGCGTTCGATGAGGTCATCGCGAAGGGCATGGCCAAGATGCCAGCGAAGCGATATCAGTCGGCAGGCGAATTGGCCGCGGCCGCACGACGTGCCCTGAATGCGCCGGTGCGGATGAGCGGCAGCGGGCGGCATTCCGCGCGGCGGGCGGCGCCTACCGGCCGACGCGTGTCGGGGCGGATGGTAGCCGTCGCCGCCGCGGTGGTGTTGGTCGTGGTGGCCGGCGGGTTTGGGCTCTGGCAGTGGCGCGCAGCGGATCGGGATGACGCGACTCCGGCGGGAGCGGCGGAAAGCTCGACGCGGGCGGCGGTGCCGCAGTCGGGCGCCGTCGAGGAAATCGCGGCCACAGTGCCCGAAGACATCAGGTCGACAGGCCGGTTGATCATCGGCGTGAATGTGCCCTATGCACCAAACGAATTCAAGGATGCCAGCGGGGCGATCGTCGGCTTCGACGTCGATCTGATGAACGCGATCACCCGAACACTCGGGTTGGTGCCCGAGTACCGGGAGACGCCGTTCGACGCGATCATCCCCTCGGTGCGCGGCGGCGACTTCAACGTCGGGATGTCGTCGTACACAGACACCAAGGAGCGTGAGGAGCAGGTCGACTTCGTCACGTACTTCGAGGCGGGCACGATGTGGGCGCAGAAGCCCGGTGGCGGTGTGGATCCGGCCAACGCGTGCGGGTTGACGGTGGGCGTCGCGATCCCGTCTCTGCAAGAGGCAGAAGAGATTCCGGCCAAGAACGCCGCGTGTGAGGCAGCGGGCAATCCGCCGATCGACAAGCGGGTCTTCGCCGACCAGGACGAGCTCACCAGCGCGCTGATCAACGGGGAAGTCGATGCGATGTCGGCGGATTCGCCGGTGACGTTGTTCGCGATCAAGACGTCCGGCGGTGCTCTGGAAGCGGCGGGTGAGGTGTTCGACTCGGCGCCGTACGGCTGGCCGGTGCCGAAGGATTCGGACCTTGCGCAGTCGCTGCTGAAGGCACTCGAGCACCTGATTCAGACCGGCGAGTACAAGACCATCGCGACGATGTGGGGTGTCGAGAAGGGCATGATCATCACGCCGACGATCAACGGCGCGACGAGGTGATTCGGGGGGTCTGACGATCGTCAGCTGCTGCGCAGTGATGACATTGTTATCAACAGCTCGCCGTCTTGCTGCGTGGACTCCGCACTATCGGCGGTGATACTGGGGGAGATGGCCACCACGACGAACAGCCCGCCGGCGCCGCGTTCGCGGCACGCCCGTCAGAACGAGAGTCGATCTTCCCGATCGCCGCTGTTCGTTGTGGTCGTCATCCTCCTGGCCATCGGGATCGTCGCGGGCGGCGTCGTCATCGGCCGCCACCTCGCCTCGGGATCTGAAGCGGCGGCGCTCAGCAGCACGGTGCCCCCGAAACCCACGGCAGATGCCGCCCCCACCACCGCCCGCCGCACCCACCCCCGGCGCTCCCGCACCGGCCGGAACGGGGCAGTTCGCGACGGACTTCGCATCACTCGCCGCCGAAATCAATGCGAAAGCGGGCATCGTCGTCCGGGCCGTGGGTGCCGGACCGGAGCCGGTGACGGCGGGCGACTGGAGCACCGGGACCGCGTGGTCGACCATCAAGGTGCCGCTGGCGATCGCCGGTCTCCGCGAGACTGACCCGCCCGCGGCCACCGATGCGATGCGCGCCGCGATCACACAGTCGGATAACGACGCCGCCGAATCGATCTGGCAGGGCCTCGGCGACCCCACGGCAGCGGCGAAAAAGGTGGAGGCAGTACTGGCAGAGTCCGGCGCACCGACAACGGTTGAATCGCAGAAGGTCAGACCGGAGTTCACCGCATTCGGCCAGACGACGTGGTCGCTCAGCGACCAAGCGACGTTCCTCTCGTCCGCGGCGTGCGACCCCAGGAACCAGCCGATCATGGATCTGATGGGGCAGATCGCGTCCGATCAGAGTTGGGGGCTCGGCGAGATCACGGGTGCGAAGTTCAAGGGCGGCTGGGGCCCGTCGCTCGAGGGCAACTATCTGGTCCGCCAGTTCGGCGTCATCCCGGTGCGGGACGGATTCGCCGTCGTCGCCGTGGCGGTCGAGCCGAACTCGGGCTCGTTCGACGATGGCACCTTGGATCTGATGCAAATCGCGACCTGGCTCCAACAGCACGCGGATCTGCTGCCGGCCGGGAACTGCCCTTAGTACAGGTAGATGACGGCGTCCCTGCCGCCCGTGCAGGTGATGTACGCCTGGCCGGGGCGCGCGAGGCACTCCATCACGAAATTGGGCCCGTCGCAGCCACTTCCGCTGAGCACCGTGCGACAGTCAACCGAACCACGAGCCGAGATGTTCCGAAGATCACGGCTGGCGTCGCTGTAGGTCGCCCAGTACGCGTTGAGCACGCTTTCGGTGAAATAGCACGATGTGTCGGCAGAACCCCTGCGGGCATGTGTGCCGATGTCGTTTCGGCCGGGGAGCGAGAAGTCGCTCGTGCAGCTCTGCGGATTCGAACTGGTGTCGTTCCCGACCAGCGGTGGCGGCGGTGGCGAACCGACGGACAGCGGGTTCTCGGTGGGACGGGGCGGCTCGCGGCGGGGCGGGATCGTCCCTATCCACCGGTCGACTCACGGGCGGATCGGGTGTGTCGGGTGCGGTTGAGGTCCGGCGGGGAGTCGTCGTTCGCCAACAGGCCGATCACGATCCCGATCCCGCCCAACACCAGTGCCGCGACGACGGCGATGACGGCCGGTATCAACCACGGACGGGAACTAGAAGCGGCCGGCGCCGGAGCGCCGTAGGCCGGCTGCGGTGGTGCGACATCGGTGGGTCGCTCGGGCGGCGGACCGCTATATCCCGGCGGACCGCTGTATCCCGGCGGACCGCTGTGCACAGTGGGCCCGCGGTAACCCACGCCCGGCCCGCCGTATCCGCCGCCATGAAAGGGTGGCGCCTGCACGGTGTTCACCGAGGGGGGCGTCTGCAGGGTGTTCACCGATGACATCCCGGCGACAGTGTCGGATTCCACTGCCCGTTGCGCCGCCCGGCCCAGTGCCCCGCAACTGCCGTAGCGGTCGTCGGGTTCCTTGGCCATGCCCCGTGCGATCACCTCGTCGAACGCGGTGGCCACTGCCCGGTTGGCGTCACTGGGTCGCGGCGGCGGCATCATCAGATGCGCCGTCATGATCTGCTCGAGACTGTTCGATGAGAACGGGGCCTTGCCGGTGAGGCATTCGTAGAGAACGCACGCGAGGGCGTACACGTCGACGGCCGGAGTGGCGTCCTTGTCGCGGAACCGCTCGGGAGCCATGTAGGCGAACGTTCCGATCTGCATGCCGGTCATCGTCAAACCGCTTTCCCCCTTGGCTTCGGCGATGCCGAAGTCGACGAGATAGGGGAAGTCCGACGGTGTGACGATGATGTTCTGCGGTTTGACGTCCCGATGGACCAGGCCCGCAGCGTGCGCCGCATCGAGAGCGGCGGCTACTCCGCCGATGATGAAGGATGCACGTGCCGGTTGGAGGGGCCGGTTGGCGAGGAGGTCCTGCAGCGTCTGACCGTCGACGAGCCGCATGTCGATGTAGGGGTGCCCGTCGATCTCACCCCAATCGTGGATCGGAATCACGTGTGGTTCTTGGAGAACCGCGGCCGCGCGCGACTCACGCTGGAATCTGGTTCTGAACTTCTCGTCCTGCCAGAACTGCTCCGCGAGGATCTTCAGGGCGACGGTCCGCCCCTTCTTCGTGTCCTCCGCGCGGTACACCTCGCCCATGCCGCCCCGGCCGAGCAGGCCGGTGAGCTTGTAATGGCCGAACATCTGGCCGACGCGTGAACCACCTGAAGCCACGTCGATCTCACCTCCTCACGACGAAGTATCCGTTGTGTGCGCGACCTGTGCGGCGTGTTCCGGCCACGCAGTGCTGCGGCGACGCTGCGCGGGACCCGTGTATGGGGGCAAAATGCGGGGTGAGCCACGGCCGGATTGTTCGCTCATTCCTCCTGCTGAAGTGGCAGAGAAGCGGCAGAGTAGAGGCAGTGGCACTGACGAGGGGTAATCGCGAGATGACAGGTCGCACCGGCTTCGGCTGCGCCGGATCCGTGATGGCCGTCGCCTGCACGGCGATGCTTCTGGCCGGCTGTAGCGGCACGAGTAGTGGTTCGGCGACCGTCGTCAACGGCCGGGCCACCTCGATGCTCTTCAACCCGGAACGGGTGGGCGGCCTGCCGGTCGGAGAGGGAACGAGCGGGCGCCGTCCTGACGCGCCTCAACCGGAGGGCACCGTCGAGAATTCGGACGGCGGCGACATCGACCGCCTGGCGATGTTGGCGGTCAACGACATTCAAGATTTCTGGCAGGCGAACTACGAGAAGTACCTTCCGGGAAACTTCGACCCGGTCGACGAATTCATCTCCTACGACTCCACCGATCCCAGTAGTCCAGTTCTGTGCGGGTCGGAAACCTACGAGATGGCGAACGCGTTCTACTGCATCCCGGACAGACTGATTGCCTGGGACCGAGGTTCGCTCATGCCCACGGGTATCGAGTACTTCGGGGAGATGGGGGTGGTCGGGGTCATCGCACACGAGTACGGGCATGCGCTGCAGTGGATGAGCGGTCTGGTGGATGACGGCACCGACATCCTGGTCAAGGAACAGCAGGCCGACTGCTTCGCCGGTGTGTACATGCGGTCGGTGGCGGCGGGGGACTCTGAACGCTTCACGATGAGTACCGGCGATGGTTTGAATCGAGTTCTCGCGGGAGTCATCTACCTACGCGACCGGCCAACGGTCGGCAGCTCGGGTGATGAGCACGGCAACGCCCTCGACCGCGTCAGTGCCTTCCAGATGGGATTCACCGGAAATGCCGACCAGTGCGCTTCGATCGACGAAAACGAGATCGAACAACGCCAGGGCGACCTTCCCACCAACGTCATCGGCTTCTTCGACGAACCGGTTCTGGACAGCCCGATCGACCAGGACATCTTGAATCAGCTGATGGACGTTCTTGACGCGACGTTCAGGCCGACCGACGCGCCCACGTTGACCACCGACAAAGGCGAATGCGCCGGAGTGCCCGACGGCGCGCCGACCGCGTACTGTCCCGAGACCAACAAGATCTATGTCGACATTCCTGCCCTACAGGTGGTGGGGGCGGCCAAGAACGAGGAGGAGGACAAAGTACTGGTTCAGGGTGACAACACTGCGCTGTCGATGGTGACGTCGCGTTATGCGCTAGCGGTTCAGAATGAGCGGGGCGTCAATATCGACACGCCCGTCGCGGCGCTGCGGACGGCCTGTCTGACGGGCGTGGGACAGGGTGCGATGACCGACGGCGACTTCACGTTGTCGCCGGGAGACACCGACGAGGCGGTGGCGGGGCTGCTGACCAACGGCGTGGTCGCCAGTGACGTCAAGGGGACGCCTGCACCCGCCGGATTTTCCCGGATACTCGCCTATCGGGTGGGCCTGTCGAGCGAGGTTGACGAGTGTTTCGAGCGATTCGCGTGAGCGCACTGTGACCGGCCCGCCACGACACGGCGAGGGACAGCCGTGGTGGCATCGCCCCGGCGGCGCGCAGACGCCGGGGCGGCCTCCGGGCTATCCGCCGCCGCAACGACCGCCGGTCGCGCCGTCGCCACCGCCGAGGCACTACGGCCCGCCGCCGCAGGCACCGCCACAACACGCTCCGGTTCAACCCCCATGGCACCAGGCGCCGCCGCCACAACGACCATGGCAGCAGGCGCCTCCGGCGCAACCGTGGCAACAGGAAGCGCCACCGCAACAGCCATGGCAACAGGCTCCGCAGGCACCACCGCCCGCTTCACCTCCGCCCGCCAAACCGAAGGAGTCGCGGAGTGCGGTGATCGGGGGAGCGCTGGTTGCGATCGTTCTTTTCGGCGGGCTTGCGCTCGTTGGCGGTCTCTGGTTCTCCGGCTACTTTGACAGCGGCACCGGCACTGTGCTCGACATCCGCAAGGCCGAAGCCGGTGTGCAGCAGATACTTTCCGATCCGATCAACGGCTACGGCGCGAACGACGTCACGGCGGTCAAGTGCAACGACGGCCGGAATCCAGAAGTCGAAGCGGGCAAGGGCTTCACATGTGAGGTGGCCATCAACGGTGCGCAGCGACAAGTTCAGGTGGTCTTCCGCGACGACGCCGGCACCTTCGAGGTCGACGGACCGCGGTAGTCAACGCGAATCGGTTGTCCGCGTGGGCGGTTAGCGACGGCCGGCCTCGATGTCGGCGACCATCTGGGAGGCCTCGGGGCCACATATCTCTCGGAGGTCCACCGGTCCTGCGGCCACCAAGCCTTCGACGCGTGTCTGAGGTCACCATCGGTGACGTGCGTGTAGAGGCTCGCGCCCGGGCATGCCGTGTCGTGACTTTTGTCTCGGTGGCCAGCGAGCGTCTCGGGCGAGATACCGAATTGTTGAGCGGCCCAGGCGAACGCGAGTGCAGCTCCGTTGAGTTGTTCCTCCGTCACCTCTTCTTCGTCGAAGTTTCCTTCGCAGACAACGAGGAAATGGCCGGCCGGGTCGTAGCTCGTCGCGGTGTTGCCCACGACATGAGGGTCACGCAGTCGGTAGATGTTCCCCTTGCGGTCGACGCTGACGTGATAGGCGATGTCGATCCACCCCTGTGTGTCCTGGTGATAGTGCTGGTGCTGGCGAAGGCGGGCGGGCGCGTTGCTGTTGTCGCCGAGGACTGCAGCGGTGTGGTGGATCGTCATGCTGTTGAGGGTTGGCTGAGGTATACCGCCGGGCCGCGGCGGTTGCGCGCCCCACGCGTCGCGGCACAACATGACCCGCGAAGCGGGGGTGACGGCCGGTGCGGTTGTAGTCATCGGCGTCGCTGGCAGGTTGGCCGTCGAGCTTGCGTTGGGAGTCGCCGCGGGATTCGCCGGCGCAGCGGGACTCGGGTGTTTGGCGGAGTCGGGTGGTCCCAGAGCGCGCAGCCGCTGACGGTTGCCGCCAGTCCGGCGCCGGCCAACGCAGTCGTCGGCGGCGGATGACGTCCGGGCCGCTTAGGCCAGTCAGAGGGACAGTTGTCCATGGCGCTCAGGATACGTAAACAAGGTCGGCGATCTCGGCGAAGTGGCCTATCCGAATCTCGATTTACCTCGGCTTTTGCGCGTGCGCGTAGGACGACCTTTGTAGGATTTGCGCATGCCCGTTGCTGATGGTGCGGTATTTGCTGGATACACCATCGTTCGCTTACTGGGCGCCGGGGGGATGGGCGAGGTCTACCTTGCGCAGCATCCGCGGTTGCCTCGCCTGGAGGCACTGAAGATCCTTCCGGAGGATGTCAGCGCCGACCCCGAGTTCCGTCAACGTTTCGCTCGTGAAGCGGACATTGCCGCTGCTTTATGGCATCCCCACATCGTCGCTGTCCACGACCGCGGAGAGCACAACGGTCAGCTATGGATCGCCATGGACTACGTCGAGGGCACAGATGCTGCCCACTTGGTGCGGGACCGGTATCCGCATGGAATGCCGCCGAACGATGCGTTGGCCATCACTTCTGCCATCGCTGACGCACTCGACTATGCGCACGAGCGCTACTTGCTGCATCGAGACGTGAAACCGGCCAATATTCTGCTCACCGACTCGCGCGCGGGTGATCGGCGGATCTTGTTGGCGGACTTCGGAATCGCCAAAGCCGCCAATGAAACACACGGATTGACGGCAACCAACATGACCGTCGGATCCGTCGCCTACGCCGCACCGGAGCAACTGACGGGTAAGAAACTCGATGGCCGTGCCGACCAGTATGCACTGGCCTGCACGACATTTCACCTCCTGACAGGCGTGCAGCCGTTTGCCAACTCGAATCCGGTGGCGGTGATCGGCAGCCACCTATCGTCACCGCCCCCTCGGTTGGGAAATCTGCGCGCCGACCTCGGGTCGATGGATAACGTGCTGGCCAAAGGGATGGCTAAGGAGCCATTTCAACGTTTCGATACCTGCCGCCAATTCGCGGCGGCGCTCAGCCATGGCGATGCGGTCTGGAACAGCTCGACCGCCGACACCCAGTTCGCAACAACGACGCCCGCACCGCCTCGCGTTGAGGAATACCCGGAGCCGGTGGCGCGTATCGGCACCGGCAGCGCCTCGATATCTCGTATCGCCGCGATGGTCGCCATCGGTGTCGCCGCTTTGGTGGCCGTGGGCATTGTTGCCTTTGTCGGCGCGCGCCTGGCGCAGTCCCCAACCCCATCGGCGACCACACCGACTGCATCGCCGCCAGAGCCGACATGGCCCCCGCAGTCGACCCCAGCCTTCGACTCCGCCGGACAGCGGAACTTCTGCAACCACCGGATTTAGTGCACCGCCGCCGCCGCCGCCGCCGAGTACGTCGAGCCGGCCGGACGGTGATCTCGGGTTGCCTACGCCGATGAGTAAGCCGCTATGCAACGGACAGGGAATTTTGGTGTTGGGAAGCGTCACGACGCCTGGGCAGTACGAGTCAGGTGTCCAACGCTTGCTGAGCCTCTACCCGGGCGCCTCGTACCTGCGCACCGATCAATCATGTCCATCGTTGCGTCAGGCTGATGACGAGGGCGATCCCATCTATACCGTGTACCGTCCTGCGGGCTCAACTCAATACGAGGTGTGGGCGGCGGTTTGTGCGGCAGGCGGCGGCGCCTACGGAAAGGTGTTGGACTACGGAACCGACGCTGCACACCAGATTCTGTGTTAACGCAGAGTCGTTTTTTTTTGTTTAAGGGGGGTCTGACGATCGTCAGCTGCTGCGCAGTGATGACATTGTTATCAACAGCTCGCCGTCTTGCTGCGTGGACTCCGCACTATCGGCGGTGATACTGGGGGAGATGGCCACCACGACGAACAGCCCGCCGGCGCCGCGTTCGCGGCACGCCCGTCAGAACGAGAGTCGATCATCCCGATCGCCGCTGTTCGTTGTGGTCGTCATCCTCCTGGCCATCGGGATAGTCGCGGGCGGCGTCGTCATCGGCCGCCACCTCGCCTCGGGATCTGAAGCGGCGGCGCTCAGCAGCACGGTGCCCCCGAAACCCACGGAGATGCCGCCCCCACCACCGCCCGCCGCACCCACCCCCGGCGCTCCCGCACCGGCCGGAACGGGGCAGTTCGCGACGGACTTCGCATCACTCGCCGCCGAAATCAATGCGAAAGCGGGCATCGTCGTCCGGGCCGTGGGTGCCGGACCGGAGCCGGTGACGGCGGGCGACTGGAGCACCGGGACCGCGTGGTCGACGATCAAGGTGCCGCTGGCGATCGCCGGTCTCCGCGAGACCGACCCGCCCGCGGCCACCGATGCGATGCGCGCCGCGATCACACAGTCGGATAACGACGCCGCCGAATCGATCTGGCAGGGCCTCGGCGACCCCACGGCAGCGGCGAAAAAGGTGGAGGCAGTCCTGGCCGAGTCCGGCGCACCGACAACGGTTGAATCGCAGAAGGTCAGACCGGAGTTCACCGCATTCGGCCAGACGACGTGGTCGCTGAGCGACCAAGCGACGTTCCTCTCGTCCGCGGCGTGCGACCCCAGGAACCAGCCGATCATGGATCTGATGGGGCAGATCGCGTCCGATCAGAGTTGGGGGCTCGGCGAGATCACGGGTGCGAAGTTCAAGGGCGGCTGGGGCCCGTCGCTCGAGGGCAACTATCTGGTCCGCCAGTTCGGCGTCATCCCGGTGCGGGACGGATTCGCCGTCGTCGCCGTGGCGGTCGAGCCGAACTCGGGCTCGTTCGACGATGGCACCTTGGATCTGATGCAAATCGCGACCTGGCTCCAACAGCACGCCGATCTGCTGCCGGCCGGGAACTGCCCTTAGTACAGGTAGATGACGGCGTCCCTGCCGCCCGTGCAGGTGATGTACGCCTGGCCGGGGCGCGCGAGGCACTCCATCACGAAATTGGGCCCGTCGCAGCCACTTCCGCTGAGCACCGTGCGACAGTCAACCGAACCACGAGCCGAGATGTTCCGAAGATCACGGCTGGCGTCGCTGTAGGTCGCCCAGTACGCGTTGAGCACGCTTTCGGTGAAATAGCACGATGTGTCGGCAGAACCCCTGCGGGCATGTGTGCCGATGTCGTTTCGGCCGGGGAGCGAGAAGTCGCTCGTGCAGCTCTGCGGATTCGAACTGGTGTCGTTCCCGACCAGCGGTGGCGGCGGTGGCGAACCGACGGACAGCGGGTTCTCGGTGGGGCGGGGCGGCTCGGACGGCGGGGCGGGATCGTCCCTATCCACCGGTCGACTCACGGGCGGATCGGGTGTGTCGGGTGCGGTTGAGGTCCGGCGGGGAGTCGTCGTTCGCCAACAGGCCGATCACGATCCCGATCCCGCCCAACACCAGTGCCGCGACGACGGCGATGACGGCCGGTATCAACCACGGACGTGAACTAGAAGCGGCCGGCGCCGGAGCGCCGTAGGCCGGCTGCGGTGGTGCGACATCGGTGGGTCGCTCGGGCGGCGGACCGCTATATCCCGGCGGACCGCTGTATCCCGGCGGACCGCTGTGCACAGTGGGCCCGCGGTAACCCACGCCCGGCCCGCCGTATCCGCCGCCATGAAAGGGTGGCGCCTGCACGGTGTTCACCGAGGGGGGCGTCTGCAGGGTGTTCACCGATGACATCCCGGCGACAGTGTCGGATTCCACTGCCCGTTGCGCCGCCCGGCCCAGTGCCCCGCAACTGCCGTAGCGGTCGTCGGGTTCCTTGGCCATGCCCCGTGCGATCACCTCGTCGAACGCGGTGGCCACTGCCCGGTTGGCGTCACTGGGTCGCGGCGGCGGCATCATCAGATGCGCCGTCATGATCTGCTCGAGACTGTTCGATGAGAACGGGGCCTTGCCGGTGAGGCATTCGTAGAGAACGCACGCGAGGGCGTACACGTCGACGGCCGGAGTGGCGTCCTTGTCGCGGAACCGCTCGGGAGCCATGTAGGCGAACGTTCCGATCTGCATGCCGGTCATCGTCAAACCGCTTTCCCCCTTGGCTTCGGCGATGCCGAAGTCGACGAGATAGGGGAAGTCCGACGGTGTGACGATGATGTTCTGCGGTTTGACGTCCCGATGGACCAGGCCCGCAGCGTGCGCCGCATCGAGAGCGGCGGCTACTCCGCCGATGATGAAGGATGCACGTGCCGGTTGGAGGGGCCGGTTGGCGAGGAGGTCCTGCAGCGTCTGACCGTCGACGAGCCGCATGTCGATGTAGGGGTGCCCGTCGATCTCACCCCAATCGTGGATCGGAATCACGTGTGGTTCTTGGAGAACCGCGGCCGCGCGCGACTCACGCTGGAATCTGGTTCTGAACTTCTCGTCCTGCCAGAACTGCTCCGCGAGGATCTTCAGGGCGACGGTCCGCCCCTTCTTCGTGTCCTCCGCGCGGTACACCTCGCCCATGCCGCCCCGGCCGAGCAGGCCGGTGAGCTTGTAATGGCCGAACATCTGGCCGACGCGTGAACCACCTGAAGCCACGTCGATCTCACCTCCTCAGGACGAAGTATCCGTTGTGTGCGCGACCTGTGCGGCGTGTTCCGGCGACGCAGTGCTGCGGCGACGCTGCGCGGGACCCGTGTATGGGGGCAAAATGCGGGGTGAGCCACGGCCGGATTGTTCGCTCATTCCTCCTGCTGAAGTGGCAGAGAAGCGGCAGAGTAGAGGCAGTGGCACTGACGAGGGGTAATCGCGAGATGACAGGTCGCACCGGCTTCGGCTGCGCCGGATCCGTGATGGCCGTCGCCTGCACGGCGATGCTTCTGGCCGGCTGTAGCGGCACGAGTAGTGGTTCGGCGACCGTCGTCAACGGCCGGGCCACCTCGATGCTCTTCAACCCGGAACGGGTGGGCGGCCTGCCGGTCGGAGAGGGAACGAGCGGGCGCCGTCCTGACGCGCCTCAACCGGAGGGCACCGTCGAGAATTCGGACGGCGGCGACATCGACCGCCTGGCGATGTTGGCGGTCAACGACATTCAAGATTTCTGGCACGCGAACTACGAGAAGTACCTTCCGGGAAACTTCGACCCGGTCGACGAATTCATCTCCTACGACTCCACCGATCCCAGTAGTCCAGTTCTGTGCGGGTCGGAAACCTACGAGATGGCGAACGCGTTCTACTGCATCCCGGACAGACTGATTGCCTGGGACCGAGGTTCGCTCATGCCCACGGGTATCGAGTACTTCGGGGAGATGGGGGTGGTCGGGGTCATCGCACACGAGTACGGGCATGCGCTGCAGTGGATGAGCGGTCTGGTGGATGACGGCACCGACATCCTGGTCAAGGAACAGCAGGCCGACTGCTTCGCCGGTGTGTACATGCGGTCGGTGGCGGCGGGGGACTCTGAACGCTTCACGATGAGTACCGGCGATGGTTTGAATCGAGTTCTCGCGGGAGTCATCTACCTACGCGACCGGCCAACGGTCGGCAGCTCGGGTGATGAGCACGGCAACGCCCTCGACCGCGTCAGTGCCTTCCAGATGGGATTCACCGGAAATGCCGACCAGTGCGCTTCGATCGACGAAAACGAGATCGAACAACGCCAGGGCGACCTTCCCACCAACGTCATCGGCTTCTTCGACGAACCGGTTCTGGACAGCCCGATCGACCAGGACATCTTGAATCAGCTGATGGATGTTCTTGACGCGACGTTCAGGCCGACCGACGCGCCCACGTTGACCACCGACAAAGGCGAATGCGCCGGAGTGCCCGACGGCGCGCCGACCGCGTACTGTCCCGAGACCAACAAGATCTATGTCGACATTCCTGCCCTACAGGTGGTGGGGGCGGCCAAGAACGAGGAGGAAGACAAAGTACTGGTTCAGGGTGACAACACTGCGCTGTCGATGGTGACGTCGCGTTATGCGCTAGCGGTTCAGAATGAGCGGGGCGTCAATATCGACACGCCCGTCGCGGCGCTGCGGACGGCCTGTCTGACGGGCGTGGGACAGGGTGCGATGACCGACGGCGACTTCACGTTGTCGCCGGGAGACACCGACGAGGCGGTGGCGGGGCTGCTGACCAACGGCGTGGTCGCCAGTGATGTCAAGGGGACGCCTGCACCCGCCGGATTTTCCCGGATACTCGCCTATCGGGTGGGCCTGTCGAGCGAGGTTGACGAGTGTTTCGAGCGATTCGCGTGAGCGCACTGTGACCGGCCCGCCACGACACGGCGAGGGACAGCCGTGGTGGCATCGCCCCGGCGGCGCGCAGACGCCGGGGCGGCCTCCGGGCTATCCGCCGCCGCAACGACCGCCGGTCGCGCCGTCGCCACCGCCGAGGCACTACGGCCCGCCGCCGCAGGCACCGCCACGACACGCTCCGGTTCAACCCCCATGGCACCAGGCGCCGCCGCCACAACGACCATGGCAGCAGGCGCCTCCGGCGCAACCGTGGCAACAGGAAGCGCCACCGCAACAGCCATGGCAACAGGCTCCGCAGGCACCACCGCCCGCTTCACCTCCGCCCGCCAAACCGAAGGAGTCGCGGAGTGCGGTGATCGGGGGAGCGCTGGTTGCGATCGTTCTTTTCGGCGGGCTTGCGCTCGTTGGCGGTCTCTGGTTCTCCGGCTACTTTGACAGCGGCACCGGCACTGTGCTCGACATCCGCAAGGCCGAAGCCGGTGTGCAGCAGATACTTTCCGACCCGATCAACGGCTACGGCGCGAACGACGTCACGGCGGTCAAGTGCAACGACGGCCGGAATCCAGAAGTCGAAGCGGGCAAGGGCTTCACATGTGAGGTGGCCATCAACGGTGCGCAGCGACAAGTTCAGGTGGTCTTCCGCGACGACGCCGGCACCTTCGAGGTCGACGGACCGCGGTAGAAACGCAATTGATTGTCCGCGTGGGCGGTCAGAGACGGCCGGCTTCGATGTCGGCGACCATCTGGGAGGCCTCAGGCCCACATATCTCTCGGAGGTCCACCGGTCCTGCGGCGACCAAGCCTTCGACGCGCTGTCTGAGGTCACCTCGGGTGACGTGCGTATAGAGGCTCGCGCCCGGGCATGCCGTGTCGTGGCTTTTGTCTCGGTGGCCAGCGAGCGTCTCGGGGGAGATACCGAATTGTTCAGCGGCCCAAGCGAATGCGAGTGCGGCTCCGTTGAGTTGTTCCTCTGTCACCTCCTCTTCGTCGAAGTTTCCTTCGCAGACAACGAGGAAATGGCCGGCCGGGTCATAGCTCGTCGCGGTGTTGCCCACGACATGAGGGTCACGCAGTCGGTAGATGTTCCCCTTGCGGTCGACGCTTACGTGATAGGCGATGTCGATCCACCCCTGTGTGTCCTGGTGATAGTGCTGGTGCTGGCGAAGGCGAGCGGGCGCGTTGCTGTTGTCGCCGAGGACTGCAGCGGTGTGGTGGATCGTCATGCTGTTGAGGGTTGGCTGAGATATACCGCCAGGCCGCGGCGGTTGCGCGCCCCACGCGTCGCGGCACAACATGACCCGCGAAGCGGGGGTGACGGCCGGTGCGGTTGTAGTCATCGGCGTCGCTGGCAGGTTGGCCGTCGAGCTTGCGTTGGGGGTCGCCGCGGGATTCGCCGGCGCAGCGGGGCTCTGGGTGTTTGGCGGATTCGGGTGGTCCCAGAGCGCGCAGCCGCTGACGGTGCGGCCGCCAGTCCTGCGGTCCCGGCCAACTGCAGTAACCGGCGGCGGGTGACCTCCTGGCCGCTGTTGGACTGACGAGGTCGAAGATGCGTCCATGGGCGTCACGATACGGAAACTCGGCCGTCGATCGGGCCTAAGTGAGTTATCCAAATCTCGATTTACCTCGGCTTTTGCGCGTGCGCGTCGGACGACCTTTGTAGGATTTGCGCATGCCCGTTGCTGATGGTGCGGTATTTGCTGGATACACCATCGTTCGCTTACTGGGCGCCGGGGGGATGGGCGAGGTCTACCTTGCGCAGCATCCGCGGTTGCCTCGCCTGGAGGCACTGAAGATCCTTCCGGAGGATGTCAGCGCCGACCCCGAGTTCCGTCAACGTTTCGCTCGTGAAGCGGACATTGCCGCTGCTTTATGGCATCCCCACATCGTCGCTGTCCACGACCGCGGAGAGCACAACGGTCAGCTATGGATCGCCATGGACTACGTCGAGGGCACAGATGCTGCCCACTTGGTGCGGGACCGGTATCCGCATGGAATGCCGCCGAACGATGCGTTGGCCATCACTTCTGCCATCGCTGACGCACTCGACTATGCGCACGAGCGCTACTTGCTGCATCGAGACGTGAAACCGGCCAATATCCTGCTCACCGACCCGCGCGCGGGTGATCGGCGGATCTTGTTGGCGGACTTCGGAATCGCCAAAGCCGCCAATGAAACACACGGATTGACGGCAACCAACATGACCGTCGGATCCGTCGCCTACGCCGCACCGGAGCAACTGACGGGTAAGAAACTCGATGGCCGTGCCGACCAGTATGCACTGGCCTGCACGACATTTCACCTCCTGACAGGCGTGCAGCCGTTTGCCAACTCGAATCCGGTGGCGGTGATCGGCAGCCACCTATCGTCACCGCCCCCTCGGTTGGGAAATCTGCGCGCCGACCTCGGGTCGATGGATAACGTGCTGGCCAAAGGGATGGCTAAGGAGCCATTTCAACGTTTCGATACCTGCCGCCAATTCGCGGCGGCGCTCAGCCATGGCGATGCGGTCTGGAACAGTTCGACCGCCGACACCCAGTTCGCAACAACGACGCCCGCACCGCCTCGCGTTGAGGAATACCCGGAGCCGGTGGCGCGCATCGCCACCGGCAGCGCCTCGATATCTCGTATCGCCGCGATGGTCGCCATCGGTGTCGCCGCTTTGGTGGCCGTGGGCATTGTTGCGTTTGTCGGCGCGCGCCTGGCGCAGTCCCCAACCCCATCGCCGACCACACCGACTGCATCGCCGCCTGAGCCGACATGGCCCCCGCAGTCGACCCAGCCTTCGACTCCGCCGGACAGCGGAACTTCTGCAACCACCGGACCCAGTGCACCGCCGCCGCCGCCACCGCCGAGTACGTCGAGCCGGCCGTACGGTGATCTCGGGTTGCCTACGCCGATGAGTAAGCCGCTATGCAACGGACAGGGAATTTTGGTGTTGGGAAGCGTCACGACGCCTGGGCAGTACGAGTCAGGTGTCCAACGCTTGCTGAGCCTCTACCCGGGCGCCTCGTACCTGCGCACCGATCAATCATGTCCTTCCTTACGCCAGGCCGATGACGAGGGCGATCCCATCTACACCGTGTACCGCCCTGCGGGCTCAACTCGATACGAGGTGTGGGCGGCGGTTTGTGCGGCAGGCGGCGACGCCTACGGAAAGGTGTTGGACTACGGAACCGACGCTGCACACCAGATTCTGTGTTAACGCAGAGTCGCTACGGCAGAACTGTGACCGTCAAGGTCTTGTTGTATGCAGACCCCTTCGAGGCCGACGGACCGCGGTAGCCAGCAAGCCGCCAAACAGCATTGCCTCGAGCTTGTGACACGTGGGTCAGATGTGATGCAGAGACGCTACGGCAGAACCGTTTTCATCAACATCACGTTGTACCCGACTTGGCTCAATTTGGTGCGCACCGTCAGCGCGGAACTTGATGAGGGGCGTTGCGGAGGTCGTCGGGTAGCGGGTCGGCGCCGGTGCGAGTTTGGTTGTCGACCCTGATTTGTCAGGATGCGGTAGCAGCAAGTAATGCGAACGAATCTCTTGATGCCCCAACCTGTTTGAGCGTCGATATGGCGCTGGTAATGACCGGCACTGCGGCGACCGACCTAGTTGTTTGTCGGTGGTGGTTGGGGCTGGAAGGGTTCATACCACCACCAGTCGGCGCGCTCGCCGGTGGGTCCGGGACACGGTGCCACTGCGGGCGGGGGCTGATTCGGTGGACGGGCCAGCGACCCGGGGCTGAGTTCTCGGCCCGCGCTGTCGGTGACGGTGAGGTCGGTGTGCGGGTCCGGTGATGGTGATGACGCCGCGATGGTGCAACCGGTGATGATAGGGGCAGACCAGCACCAGGTTGTCCAACTCGGTGAGACCGCCGTCTTCCCAATGCCGGATGTGGTGAGCGTGCAGACCGCGAGTGGCGCCACAGCCGGGCACCGCGCAGCGTGGGGTGGCGGTGCTCGAGGGCACGGCGAAGCCGGCGGTTGATCAGGCGGGTCGCCCGCCCGGAGCCGATGACCAGGCCGTCGCGTTCGAACCACACCTCACAGGTGGCATCACACGAAAGGTATTGGCGGTCGGCCTCGGAGAGCAGCGGACCTAGATGCAGCGCAGCGACGCGCTGCTCGACGTCGAGATGCATCACCACGGTGGTGTGATGCCCGTGCGGGCGGCGCGCGGCCTCGGCGTCCCACCCGGACTCGACCAGCCGCATGAACGCCTCACCGGTGCTCGGCAACGGCGGTGAATGATCTGCGGCGCGGTCGCCATTGTCGTGATCGGGATTGTCGTGATCGTGTTTCCACTCGGCGATCAGCGCATCATGATGAGACTGCAGCGCCGCATCGAACGTCGCCGCATCGGCGTGACGGAGCTTGATCCGGTAACAGGTGCACTGACTCGTTGGAGGTCTTGGTGATCGAGCGCTCCGGCTCGGGCCGAGGTTCGGGTTCGGGTTCGGGGCGCGGTTCCAGCTTGAGAGCGGTGCGCAACTGGCTGACCGTGGCGACCGCGGCCAGCTCCGCATAATGCTCATCGGATCCCTGCGCCGGCCTGCGCGGCGATGACGCCGACCTGATCCAACGACAGCCGGCCCTCCCGCATGCCCGGCGCGCAGCGCGGAAACTCCGCCAGCCGGTGCGCGACGGTGGCGATCGTGTTGGCGTTTGTCGTCGAGGAGCCCATCTTCCACGCCACCACCGCCGCGATCGACCGCGCGCCGGTGGCGCCGCACAACTCGTCGCGATCCAGCTCGGCGACGATCTCCACGATGCGCCCATCGATGGCGTTGCGCTGACCGACCAACTCCGCCAACTCATCGAACAACACCTCGACACGCTCGGCAGGGCTCACTACCGTGGCGCCAGACGAAGCGGTCGAAGACATAACGACATCATCGCAGCCACCTACGACAAGTCCGGGCTGCCGATCCGCCCCGGGGATGTCGCCGGACAGCCTCGGCCCCCGATTTAGTGCGCAGACCCCCACAGCCCCAACCGAAACCCAACAGATCAACCGCTGCGACCACGCGCGAACCCCGAAACGTGAGCCAAGTCAGGGTAAATTGATGACGCCTCGCAAATCAGCATTGCCTCGAGCTAGTGACACGTGGGTCAGGTGTAACGTGGCCCGAACCAGCTACGGCAGAACCGTTTTCATCAACATCACGTTGTACGCCGACCACAGCGACAGGTTGTAGTACAACTCTTTACCCGTTGACCACGGATGCAGGAACGGCGCGTAGATGCCGCCGGGGATGTCCCACGACTTGGTGAGCAGCATCTCCGGGCCCCACGGACCTTGGGGTGCCGGCGCCGTCCGTGCCACGACGTCGTTGGCGCCGTTGCCGTAGAGCACCAGGTACTGCTTCAGATACGTGTTGTATTGAGCCGACATCTCGCCGACCGGCCCGGGGATCACCACCGTGGCCGCACCCGGATTGCCTGGAACCCAGGCGTTGGCGTCCGAGCTCCAGTATTCGTACCTACGCAGATCCGGCACCGCGGCAGGCAGAACGCGTGACACGTACGCCGAACCGCCGCGTCCGGGCGGTGTCCCGAACGAGTAGATATAGGGGTCGCCGGGGCCGGGCTTGAGGAATGCCCCCTGCTGGAAGTTCTCGTTGCCCGCGACGTAGGAGATCCGGTCGACGCTGTCCGGCGAGGCCGGGCGGACGGAGTCCGGGTAGACGCCCCAGTGCTCGCCGTTGTCGGGGGACACCGCGATCGCCGAGAAGTTCGTCGTCCACCGGCCGTCGCTGTCCCAGTTCTTGATGGACATGAAGTTGACGTACTGGTTGCCTCCGGCGGCGATGCCGGCAGACGGGATGATGCCCTTCTCCATCGGGGCGAACTTGAGGCTGTTGATGATCTGCTTCGACAGGCCCGGCGCCCACAGCGGAGAGCCCGAGTACTGGTCGGAAACCTGACCATTCGGCACTTCGATCGTCTTGGCCAGCGCGCCGTCGCGGGTGCGGAACAACGTGTTGTACCGCCACTGCTGACCGCGGACGCCGCAGTAGCCGTACGTGTCCCCGAACGCCATCAGCACCTGACGGTTGCCGGGATCGCCGTTGTCCCACATGATCCCGAGGTCGGTCCCGGTGATGGCGAACTTCTTGATGGTGTCGTTCGGGCTGTCCGGTCCGGTCACCCATCCAACGATCGACGTCCCCGGCGGCGCCGCAGGAGGGGGCGGCGCCGCTACAGGGACAGGAACCGGCTGGGCGGCCGCGTCGGGGGGAGTGGGTTGCGGCATCACACCGACCTGCTGCTGCACCTGCCCGGTGCGTGGTGACTGCGAATTGAGGAAGTCCCCCAGCTGACCCAGCTCTGGTAGCGGTGCGTCGTCATTCGCGCCGGTCGGCCTCTGCCCTTCGGGTCGGCGGTTGAGGCCCGGCAGCTCCGGGGTCGGCGCCGCGTTGGGAGGTTGGACGGCAGCGGCAGCACCGGTGCAGGGCTCGGCGAACGCCGGGGGTGCGACGCCGATAACGACGCTGAGTGCAGTCGCCGACGCCACCGATATCGATGCGATTCGAAGACGCGGCGACATGTCACACCTCTCGTGGCACGACGTCGCATTGACGCCATAGCTGGATGATGTGACGATAGTGATCAGTGGGGCATTTGTGGCCACTGATACCCGGAAGGGTATGCATCCGTGACCGTGTCGCAACCGATTGTTCGGATCTTCGCCGGCGCCTGGACTCGCTCGACGCTGCGTCAACAAGGGGAAATCACCCCCGCCGGGGCTCGCCGACGGTCTATGGGGTTCCTGACGCCGACGGTCGATCAGAAGCGTTGCCGGTCAACGGAAGTCGGTCGCGAATCGCGGCAGGACGCGCCGGCGCATACCGCGTGATAACCGCAAAGGACTCAATGAAAAGCCCTCTCTGACAGTCGAATACGTTTTCCGCCCAGGTCGTGCTACCGTTTAGCGGGATGTCTGTCGACATCCGTTTCAGAATGAAAGAAGTTGAAGAGTATGGCGCAGGGAACTGTGAAGTGGTTCAACAGCGATAAGGGCTTCGGCTTTATCGCTCCTGATGGCGGAGCGGACGATGTTTTCGTTCACTTCAGCGAAATCCAGGGGAACGGCTACAAGTCGCTCGAAGAGAACCAGCGAGTCGAGTTCAACATTGAGCAGGGGGCCAAGGGCCCGCAGGCAGTCGGCGTCACAGCCGTCTGACAAAAGCTTCGTAATGTGGGCTGGTGGGGCATTCCCGCCAGCCCACAATTCGTTTTGAGTCCTTCCCGGTCCAAGGGCGAATCACGGCTGTGATGCTGATCGGGTAAATTGGGTGTCAGGCCGTTTCGCCCCAGCACTTTTTTACGCGTCGCTCCCGCGATCAGCCTGCGAACGGATCGACGTTCGCCCACATCATATGTATGGGCCGTACCTGTACGTTTTAAGGACATTTCTATGGAATCGTCGGACCTGTTTTCACACCCCTACGAGCCCGAGGTCGTAGAGAAGCGCGAGGCCAACACGGAGCCGACGGAGAACCCCACTTTCTCGGATCGCCCCCAAAAGGATTCATCTGCGTCTAAGCCGTCGCAGTGAACGGCCTATCGGGGACGCGGCGTGTAGCCCGCCCCGTCAGGCTTCTACTCGCCCGCCAACTCGGCGCCGACATTGACGGGGCGTGGTGGCCTCACACCGCGTCGGTCGCCTCCGAACTTCCCGAACTCATCGGTGTCCTGCACGCGCCGCTCGGAGAGATCGTCGACATGTGCATCAACTGGTCTCCCACGGAGGGGCCTGTCGACCTGGACTCGATCGTCACCGGCGCCCGCACCATCGACAGGCCCGGTCCCCGACGTCCTCGCCTGATGGTGGTCGAGGGCCGCAACCACACCGCGAAACTTCTTGTGGTGCCCTACATGACATCGGCCAACCTCGGTGCCATGGTGATGCGCTGCGCGGCGGGTCTGCCTGCATTCCATGCCGACCGCGACAGCCAATTGTGGGAGACCGCTCACAACGTCATGACAGTCGCCAAGGCCGAGAGCGCGACGTGGACAGGTGGCATGCGCGAGAAAACCGCCACCAAAGGATCTGTCGAGGTCTGACGACCGTACGGTCAGTCTTCCAGCGCCCGTCCGACTATCAGCGGATCCGGTTCTCCCACAACGTCATCGTCCTTCTCGTCGTAGTCGAACTTCGCCAGCAGATGGCGCATCGCGTTGATGCGGGCGCGCTTCTTGTCGTTGCTCTTGACGACGATCCACGGGGCGATGTCCGTGTCGGTCGCACCGAACATCTCCTCCTTCGCCGCCGTGTACTCGTCCCATTTGTCCACCGACTCCATGTCCATCGGCGAGAACTTCCAATTCCGCACCGGGTCGACCAGCCGGATCGCGAAACGGGTGCGCTGCTCGGACGGTGACACCGAGAACCAGAACTTGGTGAGGTCCAGTCCCTCGCTCACGAGCATGTCCTCGAACATCGGTGCCTGCCTCATGAATTCGGCGTGCTGCTCGGACGTGCAGAATCCCATCACCTTCTCCACACCGGCGCGGTTGTACCAGGACCGGTCGAACAACACCATCTCGCCGGCCGTGGGCAGATGCGTCACATAGCGCTGGAAATACCACTGCGCCTTCTCGAGATCGGTGGGCTTCTCCAACGCCACCACGCGCGCACCACGGGGGTTCAGATGTTCCATGAACCGCTTGATGGTGCCCCCCTTGCCCGCGGCGTCGCGGCCTTCGAACACGATGACGTGCCGGGCGCCGGAACGCTTGCTCCAGTTCTGCAGCTTCAACAGCTCGATCTGCAGCCGACGCTTCACGCGTTCGTACTCGTCGCGGGGCATCCGCGTGTCATAGGGATAGCGCTCACGCCAGGTGTCGACGGGGTTGCCGTCCCGGTCGAGCAGGACGGGATCGTCATCGTCGTCGTCGTCGACGGTGTAGCCGTGTGCGCTCGTCGAGAGTGCTTCGAGGTCGATTTCTGTCATGTATCCACAGTGGTCGCAAAGTTGCTGCTGTGATGTACCCACGGCCGCGCATATTTAGACTTGAATCGGGGAACTTCGACCACGTCAGCAAGCTGAGTGAAAGACTTCGGTGGACCATGGCGAGTAACAGCACCGGCGACGGATTTCCCGACGTCGTCGTCACTGCCGTCGCATCGAGCACTGCCCTCGCGCCCGACGCTGAGGACACCTGGCAGCAATTGCTGGAGGGCCAGAGCGGGATTCGCAGACTGGATAAGCCTTTCGTCGACGAGTTCAAATTGCCTGTTCGCATCGGGGGTGAACTCCGCGAAGACTTCGACCAACACCTCAATCGTGTCGAGCTGCGCCGCCTGTCGTACATGCAGAAGATGTCGAGGGTGCTGAGCCGCCGGCTGTGGGAGTCCGCGGGAACGCCCGAGGTCGACACCCGCAGACTCCTCGTCTCGATCGGGATCGCGTTGGGCACCACGGAGGCGATGATCTTCCTCTACGACGCTTTCCGTGAACGCGGAATGCGGGCGGCTAACCCGCTGGCCGTCCAGATGCACATGCCGAACGCGGCGGCCGCGTCGGTCGGGTTGGACCGTGCGGCCAAGGCCGGCGTCACCTCTCCGGTATTGGCCGACGCGTCGGGCGCCGCGGGCATCGCCGAGGCGTGGCAGGCCATCGTTCTCGGCGAAGCCGATATCGCCATCTGCGGCGGCGTCGAGACCCGCATCGAACCCGTGCCCGTCGCGGCGTTCCACAATCTGGGGTGGCTGTCGGCCAACAACGACGACCCGGCAGGCGCCTGCCGCCCGTTCGACACCGACCGCGACGGCATGGTGTTCGGTGAGGCCGGCGCCCTGATGCTCATCGAGACCGAGGAACACGCCAAGGCACGCGGCGCCCGGATCCTGGCCCGGGTGATGGGCGCGGTCAATCACGTCCGACGGATACGACGTCATCGAGCCCGACCCGAGCGGCGAGCGGGCAGGCGACGCCATCGGTCGCGCGATCGAGCTGGCCGGTCTGACACCGACGGACATCGACCATGTGAACGCGCACGCCACCGGAACACGGCTCGGCGACTTGGCCGAGGCCCACGCGATCCGGCACGCACTGGGCGCGCACAATCCTGCGGTGTACGCGCCGAAGGCGGCGCTGGGTCATTCATTGGGGGCCGCGGGTGCGGTCGAGGCGGTGCTGACGGTGCAGGCCCTGCGCGACGGCGTCATTCCGCCGACGCGCAATTTGAAGACGCTCGATCCCGACATCGATCTGGATGTGGTGGCCGACCGGCCACGCCACGGCGACTACCGGTATGCCGTCTCCGATTCATTCGGTTTCGGCGGTCACAACGTCGCGCTGGTGTTCGGCGCGGCCTGACGGATCTCAGCCCTTGGTCAGCGTGAACTGACCGAGTTCGCTGATGCCGCGCTGAAAGAAGTCGGCGCACCCGGTCAGGTAGCGCATGTAGCGGTCGTAGATCTCCACGGACGTCGCTGCGACGGCGGCATCGCGGGCGGCCTCGAGGTTCGTTGCCCAGGTTCTTAGCGTGCGGACGTAGTGTGGGTTCAAGGTCTCGGCGTGCTGAACCGAAAACCCTGCGCGGCCGGAGTATTCGACGATGTCCTCGTCGCAGGGGATCGAGCCGCCCGGGAAGATCTCCTTGGCGATGAACCGCATGAACTTCAGGTCGCTCATCACGATGGGGATGCCCATCTCGGGCCAGCGCTTCAGCGGATGGCCCATGATCGTCTGCAGAACCAGCCGGCCGCCGTCGGGCAGGATGCGGTGACACGTCTCGAAGAAGGCCCCGTAGCGCTCCTTCGGGAACGCCTCGAACGCCTCGATGCTGACGATGCGGTCGACCGGCTCGTCGAACTCCTCCCAACCGCGCAGGAACACCTGGTGCGTCCGACCGGTGTCGAGGTCGGCCAGAAGCTCCTCGCAGTACATGCACTGGTTCCTGCTCAGTGTCAGGCCCACGACGTTGACGTCGTAGCTCTCGACGGCGCGCTTCATCGCCGAACCCCAGCCGCAGCCGACGTCAAGCAAAGTCATGCCTGGCCGCAAATCCAGCTTGCCGAGTGCCCGGTCGATCTTGGCTAACTGCGCCTCGCCAAGAGTCATGTCGTCGCGCTCGTAGAATGCGCAGCTGTAAGTCCGCGACGGATCCTGGAAAAGGCCGAAGAAATCATCCGACAGGTCATAGTGCGCCTGTATTTCCTCGAAATGGGGCCGCATGTCGGTCGGGCCGGACTTCATGTCAGTCATACTTGTTCCAGCTTACTGAACTAATTCTTCTCGCAAGTGAACTGACACACGTCGGTATACCCCTTGCGGAACAGGTCTGCGCATCCGGTCAGGTATTTCATGAAACGCTCGTAGACCTGTTCGGATGTGATCGCGATGGCCTGGTCCTTTTTGGATTCCAGATTGGCGGCCCAGGTATCCAGGGTCCGGGTGTAGTGCGGCTGCAGGTGCTGCTTGCGGGTCACGCTGAACCCGGCCTTGACGGCGTGCTGTTCGACCATCGCGGCCAGCGGCAGACGTCCGCCCGGGTAGATCTCGTCCATGATGAACTTGATGAATCGGACCCGCGACATCGTCAGCGGCAGCTTCTTGGCCTTGATCTCTTCGTCGCTCGGAATGATGATCGTGTGTAGCAACATCACCCCGTCGTCGGGCATCAGGTTGAACGTCTTCTTGAAGTAGTCGTCGTACTTGTTGAAACCGAAGTGCTCGAACGCACCGATGGACACCACCCGGTCGACGGGCTCGTCGAAGTCCTCCCACGGCTGTAGCCGCACCTCCATATGGCGCTTGCTTTCGGAGTTCGCGAACCAATGGTCCTCGATGTGCTGCTTCTGGTTCTCCGACAGCGTCAGGCCGATGACGTTGACGTCGTACTTGTCCACGGCGCGCATAATGGTCGAGCCCCACCCGCAGCCGATGTCGAGCAGCGTCATGCCCGGCTGCAGGCCCAGCTTGCCGAGCGACAGGTCGACCTTGGCCATCTGCGCTTCCTCGAGCGACATGTCGTCGCGCTCGAAGTACGCGCAGCTGTAGGTCTGGGTCGGGTCCTGCCACAGCTTGAAGAAGTCGTTGGAGATGTCGTAGTGGAACTGGACTTCCTCGGTGTCAGAGCCGCGGGTTTGCGACGCCGACGAAGAGAGCCATTTGGACTGCGGGTTCGGCGTGATCGCCTGGGATCTCGCAGTTGGATCAGTCACCGTCGCTCCTGTCGCGCATTCGTCAGTGGTCCTTCGTATTGCGGACAAGTGGGTGTTCCCCGCCACGGCCAAGTTAAGCATGTGAATTTGTGACGGATTCGGCCCGGCCGGGCGCACCCGGCGTCTGTCGAGGCCAGGGCACTGCGGGCGGGACCCGACCAGCGCCAACCCAGAATGTGAATTCGCAATGACCGTCAAGCCTTTGTAGACTCAAGTCCCTGAGCAAATCGCTTGTGCTGCTGTGTTTTCAGCAGAGTTGCTGTTTGCCTGCTACGGGGAGCGGGTTAGGGAAGCGCGGGTTGCGGGAACTCCATGCAGCGTTGCGGATTGACCTGCAGAGGCGCGGATCGCGCGTCGGAAAGGACAGAAGGATTCATATGGCCCCGAACGGCGGCACTCGTGTGGGTACGCAATTCGGTCCCTATGAGCTTCAGTCTCTGATCGGCGTCGGCGGCATGGGCGAGGTCTATCGCGCCTACGACACCGGCCGGGAGCGCCTGGTCGCGATCAAGCTGCTGCGCACCGAGGTGGCGGCGGACCAGAGCTTTCAGGAGCGGTTCCGGCGGGAGTCCCGGGTCGCCGCACGTCTGCAGGAACCGCACGTCATCCCGGTGCACGACTTCGGCGACATCGACGGCGTCCTCTACATCGACATGCGCCTGGTCGAGGGCGCCAGCCTGAAGGACGACCTGCTGGCCAAGGGGGCGCTCCCGCCGACGCGCGCGGTGTCGATCATCAGTCAGGTCGCCGCGGCACTGGATGCGGCGCACGGCAACGGTCTCGTGCACCGCGACATCAAGCCGGAGAACGTGCTGCTCACCTCCGACGACTTCGCCTACCTCGTCGACTTCGGCATCGCGCACGGCGGCGGCGAGGCGAACGTGACCAGTACCGGGCTGGTCATCGGCTCATGCGCCTACATGGCCCCCGAACGGTTCAGCGGCGGGCGCGGCGGACCGGCCGCCGACGTGTACTCGCTGACGTGCCTGCTCTACGAGTGCCTCACTGGGCGGGCGCCTTTCGAGGCGGGCGACGTTCGGCAGATGATGGGCGCCCACATGTTCTCGCCGCCGCCGCGGCCGAGCATCATGCGTCGCGGAATCAGCCGCGCCTACGACGACGTCGTCGCCAAGGGCATGGCCAAGAAGCCGACGGACAGGTACACCACGGCCGGTGAACTGGCGAAAGCCGCCGCTGACGCGTCTGCAGACGTGTCGCCGGTACCGGCGCCGGTTCCGCCGAGCCCGCCGAACGGCACGCGGCAGTTCTCCGCCGTCGACCCGAACCCCGCCCGGACCGGCTACCAGCAGCCCTACACGCCGTTGCCGGTGCCGGCATCGGCGCCGCCGAACAAGAGGTCGCGGTTCGGCCCGACGCAGATCGCGCTGGTGGTCACGACGATCGTGATGTTCGCCGCGGCCGTGGTCCTCGCGACAGTCCTGGTCTTCGGCGACCACGGTGGCGGGTCGACACCGCAGACCACACTCGCTGCGCCACCGCCCGAGACGACGACGGTCACGACCACGCCATCGCCGTCGGAGGAGTCGTCGTCTTCCACCACACCCACGACGACGGCGCCGTCCCAGCTCCGAACCCATCTCGGGCGTGTCCGGAACAGACGGGCAGGGGTTCGTCGGGCACACGGCGCGCTGCGACGCGGGAAGCACGCCTGCGGCGGCAATCAGGACCGCGAATTCCCTTGCCGTGGTGTGTGAGTCGGGGCCGGGAAACTACTCCTACCGCGGCGAACGCCTACGCGACGGCGCCAATATCCAGCTCGCGAATGTGACACCTTCGGGCAGCGGATACACCGTCACCAACCCGGCCGACGGTGCCCGCTACGACGTGCAACCCGACATGCTGACCATTTCCAGCCGGGCCGGCGTGGATTCCGCGGAGCCCGCACTGGAGTACGGGTCGGGTTAATGTCGGCCGACGACACGCCGTGCAGCAACTACGATGCGGTGGTGGGAACCGATGTCGACCTGCTGAAACACCCGGTGGTCTCCGCCGCGGTGGGTACTGCTGCGGTCACGGTGGGTGCGGCGGGGGCGGCATACCGCGTGGCGGAGAAGGTGCCGGTCTTCGGCCGGTTGATGCGTCGCAGTGTCGCCGGCCTGTCTGAGCAAGGCGACCGCTGGCTGACCCAGAGTGCCGATCAGGTCAAGGCTCTGATTGCCACGGTGGCCGTGGGTTTGGTGGACCTGGTGCTCGATGAGATGGATCTGGTTGCGCTCGTGCGTGAACGCGTCGACATCGATGCGCTCGCTGCCGATATCGACATTGACGCGATCATCAACCGGATCGACTTGATCACATTGGCGGACAAGGTGATCGAGGGTGTCGACCTGCCCGCGATCATCCGCGAATCGACCAATTCGATGACCGCCGAGGTGATGACCGACGTGCGCACACAGGGCGAGCGTGCCGATGACGTCGTCGCGGGAATCGTCAACCGCGTGCTGGGGCGTGACCGGGAAATCCGGTGACCGCACCGGCAGTCTGTGGCCGACACCGAGCGGCCGGCGGGGATCATCACCCGCGGGCTGGCAGCGATCATGGACCTGCTGGTGGTTCTGGTGATCATGAGTGCGCTGTACGGCGGCTTGGTCTTGGTGAGGCTGGTCTATTCACCGGCGGCCTTCAGCCTGCCGTCGGTGAACGTCGTGTTCTCCACGCTGGTGACGTTCGTCGTCGCGGTGGTGTACCTCGCGGGATGTTGGGCGGTCTCGGGATCCACTGCGGGGGCGGTGGCGATGGGCCTGCGGGTCGTCGGGCGACGTTCGCCACGGGTGAGCCTGGTTGTCGGACTGCTGCGTGCGATCGGCTGCGTGCTGTTCCCGATCGGGTTGCTCTGGGTCGTGATCGACCCGCGGCGAAGGTCATTGCAGGACATCGCGTTCCGCACGCGAGTGGTCTACTCGCGCCCGTCCCCCGGCTTGGTCCATCCTTAGGAATCTGCTCATGGCTCACCGACGACTTCTGGCGCTTCCGGTAATCGCGTTTGCGGTGGCCGCGGGGTGCGCCGACAAACCGGAGCCACCGGGCCCGCCGTCGCCCGAGCGCGTCCAGCGCTGCCTGTCGGAGCGCGAGGACGTCCGAAACGTGGAGACGATCAAGCCGGGCCGATCCGACCTCTCCTCTCTTCTGACGGCGGCGCAGCTGCGCGCATTCAAGCCGGCATTGGAACCCTCTGATGCAGCCATCGGCGTCCACAGCGGCGGCCCCGTCGAAACGGACGAGGGCATCGCAGAACGCCCCGTGGGCGCGACCGAGCTGCATTTCTTCAGTAGTGGCGCCGAAGCGCAGGACGCCGCCGACATCGTCGAACCGGTCGTGGGTTCGCCGGACGACAGCGTCTTCAACGGCGCGCGGGTGATCGGGCCGGTGCTGGTCCTGCACTATTCGTTCGGGATGGGCGATAATCCCGGCGGTGTCGGCATCCAGGAGGACATCGAACCCGTCGAAGCCTGCATGCGCGAGGCGGGGTACCTGTAGACAACTTTCTCGATAGTGTCGCCTTCGTGGACTTCGAGCTCGACGACGAGCAGCGCGCGTGGGTGGCTGAAGTGCGGAAGTTCCTCACCGAGAACGTCACGCCCGCGCTGAGGGCAGAGATGGCCGAGCACGGTCTGGAGTATCAGGGCGGTGAGCTCACGGCGTTCCGCCGCAAGATCGGTGAGAAAGGCTGGTTCGGGCTGAACTGGCCGAAAGAGTATGGCGGCCTTGGTCTCACGGCCATGCACCAACATCTGCTCATGAGCGAGTTCGAGTATGCCGGTGTCCCCGGCCCCGACCTCACCGTCACGTCGGTGGCGCCGATGATCATGCGGCACGGCACCGAGCAGAACAAGCAGGAGTTCCTGCCGGGAGTCGCCAGGGGCGAGATCGTGTTCGCGCTCGGCTACTCCGAACCCAACGCCGGTACCGACCTGGCCAGCCTGCGCACCCGCGCCGTTCGCGACGGCGACGAGTGGGTGATCAACGGTTCGAAGATCTGGAACAGCGGCGCGCAGCGATCCACCCACGAGTGGCTGTGTGTTCGCACCGACCCCGACGCGCCACGACATCGCGGGATCTCTGTGATCGTGGTGCCCGTCGACAGTCCCGGGGTGCAGATCCAGCCGCTGTACGCCTGGTCGGGGTACCGCACCAACGAGACGTTCTTCAACGATGTGCGCGTGCCGGTCACCAATCTGATCGGCGAGGTCAACGCCGGGTGGACGTACATCACCGGCGCGCTGGACCTGGAACGCGGCGCGCTGACCAACGCGGGCGACCTGCGCCGCGCGCTCGACGACCTGGTCTCGCTGGCGGCTCAACCGGCGCGGGACGGCTCAGTGCCGCTGCAGAACAACGCATTTCGTCACCGCCTCGCCCAGGCGGAGGCCGACGTCGACGTCGCGAAGCTGATGGGTTACGAGGCGGCGTCGATGCTCGACAGCGGTCGTATCCCCACGATCGAGGTCAGCGTGGAGAAGATCTTCACCAGTGAGTTGCGTCAGCGGATCGCCGACCTGGCGATCGACCTTCTCGGGCCGGACGGCCTGATGGCGCACCGCAGCGACGGCGCACCGCTCGGCGGCTTCTTCGAGCGGTTGTACCGGGTTTCTCCACTGATGCGTTTCGGCGGGGGTACCAACGAGGTCCTGCGGGATGTGATCGCCCAGCGCGGTCACCGGATGCCGTCGTACGGGCGGTGACGGCGTGCGAGTGATTCCCGACGAGGACCAACGCGATCTGGCCGCGATGTGTCGAAACCTGCTGGCCTCGGAGTGTCCGACGACGCTGGCCCGCGCCCGCGGCGAGGAGCGCTTGACCGCGGGATTGTGGAAGGCGCTGGCCGACGCCGGGGTGCTGGGACTGGCGATCGATGAACAGCACGGCGGCTCCGGCGGAAGCCTGACCGACCTCGGAATCTTCAGCGTCGAGGCCGGCCGCGCGCTGTGTCCCACGATCGTCCACAGCACCGTGCATGCGGCACTGGCTGTCGACTGGCTCGGGACCGCGAAGACGAAGGCGTCGTGGTTGCCTGCGTTGGCGGCCGGAACCGCACGCGGCACGACCGCGTTGTGGAGCCCACGCGACGCTGCCGATGTGACGCCGCCGCTGCGGGCCCGTCGCGACGACGACGGCTGGCGCGTGAGCGGGATCGCGGACTTCGTCGCCGATGCTGACCTCGCCGACGTCATCGTCGCTACCGCCGACGCGGATGGTCCGACGGTGGCACTGGTCGTCGACATGAGCATGTCCGGTATTGCGATCCAGCCGGTGCCGATGATGGGCGGGCACCCTGCATTCACGGTCGGCTTCGACAATGTGTTGGTCGACGACGCCAGGGCTGTGGACGACCGGCAGCTGCGCCGCATGGCCAACGCCGCTGTGGCACTTCACTGTCTGGACCTGGTTGGTGTCGGCGAGGCCGTCATCGACCTCACCGTCGACTACACGAAGATGCGCGAGCAGTTCGGCAGGCCGATCGCATCGTTTCAAGCGGCGCAGCATCTGGTCGCCGACATGCACATCGCGCTCGCGGCGGCCCGCCTTGCCGCACACTCGGCGGTGTCCCGGATAGCACAGGGCGACACTGCGACACGACAGACGGCGGTGGCCCGGATGCGCGCCGCCGAGGTCAAGAAGATCACGCTCGACGCGCACCAACTGCACGGCGGCATGGGCTATGTCGTCGACACCGACCTGCATCTGTTCTCCGAACGCGCTCGGGTTCTGTCCACGCTCGGCGGCGGCGCCGACATCGCCGCGAAATGGCTTCAGGACGAGTGCAACTGGGATGACGGACGATGACCGACAGCTTGGTCGACGCGGACTCGGCCGCGAAAATCGGCACGGTTGTCGCTGTCGCCACCGGCGAGGTGTACCGGCGGGACTGGCAGCGCTGGGCCGCCGCGGTCGGCGATCACAACCCGTTGTGGTTCGACTCCGACTACGCGAGGCGACACGGGTACCGCGACATCATCTGCCCGCCATTGTATTTGCAGTACGCGATCCTCGGCGTCGCGGCACTCGGCGACCTTCGGCCGGACGGGTCGTCCGGCGCGGTGACCGGCAGCATGGCGTTCCCGAAGGCACCGCGACGGATGGCGGGCGGGGAGAGCACCACGTTCCACCTGCCCGCCTATCACCGCGACGAGGTCGAGATGGTGCGCACCGTCGACTCGATCGTGGAGAAGGAAGGCAGATCAGGCAGATTCGTGTTGGTGACGTGGCGCAGCGAGTACCGCAACCAGCACCGCGAACTTCTCGCCGAAGCAACCACATCGATGATCGCGCGGCCGGCATGAGCTCCCCAACACCCGCGAGCAGACGCAAAATCGCCCAAAATCCCCCCAAAATTGGCAACTTTGCGTCTGCTCGCGGGGGAGAGCAGGTGTACTTCGAGGACGTCGACACCGGCGATGCGATCCCGGTGCTGACGGTCACCGTGGACGAGACGCAGATGTTCTTCTTCAGCGCCGCGACCTACAACGGTCACCGCATCCACTACGACAAGCAGTGGGCCCGCGACACCGAGGGTTACGACGACGTGCTCGTCCAGGGGCCGTTGCAGGCTGCGCTGCTGTCGCGGGCGCTGACGGACTGGGTCGGCGGGGCCGGACGGTTGGTGGCGTTCTCGGTGCAGAACCGCGCAATTGCTCATCCGGGGCAGGAGTTGGCCTTCGGCGGTGTGATCACCGGTAGGCGCGAGGATGGACTGGTCGACCTGGACATCTTCTGCCGACGCGGCGACGACGTGCTGATGCCCGGCACGGCGACCGTGGCGTTGCCGCTGCGGAGTTCGCCGTGACAGGCCTGCGCGGAGAGGCCGCGATCGTCGGCATCGCGGAGCTGCCCGCCGAGAAGCGCCAGAGCCGACCGCCGTCGTTCACCATGGACCAGTACGCCCGACTGGCGAAGATGGTGATCGAGGACGCGGGCGTGGATCCCGCTGTGGTGAACGGTTTGTCGTGTCATGGCATCGCGGAGTCGGACATGTTCGCGCCCGCCACTCTCTCGGAGTACCTGGGTCTTCCGCTGGACTTCGGTGACCGCGTCGACCTCGGTGGTGCCACCGCGGCGGGCATGGTGTGGCGCGCTGCCGCCGCCGTGGAGCTCGGCCTGTGCGAGGCGGTGCTCGCCGTCATACCCGGGTCGACCGAAATACCACGCTCCGAATCGCGACCCGGCCGGACGCTCGGTTGGTACGGGGCGTCGAGCAACAACTACGGGTCCCCGCAGGCCGAGTTCGAGATCCCCTACGGCAATGTCGGCCAGAACGGCCCCTACGCGCAGATCGCGCAGCGCTATGCTGCCGAATTCGGGTACGACGCACAAGCATTGGCGCGGATCGCGGTACAGCAACGCGTGAACGCCTGCGCCCATCCGGGTGCGGTGTTTCCACGGTAAGCCGATCACTGTCGAGGACGTGTTGAACAGCCCGGTGATCGCCGACCCGATCCACATGCTCGAAACCGTGATGCGCGTCCAGGGCGGCGCAGGCGTGCTCATCGCGAACGCCGACGTGGCACGCCGCGCCCGTCACCGTCCCGTGTGGGTGAAGGGGTTCGGTGAGCACATCCGGTTCAAGACGCCCACCTATGCCGACGATCTGATCCGCACACCGATCGCACGTGCGGCGGAACGCGCGTTCGCGATGGCGGGTTTGCAGCGACCCGACGTGGACATGGCGTCGATCTACGACTGCTACACCATCACCGTGCTGATGACGTTGGAGGATGCGGGATTCTGCGCCAAGGGCGACGGGATGGCGTGGCTGACGCAGCACGATTTGACCTTCCGCGGCGACTTCCCGGTCAACACCGCGGGCGGGCAACTGTCGTTCGGGCAGGCCGGCATGGCAGGCGGCATGCACCACGTGGTCGACGGTGCCCGCCAGGTGATGGGCCGCTCCGGCGACGCGCAGGTCTCCAACTGCAATACGGCGTTCGTCACCGGCAACGGCGGCATCATGAGTGAGCAGGTCGCGCTGATCCTGGGCGGTGACTGACGTGACGGCGCCCCTTCCCGAGCCGACACCGGTATCCCAGCCGTTCTGGGATGCCTTGCGCGAGCACCGGATTCTGATCCAGTACTCGCCATCAAGTGACCGGTATGTGTTCTATCCGCGCACGCTGACACCGGGGACGCTGGCCGACGACCTCGAGTGGCGCGAGATCGACGGTGCGGGGTCGCTGTACACCTACACCGTGGCCCGCCGTCCGACAGGACCGCCGTGGGCCGAGAAGCTACCGCAACTGCTTGCGGTCGTCGAATGGGATTGCGGACCGCGGGTAAGCACCGAACTGGTCGACGTAGAAGCCGAGGACATTCGCATCGGAATGCGAGTGACGCCGGTCTTCTGCGACGTGCCCGATGCCGGAATCACGCTGCTGCGCTATCGGCCCGCCGATGTTTGAGACGGTGCAGCAACTGCTGCGGGCGCGCATCGACGACGACACGCCTGCACTGGTTTACGGCGACCGCACGTGGAGTTGGCGTGAGCATCTCGCTGAGGCTGCGGCCGAAGCGTCGGCGTTGATCGCGCTCACCGATCCGTCGCGGGCGATGCATGTCGGGGCGCTGCTGGGCAATACGCCTGCGATGCTGCGGTCGATGGCGGCGGCAGCGCTCGGCGGATACGTGCTGTGCGGGATCAACACGACACGGCGCGGCGACGGCCTGGCGGGTGACATCAGGCGGGCCGAATGCCGGCTGGTGCTCGTCGACACCGAGCACCGGCCGCTGATCGACGGGCTCGATCTGGGCGGTGCGATCGTCGTCGATGTCGACGACGCGCAGTACCGTGACGCCATCGCTACGGCGAAACCCCTTGTGCCTCATCGAGAGGTCACCGGTGCCGACACCGCGCTGATGATCTTCACGTCGGGTACCAGCGGCGACCCGAAGGCGGTGAGGTTCGCCCACGCGATGGCCGTGATGTGTGGCGCCAGCCTGGTCGACCGGTTCGCACTCACCGCCGACGACGTGTGCTATCTGTCGATGCCGCTGTTCCATTCCAACGGAGTGGCGGCCGGGTGGGCCGTGGCGATCGCCTGCGGCGCGACGATGGCACCGGCGAAATTCTCGCCGTCGCGGTTCCTGTCCGATATCCGCCGATATCGCGTCACCTACATGAATTACGTCGGCAAGCCGCTCGCTCTGGTGCTGGCCACACCCGAACAGCCCGACGATGCCGACAACACGCTGCGCGCGGCGTTCGGCAACGAAGCCACCGAACGCGACATCGAGGACTTCGCCAAGCGATTCGGGTGCCGTGTGGTGGACAGCTTCGGCTCCAGCGAGTTCGCGGTCGTCGTCATGCGCGAGGACGGGACTCCGCCGGGGTCCATCGGCAAGGGATATCCGGGTGTCAGCGTCTATCACGCCGACACCGTGACGGAATGTGCGGCAGCGGTTTTCGATGAGCACGGTGCGCTGGCCAACTTCGACGAGGCGGTCGGCGAGCTGGTCAACACGTTCGGCGCCGGCGGCTTCACCGGGTATTACAACGACGCCGCCGCCACCGACGAGCGGATGCGCCACGGCATGTACTGGTCTGGCGACCTGGCCTACCGCGACGCCGACGGCTGGATCTACCTGGCCGGCCGGACTGCCGACTGGATGCGGGTGGACGGCGAGAACCTCGCGGCAGGTCCGGTCGAGCGGATCTTGCAACGGCTACCCGAGATCAACCATGTTGCGGTGTACGCGGTACCCGATGAACGCGTCGGCGATCAGATGATGGCAGCCGTCGTGCTGAACGACAGTGTCACGTTGTCGCCCAAGCAGTTCGAGGAATTTCTGGCCGCGCAGCCCGACCTGTCACCGAAGGCGTGGCCGAGATACGTGCGGATCAATACAGCGCTGCCCAAGACGGCAACCAACAAGATCCTCAAACGCCAACTGATTCAGGAGGGTGTCAGCGCGGGTGACGGGGTGTTGTGGGAGCGTGCTGCGCGGGGAAGGGATTACGCCATATCGGCCGTCAGGACACATGATGCGTCTGCCCGCCTCTGAGCGAATAATTCGCTCACAACTGAGATGGACTAACTGCGCAGCGAATTTCTCGCGCGTAGGTGGGCACGGCCAACATATCTACCGCCGCCCGGCCAACATATCTACCGTCGCCCGGCGCCCGCCCGAGACCCCGCGTCGGAGCGGTAGTCGACCTGCCAGTGCTTGATGCCGTTGATCATGCTCGACCGCAGTCGCTCGGGTGCGGCGAGAGGCGTGAGGTCGGGGAGGTGGTCGGCGATCGCGTTGAACATCAGGTCGATGGTCATCCTGGCCAGGTTGGCCCCGACGCAGTAGTGCGCGCCGGTGCCGCCGAACCCCAGGTGCGGATTGGGGCTGCGCAGGACGTTGAAGCTCAACGGGTCGTCGAAGACGTCCTCGTCGAAATTCGCTGAGCGGTAGAACAACACCACCCGCTGGCCCTTCTTGATGTGCACACCGCCCAGTTCGGTGTCGACGAGCGCCGTGCGCTGAAACGCGGTGATGGGTGAGGCCCAGCGGATGATCTCGTCGGCGGCTGTCTTGGGCCGCTGTTCCTTGAAAAGCTCCCACTGGTCGGGGAAGTCGGTGAAGGCCATCATCCCCTGCGTGATCGAGTTGCGGCTGGTCTCGTTGCCCGCGATGGCCAGGGTGACAACGAACATCCCGAACTCGGCTTCGCTGAGTTGACCGTCGGCATCGGCGTCGATCAGCGTGGTGACGATGTCGTCGCCGGGCTCCTTCGCCTTGCGCTCGGCCAATTGCATGGCGTACCACATCATCTCGCCCGCAGAATCGAGCGCGTTGTACTCGGCGAACTCGGGGTCGTCGTCACCGATCATCCTGTTGGACCAGTCGAACAGCTGCTCGCGGTCCTCGAGCGGCACGCCGAGAAGGCCGGCGATCGCCTGCAGCGGCAACTCGCGTGCGACCTGCAGCACGAAGTCGCCGGATCCCGCCTCGGCGGCCTGCGCGGCGATGCGCTGGGCCCGCTCGCCGAGTTCAGCCCGAAGCCGTTCGACGGAGCGGGGTGTGAATCCGCGGGACACGATCTTGCGCAACCGCGTGTGCTCCGGATCGTCCATCATGATCATCGACGCCCGGCCCGCCTCGATCTGTCCGCCGCCGCCCGTCACCTTGTAGCGCGGCACCACCGACTTCTCCGCCGACGAGAACACATCGGTGTGCAGCGACACCTCGCGCACGTCGCGGTGTCTGCTCACCACCCAGTACCCGCCGTCACCGAACCCGCCGACGTCCGGTGGCTGCTCGTTCCACCAGACCGGGGCGGTACGCCGAAGCTCCGCGAACTCCTCGACCGGCAACCGGTCGGCGTAGATGTCGGGGTCGGTGAAGTCGAAGCCCTTCGGCAGGTTCGGGGCGACCATCGGCGTACTCCTCACACTGAATTCCGCACCTGGCACGGCACATCATTGACGATCTGAGTATTGCTCGGCACGTCGAGCAGATGCGCCGGGTTGAGAAGATTCGAGTGTGCCTGGACACCTGTCCAGAGTGTGCGTGTATTACGTTCGGCTCGGGAAGGAGTGCGCATGGACGACGGCGTCGCGGCCTTCATGCGTGCGATGAACGACGGCTTTCCCGCTGTCGAGACGATGAGCGCCCCGGAGGCGCGGGCGGTGATCGCCGCGCGCCGCCTGCCCGTCGAGAACATCGACGACGTAGCGAGCGCCGAGGACCGCTTCATACCCGGCCCGGCCGGTGAGATACCGGTGCGGATCTACCGGCCGCACGGCCCACGCGAGACACGGGCCGCCGTCGTCTTCTGCCATGGTGGCGGCTTCGTGCTGTGCGATCTGGACTCCCACGACAGCTTCTGCCGGGCGATGGCACGACACACCGACTCGGTGGTGGTGTCGGTGGACTACCGGCTCGCGCCGGAACATCGGGCGCCGGCAGCCGCTCAGGATGTATTCGCCGCGTTCGGCTGGGTGATCGAGCAGGCATCCGAGCTCGGCGTGGACCCGGCACGTGTGCTGGTTGCAGGAGACAGCGCGGGTGGCAATCTTGCCGCGGTCACCGCGCTGCGGTGTCGCGAGGAGGGCGGACCGGAACCCGTCGGACAGGTCCTGATCTATCCCGTCATCGACCCGACCTTCGACACGGCCAGCTACCAGGCGTACGCCAGCGGGTTCGTCAACACCCGTGCGGCGATGCAGTGGTACTGGCAGCAGTACCTCGGCGGGACGTCGCCACCCTCACCGGCGCACCTGGTGGCGCCGGCGAGGGCCTCCACGCACAACGGATTGCCGCCCGCGGTCGTGGTGACCGCCGGACTCGACGTGCTACACAGCGAGGGGGTCGACTATGCGCAACGGTTACGGGCCGCGAAAGTCCCTGTGCTACATCGGGATTACCCCGGCCTGTTTCACGGTTTCGTGACCATCATGCCGTTCGCGGCGGGGGCGTCGGCCCGTGACCTGTTGTGGGCCGACATGCGCAGCCTGGTGGCCGCGGCGTGACTGTCGACGCGATCGTCATCGGTGCCGGTTTCGCCGGGCTGTACGCCGTGCACCGGTGTGTGTCGGAGGGTCTGACGGTGCTGGGCATCGAGGCGGCCCCCGGCGTCGGCGGCACGTGGTACTGGAATCGCTACCCCGGGGCTCGCTGCGACGTCGAAAGTGTCGACTATTCCTACTCATTCGACGAGAATCTGCAGTCCCGATGGACGTGGACAGAGCGCTTCGCGGGGCAAGCCGAGATCCTGGCGTATCTCGACCATGTGGCGGACCGGTTCGACTTGCGGCGCCACTACGAGTTCGACACCGAGGTCACCGGAGCGCGCTTCGACGCGGGCGAGTGGGTGGTGCAGACTTCGGCGGGCGAAAGACGCGGCCGGTATCTCCTGTGTGCCACGGGTTGTCTGTCAGCGGTGAACCGGCCCGACATCCCGGGGCTCACCGACTTCGCGGGACAGGTGTACTACACCGCGGCGTGGCCGCGCGAGGATCCAGACCTGCGCGGCAAGAAGATCGGCGTGATCGGTACCGGATCGTCGGGCATTCAAGCGGTGCCGATCCTCGCCGCGCAGGCCGAGTCGCTGGTGGTGTTCCAACGCTCGCCCAACTACACGGTGCCGATGCCCAACCACCCGTGGTCGGAGGACGACCTTCAGCGGATCCGGCAGGAGTATCCGGAGCGTCGTCACCGGTCGGCGTACGCGCCGGCAGGCACACCGCACGGCACCTACCACAAGAGCGCGCTCGAGACGGATCCCGAGGAACGGGAGGAGGCGCTGTGGCGCCGGTGGCGCGACGGCGGGGTGCTGTTCAGCAAGACGTTCCCTGATCAGACGTCGGTACTGGCAGCCAACGACATCGCTCGACGGTTCGCCGAGAACCGCATTCGCGAGATTGTCTCCGACTCCGAGGTCGCCGACGACCTGATTCCGACCGACCATCCCATCGGCACGAAACGCATCTGCACCGATGCCGGCTACTACGAGACGTTCAACCGCGACAATGTGCGGCTGGTGAATCTGCGCCGAGAACCGATCGAGGCCATCGCGACGGACGGGGTGCGCACGGCTTCGGCGTCGTACGCGTGCGATGTGCTTGTGTTCGCCACGGGTTTCGATGCGTTGACCGGGGCGATGACCCGGATCGACCCGGTCGGCCCCGGCGGCGACCGACTGTCGCAGATCTGGGCTGACGGACCCGTGACATTCCTGGGCGTGATGGTGCCGCGGCTGCCGAACCTGTTCAGCTTCAGCGGGCCGGGTAGCCCGTCGGTGCTCGCGAACATGGTGTTGCACGCGGAGGTTCAGGTCGACTGGGCGGTGGATCTGATGGTCGCGGCCCGTCACCGCGGTATCACCGAGGTCGAACCGCGGCGTGACGCCGCACGAGCCTGGACCGACCACGTCGCCGAGGCCGCCGGGCGGACGCTGTTTCTCAAGGCGCAGTCGTCCTGGTACCTCGGGGCGAACATCGACGGCAAGAAGCGGGTGTTCATGCCCTACGCCGGCGGGTTCGGCAATTACCGAAAGTATCTGGACGATGCTGCACAGCAAGGCTATTCAGGGCTGGTGCTCACCACACGATGAGAGAGGGTGCTGCCGCGGCCGGCGGCGGATCCAGCGCGGCCCACGTCGTCGGCACCCTCGTGGGCCAGAGTTATCTGCCAGCTGGCGGCGCTGGTGCGGCCCTGACCCGGCAAATGCTGCTATCAGACCGACGTTCACCGAGGTGGGAGACCCGCGAGCGTCAACATCTCCGCGTTTCGGCCTGCAGACCGCTGTCGATGGCTAGGCTCTCGACGTCAGGGCCATATCGCGGATCGGGGACCCCACCATGAGCAACAGCCATTCCGGACGTGCCATTGCAGAGGCTCTCCGGCGAGAACAAGAAGAAAGCGCCCAACGGCTACGGGAATTTCCCACATTCTCGAAGTTTTCTGACGACGACCTGAAGCGTCTCGTGAAAGCAGCACATCGCACCTCGACGTCGGGGCCTTGGCCGCTGATTCGTGAGCAGACGCCGTCGGACGCCTGCTACATCCTGCTCAGCGGGGAGGCGGGGGTGTACGTCGGCCAAGACCGCATCGCCACGGTCGGGCCGGGTGAGATCATCGGCGAATCGGCGCTTCGCCGCGGGAAACTGCGCAATGCCACCGTCACGACGGCCGGCAAGGCCGAGGTCTTGCATATCGGGCGCGACGACCTCGACCGCTTGCTCAAGGAAATAAGTGCACTGCGTGAAACGCTGGACGAAACCGTGAAGCGACACGTGCCGGCAGCGGCGACGGCCGAACCTAGCTGATTCGAGCCGCAGCCGACAAGGCATGCCGCAGTGAGCTATTCGCCTGCGACCGAGAGGTTGTGGGGGAACAGCAGTTTCCAGTGAACCTGTATGACGGCGAACAGGAACGCCGTGGTGATACCGAACAGCAGCACACCGTTCACCGCTTGCAGGGCGCTGATCATCTGGAACCGGGGCGGCAGAGTCAGTCCCGGTATCTCGAACGTCGTCAGGGTGGCCAGTGCGTAGGTCGACGCCTGGGTGAGCGAATCGAGTGCGCCGAGCCACCAGTACGCCAGCGCCCACAGGAAGCCTTCCAGGCCGTGCAAGGCGGCCAGTGCCACCGCGACGGCGCCGATGCGGGCGATCACGATCGGAACCGCCCGTCGCCTGTCGACCATCGGGGGACCGGGCCGGATCTTCGATTCCAGTCCGAACGCCATCAGCACCACCGCGGTCGTGTGGATCGCGATGGTCAGCACGATGAGCGCCAGGCCCAGGCTCCAGCTCGCGAAATCCACCCCTCTTGCCTATCACCGGCGACGTCGGTGAACGGCTACATCCACCGAAGTCGGGCATGATCGTGTGTTCGGCGCGAACGGCCTCTCGGGCACCGAGTACCTGTGCATCCTGACGGGTGTCCGGGCATCCGGGCGGGGGACCGGCGCTCAACGCGGAGAGGCTAGTCATGGGTGAGTTCGGGATCGCGGGGCTGTGGGGGCTTCTGGCGCTGTCCCTCGTCGGGGCGGTGCTGGTCGCGGCGGCCGGCATCTGGTTGTCGCATCGCATGCTTCCGGACTCGGTGAGCGAAGGGCACAACGGCGCGCTGTCGCCGTTCATGACCTGTGTCGGCCTCGTCTACGGCGCTCTGCTCGGGTTCGTGATCGTGGTCGCGTGGGAGCAGTTCTCCTCGGCTGAGGCCAACGTCTCCAATGAGGCGTCGACGGTGACCACGATGTACCGGCAGACCGTCGGGATGCCCGCCGCAGAGCAGGGGCAGATGCGGGTGCTGCTCCGCAAGTACACCGACGCCGTAGCCGGCCCCGAATGGCAGGACGCGGTACGTGGCGGCAGCGGGACCGAGAGTGCGCGAGACGCGCTCAACGAGATGTACCGGGTACTCGGCAGCGAGCAGTCCAGCCTCTCATCGAGCCCGATCAGTCAGAAGTTCCTCGACCAGCTGACCACTTTGGCGTCGGAGCGCAATCAACGGGTCCTGGACGCCAAGCCGCGAATACCCGGCCTGCTCTGGACGGGCCTGCTGTTCGGCGGCGTCGTCCTGCTGGGACTCGGCGGCTTCATGCGCCTGGGAAGCACCCGCGCACACATCGGCCTGTTGGGGGCCGTCGCCGTCCTGCTGGGCCTGTTGCTGTTCATCGTCTTCTGGCTGGATCACCCCTTCGGCAACCAGCTGGGTGTTACGTCGGAGCCCTTCGAGCAATCGCAGAACGCGTTCGACTCGATCGACCGGGGAACCTGAGTAACTCGGGGGCTTGTCACAACGGGGTTTCAACCGGTCAATATGTGGAACCTGTAGTGCGGACATGATGACTCGTTCGAGAGCCGTCGGGTGCGTGACCGGAGGAGATGCAATGACGCAGGGTGACAAGTCGGGCGAGGCCCGTCAGGCTCTGGTGGATTCGGTGAAGGGCAAGGCCAAAGAGATCGTCGGGGCGGTGACGGGCAACGATTCGTTGACCGCTGAGGGTCAGCTCGACCAGACCGACGCGAAGGAACGTCGAGAAGCCGCCCGGGCCGAAGCCGAGGCGGACGCAGAGGCCGCGCAGGCGAAGTCCCTGGCGGACGACGCGAAGCGGGACGCCTCCGAACGGCGACTGGAGGTCGGCGCGGACGCAGCGGCGGTCACCGCCCGAGTGCGTGGCGAGGAGGCCACCGCAAAGAGCGCGGCCGAGGAGGCTGGGCGCCGGGACGCGATTCGGGAGCAGGCGAAGGCGGAGATGGACGCACAGCAGGCGGTTGTGCGCGCGAAGGAAGACGAACGCGCCGAAGCCCACGCTGCCGTCGAGGAGTACTCCGACGCCGTCGACGAGCATCGGCATTCCGTGAACGAGGCCGTCCGAACGCAGGCCGAGGCCAACCAGTTGAGACGGCGCGCCGAGGTTATCGACCACTCTGACCCGGCCTGACCGCCGACACCGACAGGAGCTGACCATGAAGATCACCGAGATTCCGTTCGCGGCACTGCGACTGCAGTATCGGATCGCCCGCGTGCCGCTGCGACTATTCGAACAACGTGTCCTCGCCGGCGTCGACTCGGAAGCGCCTGCGCGACTGCTCTACGAGCGTTCGGTCGGGGCGGTCGATGCTGTCGTCGGCAACATGCTCGGCGACTCCGAGGTCGAGAAGCGTGGCGCTGCGCGCGTCGAGCGCAGTGAAGCGTTGGGCGAGGCCGCGCGACTCGACGAACTGGCCACCCAGACCAGGGAGCAGGCTGACAACAAACTGCGTCGCAAGCAAGAAAGCGCCGCCACCGCGCCTGGTGAGGCGCGCGCGACGACACAGCGCAAGGTGAACGAGGTGCGCTCGACGGCCGAGAAGCGCAAGCGGCAGGCCACGCAGACTGCGGCCAAGCGGACCGCTGAGGTGAAAAAGCGGGTGGACGAGGCGGCTGCGGCCAAACTGATCGGGGTCGAAACCGCAAAACGCGCCAAGCAGCAGAGAATAAATGCGGCCGAGCGCTCGGCGACCGCGGTGGCAGAGGCGGATTTGAATGACGCAGCCGAGAAGCGCAGCGCGGCAACGGCCAAGCGCGCCCACGCCAACCGCGTCGGCGATCTGGCTGAGGCCGAGAAGGCGGGGCGGAAAACAGCGCGCGACAGCGGCAAGGACTAGTGCGCTCATTGATTCGCGTTCAGCAGGGAAGCGTGCCCAGGTGAACTGTTCGCTGTGCCAACATATGAGCGACAAAGTCTTTGATACTTATTGGGCTGGTAGTACTTGAGCGAAAATGTCGCTCGTATGTTGGCAAGGCCGCAATGAGTGTGCGAGTCCGACGCAACTCACGACACTACCGGGTCACCAGGTTTCTCAGCGCCTCGCCGCGCTGCAGCCGTCCGATGTTGGCGGCGATGTCGTCGGCACGACCGGCGAACGTGTCCCGCGTGACGCCCGACGAGTGCGGTGTCATCAGGATGTTCGGCAGCTCCGCGAACGGCAGATCGCTTGGGGCGCTGGTGCCGTCGGCTGACGGGTAGCGGTACCAGACGTCGATCGCCGCCGCCCGGATCACGTTTCCTGCCAGCGCGTCGTACAGCGCCTGCTCCTGCACCAGCGGTCCGCGGCCGACGTTGATCAGCACGCCGTCCGCGCCGAGATGCCGCAACTGCTCGGCGCCGATCATCCCGACCGTGTGCTCGTTCAACGGTGCGGAGACCACCGCGACGTCGCACTCCTGCAGCAGCCGGTTCAACTCGCCGGCGTCGCCCGCCCAGGTCAGCCCGCAGTCGGGCACCCGACCCGACCCGGTCACGGCCGCCGCACTACACCCGAAGGCGCGGAACAGATTCCACGCCCGCCGGCCGATATGCCCGAACCCGACGAACCCGATGCGGGCCTCACCGAGCGTCGGTACCTGCGGAAGCGCCGGGTTGTAAACCGATGTCGCCCACGTGCCTTCGCGCAGCTGACGGTCCTGCGTCAGGAAGTCGCGGCGCAGCATGACCGCCGAGGCGACGATGTACTCCGCGATCGAGCGCTCGTGATGAAAGGTGTTGGCCACCAGCACGTCAGGCGGTACCGCGTCGAAGTCGATCTTGTCGGTGCCCGCGCCCGCGACGTGGATGAGCCGGAGCTTCTCGGCCGCCGACGCCATCTCCGCGGTGAATCGGCTTCCGACGTGAACGTCGGCGTCGCGCAATTCGTCCAAAGGCGCCCCGCCTGGATGCCAGTGCACCTCGCTCCCCGGCGGCACGGCTGCTTCGAACCGCTCGCGGTGCGGGACCAGGTTGGCGTCGGCGATGACGATTTTCATCGCTGCAGCGCCGGGCGCTTGCTGTCGAAGGTCCAGCCGGGGATCAGGTACTGCATGGCGATCGCGTCGTCGCGGGCGCCGAGTCCTTCCCGTTGATACAGCTCGTGTGCGGCGGCCACCGCCTCGTCGTCGAGTTCCACACCGAGACCCGGCTTCTCGGGCACCGTCAGGTAGCCGTCGACGATCTCGTACGGCTGCTTGGTGATGCGCTGGCCGTCCTGCCAGATCCAGTGGGTGTCGATCGCGGTGATGTCGCCGGGCGCCGCGGCGGCGACGTGGGTGAACATCGCCAGCGACACGTCGAAGTGGTTGTTGGAGTGCGATCCCCACGTCAGGCCCCACGCATCGCAGAGCTGCGCGACGCGCACCGAGCCGGCCATCGTCCAGAAGTGCGGATCGGCCAGCGGGATGTCGACGGCGTTGGCGCGGATCGCGTGGCCGAGTTCGCGCCAGTCGGTGCCGATCATGTTCGTCGCGGTGGGCAGGCCGGTGGCCCGCTTGAACTCGGCCATCACCTCGCGGCCGGAGAACGTGCCTTCGGGCCCGACCGGATCCTCGGCGTAGGCGAGCACGTCGGTGAGCTCGCGGCACGTCGTGATCGCGTCGGCGAGCAGCCATCCGCCGTTGGGGTCCAAGGTGATCCGCGCGTCGGGGAAGCGGTCGGCGAGCGCGATGACGGCCTTGGCCTCGTCGGGTGCGGGCAGCACGCCGCCCTTCAGCTTGAAGTCGCGGAACCCGTAGCGGTCGCGGGCGGCCTCGGCGAGGCGGACGACCGTCTCCGGTGTCAGCGCCTTCTCGTGCCGGACCTTCATCCACTCGTCGGCGTCGGCATCTTCGTCGGCCGGGGACTGGTAGGCGAGGTCGGTCTTGGTGCGGTCGCCGACGAAGAACAGATATCCCAGCGCCTGCACGCGGTCGCGCTGCTGCCCGTCGCCGAGCAGCGCGGCGACCGGAACCTCGAGATGCTTGCCGAGCAGATCCAGCAGCGCCGACTCGACGGCCGTCACCGCGTGCACGGCGATGCGCAGGTCGAACGTCTGGGCGCCACGGCCACCGGCGTCACGGTCGGCAAACGTACGACGCACATCGTTGAGGATCGCGTGGTGATCGCCGATGCTGCGGCCGGTCACGATCGTGCGGGCATCCTCGAGGGTGCGGCGGATGGCCTCCCCGCCGGGCACCTCGCCGACGCCGGTGTTGCCGTCGGAATCGGTGAGAACCACCAGGTTTCGGGTGAAGAAGGGGCCGTGCGCACCGCTGAGGTTCAGCAGCATGCTGTCGCGCCCCGCGATCGGGATCACGGTGAGGTCGTGGACGACGGGTGTGCTCATTCTCAATCTCCTGATACTCGGGTCGCGAACCATCTGTCGCCGTTGGCCAGGGGCCGCACCACGCGAGACACCTTGTCTCCCATGGTGCGCAGCGCATCGGCGATCTCGCGTTCGCGCTGGGGGGTCAACCGGTCGAGGGGTACCGACGCGCTGATGGCGTCCTGGGCGGGCTGGCAGTAGCGCAGGGCGACGGCGAAGCACCGCAGCCCTGTGGTGTTCTCCTCGTCGTCGGTGGCGTAGCCGCGGATGCGGACGTCATCGAGTTGCGCGTCGAGAGTCGTGCGGTCGACGATCGTCTTGTCGGTCAACGGCGTCAGCGCCGCCGGGACGCACGCGTCGCGGTCAGCTCCGAATCGCTCCGCGAGAAGCGACTTCCCGAGCGCGGTGGCATAGGCGGGCAGTCGCCGGCCGACGCGGTTCGACGTGCGGGCGTACTGCTTGGACTCCCGCGTCGCCAGATAGACGATGTCGGTGCCGTCGAGGCGGCCGACGTGGAAGGTCTCGTCGAGGTCCGACCGCAGGTCGTCGAGGAACGGCGTGATGAGCGGCAGGTACGGGTCGCTGTCGAGATAGCTCGTGCCGACCAGCAGCGCCCGCACACCGATCGCGTACAGCGTGCCCGTCGCATCGCTGCGCACCCAGCCCTGCGCGACGAGTGTGCGCAGCAGGGCGTGGGCGCTGCTGCGTGGCATGTCGAGCGCGTGGCTGATCTCGCGCAGCCGCGCGGGATCGTCGTGGCGGGCGGCCAGGTACTCCAGCAGTTCCACGGTCCGCACGGCGGACTTCACCTTGCGTACGGCGAGGTCGGGTGCCGGAGCCGCCGAGCCGGCGACATCGGACCGGGGCTTGTCGGACACGTCAGCCTCCTATCGCCAGGAGTTCGCGGCCGATCAGCACGACGGCGCCCACCGCTGAGACGCCGATCGCCAACCAGCGCAGTCGTTTCGGATCCAGCACACGGTTCAGGCCGCGGGACAGCACGTAGCCGATGACCGCGGCGGGGGTGAGGATCGCGAACATCACCATTGTGTGTCCGTTGACCGCGCCGGTCGCCGCGAGAGCGACGATGGACATCACGGAGCCGACGAGGAAGAAGCCGCTCATCGTGCTCCGCAACCGCGCGCCTTCTTCGCGCTGCCAGACCAGGGCCATCGGCGGTCCGCCGATGGCCGTCGCGGTGCCGAGGACACCCGAGGCCGCCCCGGCGAGTACCACGTTGCGCCGTCGTGCCACGGGGATCCAGCCGAAGCTGGTGAGCGCTACACCGACGAGGACGACAAGGGCGAGCATGATCGCGAGTCCACGCTCGGGCAGCATCATCAGCAATAGCGCCCCGGCGATGGTGCCCGGAACCCGGCCCACCAGAGCCCATTTGGCGCCGTGGAGGTCGATGTTCTCGCGTTCGCGCGCCAGGACCATGAGCGTGACCAGGGTCGCGACCATGATGAGGGTGCCCGGGATGAGGGCGGGGTCGACGAGCGCGACGATCGGTGCGGCGAGCATGCCGATGCCGAACCCGATCGACGCCTGCAACGCCGATGCCAACATGATCGCCGCCGCCACTATGCAATATCCCCAGATGCTCATGCAGTCGCCAGCACGGACCCCTCGGACAACAGGGGATGGTGGCACTCGGCGCTGTGTCCGTCGACGGCCGGATCGTCCGCGCTGGGCGGTGCGGTGGTCGCGCAGATCTCGGTGGCCTTCCAGCAGCGGGTGCGGAACCGGCAGCCCGACGGGGGGTTGAGCGGGGACGGCACCTCGCCCTTGAGCAGGATGCGGTCCTTGCGCTGCGCGCTGTCGAGTTTCGGCGCGGCCGACATCAGCGCCGCGGTGTACGGGTGGTTGGGTCGGTCGAAAACGGCTTCGGTGGGGCCGTTTTCGATGATCCGGCCCAGGTACATGACCGAGACGCGGTCGGCGACGTGGCGGACGACGGACAGGTCGTGGCTGATGAAGATGTAGGAGATGCCCAGTTGCTGCTGCAGTTCGTTGAGCAGGTTGAGCACCTGGGCCTGCACCGAGAGATCCAGCGCGGATACCGGCTCGTCGCAGATGATCACGTCGGGCTCGAGGGCCAGCGCGCGGGCGATGCCGATGCGCTGACGCTGGCCGCCGGAGAACTCCTGCGGGTACTTGTCGGCCGCCTTGGCGCCGAGACCGACGAGGTCGAGCAGGCCACGGACCTGCATGTCGCGGTCCTTGCTGCTCTTGTGCAAGCCTTTGTGGGTGCGCCACGGTTCGGCGATGATGTCGCCGGCCGACATCCGGGAGTTCAGCGACGCGTAGGGGTCCTGGAAGACCATCTGCACGCGGCGGCGGAAGTCGAGCAGTTCCTTGCCGCGCAGGCTGAACGGGTCGATGCCGTCGAAGCGCACGGTCCCCTCGTCCGGACGCTCCAGCATCAGCAATGTCCTTGCCAGCGTCGACTTTCCGCAGCCGGACTCGCCGACCAGGCCGAGCGTCTCGCCGCGCTTGAGGTCGAGGGTGATGCCGTCGAGCGCGGTCAGCCTCTTCTTGCCGGCGTTGGGCACGTGGAACGACTTGCGGAGGTCGCGGACCTCGAGCAGGTTCTCAGACATTCGATACCTCTTCCGGGAAGTGGCAGGCGGCCTTGCGGCCCGCGCTGGTAACTGAGCCTGAGCTGACGGTGTCGAGCGTCGGCCGCTTGGTCGCGCAGATCTCGCGGGCCAGCGGGCAGCGGGCCTGGTAGACGCACCCGTCGGGGATGGCGTGCAGGTCGGGTGGCGACCCGCCGATGGACTTGAGGTCGTCGCCGCGGCGGGCATTGACGGGCACGGAGTTGAGCAGGCCCTTGGTGTACGGGTGCTTCGGGTCGGCGAAAACCTCGGACACCAGACCGGTTTCGATGATGTTGCCTGCATACATCACCGCGACGCGGTCGGCTTCCTCGGCGACCAGTGCCAGGTCGTGGGTGATGAGGACGACGGCCATGTCGTACTCGGTGCGCAGGTCGCGCAGCAGCGCCATGATCTGGGCCTGCACGGTGACGTCGAGCGCGGTGGTGGGCTCGTCGGCGATGAGCACGCTGGGGTTGAGCGCGACGGCCATCGCGATGAGCAGGCGCTGCCGCATGCCGCCGGAGAACTGGTGGGGGTAGGAGTTCAGCCGAGACTCGGGCTGCGGGATGCCGACGCGGGCCATCAGGTCGACGGCCTTGCGCTTGGCTTCCTTCGCGCTGAGGTTGTGGTGGATCCGGAACGGTTCGGCGAGTTGGGTTCCCACGGTGTAGAGCGGGTTGAGCGCGGTGAGTGCGTCCTGGAACACGATCGCGAGTTCGGTGCCCGCCATCTCGCGTCGCTTCGCGCGGCCGACGCTGAACAGGTCGACGCCGCCGAGGGTGGCGGTGCCTTCGACGACGTCCGCGACGGGCTCGAGCAGGCCGACGAGCGCGGTGGCGGTCATCGACTTGCCGCAGCCGGATTCGCCGAGCAGCGCGAGGGTTTCGCCGCGGCGGGCCTGGAAGCTGACCTCGTTGACGGCGCGGACGGTGCCGCTGATGGTGCGGATCTCGACGCTCATGCCGTCGACGTCGAGCACGGGCTGGGCGTCGGTCTGGCCGACGGTGGGCTTGTGGTCTACTGCAGCGGTCATGACGTCCTCTCAGATCCGCTTCGTGGTCTTGGCGAAGCGGGACAGGCGCTTCTGCGGGACGGTCAGGCGCCACCGCTGCCCAGGATCGGTGGCGATGCGGGCCCAGGCCGCGAGGATGGTGGCCGACACGGTGGTGATGACGATGGCCAGGCCGGGGAAGAACGACAGCCACCACGCGGTGTGCAGGTAGGTGCGGCCCTGCGACACCATCAGGCCCCAGCTGACGTCGGGCGGCTGGATGCCGATGCCCAGGAAGCTCAATGAGGACTCGGCGAGCATGACGTAGCAGAAGTCCAGCGTCGCGACGGTCAGCAGTGTCGGCAGCACGATCGGCAGGACGTGGCGGAAGATGATGGAGCGGGCGGGAGCGCCGAAGGTGCGGGCGGCGTCGACGAACAGCCGGCTCTGCAGCTCGGCGGACTCGGCGCGGGCGGTGCGCAGGTAGACCGGGATGCGGGTGATCGCCAGCACCAGAACGATGTTCGCGGCGCTGGGCGAGAACACGTAGAGGACGACGACCGCGAGCAGCAGCGACGGGAAGCTCATGATGACGTCGGCGACGCGCATCGCGACGGTCTCGCGCCAGCCGCGGTAGTAGCCGGCCCACATGCCGATCGCCGAGCCGACGATCGCGGAGATCACCACGGCGGGGATCGCGACGGACAGGGTGGTCTGGCAGGCGACGATCAGGCGGGCCAGCATGCTGCGGCCCAGCGGGTCGGTGCCGAGGAAGTTGGCCCAGCCGTGGGCGAAGGTGAACGGCGCCTGGTTGGAGTTGTCGAGGTCGATCTTGGTGGCGAGGTCGCCGACGAGCATCGGGCCGAAGATCGCAGTGAGGATGACGAAGCCGAGGATCACGGCCGCGACGGTGGCGACGCGGTCGTTGACCAGCAGCCGGAACCACTTCGACGCGGCGCGCTGCTTGGTCGGCTCACCGACGATGTGGCCGTCGTCGGCTTGACGGGAACGAGATCGAGTCCACTGCTCATTGTCTTTGTCTCCCTTATCGCGTTCTTTAGACCCGAGCCGGTTCGCGGACGCGGGCGTCGAGCATCGCGTAGCAGGCGTCGATGAAGATGTTCAGCAGGAAGATGCTCACGGCGGTCAGCAGGACCGCGGCCTGCAGGACCGCGAAGTCGCGTTGCAGGATCGCGTCGATCATCAGCTTGCCGATGCCGGGCCAGCCGAAGATGGCCTCGACGACGACCGCGCCGTTGATGAGGCCGACGGCCAGGTCGCCGGCGACGGTCAATGCGGGGGCGGCGGCGTTGCGCAGGGCGTGGTGGGTGACGACGCGGAAGTCGCTGGCGCCCTTGCTGCGGGCCAGCCGCACGTACGGCGCGGAGAGCGCGGAAACCATTGCGCCGCGCACGACTTGGGTGAGCACGCCGAGCGGTCGGATCATCAGCGTGGCGATCGGCAGGATCCAGGAGAGGATGCCGCTGTCGACGCCGGAGGTCGGCAGCACGCCGAGCAGGACCGCGAAGAGCCAGACGCCGGTGATGGCGAACCAGAAGTCGGGGATGGACGCGGCGGTCATGGACAGCAGGCTGGAGAACCGGTCGGCCAGCGAGTTGGGCCGGTAGGCGGCCCAGCAGCCGATGACGATGGCGCCGACGATGGCGAGAAGCATTGTGGTGAAGGCGAGTTGGAGCGTGGCGGGGAAGGCCCGCAGCGCCATGTCGGTGGCGGATTCGCCGGTGCGCAGCGAGGTGCCGAAGTCGAGGTGGATGACGCCCTTGAAGTACTCGACGAGCTGCGTCCACACCGGCTGGTCGAAACCGTTGGCCTGGGCGAAGGCCGCGCGCTGTTCCGGTGTCGCCGACTCGGGCAGGTACAGGTTGGTGGGGTCACCGGTGAGGCGGGCGAGCAGGAACACGCCGAGCAGCACGATGATCAACGGCAGTGCGCTGGTGTACGTCCGGCGCCGGATGAAGGAGAACATGGGGCTGGCCTTCCTTACTTACTGCGCGACCGTGGGGGTGGCCGAGTCGGCGGGTGTCATCTCGGACAGCCGCATCTCGTCACCGGTGGCGGAGTTGGGGGTGTAGTCGACGCGGGACGACTTGCCGAGAATGCCCTTCATGTGCGCGATGTAGGCCATCTGCATGATCTCCTGCGGCTCCTCGGCGAAGAGCTTCGCGAACGCGTCCTGGCGCTGCTGGCCGGTGAGGGCCTCGGCGGCCTTGATCTTCGTGTCGAATTCCGGTGTGCCGTAGGCGGCTTGGGGGCCGTCGCTGAGCATGTACTGGTCCATGGTGAAGGCGGCGTCACCGGCCTGGTTGCCGTGCATGATCATCAGCAGGTAGGGGCCGGCGCCCTCGGGGAACGGCCGCAGCTGGTAGAGCAGCTGGTTGGACGTGTCCATCATCTCGATCTTGACGTTGAGGCCGATCTCGGAGAACTCGCTCTGCAGCACCTCGATGGTCTCGGCGATCTTCGGGAACTGGGCGGTGCGGCCGATGAGGCGGATCTGGGTGTCGACGGGCACGCCGTCGGCCTTGGCTTCCTCGATGAGCTTCTTGGCCTTGTCGGGATCGTGCGGCCACAGCTGCAGTTGGTCGTTGTATCCGACGACGCCGGAGGGGATCAGCTGGGAGGCGGGATCGCCGAGACCGCGGAACAGCGCCTTGACGATGCCAGTGCGGTTGACGGCGTAGTTGATGGCCTGGCGCACGCGCATGTCGTTGAGCGGCGCCTCGGTGGCCTGCATGCGCAGCGCGGTTGTCTCGTTGTTCTGGAACGGGAACACCGAGATCGCCTGCGCCGTCTTCGGGTCCGAGGCTCACGGCGATGTCGGTCTCGTCGTTGGTGATCATCGCGGCGCGGACGCTGCCCTCGCTGCGCCACTGGTATTCGGCCTTGGCGAACGCCGGCTTCTCGCCCCAGTAGGTGTCGTTGCGCTTGAGGAACAGCTTCTGGCCGTACTCCCAGTCGTCGATGGCGTAGGGGCCGGTGCCGATGGGCTCGCGGACCTTCTCGGTCATGCTGGTGCCCGTCGGCACGATCTCGACGAACGAGATGCGCAGCGGGAGAATCGGATCCGGTTCTTTGGTGCCGACGACGAGGGTGTTGTCGTTGGGGGTGGAGAGCTCCAACGGGTCGTCGCCGAAGACGTAGCCGTCGACGTTGCAGTTCAGGTCGGAGTTGACGGCGCGGTCGATGGAGTAGGCGGCGTCCTTGGCGGTCATCGGTGCGCCGTTGGAGAAGGTGACGCCGTCGCGGACCTTGAACGTCCACTGGTTGGGCGAGGTCTGGCGCCACTCGGTGGCGAGCAGCGGCTGGAGGTCGCCGGAGTTGGGGTCGCGCTCGATGAGGGGTTCGGTGATGTTGGAGCGGACGACGATGCCGGTGGAGGTCAGTGAGCTCTCGCAGGGCTCGAGCGTCGGCGGCTCCTGCGACAGCACGATGCGCAGGGTGTTGGGGTCGTAGCCGCCGTGGCGGGAGTTGGCGACGGTGCAGCCGCTGGCGGCGACGGTGATCCCCGCCAGGGCGACGGCCAGGGCCTGCTGTCGTCGTGAGGTGCGTGGGCTCATGGATCCTCCGGGCTGCTGGAGTGACGTCCACGTATGTGGATGACGCTTGTGATCGCAGACACACGGTAAGGACGCGGTTTCGACAGCGTCAACCCCAGCCAAATGGCGAAATCGGGCGATTCTGGGACGCTTGTTCGAGTCTCAGCGTGGCCCTGAAACCGCATTTGAGCAGCACCTTTATGTGTTTCAGCTATCCACCGATACCCCGCGACGGCTAGCAATCGGCTAGTGATGCGCGTTTGGATATAAGTCCATGCCAATTGGATGTTGGACGGGTATTCGCAGGTCGTCGTACCGTGGGCAGCACTATGAGCACGCATGAGAATCGTCCCGTGTTGCAGGTTGGCCCGCTGAAGCCATCGTTGGCGCAGACGCTGCAGGACGACTACGCGGCGTACGTACTGCCCGACGAGCCGGCGGATTTCCTTGCCGAGCACGGCGGCGAGGTCCGCGCGGTGGTGACGTCGGGACGCACTGGCGTGGACGCGGCGTTGATGGCGGCGCTGCCGAACCTCGGCGCGGTCGTGAACTTCGGGGTCGGCTACGACACGACCGACGTCGACGCGGCGGCTTCCCGAGGGGTGGTCGTGAGCAATACGCCGGACGTGCTGACCGACTGCGTGGCGGACACCGCGGTCGGATTGACGATCGACACACTGCGGCAGTTCTCTGCGTCGGACCGGTATGTACGCGCCGGCAAGTGGCCGGTCGAGGGGAACTACCCGCTGACGCGCCAGGTGAGCAACACGCGTGTCGGGATCATCGGGCTGGGCCGGATCGGGGGCGCAATCGCGAAGCGGCTCAGCGCTTTCGGGTGCACGATCTTGTACCACAACCGGCACGAGGTCGAGGGTTCGGCGTACACGTACGTGGGCTCGCCGGCGGAGTTGGCGGCAGCGGTGGACGTGTTGGTCGTGGCGGCGGCGGGTGGTAGCGGCACGCAGAAGTTGGTGAGTCGTGAGGTGATCGACGCGCTCGGACCTCGCGGTTATCTGATCAATATCGCGCGCGGCAGCGTCGTCGACGAAGAGGCGTTGGTGTCGGCGTTGGTCGAGGGCCGGTTGGCGGGCGCGGGCCTGGATGTGTTCGCGGACGAGCCGAATGTCCCGGAGCCGTTGCTGTCGATGGACAACGTCGTCGTCCTGCCGCACGTGGCCAGCGGCACCGTCGAGACCCGCGCGGCGATGGAGGATCTCACGCTGCGCAACCTGAACAGCTTCCTGGAGTCGGGGCGGCTGGTCACGCCGGTGCCGATGCCGGTCGCGGCCTCGCGGTAGCACCTGCAGAGGTGCCCGCCTCTGAGCGAATTAGTCGCTCGTCTTGGGCTTCGCGATCCGGCGTGCCTCCTCGACCAGACTCGAAGCCGCGCGGCTTGCCTTCTTGCGGTCATCCTTACTCACGGACTGATGTGTATATGCGACTTTGGATTTCATGCTCAAAAGCGTTCGGAGGTACTTCGCGCTACCAGGATCGGCGTTTTCCAGTAGGTCGACCGCTTCATTGTGGTTCTCGCCCTTAGCGTGTACGCCGAGTCGCTTACAACAAATGGCATCTGCTGCCGCAATACCCGCGAGCACAAAGAGCTCAACCGCAGCGTTCGGCGAGACGTCTTCAACCAGTGCGGCCGCGTCGTGAAACTCTGTCGCTTTCTCCAGTCGGCCTGTTTGAATCGCGTCGCTACACGCCCTGGTGCGGCCGGTCATCGTCTTCCACCTTTATCGGGCGTCGCTTGGAGCTGTCTGATCAACCAGGCTCGCGACCCGGCGACGGTGAGCCCCTGGTCGACCACATCGCGGATCATCGGCTCGGCGCCAGCAGTTCGTAGCTCGTCCTTCATGAACTCAACGATGCGAGCGTCGTTGCCCGTCCACCGGGAAATAGTTTGGGCAAGCTTCCCGACTTGATCGGACCACGCTGTGTCGGACGCATCGCGGTCGCGCACGAGGAAGATGTCCACGTCGCTGCGAAGTGTCATAGTGCCCGTCGCCGCGGATCCGAACACGGCGGCGTACACCGGTGGTTCTGGCCAGTCCTTGAGGTGGCTTTCCACTCGAGTGAAGAATGTGCTTGTCAGCCGTGCGAGAGCTTGAATCGGCTCTGCCGCGAGATGGTCATGGTTGAGCCGGTATGCAAAGGCGTTGCCCACCCGGTCAGCGAGAACCACCCCCTGTACTACCAGCCGGGCCAGGACCTTGCGGATCCCCTCCTCGGAGAACGCGCTCAGTATGCGATGGATCTGGCCGGTGGTGAAGGCGACGTCATGCGTTGCCAGTACCGCGAGCACATCGCCATCAAGAGTCGGCGTGACAGTCGCCAATGGGCGGTTCAGCTGCATCTATCCTCAGGGTTTCTCTGACTATAGTTGTGGTAGCCGTACTATAGTCAGGGTACACGTACTATAGTGCGTTTCTCAATGCGGTGACAGGCAGCGCTATCCGGCACAGCTGACCCGCCCCCAACAGCCAGGCCGCACCGCCCGCGTGCGAAAGTTTCGAAGTGGCACAAAGCGGCGATAACGGCACCATGTCGGGCGCGATGCCATGTCGTTAGCCGAAGGCGACGTCTTCGCCGGCTACACGGTCGTGCGTCCGCTGGGTGCGGGCGGCATGGGTGAGGTGTACCTCGTGCAGCATCCGCGGCTGCCGCGTTATGACGCGCTCAAGATTCTGCCGGTGCAGTTCACCGTCGACCGCGAGTATCGCGAGCGGTTCAACCGCGAAGCCGACGTGGTGGCTCGGCTGTGGCATCCCCACATCGTCGGCGTGCACGACCGCGGCGAGGACGACGGTCAGCTGTGGATCACGATGGATTTCGTCGAGGGCACCGACGCCGCGAATCTTCTCCGGGACCAGGGCGGCGGCGGACTGCCGCCCGAGGATGTCGTGCGCATCGTGTCGGGCGTGGCTGAAGCGCTGGACTACGCCCACGAGCGGGAGCTGTTGCACCGAGACGTGAAGCCGTCGAATATTCTTCTGGCCCAGTCCAATTCCCCCAAATTCAGCCGTGCCCTGCTGGCGGACTTCGGGATCGCACGCTGGGTGCAGGACTCTTCCGGTCTGACCGCCACGGACATGACGGTCGGCACGGTGGCCTACGCCGCGCCCGAGCAGCTGATGGGCCAAGCTCTCGACGGTCGCGCCGATCAGTACGCGCTGGCCGCGACGGCCTTCCACCTCCTCACCGGCGCGCAGCTGTTCCAGCACGACAACCCCGCGGTGGTCATCAGTAACCACCTCACGGCGCAGCCGCCCGCCATCGGTGACCGCATCCCCGAGCTCTCGGGGTTGGGGCCGGCGTTCGACCGGGCGTTGGCCAAGGCGCCTGCCGACCGCTATGAGACGTGCACCGCCTTCGCCGAGGCGATGGCCCACGGCCTGTCCGTGACGGCGCAAGAACTGGGCATCACCGACCCGACGGCACCGGCAATTCCGGCGCGGCAGGGGAGCAAGCTCGCGAAGGATGAGTCGGGATCGCGGCGGCTGCGGCTGGGGCTCTTGGCGGCGGGGGTCGTCGCGGTGCTCATCGGCGGAGCGATTGCGATCGGCTTGGGCATCGGGCGTCGGGAGCAGCCGAGCGTGCAATCCCCGCCGACAGCGAGTACTCCCGCCCAGCCGGTGGTTCTGGTCGGTGCCGACTGCGGCACCCTCGGTGCTGCAGGCCTCACGACGGGCGGGCAGCAGGCGTACTGCTCGCGATTGCCGGCCACCGGTGACCCCGTTTGGTCGCTCTATCAGGGCGCCGTACAGGCTCCGACGGCCACGCCCGGCCCCACCGACGAGGTGTATCCGGGAGACATCGAGCACCAGGTCCGGGCCTGCGTCAGTGAGACAAAGAAGACGCGACTCGAATGCCGCGAGGACATCCGCAAGGGCAACATGGAGGGGCCGGCTTAGCGGCCCACTCGTCTCAGAAGCTGCTGCAGGAGCCCGCGACTTGCAACATCAGGCCGAGGTACTGCTGAGCGGACGGCATGCCTTGAAGCTGCTGGGCCGTCACCTGCCGCTGAGCGACGTCGGAACCGAGGAAATCCTGCACAACGCCGACTGCCATGGGGGAGCTGGTCAGCTCGTTGGCAGCGGCGGGGTCTTGCGCGGTGAGCGCGCCGACCACCTGCGGGTATGAGCAGGTGGTGTTGATGATCGCGCCGAGGTCCTGTGCCGAGGCGATTCCCGCGCCAGCGGTCAACGACAACAACAGACCGCCGGAGGCGATGAGAACTTTCACTTTTGACCGCATGCGGCGAAGTTAGCACGCATCGACTTTGCTCACCAGGTGATGGCGAGGTATCAAGGGTCTATTCAGCCTGTGGTGAAACATCTCTGAGCGACGTCTAAGAAATCGGTGTCGCTCATAAGGATTCAGAACAACATTCCCCGCAGCGCCCGCTCCGTCAGCGCCTCGGGATCCTCGCGGATACCGACGTGGGACAGATCGCTACCGATGGTCAGCATCGAGATGCCATGCAGCAGTGACCAGATGGGGCCGGCGATCTCGCGGGGATCTTCGGCGGGCAGCAGGTTCGCGTCCTGGCACCGCACGATCGTGTCGAGCAGGTCGTCGAAGGCGCGCAGCCCGGCGGTGAGCACTTCGGGGCTCTCGGTCTTGTCGAGTTCGGAGCCGAACATCACCTGGTAATAGTCCGGATGCGTGACGGCCCATCGCACGTAGGTTCGCCCCATCGCGAGCACCTGCTCGGTGAGGTCGGTTGTCGCCGCGGCGGTGGCGTCCAACGTCTCGTGGAGTTGCACGAAGCCCTGCGTAGCCGCGGCGGCCAGCAGCTGCGACTTGTCGGCGAAGTGGCGGTACGGCGCCGCGGCGCTGACGCCCGCTCGCCGGGCGACCTCCCGCAACGTGAACCCTTTCGGCCCCTTTTCCTGCACTAACTGCAGCGCTGCGTCCGTCAGCGCCCGCTTCAGATCGCCGTGGTGATAGGTGTCGCGCTTGGCTTCCGCAGCCGTTTTCGCAGTATCGGGAATCTTGACTGGACCGGGCATGTTGACAATGCTAACATCACTTGGTGTTAACAGTGTCAACATTTGAAGGAGTCGGGCGATGACGAAGCAACACGGAGGCGGCTGGGCCGTCGTGACAGGTGCGAGTTCGGGGTTGGGCGCGGTGTTCGCCGAGCAGCTGGCCGAGCGCGGCATGCCGCTGGTGCTGGCCGGTCGCGATGCGACGCGATTGCAGCAGGTGCGGCAGCGTGTGCAGCAGGAGGCGCCGGGCATTGACGTCGAGGTGGTCGTCGGCGATCTGGGCACCGACGCGGGTGTCGAGGAACTCATCGCAGCGCTCGGCGACCGAGAGGTCGACGTTCTGGTCAACAACGCCGGCTTCGGGACCCACGGACTGCTCGCGGAGATCGACGCCCGGCGCGAACACGAACTCGTCGCGGTGAATGTCGACGCCCTGGTGCAGCTGACGCACGCCGTGCTGCCCGGAATGCTGGCGCGCGGTCGCGGCGGCATCGTCAACGTGGCGTCGACGATTGCGTTCCAGCCCGGCCCGTATCAGGCGACGTACGGTGCGTCGAAGGCGTTCGTACTGTCGTTCAGTCAGGCGGTGCGTGCCGAGACGAAGGGTTCCGGGGTGACCGTCACGGCGCTGTGCCCAGGCGCGACGCGCACAGGATTCGTCGACGCCCTCGGTGCCGACGTGTCAGGCGTCGCGGTCTATAAGAACCTGGCGTCGCCCGAGCCGGTGGTGGCCGCGGGCCTGCGGGGTCTCGATCGCGGACGGGCCGTGGTGATCCCAGGACGCCGAAACTGGTTGATGGCCAACATCGCCCGGTATTCACCCGCGTCGATCTCGACGGCGGTGAGTGCGCGGATGCTGCGTCCCGCCGAATCGGTGGCCTCATGACTGCCGCGCGTGACGCCGAGCGGATGGTGGCGGAGGTGCGCGACGATCCGACGGCCCGGATCCGGCTTGCCGCAGACACTTACGCCCTGTGCGGCGCGAGTCGGCCGTATCGGCCGTACCGCCGGGCGGTCGTTGCGTTCATGCGGTGGCAGCAGGAGCGCGGTGTGCTCAATGCGTTGGATTCCGACGCGCCCGGCAGCCCGTGGTGGCGGGCCGTCAACGAGGATCTGCTGCGCGACACCCTGGAAGCGAAGCTTCTGGTCGAGCGTGAAGAGGGTGTGCCGTCGCGGCCCAACGTGCAGCACTGGGTGGACTTCTTCCGGGCACCGTCGGCGCGGTCGTGGTACCTGGCCCACAACGCGAGCGTCGTCGGTGGATACCTTGAGCATCGTTGGCTTGCCGAGTTCGAGACGCTCGCGGAGCGGTTCTTCATGAATGTGGTTCTCGTACGGGTGTTGTTCGCACACGCGCTCGTACTCGACGCTGACCTGGCGCTCGGCCGATTGGCGTTTCTCGGGCGGATGTTCGGGCATCCGAGGGCGCGCGGTCCGCAGACGCTGCTCGCCATGAAAAACGTTCTGCCGGATGCGTATCCGATCACGGATATCGAGATCGAGGACCTCGTCGCCGTCGAGAACCGGTTGGGTCGAATGCTGGACTATGGCGTGATCAGTGCGCGGATCGAGGAGCTGTATGCGGCGTCAGCGCGGGCCCTCGGCGAACCGCGACTGCTGGACCTCGTGCGCGACGGTGCACCGGCGTATGAATGGCCCGCCGAGTTGCGCGATGTGTGGGAACCGCCGTCGAGTGGCCGGATTCGTGCCGTCGTCGGTTTCGCGACGCGTCGCTCGGACCTCGTCGTCACCGCGGGCAGTTGGCCATCCCACTCCGTCATCGGCCTAAACGATCTACGGTTCGGCAATGTGGAGAACGGCCCGAACCGCGTCACTCGCGATATGCGTCGGCCTCGTCATCGCCGGCTGCTCGTCAACGTCGGCGCCGACGACGACCGGATCGGAGACCACCACGGCAACCAGCGCGGCCCCGCGTCCTTCCGCGCTCAGGCCGATTGACGCGGCGGCGTTTCAGGCGGTGGTGGAGCGGGCCGCCAAAGAACTCTTCGTTCCCGGAGCGGTGGTCGTCGTGCAGACACCGCAGGGACGCTACGAGGCGGCCGTCGGCACGACGGAGCTCGGCGAGCAGACGCCGCCGACTGCGGACACGCATTTCCGGATCGCGTCGAACACCAAGACCTTTACGGCGGCGCTGATCGTGCTGCTCGCTCAGGACGGCAAGCTTAAGTTCAGTGATCCCGTTTCGGACTACGTTCCGGGCGTACCCGACGGCGCGAACATCACGATCGCCGAGCTGTTGAAGATGCGTACCGGTCTCTTCAATTACACCGGCGCGCCCGAACTCTCGAACTCTCTGGACTCCGATCCGGCGAAGGTCTGGACGCCGCAGGAGGTGTTGGCCATCGCGTTCGGGAGCCCGCCGAACTTCGCGCCCGACACCTCCTACGAGTACAGCAACACCAACTACGCGCTGCTGGGTCTAGTCGCCGAGAAAGCCGGCGGGCGTCCGTTGGCTCAGCAGTTCCAGGAGCGGTTGTTCGGTCCGGTCGGCCTCGGCCAGACGTCGCTTCCCGCCATCGACGACACCGCGATCCCGACTCCGTACTCGCACGGCTACATGTACGGCGACACCATTTACGCATTGGCCGACGATCCGTATCCGGCTGAGATGCAAGCAGATATACGAGCGGGCACGTTGAAACCGGTCGACTACACCAACCAGAATTCGTCGTACGCCAACGCTGCGGGAGGGGCGATCTCGACGGCTGACGACATGGCGACGTGGATCAAGGCCCTGGTGTCGGGCAAGGTGTTCAACGCCGATTACCACCAGCAGTGGTTGACCAGCCTGCAGGCTGAGGATCCGGATTTGCCCGACGGGCAGAAGTACGGATACGGGATCTCGTATCAGCATTTCAGCCCGGACGCTGCCATGTATTACCACGGCGGTGAGCTGCCGGGGTTCAACTCATTCATCGGTCACGACCCGGACAACGATGTGACGCTTGTCATTTGGACCAACCTGACGCTGTCGCCCGACGCCAAGACGACCGCGAATGCCATGCTGCCGACGATTCTCGACGAGATCTACACCGGGCTTTCGCTGGCGCCAACGCCGGCCGCTCCGACCACGACGAGGTAGAGGGCATCTCGATGTCCGCTATCCAACGGCACTCGATCAATACGAGAACATGTCAGGTAAGGGATCGCGGACTCTACGAGAGCCGCAGAGCGTCCTCCACGAGACCGTCTGTCGTCCACTCGCGCTGCGGCAGAACATCTCTGAGTAGTCGCAGCAAGGCCGGGTTGGTGCTGTCAGCGCGCCAGACCGCGTCGAGCTCCACCGGCCGTTCGCGGAACGCGCCGATGGTCCGGAAGACGACGCCGTCGGGATGCAGCGTCGCCGCCGACGCCGGGACCAGCGCGATGCCGATGCCTGTGCGCACGAGCACCAGCATCGTGTGCACCTGCGTCACGTACTGCACGTAGCGCGGCGACGCCCCGGCGATGGTGAACGTGCTGATCAGCAGTTGGTTGAAATAGCGTGCCTGGATCGGCGAATACATGATGACGTCTTGATCGTCGAGGTCGTTGAGCGTCAGCTGACGGTTCAGGCCGGCCAGCGGATGGTCTTCCGGCAGCGCCGCGATCAGCTGTTCGTGCAGCAGCGGGCGTGACACCAGACCCGGCCGTTTGACCGGCGGCCGCCCCATGGCGAGGTCGACCTCGCCGGTCATGAGACCTTCGAGCTGAACGGCAGTGACCATCTCGCGCAAGTCGAGCTTCACGTCGGGAAGCTTCTCCCGTGCCGCGCTCAGCAGCCGCGGCAACACGACGTGCGCGGAGGCCGCCGTGAAACCGACGACGACGGTGCCGAGGTCGCCTTCGGGGATCCGCTTCACGGTCTGCGCTGCACCCTCGGCGAGCTGAAGGATGCGTCGCGCGTCGGGGAGGAAGGCGACGCCGGCGGGGGTGAGGGTGACCGTCCGCGTGGTGCGGTCGATGAGCTGCACGCCGAGTTCGCTCTCGAGCTGCTGGATCTGCCGGCTCAGCGGCGGCTGGGTCATGTGCAGGCGTTCGGCGGCACGACCGAAGTGCAGTTCCTCGGCGACCGCGACGAAACAAGACAGCCGGGCGAGTGAAAACACCGATGCACTCCTCGCATCACTGCGCGCTATTTACGCGCTAGCAGTGCATCAGTCTAGGCCGCGCGGTGACCACATCGGCAACGATTCGGACATCAGGATGCCGCGCGGGCCGGGACCTCTCTAGATCCACCGAGGCTTGCCGGAGGGTCGGCGCCGACGTAACTTTCGGTAGCCGTCCATGAACGCCGATCGAAAGGGCCATCGAGCATGTCCAACCACTTCACGGGCCTCAGCCTCGGACCACCCCTCGGCGATCAGCGTCTGGATCTCTGCGACCTCTATGCGTTCGTCTCGCCGGCCGACCCGTCGCGGACGGTCATCATCATGAACGCCAACCCCCTCGCCGACGCTCTTCACCCGGAGGCGATCTACCGCGTGGCAGTCGACAACGACGGAGATCTGAAGAACGACATCGCTTTCAGCTACGTCTTCTCCGAGCCTCGCGACGGCAAACAGACCGTCGACGTGTATCTGGCCGCCAATGACGGACGCCGAGGAGGCCGAGGCCATCGGCGAACAGATCTTCTCGAACGTCCCCGTCTCCTTCGTCGGCGACGAGCCCCACATCGCGACGTCCGGCGACTTCACGTTCTTCGCCGGTGCTCGCAGCGACGCGTTCTTCTTCGACTTCGACGGGGTCAAGAACCTCTTCGACACCTCGGGCAGGCCGCAACTTCACCGAACTGACTCTTCCCGGCGAATCACCCTGGACCGGAGTTGATTCCAACACCGAGGCCAACGTCTTCTCCACCGCGATCGAGATGCCGACCAGCTTCCTGGGCGCGGACCCCGATATCAGGATCTGGGGGAGATGCAGCCTGCGCCGCGACGGCAAGCTGCTCCACGTCGACCGTGCGGGACATCCGTCGGTCAGCAGCTTCTTCAACACCGACGACACCAAGGAGGAGTACAACGCCAGCGAGCCGGTCTACGACCGGGAGCGCTGGATCGGCATGTTCATCCACCAGTTGGGACACACCGGCGGATACACGCGCGAAGAAGCCATCCGAGCGATCGACAACGAGGGCACGCTGCCTGACATGCTGGCCTTCAACCCGTCCAAACCGGCGAAATACCCGAACGGCCGTGTCTTCACCGATGACGTCATCGACTACCGGCTGGCGTTCCTGACCAAGGGCGAGTGCCCGCCGTCGGGACTGAGCCCACACTCCGACACGCTCGACGAGTTCCCGTACCTGGGGCCGCCGCACACAGTGACATAGGCGGCGCTGCGGTCAGGAAGCGGCGGTCGGTCGGCTGCGTTGCGGCCGCACACCGACAGGTTGTAGCGCGTCCATGATCTGGGTCAGCCGCGGGTACACGATGGCCGGGCCCAACCACCGGGAGATGAAGCGGCGCAGGGCGAAGCCGTCACGGGCGGGCTCGCCGGGGTCGACGAGCATCGAGTGAAACGTGCGCAGACCCAGCTCGGCCAACTCGTCGAGCGCCGCCTCGTCGAAACCGTGGCTCTCCCAATCGACATCGCATCGGTGAAGCATCGAGCGGCTGAACGCCCGTGCGGTGTCGGACGTCAACGAAACCGCCGCGCCGTCCTTGGATCCGTTCCTGAGCACATTGGCGAATTGAGGGTCGTCGGCGAGTGTCTCCACGGCGAACGCGATGCCTTCGACCATGGCCGCGGCGGGTTCGGTCAACCCGCTGGTGTGCTCGGCGAGCTGATCGAGAAAGCCGTGCGCGGAACGCATTCCGCTGGCCAACAACATCTCGTCGGTGCTGGGGAAGTAGCGGTAGATCGTCTGCCGGGTGACGCCCAGTGTGCGTGCGACATCGGCGATGCGCAGCGCCGGTCCCCGTTCGGCGATGATGGCGTCGGCGACGTCGAGGATCCGGTCGATGGCCTCTTCGTCGGTCGCGGGGGAATTGCCCGCCCAGCCGTGGCTACGCACAGGAGAACTCGATGGGCAGCGTTGTCGGCCCGCTCAATCCCAGCATCGGCTTCCACGGCGCCGGTCCGCTGCGCGACGGATCTTTGATCCGGCGGGTCAGGATCTTCAGGGCCTCGGAGAGTTCCAGTCGCGCCAGGTTCGCGCCGAGGCAGTAGTGGATGCCCCCGCCGAAGGTCAGGACGGCCGGCGCCGCGTCGCGGCTGATGTCGAAGCGGTCGGCGTCGTCGTAGATGGTGGTATCGCGGTTGGCCGCAAAGGTATTGACGAGCACCATCGTTGCGGCCGGGAAGACGACGCCGGCGAACTCCATCTCTTCGGGCACGACGCGCAGTGTGCCGCAGGCGATCGGGGAGTGGCGCATGGTCTCCTCGACGGCGCTGGGCGCCAGCTCGGGGTGTTGGGCCAGCAGCGCCCACTGGTCGGGATGGTCGACGAGGACGTCGACGGATGCGGCGAGCTGGTTGCGGGTGGTGTCGGTGCCCGCCAGCAGCAGTCCGGCGGCGAGCATGCGCAGTTCGTCGGCGTTGAGGCGGTCGCCGTCGTCCTCGGCCCGGATGAGGTCGGACAGCAGATCGTCGGTCAGCGTGTGCCGCCGGTGGGCGACCATGTCGTCGACGTAGGCGTCGAGTTCGCCCCAGGCGTGCATGACGAGCGCTTCGTCGATGCCGTCGGGATTGAGGGTGAAGGCGGTGAAGATGTCGTCGGCCCACAGTGCGAACTGCTGCCAGTCTTCGCGGGGCGCGCCGAGCAGCGCGCAGATGATCGGAACGGGATAGGGCCGGGCGATGTCGGCGACGATGTCGCAACGGCCTTGGGCGGCAACATGATCGATGAGGTCGTTGATGACCTCGACGATGACGTCGTGCAGGCGTGCGCTCGCGCGGGGGGTGAAGGCCTTGGACACCAGGCTGCGCAGCCGGCGGTGCGCGTCGCCCTCGAGGCACAGCAGGCTGTCGACGAGCTTGTCCCACAGCGGTCCGGAGGTGATGCCTTGCGCCATGAGGATGATGCCGGGCGGGATGTGAAAGCGCGGATCGCGCAGCACCGTGCGGACCATCTCGTGGGAGAGGATCTCGGGGCCGAACGGACCGATCGCGATGGCGGCCTGCTGCTGTGCCGCCCGGATCCGCGGATAGACCTCGGCGGGGGTCTCGGCGAACTCGTAGGCCAGCGTCGGGAGTCCGGCGTCGAAGACGTTGGGGCAGAGCGTATTGACGGCCATGTCTCACAGAACGTATGGCCGTGGTCGGCAAAAGTCAACGATTTGGGGGTGTTCGACTGGCTTTTGTCATACATAATTATGAAAACGTCTAGCCGTGGCGATCCGAAGGCATCGCTACCAGCGCGGGCTGCGTCAAGAAGCGGCAGTCGGGATCGACGGACTTCATGTAGCCGGTGTCGGGTGTTCCTCGTTGCCCACCGTCGCGTTCGGCACGGCATATCGTGTGCTGAACCGCACTTTGTCGGGAGGTGCACGTGGAGGGCACGCCGTTCGGCCGCTATCGCCTGGTCGAGTTGATGGGCCGTGGCGGCATGGGCGAGGTGTGGCGGGCCTATGACCCGGATATGGACCGTGTGGTGGCACTGAAGGTTCTGCCCAAAACCTATGCCAGCGACAAGGTGTTTCGAGAGCGGTTTCGCCGCGAGGCGCAGGCTGCAGCCGGCCTCGACGAGCCCCATGTGGTCCCGATACATGAGTTCGGCGAAGTCGACGGACGCCTCTACGTGACGATGCGGCTGATCAAGGGTCGCGATGTGGACACTCTTCTCGAGGACGGTCCGTTGGAGCCTGCGCGAGCGGTGAGCATCATCGAGCAGGTCGCAATGGCGCTGGACGCGGCGCACCGGATCGGCTTGGTCCACCGCGACGTCAAGCCGTCCAACATCTTGGTCGCCGAGAACGACTTCGCTTACCTCATCGACTTCGGTATCTCACGCGCCGCCCAACACACTCGGTTGACGGGTACCGGAGTTCAGATCGGCACGTTGGCCTACATGGCCCCGGAGCGTTTCACGTCAGGTCCGGTCGATGCTCGCGCCGATGTCTACGCACTGGCTTGTGTGCTCTATCAGTCGCTGACCAATAAGCAGCCCTTTCCGAATCAGAGCATTGCTCAGATCACGGCGGCGCACATGCTGTCACCCGCGCCGAAGCCCTCCGAGTCACAGCCCACCGTTCCCGAGCAGATGGATGACGTCATCTCGACGGGGATGGCCAAAGAACCAAGCCGCCGATACCAATCCACACGAGACCTGGCGAAGGCGGCACGCGCCGCCCTGCCCACGCCTGACGGTACGGAGGCCACGGTGCGACGCAGAACCATTCGCGCGAGGGCGGGGGCGCTTGCTCTGCAATATGCCGCTCGTTCCGATCGCGGTCTGGTGCGTGCCGAGAACGAGGACTCCGTCTATGCAGGCCCGCGGCTGCTGGCCGTTGCCGACGGGATGGGCAGCCGCGTGGCGTCGCAACTGGTCATCGCGGCGCTGTCCCATCTGGACGACGAAAAACCGGGCGGCGATATGCGTAACAAGCTCGAGCGCGCGATTCGCGACGGGAACACGGCAATCGCCGATCATGTCCAGGCGCATCGCGAGCTGCGCGGAACGGGCACCGCGCTGACCGCGATCTACTTCGATGGTGGCGAGAGGATCGCGTTAGCGCACATCGGTGCGTCTCGCGCCTATCTGCTCCGCGACGGAGAGCTCAATCAGATCACCAGGGATCAGATCATCACGGGACCGCAGTTCGATCAAAGCCGACTGACCCCCGCAGCGCGCGCACGGATGATGCGACGGCTGACAGGTCACGAGCTCCCGACGCTGAAGACGCTGCAAGCGCGACCAGGTGACCGCTTCCTGCTGTGCACGCACGGGCTGTTCGACCCAGTCAGTGAGGAGACGATCTGCGAGGCGCTGGAAATACCCGATGTCGCTGAATGTGGCGACCGTCTGATCGAACTGGCGTTGCGTAGCGGTGGACCCGACAACGTCACGGTGGTGGTGGCCGACGTAGTTTTGCACGACGACCACGCGCACGTATTGACGGGCGCCAGTTGATCTCGGTATCGACCGCACTAACGGCACGGAGGGGAACGACAGTGCTCAAGCGCGGTGCGAGTCACTGGAGAATGTCTGCAGTGACCGCAGCAGCATTCATGATGGTGTCGACGGTCTCCTGCTCATCTGCTGTGAACGAGTCCGCAGCGCCGGAAAGCAGCGAACCACTGCGCAGACCGGAGCTCACGCAGGTGACCAGTTCGATGTTCGTTGATCGGTCGGCCGTACCCAACAGTGCCGCAATGGAATTCGCAGCGCCCGACATCAGTAGCGACATAGAGGGAACAAGTGATCCGGTGGATCCGCCCGAGTGTGCGCCGATCTTTTGGGGACCGGCCCCCACTGAAGCGGGCTCGGTGAGTTGGTCGTCGACGACGTCCCCCGGCACGTCGACGAACCTCAAAGTCTTCAACTTGTTCCTTGTGCTATCCGCGGAGCGGCCAGACTTCACGACTCTGCTTGGCAAGTGTCGAACGGTCGAATATCAAGGACTGGCCTCCACGGTCGAGGCCTTGCCCCTGTCTGGGCTGCCCAGTTGGGCTACCCCAACGCGCATTTTCGCGCCAGGGGCTGACGGCGCCGGCATCATCGGCCTTTGCCGTGGCCTCTACGTTTCCGTGGCCTTCACCCAAAAGCCCGGCGGCGACCTCTCGCCGAATGACACCAACGCTTTGGTGAAGCTTTTCAACGATCAGGTGGCAAAGCTGGAAGCGATCTAAGCCGGCTCAGCAGGGTGCTTCGATCGAGAAAGGCATGTCTGTCGTCTGTCCCGGGTTGGCCGGATCGGAGACGACGGCGGTGCCGGTGATCTTGTAGGTGCTGCTGCCATTGGTGGAGGCTTCGGCGGTGCCGACGTCGCCTCCCGCGATACCGTAGAAGCCGTCGATGTTCTCGATGCTGACGGTTCTGACGACCGGCACTTCACCGCCGATTTGCAGGTAGGACCGGGCGCGTCCGCCGTCAGTGGTCGCCTCGATCGACAGCGCCCATTGATCTTGGGTGCACTTAACGGATTGCGTGTGTACAGATTTATCACCGACGGTGATCTCGCCGGATCGCTGGGACGGCTCCGTCGATTCCGTCCCGATCAGACCGCATCCGGACGTGATCGCTGCCGCGGCGAGCGCGGCTGTTAGTCGGATCTGCATCGAATACCTCCCCTTGTCACCAGGACTACCACAAACCGGGTCCGAACAACCGCACTCCGACGGGATCAACGACTGTTGCGGCTGCCAAGCTACGAGCGACATATTCGGCGAACTCAGTACGTGCGGTAGTAGATGAGCGACATTGTCG
>CAVTSZ010000005.1:0-339068 GCA_963737385.1 uncultured Actinomycetota bacterium
TGCTCACGCGGAGCGACGGCGAAAATGTGATGTTCATCACGCCGCTGCGGCACGACCCCCACGCGGCGTTTCGCCTCAAGGTGCCCGTCGGCGGGTCGCAGGCGGCCCCGTCTCAACGTTCCGCTCGCGGCTATCGCGGTGAGGGACTCGCAGTGGATTACCGCGGCGAGCCTGTCCTGGCTGTGTGGCGCTATGTGCCGACCGTCGGCGCCGGCCTGGTCGTCAAGATCGACACTCGGGAAGCGTTCCGTCCCATTGCGCGTCTGAAGATGCTGACCTTCGGCCTGGCCGGTGCGACGCTCCTCGTCGTGGTGCTGGCGGCGCTGTCGGTCGCGCGCGCGATCGCCGGACCGGTCGTGAAGCTCACGGCGGCGACTGCCCGGATCGCCGATGGAGACCTCAGCCGGCGAGTCGACGTCGAAGGCAGCAACGAGATCGGCCGCCTGGCCGCCTCCTTCAACCGCATGGCGGGTCAGCTCGCCGAATCGATCGAGCGGCTCACGGCCACGACTGCTGCTAAGGAACGGATCGAGAGTGAGCTGCGTGTGGCGCACGAGATCCAGATGAGCATCCTGCCGAAGATCTTCCCGCCGTTTCCGCAACGGCCCGAGTTCGACCTGCACGCCCTGATCCATCCGGCGCGAGAGGTTGGGGGAGACTTCTACGACTTCTTCTTGTTCGGCGAAGACGAGCTGTACTTCGTGATTGGCGACGTGGCCGGCAAGGGCGTACCGGCGTCATTGTTCATGGCGGTCACGCTGACGCTCTTCCGATCGTCGCTCGTCTGGGGGCTCGATCCGGCGGCGCTGCTCCGCAAGCTCAATCAGCACCTGTCCGCTGATAATGACGTCATGCCTCTTTGTCACGATGTTCTGTGGCAAGCTGCACGTCCCCTCGGGTGAGGTCATCTACAGCAACGGCGGCCATAATCCTCCTTACGTGCTCCGCTGCCACGGCAGCCTCGAGCCGTTGCCCCGCGTCGGCGGGCCGGCGCTCGGTCTTTCCGACGCGGCGACGTACCGGCTGGGCCGCCTGACCCTGCAGCCGCAGGATGCCTTGGTCCTCTACACCGATGGCGTGACGGAGGCCACGAGTCCTGACGAAGAGTTCTTCCTGGAGTCGCGGCTCGAGGCCTGCGTGCGCACGGCGCCGGGCGAAACGGCGCGGCAGCTCGTGGAACGTGTGTCGCGCGCGGTGGAGGAGTTCACGGCCGGCGCCCCCCCCGCCGACGACATCACCCTCGTGGCGCTGCGCTACTGCGGCTCGCCGGATGGCAGCCGAGAGGATGCGTCATGACGCCCTCGATCTCAGTCACGCTCGTCAACCAGCTATCTGAGGTGGAAAGGCTCAGCCGGCTCGTCGAGGCGTTCGGCGAGGCGGAGGGGCTCGGGCCGGAGGCTGTCTTCAGCATGAACCTCGCACTCGACGAGGTCGTCACGAACGTCATTCGATATGCGCACGACGACGATGGCCGGCAGCATCCGATCGTCGTGCGGCTGGCGCTCGAACAGGACGTGCTGACGGCGCAAGTGGAGGATGACGGCCGCGCCTTCAATCCGGTGGAGGCGCCAGCCCCCGACATTGGCGCGAGCATCGACGAGCGGCCGATCGGCGGACTCGGCATCCACCTGGTGCGATCGGTGATGAACTCGGTGGAATACCGGCGGGAGGACGGACGGAACGTCCTGACCATGAAGAAAAAACTGTAGGCTGGAGGCAGGAGGCAGCGTGGAAGTCACGACGGTGTCACACGGCCTTGCCATCGTGCTCGCGGTCACCGGGCGGCTGGACGCAGAGACGGTCACTCCATTCGGAGCACGACTCTTCGACCTGATCGCCGAGGGACACCGGCGCATCATCGTCAATCTGGCCGGGCTCGGCTACATCAACAGCGCCGGTCTGCGGGTACTGCTCGTTGCGGCCAAGCGCCTGAACGCCGACGGTGGCCGACTGCTCCTGGCAGCTCCGGGCGATCTCGTCGGCCGGGTACTCGACGTATCCGGTTTCTCAGGGATGCTCGAAACGTGCGCGACAACCGAGGAAGCGCTCGCCCGTATAGAGAGGTGAGTTCGAACGACAGGCGTTCACCGGGATAACTCCAACCTCATGATCGCCTCGCAGAGCAGGGCTGCACTGTAGGCCGCGTACTTCTTTTGCCAGTCCGAGATCTGCACGTAGATGACCACCGGCAGGGTCCATTCGAGAAGGGCGAGCCAATACGGCACGATATCGGTCTCGAAGATCGTGACCGTGTCGGCGTGCCGGCGCAGGCGCCGGATCACCTCGTAAGCCTTGTGGACCGAAGGATCGGATCCCGTATAGGTGAACGGTGGTATCTGGTCCAGCGTCTTCGAACTGATGAGACCCTTCTCGAACTCCAGCATCTGCCGCAGGGCTACGGCGTCGTCGATCTTGACCATCTCGAACTTCACGATCGGTTCGAGGCGGGCCAGATCAGACACGATATTGCGCGGCCGCGTCTCAGAGAAATCGATCACGTAGATGTTCTCCCGCTCGTCGAGCAGGACGTTCTGCATGTTCAGATCGCCGTGACAGATCGAGGTGTACCAGAGCCTCGACTGCCCCTTCCGGCGTGGAAACTCGTGCTGGAGGAAGTGATACGGATTGGGAAGGTCGATGCCGAGCTCGGGGCAGGGCATGAGCGGTGAGTTGGCGGAGATTCCCAGCACCTGCTCAGCCGCCTCACAGAGCGACGGAAAGAGCGGCCGGGGATCGTGCTCCTCGTAGAGCCTCACGGTCTCCCAGCGGGGCTGCCCGTACCACGGCTTGAGGATCCGCGTGAACACCGCGTCGATGATCGGCACGACCTGTTCGGCCGGCCGCTGCTGATAATAATCCCGCAACCAGACGAGCGAGTCCGATCCCGTCACGCCAAGGAAGTTGTAGCGCAGGCCAGCCCAGTCGCCCGCCGCTGCGCCACCCAGAATCGTCGTGCTGTTGTTGAGGATGAAGCGTTCGACGTATTTGCGGTTGGCTTGCTCCTCCCGTTCGGTCAGCGCGCGCGATCCGATCTTCAGAACGGTCGGCAGCATCCGCCGTCCGTCGGCATCGTAGCTCGCTACGCGGAAGGTCTTCGACATGAAGCCGCCGTGAAGAGGCTTCAGAACGATCCGTCGGCAGTCGCGGTACAACCTGCGGGCGATGTTCTCCCACTCCGCGAGCACCGTTACATCGCCGTCCACCTCGACTGACAGCAGCTTCTCCCGTCCGTCGCGCAGCGCCGATGGCCGATAGCCCCAAACGAGTGCCTCTGTAATGCGCCACGCGGGATCCACGTCCGAAATGCTGTCGAGTGTTTCCGACGTCGCCACTGTCCGGATAACCTCCGTCGGGTTCGACGCCATGCCGAAGTTGGCTGAGGACGACGAGAGGAATGCTGCGCGTCCGGCAAAGAGCCGTCCCGGTGCAACCTCGCGCGCGCCCAGCCATTGCGTCAAAGCGTCAAACCCCGTCTCGGCGCGCGACATCGCAGCCGCGTCGGCGGCCACGCAGACGAGAATGCCAGGGACGCCGGTCTCGGCACGCCTGATCACGGACACGACCCCGATCACGTCGGGGCTCGCTGTTTCCGAGGCGATCGCGAATGTGTCTTCTACGAGATCGCCCGGCGTAAAACCGTTTGCGCATTCGACCTTCAGCGCGAACGCCGGGGAGCCGTCCAGACCGAGAGCGAAGGCAACGTGCAGCGGTGCGTCCGCCGGTTTCTCTGGCAGCAGGAAATCAGCGATGCCGTGCGCACCGTCGGGAAGTACGGCGGCAAACGTGGGCGTCGAGAGAAACGGCCCGGCCGCCTCGGACGCCTCTGCTGCTGTTTCGCCGAGGCTGGCCACGCCGAACGCAAATCCCAGATCCTCGAGCGTGAACATCTGGAGGGTGTCGGTGCCCTGCCCATCGCTCCTCGCCGGACGGCCCGATCCCCAGACCTCGAGAACACTCCTGCCGGCGAGCGGCCAGAAGCTGCACGAGCGGTTCTGGCGCAACCGCTGCACAGCACGTCCGGGTGCGACGCTTAAGGCGCGCACCAGTTCGACGGCAGCGTCCACAGATTCCGCCGCCCGGAAATGACCCAGCAGTCCCACTATTTCGAGCACGTGGCGGATCGGCGTCGTCAACCCCGCCAGCACTACGCCCCCGTGCCGCTCGTGCAGCCGCTTCTCGGCTCGCATCAGCGACCGGAGCCCCATGCTCGAGATGTACTGTAAGGAGCCAAGGTCGAGCACCCACCAAGCCGCCTCGTGGACGAGGGGCTCGACCTGTTGATCGAACACGGTGGCGCCGTATCCATCGAAACGACCAGCCAGTGTCAGGACCGGCACCGTGTCGTGCCTCGCAACGGCAATGTTCATGTCGTTTCCGGGACGATATCGTACAAAGATCGGCGACGCGTGCCCTCTCTTTGACAACGGTGGTCAACGTGTCATGGCGGCCCTCAAGCGGGGATTCAATTCGGGCGAAGCCGTCACGTTTTCAGTACCACTGCCTCCCAGACAATCCTTCGCCGAGAAAATCGCTCTGTCGCGCAAATAGTCGGCTCCGAATACGCCCAGGAAAAAATATCCTGCAGTCGCGCGGTCCGTTTCAGGCTGATCAGCCAGCCAGACCAGAAACCCGTGCGGATCGCCGACGGTGTTGACTATGGCCATCGCCGCGACATGCCACAGCTCCGGATCGCGCTGCGACTTCACCCAACCAACATGCTCCGCATCGCACATGTTCAGTTCATCGAAGGGAACCTTCATTTCGCAACCTTTCAAGAACGATCGTCGGCGTGTCACCCGGAACGACTAAGCGGGGGTCGCGAATTGTCGCTAACGTCATCTGCGATCTACGCGTCATCTAGCACCTGCACGACGCGCCGTTACGCGGCCGTCGCGTGGACGACACGCGGTCGTCATATCGCCCCGGTTAACTATGGCGGCCCTTCCATTCCGTTCTGAGGCATTTTCGAGGATCTTGATGAATCGCACACTTTTCTCGACAACCGCGTTCGCCATGACGCTGTCGCTGTCCGCCGTGGCAGCATCCTTGGCCAGCGACCACACGGTGCACGTGATCAACTCGGAGGCGAGCGGCCCCGGCTCCTTTGCGCAGGCAATACTGGACGCGAATAACGACTCCACGATTACGCGTATGTTCCGAACGCCTGATGCAGGGCCCGCGCGGAGTCGGCCAGGTCGTGGAGCAAGTGATAGCCACGAGCCCGCAGCAGAACCTGCGCTACCGCGTCATTGAAGGGTCACCGCTGACCTGTCACCAAGGCGAGATCACCCTGAAGCAATCCGGCGGGCAGAGCGAGCTGCACTGGTCCATCCGCTTTCGGTCCAAGGTCGCCGGCACCGGCGCGCTTTTGCAAAAGGTGTTACAGGCCAGGTTGCGCACCATTCTGGACGAATACCTCAAGTCCTACATCGAAACGTCCACTGCTGCTGGTGTTTTGACGACACCGGACTCGGTGAGCACAGAAACGGATGTCAGTTGAAAGCGAATCCACCCGGCCCCCACCATGTCGGCGTATTGATCATCGGGGCCGGCTTCTCCGGGCTCGGCGCCGCGATCACCCTTCAAAAGGACGGGTATACCGACTTTCTGGTGGTCGAGCGGGGAAACAATGTCGGCGGTACCTGGCGGGTGAACACCTACCCTGGGGCGGCCTGCGACGTGCCTTCGCATCTCTATTCCTACTCGTTCGCACCGAATCGAGCGTGGACCCGTTCCTATTCCAAACAGCCCGAGATCGAGGCATACATCCAGCGGGTCGCTCGACAGCACCAGGTGCTCGACCGACACCGGTTCGGCTGCGAAGTCCACGAAGTCCGATGGAACGCGCAGAAGGCGCGGTGGCACGTGAGCACATCTCAGGGGGAGTTCACGGCGAATTTCGTGGTCTCGGCAGTGGGCCCGCTCACCGAGCCGGCATTGCCGGACATCGACGGTCTCGACGGGTTCGAGGGCGAGATCTTCCACTCCGCGCGTTGGAACCACGACTTTGACCTGACCGGCAAACGTGTCGCGGTCATCGGCACTGGAGCCTCGGCCATTCAGATCGTCCCTGAACTGGCCAAAACCGTGCAGCAGCTGGATGTGTTTCAGCGCACCGCCCCGTGGGTCCTCCCCCGTTTCGACCGCGACTACACCACCGCAGAACGCCTTGCCTTTGCGCACGTTCCCGGCTACCAGCGATTGATACGAAGCGCGATCTACTGCAGCAAGGAGCTCGTCGGTTTCGCCTTGACTTACGCACCTAAAATGCTTGTGCCGGTGCAGAAACTGGCCAAGCGCCATATCGAGCGTGCGATCGGCGATCCCCGGCTGCTCGCCAAAGTCACCCCCCGCTGGCAGATCGGCTGCAAACGCATCCTGATGTCGAATACCTATTACCCCGCACTGGCACAATCGCACGTCGATGTCGTCACCGATCGCATCGCCGCAGTGCGGCCGAACGCCATCGTCACTGCCGATGGCGGCGTTCGTGAGGTTGACGCGATCGTCGTTGCCACCGGCTTCCATGTCACCGACTCACCGACCAACCAGCGCATCATCGGCCGCGGCGGCCACAGCCTCGCCGATACCTGGCAACGGGCCGGTGCGCAGGCATACAAGGGGTCGACCGTGCACGGATTCCCCAACCTGTTTGTCATGGCCGGGCCCGGGACGGGGTCGGGTCACACGTCGGCCGTCTTCATGATCGAGTCGCAGCTCAATTATCTGCGGGATCTGATCCGCACGACGACCTCCCGGGGCGTCGCGACCGTCGAGGTTCGCGAGGACATACAACGCGCCTACAACGCCAATATCCAGCGGGGTTTGCGACAATCGGTGTGGGAAGTCGGCGGATGCGCGAGCTGGTATCGAGACAAGTTCGGCCGGATCACCACCATGTGGCCGGGCTTCACGTTCCGTTTCCGCCAGCGGACCCGCACTTTCGACCTCTGTGCCTACCACGCCGTGCGCGATGGCGACCTATCCTCCGCCACTGAGACGTATCCGGCTTCCGCCTGACTTGGTTAGGGTCGTGTGTCAGGTGTACGCGACGCGGACACGCTCGATGTGGCCTTCGAAGCGGAAGGGCGCCTTGTCGTAGTAGTCCAGCGCCACCGGTGAGCCGAGGCAGCAGCCGATGTCGAGGCAGTCGTTGGCCGTGAACAGCAGCGGCGCGCTGACCGGTACCTGGCCCTTCGCGATCACCTCCGAGCCGACTCGGACGGTGATGTCGAGCGGTCCCGCGGGTCGCTGTTCGGCGTAGCGGGTTTCCACAACGATCGTGGTCGGGTCCGGGCTGCAGTTTGTTGGCTGAGCGAATCTTGGTGCGGGAGAGGATGAACAGGTTGTACTCGTAGCACAGGTACCCCTCGTCCAGGTAGCAGGTGACCCCGCCGGCAAAGCCGCCGAGCGCATAGAGAACTCCGCTGGCGTCGGCGGGCAGGTCAGCGTCGACGGTGACGGTGTTGTTCTTGTTTCCCAGCGCCGGCGCGCAGAACTCGGGGATGCGGGTGATGTCGCCGGAGAACTCCCACTCCCGGTACGGCGGTGAGATGCGCAGTTCGGGATGGAAGATCGGCACCCACAAACCGCCGCCGATCGGCAGCACCGAGTTTCGTGCGGCTTCGATGGCGAACATTTCGCGCATCTGGGCGAGCTTTTCGGGCATCTCGGCGGCCAGGTCGTGTGTCTGGGACCAGTCCTCGTCGAGGTGATAGAGCTCCCAGCGGTCGTTGTCGGGAGTCCAGTCTTTGATGCCCTGGCGGCAATCCCGGCAGCCACGGCACCCGCGGACCGAACACCGAGGCCATCCAGCCGTCGTGATAGATGCGCGCGACTGCCCATGACCTCGAAGTACTGGGTCTTCTTGCCCCCGGCCGCCGATCGCTCAGTGAGCGTGCGCGCGAAACTCGCGCCGGCGATCGGGATCTGGGGCACACCGTGGACGATCAGCGGAGGCTCGATGCCCAAGATCTCGTAGATGGTCGGCACAACGTCGTTGACATGCAGGAAGTGATCCCGCGGCACAGGGTCGGCCGCAACCTTCTTGGGCCAGCGGATCCCCAGCGGGTTGCGGGTGCCCCCCAGATGCGAAGCGAGCAGTTTCACGCCCTTATATGGCGTGCTGCCCGCCCACCCCCAGCCGGAGTGGTACTGATTGTCGGTCTTCGGTGAGCCCAGCACATCAAGGCCGCCGAGCAGCTCGAGCGCGTCGATGTGCATCCGCGATGTGGTCGGAATGGCGTTCTGCGCCAACAGTTCGGCGATGGTGCCGTCCTGGCCCTCAGCCGATGAACCGTTGTCACCCCAGATATAGAGAAACAGCGTGTTATCCCCGTAGCCGAGCCGATCCAACTCATCGACGATCCGGCCCACCTGAACGTCGACATGCTCGGCGAACCCCGCAGCCACCTCCATCAGCCGACGCTGAAACGGCCTCTCATCCTCGGGGATGTCGTCCCACGACTTCATCCGCTCATCGCGGGGCGTGAGCTCACAGTTCTGTGGAATCCAGCCCTTGTCCTTGGCCCGCTCAAACACCCGCTGCCGGTACGCATCCCAGCCGTCATCGAACTTCCCGGCGTAGCGGTCGGCCCACTCCTTCATGATGTGGTGCGGGCCGTGCAGGCAGCCACTGGCCCAATACATGAAGAACGGCCTATCGGCCTGCAGCGCCTTATGATTGCGCAGCCAATTGATCGCGTCGTCGGCCAGGTCCTCCGAGAGGTGATAGCCCTCCTCCGGTGTCTTCGGCGGCCGCACCACAGTGGTGTTGCGCACCAGGTGGGGCTCATAGTGCGAGGCCTCCCCCGCCAGGAACCCGTAGAAATACTCGAAGCCCAATCCGGTGGGCCAGTCCTCGAACGGGCCGGCCGCCGTCGTGTCCTCTGCCGGGGTGTTGTGCCACTTGCCCCAGGCGCCCGTGCTGTATCCGTAGTCCTTGAGCACCTCGGCCACCAGGGCGCTGCTGCGCGGGATCTTTCCGGCGTAGCCGTCCCAGTCGTTGGCCAGTTCGGCGATCTGCCCGTTGCCGATCTCATGGTGGTTGCGCCCGGTCAGCAGCGAAGCCCGCGTCGGCGAACACATCGCGGTGGTATGGAAGCGGTTGTAGCTAACGCCTTCTGCGCAGATCCGATCCATCGTCGCTGTGCGCACCTCGCCGCCGAAGGTCGTCGGCAGGCCCGGACCGGCGTCGTCGATCAGAATGATCACGATGTTGGGCGAATCCTCATGCAGCCGAGGTGGAGTGACGCGCTGCGCATATGTGGATTCCTGCAGCGTCCGCCCGGCAACGCTCGCCGATGGCGTCGGTGGGAAAGGCAGCGTAGCGCCGCCGGGTAGCTTCGGGGCGACCACTCCGCCCGCTGAATCGATGGCGCTGTTTGTGGTGGTGCCCGACATGGCTGCTCCTCTTCTCGAAGCTGCGTGAAGCGGTCGTCGACGCGATTACCCCGGCCTCACGTCACGAATTTACTCCCAATGCAGTCGGCGTTCGCGCGTTTGACCGCTCGGCTATCCGGTTGAACGGAGCCAGTTTTGGGCAACCCCGGGTGCTGCCGCCGTCGCTCTTCGGCTGCCGACCGGACTCCAATGCACCCTATGCGCGTCGTTGCAGTGCAACAAGTTGCATATGGTCGGATACCGTTCTAGGCTGCCCCTCGTGGCCCTTCCCCACGCGATACTGGTGGCGCTGTGCGAACAGGCCGGCTCCGGTTACGAGCTGGCCCGCCGGTTCGACCGGTCCATCGGGTACTTCTGGGCCGCCACCCATCAGCAGATCTACCGGACACTTCGAGCGATGGAGGACGACGGCTGGGTGCACGTCAAGCCGGTCGCCCAGCGGGGCCGTCCGGACAAGAAGGTGTACACGGTCTCCAACCAGGGTCGTGCCGAACTGGCCCGCTGGATCGCCGAACCGCTGTCCGGCCGCGGCAGCACCGTGGCCGACAACCGCACCCGCGAGTTGGCCGTCAAGGTGCGCGGCGCCGAGTACGGTGACGTCGAGGCATTGCGTGCTCAAGTGGCCGCGTTGCGTGCCGAGCGTGCCGAATTGCTGGACACCTACCGGGGATTCGAGAAACGTCAGTTCCCCGACCCGAGCGCATTGAAGCGGCAGCACTCTGCATCAGTACCTGGTGTTGCGCGGCGGTATCCGCGCGGAGGAAAGCGCGATCGACTGGCTCGACGAAGTGGCGAGCGGCTTTGAAAGGCACATCGTGACGTATCCGAACCTGTTGTCGCCGTTGGATCTCGGCTTCACCACCCTGCGCAATCGCGTGGTGATGGGGTCGATGCACACCGGTCTGGAGGACCGTGCGCGCGACACCGACCGGCTCGCCGCGTATTTCGCCGAGCGCGCCCGCGGTGGCGTGGGCCTGATCATCACCGGCGGTTATGCCCCGAACAGGACGGGCTGGCTGCTGCCGTTCGCGGCGCAGATGCTCTCCTCGTCGGACGCACGTAGGCATCGCCGGATCACCGGCCCGGTGCACGACGCCGGCGCCAAGATCCTGCTGCAGATCCTGCACGCGGGACGCTATGCGTACCATCCTTTTTCGGTGAGCGCTTCGGCGATCAAGGCGCCGATCAACCCTTTCAAGCCGCGCGCACTGCGCGACGTCGAGGGCACGATCGAGGATTTCGCGCGGTGCGCGTTGCTGGCCCGGGAGGCGGGCTACGACGGCGTCGAGATCATGGGCAGCGAGGGATATCTGCTCAACCAGTTCCTGGCGCCCCGCACGAACAAGCGCACCGATGCGTGGGGCGGCACACCGGAGAAGCAGCGGCGCTTTCCTGTTGAGATCGTTCGCCGGACCCGCGCGACCGTCGGCGACGACTTCATCATCTGCTACCGGATGTCAATGGCCGACTATGTCGAGGACGGGCAGAGCTGGGACGAAATCGTGTCCCTGGCGAAGGACGTCGAGGTGGCGGGCGCAACCATCATCAATACCGGCATCGGCTGGCACGAGGCCCGGGTGCCGACGATCGTCACCTCGGTACCGAACAGTGCGTTTGTCGACATCAGCAACGCGATGGCCGAGCACGTCAGCATTCCGGTGGTCGCGTCGAACCGGATCAACATGCCGCAGGCCGCCGAGCAGATTCTCGCCGAGGGCCAGGTTCAGCTGATCTCGATGGCGCGTCCGCTGTTGTCCGACCCGGACTGGGTTCTCAAGGCGGCCGCCGACGCCGCCGACGAGATCAACACGTGCATCGCCTGCAATCAGGCGTGCCTGGATCACGCATTCGTGCACAAGACCGTGTCTTGTCTGCTGAATCCGCGCGCCGGCCACGAGACGACCCTGGTGCTCGGCCCGACGCGACAGACCAAACGCGTCGCGGTGGTCGGGGCGGGGCCGGCGGGTCTGGCCACAGCCGTCAGCGCGGCGCAACGCGGCCATCGGGTGACGCTGTTCGAGGCGGGCGACGTGATCGGCGGCCAATTCGATTTGGCACGCCGGATTCCCGGCAAGGAGGAGTTCAGCGAGACGCTGCGCTACTACACCCGCATGCTCGACAAACACGACGTCGATGTGCGGGTTCGGACGCGGGCGACGGTCGACGAACTCGCCGACTTCGATGAGGTGGTGCTGGCCACCGGTGTGACGCCGCGGATCCCCGACATTCCCGGCATCGACCACCCGATGGTGCTGTCGTACGCGGAGGCCATCGCCGGAAAGCCGGTCGGCAAGAGCGTGGCCGTCGTCGGCGCGGGAGGCATCGGCTTCGATGTGAGTGAGTTCCTCGTGACGACGCCGGCTGGGCCGGCAGACGAATACAGGTCGCCGTCAACCATCCTCAAGGAGTGGAAGGCCGAATGGGGCGTGGCCGATCCGCTGGAAACACGGGGTGCGCTGACGACTCCGATTCCCGCACCGGCGGCGCGCGAGGTATACCTGCTGCAAAGGACGAAAGGCACGCAGGGCAAAGGTCTGGGCAAGACGTCAGGGTGGGTGCACAGAGCCTCGCTGAAGGCCAAAGGCGTACAACAGCTCTCGGGTGTGAACTACGAGCGGATTGACGACCTCGGCCTGCACATCAGCTTCGGGTCCGGTCGTTCCGACCCTCGCGTACTCGAGGTAGACAATGTGGTGATATGCGCCGGCCAGGAGTCCGTGCGTGACCTCGAGGACGCGCTGCGGGCCAAGGGCATCGAACCGCATGTCATCGGAGGCGCGGCCGCGGCCGCCGAACTCGATGCCAAGCGGGCGATCAAACAGGGCACCGTGCTGGCGGCCAGACTCTAATTCTTGAGCAGGGTCCCGCGAGCGGACGCAGCTCGCGAACTACCCAGCCGTGATGCCAGTCATCCATTAAGGATTCTCCAAGCGCCTCCTGACCATTCTTTCCGTCAACCACCCACGGGCAGACCCAAACGGAAAGACCAGGACAGACATGACATATCCCATGTACGCAGGAAACACGCTGGCCCCAGCCCCGCCAGCCACCGATGAGGCTTTCCATTCCGCGCCCACAGGGTCGTGGCCCATCCCGACTACTGCGCCGGCCCAGCCTCCCCAGCCGCCCGCCAAACGTTCAGGGCTTCGCAAGGCGCTCTCGATCCTGCTCATCTTCGTCATGGTTCTCGCGTTCGCAGCTGCAGGCCTACTCGGAGCCGAGTTCTATGCCCGCACCGTTGCCGTTGAGAAGGTCCAGGCGGCAGCGGCATGCTTCATCGAGGATTCCGAAGACACGGTGGACGTGGAATTCGGCACGTCGCCACCCGTTCTCTTGCAGTACATGAATGACAAGTACAGCGGGTTCAGGATCACCACGCACGGCACCCACATCCGTAGCGCTCAAGGCATGACGGCGATCATCGCCGTCGACGACCTCGATCTGAACGGTGACGCGAACAAGAAAGGCACCATTGGGGCGATCGACGCGACCATCAACTGGACTGCCGAGGGAATGCGGGAATCCGTCAATATCGCCCTTCAGGAGGCCATCGATGAATACATCGGCGACAGCTTCTTCAGCTTTGTCCAAGACTGGATCCCAACTGACCAGGTTGTGACGAGCGTCAAGACCGATCCATCGACAGGCGTGGTCACAGCGGAGGGGCTGTTGGGCACCACCATCAGTGTGAAACCGGAGGCGACAGCCGATGGGGGCATTCAGCTGGCAATCCAGCCCGACAGTTTCAAGCTCGGCGGCGGTTTGGATCTGCCCCAGGATGACCTGCAGGAGAAGCTCGACGAGATGACGGGCAAGCTCACAGACAACAAGTTCAACATTCGCACGGATTCGCTCGAAGTACTGGATGACGGTGTGGTGGCGAAGTTTTCGGCCAACAACGTCGACATCCCGGCAGGCGATGGCGAAGGTGGGGGCTGCGCAAGCCTATAGGCAGACCACTACCGCGCACATACGTAACGCCATGGCGGATCTCCCGCCATGGCGTTACGGCGTTCAGGCCTGCCTGAGCGCTTCGATCTCCAGTGTGATGGTGATCTTGTCGCCGACGACGGCGCCGCCGGTTTCCAGGGGCATGTCGATGTCGATGCCGAAGTCCTTGCGGTTCAGAACTACTGAGGCCTCGAAGCCTGCGACCTCGCCGTGGCCCATGCCGGGATTGACGCCGTTGAACTCCAGCTCCAGAGTGACCGGCTTGGTGACACCCTTCAGGGTGAAGTCGCCGTCGACCAGGTAGGTGTCGCCCTTGGGACGCACGCCGGTGGAGGTGAACGTCGCGGTCGGATACTGCTCGGCATCGAAGTAGTCGGCGGACTTGACGTGAGCGTCGCGCTGCTCGTTGCGAGTGTTGATCGAGTCGACGGCGATCTCAGCGCTCACCGAGGGCGTGCCGTCCTGCGCGACGACGACCACGCCGCTGAACGAGTCGAATGTGCCTCGCACCTTGCTCACCAAGAGGTGGCGGACGGAGAATCCGATGGTCGAGTGCACGGGGTCGATGGCCCACGTACCAGTGCTGAGCTGGGCGGTTCCGGTCGCTGCGGTCATGTGTGAAGCTCTCCCTCGTAAAGCAGGCACCGGCCTTTCCGGCGCCTTCAAGTGATGAAAACGGACCTCGGTCCAGTTATATTCCGCCCGGCCAGCACGCTAGCTGGTTCTGCCCCAGACGGCCTCCGTGCCGGCATCGCCGATCCGAACCACCCCGACGATCGACGACACGCCGACCACCACGGCGACGATCGCCACGACGATCGTCGCTACCTTTCTCGGCTTGTCCGAACGGCTTTCGAGCCAATCCAAAACGGCGAGCGTGATCGCGACGACCAACAGGCCGACCGAGAAGACGATCATCCACTGACCGCGGTTGGCGTGCTCGATGAGGATGTCGCTGGGCTGGGCCTGCTGGTTGTACAGCCAGTCGCCCGCGCTGGTCGTCAGCGGGGTGAGCACAGTCGTCACCACCGCGAAGGCGAGCACCAGCCACACGAATCTGCGCCTGGCGGCGGGCCATACGGCGCACAGGATTTCCAGCAGCGCGGTCAACGGCGCGAGAACCACCATGGCGTGGACGAGCAGGGCATGCGCGGGCAATCCGAAGACGGTGGTCACAGCGTGCTCCTGGGCTGGGGACGGCGACAATCACTATCCTTATACGACTCAGGGTTACACCGAGAGGCCGCGAGGGTGCGCAAATACCCGTTGGCCCGTCGGCGTGTCGGCCGCAGGCTGGGGGCACCCCTCGGCTGCAAGTGGGAGCACGCTCGCGCAGACGGTCTCAGGCGGCGAGCGGCGCGTACGTCGTACTGCGTTGCCTCGCGGGACGGCCGATGTCCTCCGCGATCGCGACCAGTTCCTCGACGCTCTTGGCCGAGCCGAACTCCGAACCGGCCATCCGCGAGATCGTCTCCTCCATCAGCGTGCCGCCGAGATCGTTGGCGCCGCCGTTGAGCATCACCTGGGTGCGCTCGGTCCCGAGTTTGACCCAGCTGGTCTGGATATTGGAGATCCTGCCGTGCAACATGATCCGCGCGAGCGCGTGCACGGCACGGTTGTCGCGGTGCGTCGGCCCCGGCCGCGCGCCGCCCGCCAGATACAGCGGCGAGCTCTGGTGCACGAACGGCAGCGGTACGAACTCGGTGAATCCTCCTGTGCGGTCCTGGATCTCGCGGAGTACGCGAAGATGGCCGACCCAGTGCCTGGGCTGGTCGACGTGGCCGTACATCATCGTCGAACTCGACCGCAGCCCCACCTCGTGTGCGGTGGAGACAACCTCGATCCACATCGACGTCGGCAGCTTGCCCTTGGTCAGCACCCACCGCACCTCGTCATCGAGGATCTCGGCGGCAGTCCCGGGAATCGAACCCAGGCCGGCTTCGTGCAGACTGATCAGCCACTCCCGGATCGAAAGCCCGCTCTTGGTAACGCCATTGGCGATCTCCATCGGGGAGAACGCGTGCACGTGCATCGACGGCACCCGCTTCTTGACCGCGCGCACCAGATCGGCGTAGCCGGTCACCGGCAGTTCCGGGTCGATGCCGCCCTGCATGCACACCTCGGTCGCACCTGCCACGTGCGCCTCCCACGCCCGGTCGGCGACCTCGTCGACCGATAGCGAGAAGGCGTCCGCGTCGCCCTTGCGTTGGGCGAAGGCACAGAACCGGCAGCCGGTGTAGCAGATGTTGGTGAAATTGATGTTCCGGTTGACGACGAACGTGACGTCGTCGCCGACGGTGTCGCGACGCAGCGAATCCGCCAGCGCAGCAACGGCATCCAACGCCGGACCGTCGGCCATCGCAAGCGCCAGATACTCATCGTCGGAAAGGCCTGCCGGGTCGCGCTCGGCCGAGCGCAGCGCCGTCAGCACGTCGGTGTCGATGCGCTCCGGCGCCCGGGCCGCCAGTTCGTGCACCTTCTCGCGGATCGACTCCCAGTCGCCGAACGCGCTGCCGAGGTCGCTGCGGGTTTCGGTGAGCCGGCCCTCGTGGTCGATGGCCGCGTTCAAGTCGGTGCGGCCCAACGACTCCCATGCCTCGTCGGGCTCCTGCCACGGCCGGCCGACGGGATTGACATCCAACGCCAGGCCGGTCTCGGGGTCGGCGAGCGCGTCGACGTGGCCGCGTACCCGCGGGTCGATCCACGCGGCACCGGCCTGCACGTACTGCGGCTGCGCCGTCAACCGTTGGACCAGGTCGTAGCCGGCCTCGGCGGTGACGGCGGACAGCTCATCCAGCGCAGGCCACGGCCGCTCCGGGTTGACGTGATCCGGGGTCAGTGGCGACACGCCGCCCCAATCGTCGACACCCGCGCCGACCAAAGCCAGGCACTCCTCGCGCGAGACCAGGTTCGGCGGTGCCTGGATGCGCATCTTGGGCCCCATGACCAGTCGCGTGACCGCCACCGCCGCCACGAAGTCGTCGAAGCCCGCGTCCGGCGTCGACGCGCATGGCGGTGCCGGCCTTGGCCCGGAAGTTCTGCACGATCACTTCCTGGACGTGGCCGAACTCCTTGTGGGAGCGCCGGATCGCGTGGATGGTCTCGGCGCGCTCAGTCAGCGTCTCCCCGATGCCGACCAGCAGACCCGTGGTGAACGGAATGGACAGTCGGCCCGCGTCGGCCAGGGTGCGCAGCCGAACCTCCGGATCCTTGTCCGGGCTGCCGTAATGGGCCTGGCCCTTGGTCTCGAACAGCCGCCGCGACGTGGTCTCCAGCATCATGCCCATCGACGGGGCCACCGGCTTGAGCCGGGAGAGCTCCGACCAACTCATGACGCCGGGGTTCAGGTGTGGCAGCAGGCCGGTCTCCTCCAGCACCCGGATCGCCATCGCCCGCACGTAGTCAAGGGTCGAGTCGTAGCCGCGTTCGTCGAGCCACTGCCGGGCCTCGTCCCATCGGGTCTCCGGGCGGTCGCCGAGGGTGAACAAGGCCTCCTTGCAACCGAGTTCGGCGCCGCGGCGGGCCACATCGAGGATCTCGTCAGGCTCCATGTACATGCCCGCGCCCTGGGCGCGCAGTTTGCCCGGAACGGTGACGAACGTGCAGTAGTGGCAGGTGTCGCGGCACAAATGTGTGACTGGAACGAACACCTTGCGCGAGTAACTCACCGGCAATCGCCCGGTGGACCCGCGACGGCCGGAGGTCTCTAGGCCGGCGTCGCGAACCCGGGCCGCGCTGGCGCACAGGTCCGCGAGATCGTCACCGCGCGCGGTCATCGCGATCGCGGCTTCCTCCACGTTGAGCGCCACCCCGTCGCGGGCCCTCCGCAGTACGCGCCGCACAGCGGCAGGATTTGGCGTACCGGACTTCGCTGGGACCACCGGGCTGGGCAGATCGGCGCCGCGCTGGGGGTTCAGAGCCACTCCCCTGTAACCCCGGCGTTGTCGAGAATCATCCGCGCGTCTCACTATCTGAAACCACTGCGCCCTGCATATCGGTCACAGTAGTCCGCGTGGTGACTGCGGTGGCGGGCTGCCGTGGTCTGTGCGAAAGTCGACACGCGCACTGCGTCGATTTTCTAACGTCATCGTCAACTCCAGCGTAGGTTCATCCAGGTCGGGGCCTACATGTTCATCCGGGTCGGGGAGTAATCAGAGGAGTCGCCATGAAGATCTCCGCACGCCCAATTCTCATGGCCGCCGTCGCCACCGTAACCGCGAGCGCCGTCGTGTTCGCCCAGTCCGTACAACCCGCTCCGCCACCCAGACCGGCTCCAGCGGTCCAATTGGTGGCCGTCGTGCAGCCGACGGCGCTACCGCCAAAACTGCCCCTCCTGACTGTCCTGCTCAACTCGCCGCTGGCGCTGCTCGGGCCCGCAGCGCCACTGGGAACGGGGCTGCCCCCTGCGCCGACGCCGCAAGCGATAGCCGTCGCGCCGAACCTCGCCAACACGATCGACAGCATCTACATCTCCGTCGAGCCGTGGGTGCAGTACGGGTTCGAGGTCGCCACAGCGGTGGTTCGATGGATTCCCTATGTCGGCTGGTTCGCCGGTTTGATCATGGACGGCTACTTCTTCGTCGAAGGCTTGGTCGCCAGCGGCGTCTTCAACTTCACCGATTGGCTTCGCGGCAACGGCGGCATCGTCGAGAACCTGGTCGATTTCGGCATCGACGTCGGCCTGGCGTTCGTCTGGCTGGGACTCGATGCGTTGAATTCATTCATACCGCTGCCGCCGTTCTGCTGCTACCCGCCGCGCCCGCCGGCACAAGGTCCGTTCTTGGCTTCGACGATGGTCTTGGAGCCGACGGAGACGGTCGAAGGGACCATGCTGTCGTTTGACGCCGAGGCGGTGGACCAGGTCGAAAGCCTCGGCGAAGAGGACGTCGTCATCGAAGAAGGACGTCACCGAAGAAGAAGAACTCACCGAAGAATTCGTCACCGAAGAAGACGTCGTGACCGAAGAAGAAGAAGAACTCACCGAAGAGGTCACGCCTGAGGTGACCGACCCTGAGGTGACCGCCACCGGATAAGACGACGACGGATTCGTTCGGAAACATCGAGGCTCAAGGTGAGATCCGCGGACCCGACGTCGACGCGTCGATCGACGAGGATGCCGAAGGCCAAAGCTGAAGACGGTGCGTCGAGGGCGCGAACGGCGCTGACGGGGTCGACGGCGCCGATGCCGAAGTGGAGACTGCGGAGGACACCGACGACCCGACCGAGACCACCGACGCCACTACAGCCGACCCGGACACGGGCGAGGGCAACAACGACAGCGGTACGGAGTAGCTCTCAGCCGTTCAAGTGACGCCACAGCACCACGGCAGGCGGCAGCGTGCCGAGCACGATGAGCAACAGTGCCGCGTACTCCATGATCCCGGACCCGCCGAACACGATGTCGTCGCCGGGTCCGCCGAGCGTCAGCACCGCCACGGTCACCAGCCACGTCCACAGCGGTAGCGCCGCGGTCCGCGGCGACGGGGTCCAGTGCAGCGCGGCCCACACAAGCGCGGCATTGACCAGGCCGGCGATCAGCGCGCTGATCGGAAAAGGCCACGAACCTATGCGAGCCGGAAGGAAGAACGCTGCCGCTATGGCACAGAGGACGCCGTTGACGGCGAACAGCGCCAGAACGACGACGCGCTGGCGATCAGAGTTGGTTGGAGGCGAACTCAGGTCGGGATGCTGTCGAACAAACCGGCGATCGAACCGATGACCCACTGAAGGTTGTCGAATCGGTCCTGCCAATGCTGCAGGTTGGGATCCAGATCCGGGTCCATTGTCATCCCTTCCACGCGCCGCCGGTTGTCGGGGAGCTTACCGCGTCGTGACTGCGCTATTCGAGCTTCAGCCCCGCCAGCAGATCGGTTTCCCATCCGCGGTGGTCGCGGGCGCCCGGCACGCCCGACACGAGAACGTAGTGCTCGAGCGCCCCGATCGGCAGCGCGATGTTGTTCGACAGCGCGCACGAGCGGCCGTCGGGCGCGACGCTGACCTGCGTGGCGTGCGCGCGCAGCGCCGCCACCTTGGCCGGCAGCTGCTCGGGGACGTCGATCACCGCGTCGATCGCGTCGTCGGGATAGCCGAACGGCACATCGTCCACCGATACCCGTAGCCACTCCGGTGGCACTTCTTCCATGGCGTCGAAGCCGGCTGCCATCGCGCTCTTCGCCATGACGGTCCAGTACACCTTCGGCACCGTCCACGGCTCGCCGGGAAACTCCGCTCCGCCGCGGCCGCGACCGCCGCCGTCGTCACCTCGTGGGCGTGGATGTGGTCGGGGTGCCCGTATCCGCCCTCCGGGTCATAGGTGACGACGACGTGCGGCCGCAGTTCGCGGATGACGGCGACCAGGGCGCCAACGGCGTCGTCAGGGTCGGCGTCGACGAATCTCTGATGGTGTCGCGGTGGCGTGCCCTCCATCCCCGAGTCGCGCCACCGGCCCGCACCGCCGAGGAAGGTCGGCTCGCCGATGCCCAGTGCGCGCAACGCTGAGGTCAGCTCGCCGATGCGGAACCCGCCGAGCTGGTCGGCGGCGTCGACGGCCAGGTGCGCCCAACGATCGCCGATCACCTCCCCTTCCTCGCCCAGCGTGCAGGTGACAACCTGTACCCGCGCTCCGCGTGACACATAGTGCGCGATCGTCGCGCCCGTCGTCAGAGTCTCGTCGTCGGGATGCGCGTGCACGAACAGCAGCCGCGGGATCTCCATTTGCAACAGCATGCCCGGTGCCTGACATAGATTCACCTGGTGTCCCGGCGCACCCTTGAATTCGGATGCGCCATCATCATCGTCGGCCTGCTGGCCGGCGCAGCCGGGGCCGCCACGACGCTGCTATTGCACGCCGTCGAACACCTCACGTACCACTACACATTCGGCACGCTGCTGACCGGCGTCGGCGACAGCAGTCCCGTGCGGCGGGCAGTCGGCCCGATGATCGGCGGTGCTCTGGCCGGTTTCGGATGGTGGATGTTGCGGCGTCGCACGGCCGTTCCGCCGCTGGCCGAGACGATCGCAAGTCATCGGCCGATCCCCCGGCTGTCGATGTCGATCGACGCCGGCCTTCAGGTGCTGCTTGTGGGATCCGGTGCGTCACTGGGCCGAGAAGGCGCGCCCCGCCAACTCGCCGCTGCGCTAGGCGATTTCGCCACCACCAGGCTGGCGCTGACGGCGCGCGACCGCGAGATCCTGCTCGCCTGCGCGGCCGGTGCGGGGCTCGGGGCGGTGTACAGCGTGCCCCTGGGCGGCGCGTTGTTCGCCGCACGGATTCTGCTCGGCACCTGGCATCCCCGTGCGGTGGGGACGGCTTTGATCACGTCCAGTCTCGCGGTCGCGGTCGCCTCGCCCGTCACCCACTTGGAGCACGCGTTGACGTGGCCCGACGCGAAGCTCTCTTTCCTGTTCGTATTCCTGGCGCTGGCCATCGCACCGCTGGCGGGCGCAATCGGTCTGGCGTTCAACCACGTGATGTCCACCGCGCGACCGAAAGTCCAATACAACTCGTGGATCCTGATTCCCGCGATCGCGGCCGCCGGGCTGCTGACCGGCATCTGCTCGATCTGGTATCCGGAACTCCCGGGCAACGGCAGAAGCATCCTGACGGTGAGCCTCAGCAGCGGGCTGACGCTGGGCGGGGCGGCCGTGGTTCTTCTGTTGAAACCGCTTCTGACAGCGTTGTTTCTGCGTGCGGGCGCGGTCGGCGGCCTGCTCACGCCCGCCCTCGCCACGGGCGCGGCGACCGGATCGGTTGTCGCACTTGCGCTCAATCACCTGGCCGGTACGGACATCCACGTCTCGGCACTGGCGTTAACGTGTGCGGCCGGGGTGCTGGCGATCACGCAGCGGGCGCCGATGTTCGCCGCGCTGTTCGTGTGGGAGCTCGCCGAGCCGCCGTATTGGTTGCTGATCGTGTTCGCTGTCGCCGCATACGCTGCCCACGGTCTGCGCGTCATGCGCGAACGCCACGAAGCCACCGTCGCCGACTGACAACGGCGAGGTCTGTCTCCGGCAAATACCTCACCGAAGATGGTCGCGGCATTTCGTGGACGGACTCGAGTGAGAGTTCGCATTGGCAAAACGGGTGCAGCAACCGGACATCACCGCATTGTCGGTACAGACTTGGAGGTATGTCAGGACAATTTTGTTCCATTTGCTGTGGCTTGGACATGTCTTTGTCATGCAAAGGCGATAACTGGACTTAAAGTGCTACTGAGCACTAGCGATCACCGATTCGGTCGGCGTGAAGCACATGTCTAGGCATTGCTCTCTGCATACGGTAATTTTGCGGAAAGGCTCACAATTTGTGCGATTCGGCGGTAGCGTTGCCCCGATAGACCAGGACACGCCGCTTTAGGAATCGACATACTGGCGACTCCGGTCGCCGTCGCGTCAGCCCTTTCAGAGGGGTGGGCTGACCGCGCTTCCCGCCGGGATGGCCGGCGCAGGACGGCAGTTGGTACTCGCGACCGCGGCCCCCTCCCACCGGGAGAAGGCCGATTGCCGTCTCACTGCCGGGTTTTCACCCATCTGCCGGCATCGCCGACGATGCCGATCGGCACGGCGCCCGACAGGCTGACGTTCTGCACGCTCGGGCCCGCGGCGACGATCGTGGTGTCCTGCAGGATCGGCAGAACCGTCGCGAGGTTCCACAGTCGTGGCTCGACAGCGGTGATCACGGCGTCGATGGTCTCGGTGCCGTCGAGCGCGGCGTCGATCTTCGGCTGGATGCTGCGGTCGCAGATGCCCGTGATGTTGCTTGGCGCCTGGACCAATTCGTCGGATTGCGGCGCCGGACTCGGAGTGGTCGATGTGGCGGTCGTCGTCGGAGTCGGCGATACAGCCGTGGTGGCCGTCGCGGTCGTGGAGGTCGTCGTCTGCGGCGCCGATGTGCCGGGTGCGGTCGTCGACACCGGCGTCGCCTCGAGCGCAGGACAGCCGTACCGCGACGCGAGCGCAGTTGCGAGGTCACCCCCGGCCTGATGCCAGCCCACGACGGCGTCGACACGGTTGTTGGTGAGGGCGTCACCGTAGAGCGCGACGGGGTCGAGCGCGGAAATCGACGCGGCGATGCCCACGTTGCGCAGTTGATCGGCGGCGGTGTTGGCGACCGCTAGCGATGTCGGGTCGTTGGCGGCCGCGCCGATCACGAGCGACAGCGGCACTCCGTCCTTGATGACGCGTCCGCGATCGTTGTCCGGGGCGGGCGTGCCGGGTGTCGGCGGTAACGGTGTCTCCACGGGCTCGACCTCGTAGCCGGCGTCGATGAGCAGTCCGAGCGCGTCCTCTTTCGAGATCGCCGGCGGCGCGGTCGGCACGTAGCCCGGATCGGACGGAGACCGCACCTGCGCCTGCGCCAGCGTCACCGTGTTGTCGTCACCGGCGCCCACCGCCGCAAGCAGGTCGACATCGAGCAGACCGAAGATCGCCTTGCGCACTTGGGAATCCGCGAGTGCCGGCTGTTGGGCACGTAGCGACATATGCATGACGCGGGGTGTGACGATCCGCGCGGTACGCACATCGGGAATCGCCGACAGTTGGGCAAAGGTGGCCGCACCACCGTGGACCTGCGCCACCTGGGTGTCGCCGTTGCGGATCGAGTCGGCCAGTGCGGCCGCATCGCCACCGCGACGCAACAGCACCAGGTCGGGTTTGGCGGGCGCGCTCCAGAAGCGGTCGTTGCGGGCCAGCAGGATCTCGTCGCGCTGAGGGTCGATGTTCTCCACCCGGAACTGACCGCCGGTGACGGGCAGCGTCCGCGCCAGGCCCGCGGCGAAACCGCCCGGGACGTCCTTGACGATATGGGCGGGCAGGATGTTGTTGAACAGCTCGCGCCACGCCGGATACGGCTGCGCGAAGGTCACCACGGCCACCTTGCCGCCCTCCACCGACTGCACGCCGGTGATGAGGTCGTAGCCCGCGGGGTCGACGACACCGGGCTGACTCACCATCTGCTGCCACAGGTACCAGAAGTCATCGGCGCCGATCGGGGCATTGTCCGTCCATGACGCCTCGGGCCTGATCTTGTAGGTGACGGTGAACGGGTCCTCGCTGGTCACCTCGGCCGACTCCAGCAGAGTCGTATCGAGCTCCCACCGCGACCCGGTCGCGGTCTTCGGATCCGGCACCGGACGGAACGAACTGGGTAGCACCAGTGAACTGATCGCCGCGTTGACCGGTGACTGGTCGGCCAGCAAGTGTGGGTTGAAGCCCGGGCCTATCCAGTCGATGGCCATGATGATCTGCGTCGCCTTCGGCGGCGGCGGGGCTGTCGTCTCCGCTGTGTCGGTGCTCTGCGGCGCCGGAGGCGGGCTGACCGTGCAGCCCGATATCAACGTCACCAGCGCGGATATCGCGACAATGACGCTTACAGGCCTCGGCACAACGTTCAGGGTATCGGCAGCCGCTGCGCGGGCCGCCGCTCAACTACTACTGTCGCGGGCCTTGGCGCGCGAGCGGGCTCGGCCCCGCAATGTGGCATCGAGCTCGACCTTGCGCACCCGCACGATCTCCGGTGTGACCTCAACGCATTCGTCGCCCGCGCAGAACTCCATTGCCTGCTCGAGATCGAGGTCCAACGGACGGGCCAGCGTCTCCATCACGTCGGCGGTCGAGCTGCGCATGTTGGTCAGCTTCTTCTCGCGGGTGACGTTGACGTCGAGGTCCTCCGCTCGCGGGTTGATCCCGACGACCTGGCCCTCGTAAGTTTCGTCGCCCGGTTCGACGAAGAACTGGCCACGGTCGGCGAGCTGGATCATCGCGAACGGCGTAACCGATCCCGTCCGGTCGGACACCAGCGAGCCGGTGTGGCGGGCCCGGATCTCCCCTGCCCACGGCCGGTAGCCGTCGAACACCGCGTTGGCGATGCCGGTGCCGCGGGTCAGGGTCAGGAAGTCCGTGCGGAATCCGATCAGCCCGCGGCTCGGCACGATGAAGTCCATTCGCACCCAGCCCGCCGCGTGGTTGGTCATCTCCTCCATGCGGCCCTTGCGGCCGGCCATCAACTGGGTGATCACACCGACGAACTCGTCGGGGCAGTCGATGGTCATGGCCTCGAACGGCTCGTGCAGCTTGCCGTCGATGGTCCGCGTGACCACCTGCGGCTTGCCGACGGTCAGCTCGAAGCCCTCGCGGCGCATCTGCTCGACGAGCACAGCCAACGCCAGTTCGCCGCGGCCCTGTACCTCCCACGCGTCGGGGCGGTCGATGTCCACAACCTTGATCGACACATTGCCGACGAGTTCGGAGTCCAGCCGCGACTTGACCATCCGTGCGGTCAGCTTGTGTCCGGACACCTTGCCCGCCAGCGGGGACGTGTTGGTGCCGATCGTGACCGAGATGGCGGGCTCGTCGACCGTGATGCGCGGCAGCGCGCGGGCGTGGTCGGGGTCAGCGAGCGTGTCGCCGATCATGATCTCGGGGATGCCCGCGACGGCGACGATGTCACCGGCGATGGCCTCGTCGGTGGCGGTACGTTCCACGCCCTCGGTGACCAGGAGTTCGGTGATCTTGGCATTCGTGATCACCGGATGGCCGTCGACTTCGCGCATCCACGCGACCTGCTGACCCTTGCGGATGCGGCCCTTGTAGATGCGGATGAGCGCCAGCCTGCCGAGGAACGCCGAGGCGTCGAGATTGGTTACCAGCGCTTGTAGCGGGGCCTCGGGGTCGCCCTGGGGCGGCGGGATGTTTTCGAGAAGGACGTCGAAGAGGGGGTCGAGGTTCTCGCCCTCGGGGTTTTCGCCGTTGGCGGGTTCGACGGTGCTGGCGATGCCCGCCCGGCCCGACGCGTAGAGCGTCGGCAATCCGAGCGCGTCCTCGGCGGCCTTCTGGGCCTCCTCGTCGAGGTCTGAGGCGACGTCGAGCAGCAGGTCATGGCTGTCGGAGACGACTTCGGCGATCCGGGCGTCGGGCCGGTCGGTCTTGTTGACCACCAGGATCACGGGCAGGTGGGCGGCGAGTGCCTTGCGTAGCACGAACCGGGTCTGCGGCAGGGGGCCCTCGGATGCGTCGACCAGCAGCAACACCCCGTCGACCATGGACAGCCCGCGTTCGACCTCACCGCCGAAATCGGCGTGACCAGGGGTGTCGATGACGTTGATCACCGTCATCGACCCGTCCGCGTGCTTGCGGTGCACGGCGGTGTTCTTGGCGAGGATCGTGATGCCCTTTTCCTTCTCCAGGTCACCCGAGTCCATCAAGCGTTCGATGGCGTCGTCGCCGCGGTGGGTCAGCGCACCGGACTGCCGCAGCATCGCGTCGACCAGGGTCGTCTTCCCATGATCGACGTGTGCCACGATCGCGACATTCCGGAAATCCACGCTGGTAAGTGTCGCAGTGGGGATACTCAATCGCGAAAACGGGAGAGACAGGTCACTTGAAGGCCAGCAAGCTGCTCGTCCTCAAACCGAAGAAGAAGTGCTGTCGCAGCAAGCCACGATGCAAGACATGCCCCGTCGTCGTCCACCAGGTCCGCAAGGCCGAACGCCACGGGATTCGGGGCAAGGATCTGGTGAAGGTCCACAAGCGGGCCCGCAAGTCTTAAATGCCCACGAACGTTCCGTACCGCTCGAGATTTCGCCGATTTGTCGAGTGGTAAGGAACGTTCGGCAGTCGGTTAGGTCGTCAACGTCTGTTTGAGTTCGGCGAGCCAGGTGCGGTCGGCGGGCACCCAGTCGAGGTCGTCGAGTTGCTCGACGGTGATCCATTTGATGGCGCGATGGTCGATCGGATGCAGAGTGCCCCCGGTCTGGGTGACGAGGTAGGCGCGCAGCGCCGTCGTCGGGTTGAGTGCGACGTCGATGCCGAGGCGGGAGCCGACGGTCACGTCGACACCGAGTTCCTCCTTGAGTTCGCGGGCGAGTGCGGATTCATCGGTCTCGCCGGCCGCGACCTTGCCGCCGGGCAGTTCCCAGAGACCGGCGAGCTCGGGTGGCCGGGCGCGCTGGGCGACCAATAGGGCGTTGCCCGCGATCATTGCGCCCGCGACGACGGTCTGACTTGGCATTACCGGCGACGGTATACGGTCGAAACCATGGCTGTGTTATCGGATGAACAAGTAGACGCCGCACTGCCCGACCTCGACGGCTGGGAGCGCGCCGACGGCGCCCTACGCCGCGATCGATCAAGTTCCCCGCCTTCCTCGACGGCATCGACGCGGTGCGGCGTGTCGGCGAGAAGGCCGAGGAGAAGGATCACCACCCGGACATCGACATCCGATGGCGGACAGTGACTTTCGCGTTGGTCACCCACTCCGAGGGCGGCATCACCGACAAGGATGTCGAAATGGCGAAAGAGATCAACGCGATCGTCGGCCAGTAGAGGCGATCCACGCCAACGTCGCCAGCGTCGCGACGATGTAGATCAGGCCGGCCCAGGCCAGGTACCACGGCCGGGGAATGACCCAGATCGTCGGCTGCGCGAAGCTCAACAGCCACGGCACGCCGATCAAGGTCAACCCCAGCCAACCCCAGCCCAACACCCGCGCGCCCAGTCGCTCGCGCAGTGGCCCATGCAGCAGCCAGATCATCAACGGGATCAGCCACACCCAGTGGTGCGTCCACGAGATCGGCGACAGCAGCAGCCCGAACAACTGCACGACGACGATCGCCCCGAGCCGGTCCGACGCTCCCCCGATCGCACGCCACGCCAACACCGCCAACACCGCCGTCACAAAGATCCCGGCCAACACCAGCGGCCCATAGCCCGCGTCGTGCCCGAGGATCCGCGAAATGCCCGCCGCGCCACGACTGGTTGAACGACGTCCCGATCGGCCCTACCCGTGACGCGTCGCCGAGCAATTCGGTGAAGTAGTAACGGGTTTCGTCGCCGATGATCAACCACGAGATCCCCACGGTGCCGAAGAACACGACCGCCGAGAACACCACAGCCCCCCACCGCCGCGCGCCGACGAAGTACAGACCCGACGCCGCAGGCGTCAGCTTCACCCCCGTCGAAAGGCCGACAAGTAACCCCGACACCCACCACCGCGTGCTGTAAACCGCGTACAAGACGGCAAACACCAGCAGCACGTTGATCTGGCCGTAGTCGAACGTGCTGCGCAACGGTTCGATCCAGATGCCGACGGCGGTCCACAGCATCGCCGTTCGGCGGTCGCCAGAACCCAACAGCCGCTGGCTGATCCGCACGACGCCGTACAGCGCCGCGAAGATACCGAGCTGCCAGAAGAACGCGACGACCCCGAATGGCAGCAGGTGCAGCGGATAGAACACGAGCGCCGCGAATGGCGGATACGTGAAGGGCAGCGGGAAGTCGGGCGTCTGGTCGGCGTAGACGTAGTCGTACAGCGTGCCCGGGTGTTCGAGCATCCCCGCGCCGCCGACATACACGTGCAGGTCGACGAAGTTGGCGCCATTGGGTACCAGGTACGTCCACGCCAGGCGGGCCACGATGCTGACCACCAGCAGAACCGGCGCCGCGGCCGCCAGCCGAGCGGACATGCGCGGAGCCGTCGTCGCGGCATCGGTCGAGGCTGTATCTCCGTCAATCCGTCCGACTCTATCGACCGGTCACATAAGCCCTTCGAGTCCGTAACGGTCCCATAACCGCCACACGTGTCACTTGAGTAACACCAGTAACTCCGTACGTTCGGGCGCAGGCGTGCCAACAACCTGATTGGGAGAACCATGCACAGCACCAGAAAACTGTTCGCGACCACGATGATTGCCGCTGCGGGAGCCGTCACGGCTGCGCTGGCGTCCAGCGGCACTGCCGCCGCCCAACCTGCCGCACCTGCACCTGCGCCTGCACCCGCACTCGCACCGGGCCTGCCAGGTCTTCCGCTCTTCCAGCAGCTCGCGTCCAATCCGGCGGCCGCATCACAGCTCATGCAGGGCTTCACCTCGCTCCTGAACACTGCCGCCACTCCGGCGGCGGCCACTCCGGCCACACCTCCGCAGACCGCGACCGCGTCGGTCACCCTTCCGCAGCCGCCGGCAGCGCTGCCCGGTGCCGCCGCTCCGCTCAACACACCGGCCGCACCCGCGACCGGCCCGGCCAGCCTGCTGCCGCAGGCGGCGTCGATCCCGAGCGGTCTGGCCTCGTTGATACCCGGCGGTCTGCCGTTGGCAGGTCTGTTGCCCGCGGCGACTTCGGCGGCCGCACCTGTCGCCAATGCTGCTACTGCCGTGGCTCCCGCGGCCGCTGCTCCTGCGGCCGCTGCTCCTGCGGCACTTCCCAGCGCCGGTGTCGCGCCGATGATGATCCCGCTGTCGGCACTGCCCTGACGGCTGCGGCGACGTCGACCACTCAAGACCACCACGAGACTCACTGGGGGAGTCATGTCAACCAGGACGATGTTCGCCACCGCCGCCGTTGCGATCGGCTCATCGGTCACGCTGCTGTTCGGCGGCGTGACCGGTGTGGCCGGCGCAGAACCCGGACCACCCGCACCACCACTGCCGATCGACGGGCTGCAGGCGCCCGGCCTGACGGCCGTACAGGGCCTCGGGCCCGTCATTCAGCAGGCCGCTGCCGATCCGACCAACGCGGCGTCCACGCTGATGGCCGCCGCGGCCGTGTTCGCCGGAGATGCGGCAGCACCGGCCGATTCGAGGAATGTCGCGACGGCGGTCAACCAGTTCGTCGCCCACACCCCGGCTCCGGGCGCGGTGCCGGGCGCCCAGGCTCACCTGCCCGCAGGCGTCAACCCCGCCAACGCCGTCGGTCCGGTACCGGAGGCCCGGCGCCGCACCCGCGCCCGGAGGCCGCGCCTGTTCCTGCTCCGGAGGCGGCACCCGTCCCCGCGCCGGAGGCCGCGCCTGTTCCTGCTCCGGAGGCGCTACCTGTCTCCGCGCCGGCGCCTCTCCCCGACGGAGCCCCGGTTCCTCCACCGGCTCCTGCCGCAGCCGCTCCGGCCGCTGCACCCGGCGGCCCCGAATTCGGACCGGATGCCCCGGTGACGCAGGACTTCTTGTACCCGTCGATCAGCAACGGATGCCTGAAGGACGGCGGAAACGTGCTCGCCACAGCGATTTCAGTGGCCGGGCCCGCCAAGATCCCGGCACCCGGCCCCGGTGTTGGTCAGACGGCGTACGTCTTCACCGCGATCGGCACCCCTGGTCCCGCCGCGGAGCAGAAGCTCCCGCTCAACGTCACCTGGGTCAACCTGACCACCGGCAAGTCGGGCGGCGCCACACTCACGCCGCAGGCGGACATCAACCCGCAGGGGCCGACGACGCTGACGGCGCTCGTCGACACCGGCTCGGGCAGCATCATGTCGACGATCTTCGGTCAGGTCAGCACGACCGAGAAGCAGTGTCAGTTCTTGCCGACCATCGGATCGACGGTCGTTCCCTAACTCGTTCTCCCGCGAGCGACCGCAAATGCACGCGACAGCGCGGCGTGTCGGTGTGCAGACACGGTCACTCGCGGGAAGAGATCAGTAGGCCATGAAGAGGATGGCGTCCCGGTCGTAGTCGCGGCCGGGGTGCACCTCCGACAGGTGGGCCTGCGCCTTCTCGACGAGATCGTCCTCGTTCTCACCGGTGATCGCCTCGCCACACGGGCAATTCAGGTGTGTCTTCATGCCCTCAGCTTCCCACAGCCGATGATTGAGGCATGGAGCTTTACGCCGTGATGCGCACAACCGGTGCTGTCCGCCGATTCACCGACGACCCGCTGCCCGACGAGGTGCTCGAGCGCATCCTCGACAACGCCCGCTTCGCGCCGACCGGTGGGAACCGCCAGGGCGCACACGTGATCGTCGTCCGCGACCGCGAGACGCGGGAGAAGCTGGTCGAACTGAGTGTCACGGGTGCGCAGCGCTACATCGCGCAGACCAAGAACGGCGAAGGCCCCTGGAATCCCGTGCAACCCATGCGGGTCACGCCCGAAGAAGTCGCCGCCACCGAGGTCCCGCCGTACCTCGGTGCGCCCGTACTTGGCGCGGGCGCAGTGCTGGTGGTCTGTGTGGACCTCAACGTGTGCGCGGCGTTCGACCAGCACCTCGACCGCATCGCCCTCATCCCCGGCGCGTCGGTATACCCGTTCGTGTGGGGCATCCTGCTGGCCGCGCGCAACGAGGGGTACGGCGGCGTGCTGACCACCATGGCGGTGGCCGAGGAACCCCGCGTCAAAGAACTGCTCGGCATCCCGGATGACTACGCGATCGCGGCTTTGCTGCCGATCGGCAAGCCGGTGAAGCAGGTCAGCAAGCTCACCCGCAAGCCGGTCTCCGAAATCGCATCCCGCGAGCGTTTCGACGGCGAGCCGTTCACGTCCTAGCCCCCAGGTTGACGTTCGATAACAGTTCGGCAGTTAGCCAGACTCGATGGCGCGGCGCCTCTTCCCCGTGCGGGGGTGGCATGGGACCTTGGATTCATGACCTGCACGTTGGGTTACGCCACAGCGAGCGCCGTCGGGCAGAACCTCGAGGGCCAGCTCGCAGCGCTCAACGCCGAAGGCGTCGACCCCAGGCGGGTATTCACCGACAGGCTCTCCGAATCCGCCGACCGGGCCCGCGCGGGTCTGTACGCCATGCTGAGCTACGCCCGCTCAGGGGACACGGTCATCGTCGTCGCACTCGACCGGCTCGGTCGCTCGACCACCGAGGTGACCCGGACGATCGCTGACCTCACCGACCGCGGCCTGCGACTGCGGGCACTGCGGGAGGGTCTGGACACCGGCACGTCGACGGGACGTGTCGTCGCCGGAATCCTGCGCAGCCTGGCAGAACTCGACCTACAGCCCGACCACCAGCCGCACTAGGTCGTCGCGGACTTGGTGGCCTTCGCCGCGGCCTTGGCCTGCTTCTTGTAGGAGCGAACCTTCTCGAGCGAGCCGGGATCCACGACGTCGGCCACCGACAGGAACGAGCCGGACTTGCCGTAGTCGCCCGCCGCCTTGCGCCAGCCGTCCGGCGTCACTCCGTACTGCTTGCCCAGCAGGGCCAGGAAGATCTTCGCCTTCTGCTCGCCGAATCCGGGTAGGCCCTTGAGACGACGCAACAGCTCGGGCCCGTCCGGATCACCTGCGGTCCACAGCCCCGACGCTTCGCCTCCGTAATTGTCGACGACGAGCTGCGCCAGCGCCTGAACCCGCTTGGCCATGGAGCCCGGAAAGCGATGTATCGCAGGGGTTTTCGAACACAGCGCGGCGAACTTCTCGGGGTCGTAGTCGGCGATCTCGCGGGCGTCGACCCCACCGATGCGGTCGGCGATCTTCTTCGGCCCCGCGAACGCGTGTTCCATCGGGTACTGCTGATCCAGAAGCATGCCCACTAGCAATGCGAACGGGTTGGACTCCAGCAACGCATCGGCCGCGGGATCTTGAACTAGCTGCAGTTTCGCCACGCCGCCAGTTTAAATTGACCTCGATCTGGTGAGGTAGCTGCGGACGCGAGGAGCAGAAAGTACAGATGTCGGGCGAGCTCGCGATAGCACTGGCGGCGGTGCTGATCCTGGCCGCGGTCGCGGCCGCGGTCTTCACGGTGCGCACGCGTCGCGTCGTGGCCACCCCCACCGAGCGTGGCGTCCACGCGGCGCTGCACACCGCCTCCTTGGCCGCCCGCGCACTGCGCCAAGGCCTGGACACCGACTCCGCGGACACCGCTGCCCCCTTCCTGCGAGGCCTGACCGGCACCGAGGGCGTGGCCGTGTTCGACGGCGACGGCCAGCTGCTGGCCTGCGACCCGCCCGACGAGGCGCTGTGGACCCCCGATGTGCTCGACGCGTGTGAACGCGCCGCGCGCGAGTCGATCTCCGGGGAACGCCGGGTGCTGACCCACGCGCGGACGTCGACGGTGTTGGCGCAGCCGCTGCTCGCCGATGACAGCGACGCCCTCGGCGTATTGGTCGTGGTCACGACCCGTTCCCCCGCCCCGGGACTGCTCGGCGCCGTCGGCGAGGTGGCGCGCTACGCGGCCAGCCAGATCGAGCTCGCGGAACTCGACGCATCGCGCGCTCGTCTCGACCGCGCCGAAGTCCTGGCGTTGCGGGCCCAGATCAGCCCGCACTTCATCTACAACGCGCTCAACACGATCGCCTCGTTCGTGCGCACCGATCCCGACCGCGCCCGCGAACTCATCCTCGAATTCGCCGACTTCACCCGCTATTCGTTCCGCGCCGCGGGGCAGTACACGACGTTGACGGAGGAACTGCGCAACATCGACCGGTACCTCAACCTCGAACGCGCCCGGTTCGGTTCGGCGCTGAAGGTCAGGCTTCAGGTCGCACCGGAGGTCCTCAACGTCGTCGTTCCGTTTCTCGCGCTGCAGCCCCTGGTCGAGAACGCGGTCCGGCACGGCTTCGCCGGGCAGGGCGGCGGCGAGATCGAGATCGTCGCCCGCGACGAGGGGTCGGACTGCGTTATCACCGTCGAGGACGACGGCGTCGGAATGGACCCCGAGACGCTGCGCACCGGACCCGGCGACGCCCTGGCCGACGACAAGAAGGACTCCGCGCATGTCGGGCTGACCAATGTCGATCATCGGCTGCGCGCGGCGTTCGGCAACGATTACGGTCTGGTGGTCGAAACGGCAATCGGCGCAGGCACCAAGGTCGTCATGCGGGTACCCAAGTTCCGCTCGGGCGTGCGGGCCGGCGGAGGAGCATTCGAATTGGGCACGTCGTGAGCAAGACGTTGACGGTGCTGGCGGTCGACGACGAGGCGCCCGCGCTGGACGAGTTGGCCTATCTCCTCGAGCACCACAGCGATATCGGCAAGGTGTTGCGCGCCGCTGACGCCACGTCGGCGCTGCGCGAGCTCAACCAGCTACCCATCGATGCCATCTTCCTCGACATCAACATGCCCGGCCTGTCCGGCATCGAACTCGCCGGCGTGCTCGCGAACTTCTCGCACCGCCCCGCCATCGTGTTCGTGACCGCGCACGACGACAAGGCCGTCGCCGCGTTCGACGTCGGTGCGCTGGACTACCTGCTCAAACCGATCCGTCAGGACCGCCTGGATGAAGCCGTGCGACGGGTATTGGCGGCCAGGAGCACCGAACCCGAGGCGGCAGAACAGGACGACGACGTGGTCCCCGCCGAACTCGGGGGCGTCACCCACCTGGTGCCCCGGGACACCATCGGCTGGGTCGAGGCAGAGGGCGACTACGCCCGGTTGCACTCCGCATCGGGATCGCACCTGGTGCGCATCCCGTTGAGCACCCTCGAAAGCCGTTGGCGCGAAAAAGGTTTCCAACGGATACACCGGTCCTACCTGGTCGCGCTGCGAATGGTCACCGGGCTGCGCAACAGCGACGGCGGGGTGTTGGTGCGCCTGCGGGCCAACGGCGCCTCCCCTGCAGTCGAACTACCGGTGAGCCGACGGCAGGCCCGCGAACTGCGCGACCGCGTGGTCCGCGACCCGATGCGGAACCTGAAACCTGATGACTAGCAACGAAAAGCCCCAACGCGAACGCGTCGTGCTCGCGCACCGGCGCGGCGCCCGCATGGTGCGCACCCGCGTCGAGGTTCAGGAACAGACGCAGGTGGGCGACGCGTTGGTCCGCGGCCTGATGCGCGCCCAACTCGGTCTGGCGCTGCGTCTCGCCGCCGTCGTGGTGTGTGCGGTCGTCGCAATTCCGTTGCTCAACGCGGCGTTTCCGGATCTCGCGGCCGTCACCGTCGTCGGCATCCGGCTGAACTGGCTCGTCCTCGCAGTCCTGGTGTATCCCCTGCTCTACGGTGTCGGACGGCTGTATGTGCGGCTGGCCGAACAGGCGGAGCGCGACTTCGTCGGCGTCGTCGACAGCGAACCATGACCGGCTCACCGTTGACGGCGGCCGCCCTGCTCATGGCGGTGATCGCTACCGTGGCGATCGGTATGTACGGAGTTCGGTTCTCCCGCACCACCTCCGACTTCCTCGTCGCATCCCGCACCGTCGGTCCTCATTGGAACGCGGCGGCCATCTCCGGTGAATACCTCTCGGCCGCATCGTTCCTCGGCGTCGCCGGGCTGATTGCCAAGTACGGCGCCGACGCGCTGTGGTATCCGGTCGGTTTCACCGCCGGCTATCTCGGGCTGCTGCTGTTCGTCGCCGCGCCGCTTCGCCGATCCGGTGCCTACACCGTGCCGGACTTCGCGGAGTTCCGGCTGGGCTCGGCGCGACTGCGCAGGGTCGCGATGCTCGTCGTCGTCGTGATCTGCGTGTACTACTTGGTGCCGCAATACCAGGGCGCGGGTCTCGCACTGAAAGCCCTTCTGGGTCTGCCGGTTTGGGTGGGACCACTGGTGGTCGGCGTCATCGTCGTCTCGAATGTGGTGGCCGGCGGCATGCGGTCGATCACCTTCGTCCAGGCGTTCCAGTACTGGCTGAAGTTGACCGCCATCGCGATACCCGCGCTGGCGCTGCTGGGCATGTTCGTCTCCGACCGCGGCGAGCTGGGCGGACCTCTTCCCCCGACGGTCAGTCAGGACACGACGGTCGCGATCGAAACGGACGTGGTGGTGCGGGTCGCCGACCCGGCGGGCATCACGGTGACGGGCATGCTCGACGGCACACCCGTTGACGCCCAGCCGATCCCGGCGCCGGGTGACCACACCCTCGACGCGGGGACGACGCTGGCACTTGCGGCGGGCACCGCGACCCCCGTGGTGGCCGGCACGCCGAGCAGCGGCTCGGAATGGATCGCGTCCGGTGGCGGTCTCGGCGGCGGACATCCGCTCTATCAGGTGCTGTCGATCATCGTCGCAACGTTTTTGGGCACCATGGGTTTACCGCATGTGCTGGTGCGCTTCTACACAAACCCGGACGGGCGCGCGGCGCGACGCACAGCGCTGGCGGTCATCGCCCTGCTGTCGCTGTTCTATCTGTTCCCGACGCTGCTGGGCGTGTTCTCCCGCCTCTACGTCCCGCGCGTCCTGATCACCGGAAACGCCGACGCCGCGGTCCTGCTCGCGCCGGGAAGCGCCATCGGTGGGGCTGCGGGTCAACTGCTGGCCGCACTCGTCGCCGCCGGTGCCATCGCGGCCTTCCTGGCGACGTCGTCCGGGCTGTTGGTCAGCATCGCCGGCGCCTTGGCGACCGACGTGATGCGCGGCCGGGTCCGCGACTTCCGGGTGGCCGCGGTGGTGGGCGGGCTGATCCCGATCCCGCTGTCGCTGGCCACCACCGGCGGTCTGGAATTGTCACGCAGCGTCGGACTGGCGTTCGCCGTCGCCGCGTCGACACTGTGCCCGTTGCTCGTGCTCGGCATCTGGTGGCGCGGACTGACCGCGTGGGGCGCGGCGTGCGGACTGGTGGTCGGCGGCGTGCTGTCGGGCACCGCGGTGACGGTGGCGGTGGCGGGCGGAATCGACGACGACGTCCTCGGCGGCTGGCCCGCGGTGGTGATCGGCTACCCGGCCGCGGTCACCGTACCGCTGGCGTTCGCCACGATGATCCTGGTCAGCCGCCTGACACGAGCTACGGCGCCGGCGGACGTCGCCCAGATCTTCGCCCGCATGCACGTGCCGGAACGGTTGGGCATGGGCGTCGAGCGCGTCCCCCGGGGTTGAGATCTTCCGCGAGCTGGGCCCACGCGAAGCTGGGGATCGCAAAGTGCTCCTTTTTCGCGGCGTAGTAAGAGAGCTATGCCGATGAAGATGCGTGTTGATGCAGGTGATAAGGACGTCCTCCTGATGTCGTTGATGGGCTTGGTGTCCCAAAACAGTCAGGAGGACGTCGTGGTTCAGGGTAGTGGTTTGTCGCGTGGTGACAAGCGCCGTAATGCCAAGTTGGCCCGGTTGCGGGAGTTGGTGCCGACCGATAACGCGATCCTGGGGATCGATCTGGCCGATGAGAAGCAGGCGATCGTGCTCACCGGTCATGATTCGCAGGTGCTGGTACGTATGCGGGTGAACGTCAAGGCGTGGCGGTTGGCGCCGGTGTTGGAGTGGGGACGCGAGCAGGCCCGCAAGCATGGGTTCGCCGATGTGACGGTGGGCTGTGAGCCAACCGGGCATCGGTGGTTGGTGCTGGATCAGCTTGCCGCCCAACGGGATATGACGCTGGTGTGTGTGCAGCCGCTGCTGACCGGTCAGGCCCGCCAGCGTGAGGATTACACGCGCGATAAGACCGATGACAAGGACGCGGTGCTGATCGCGCGGTTGGTGGCCCAGCTGAACTGCTATGCGCCCGAGCGCGCCGATGAGACCTGGGCGCGGTTGCGCCATCTGGGGGCGCGCCGGGACCGATTGATCAGCGAATCCACTGCCTGTATTCAGCAGCTACGTGATCTGCTCGAGTGCGCCTGGCCGGCGGTGCTCGCCGCGGCGGCGCAGCCGTTCGACTCGCTCAATTGGTGTGCCGCGCTGGCGGTGGTGTTGGACCGCTGCAATGGTGACCCACGCCGCCTGGCCCGCCTGGGCCCCAAGGGGTTTGAGGCCGCGGTGCGTCGCGAGCTGCCCCGCTGGGGTGGCCAACGGGCCTGGCGGCGCATCATCGGCGCGGTCTTCACCGCGCTTACCGATGCGGCCGGAGTGGCAGCCCAACGGCGCGGCGCGTTGGAGCGCGCCCGCTGGGTGCTCGACGATTGGCGTACTGCTCAGGCCCGGCTGGCCCAGGTGCAAGCCCGCATGGTTGAGGTGCTCGACGAGCTCGGGTTGACCGACTACCTCACCAGCATCCCGGGCCTCTCCGCAGTCGGGGCGGCGGCCATCTTGGCCGAAACCGGCGATCCCACCCGCTTCGACAGCGCCCGTGCCCTGGCCAAACACGCCGGGCTGTGCCCGCGCGAGGACACCAGCGGCACCCACACCGGCCAGTCGCGGATCTCCCGGCGCGGCCGGCCCCGGCTACGGCTGGCCGCCTGGCGCGCGGTATGGGGCGCCCTGCCCAACAATCCCGTGATGGCCGCCCGCTACCAGCACCTGACCAGCCGCGAACGTAACCGACTCAACGACGGGCAGGCCAGAGCGGCGATCGCGGCCGCGCTGCTGCGCTGGATCCACGTCATCGTCACCCACCGCGTCACCTGGGATGCCGCCATCGTCGGCGCCCACGAGCTGAACGCGGCGGCCTAACCGATCCACCCCGAAATAGGTTTGGGGCCAAGCTCCATCCGGCGTAGAGGACCACCTCGACCGACACCCTGAGCAGGCCCCGCCCATTCCTCACCAAACTCGATTGCACGCTGTTGGGGAACCACACCCCGTTTGAAGCTACGTAGAGACGAGGAATAGGCAGGGTCACCCCAACCCTTGACAAAAACCCCTTACGTTGGTGTCGGGGCAATTTGCGTCTGCTCGCGCAGAAACTCGCGCAGAAAGGCGACACCGTTCGTCGTCACCGATCGACCGCTCACCGCATCGCCACCGGGCTTCACCGTGTCAACCCCGTATGCAGTGGGTATGTGACCTGCATCTCATCTAGCTTCTGCAGTTGAGCCGGTTCACAGTCGAAGTTCAGGAGCACACGATGCCGCAAACAGAAACCGCCATCAGCGGTCAGGAGTATCTGGCAGTACAAGCCAGTCCGGAGTTTCAGGAGTTGCGAAGCAGACTGCGCCGCTTCGTCTTCCCGATGAGCGCGCTGTTCCTGCTGTGGTACTCCGCCTACGTGATCCTCGGCGCGTTCGCCCATGACTTCATGGCCACCAAGGTGTGGGGTGACATCAACATCGGCCTGATCATCGGCCTCGGCCAGTTCGTCTCGACCTTCGTCATCACCGCGATCTACGTGCGGTTCGCCAACCGGGAGCTCGATCCGCGCGCCGAGGCGATCCGCGACAAGCTCGAGGGCGGTGCGGCATGAACCGCGACACCGTAACCATCCTGGCCGCCGAGGGCACCACCGTCGGCAGTCCCGTCGCCAACATCGGCATCTTCGGTCTCTTCGTAGCGATCACGCTCTTCATCGTCATTCGCGCGAGCAAGAAGAACGCCACCGCCGCCGAGTTCTTCACCGCAGGAAGGTCTTTCACCGGACCGCAGAACGGCATCGCAATATCCGGTGACTACCTGTCGGCGGCCAGCTTCCTCGGAATCGCCGGAGCCATCGCGGTATACGGCTACGACGGCTTCCTGTACTCGATCGGCTTCCTGGTGGCATGGCTGGTCGCGCTGCTGCTGGTCGCCGAATTACTGCGCAACGCAGGCAAATTCACGATGGCCGACGTGCTGAGCTTCCGGCTGAAGCAGCGGCCGGTCCGGATGGCCGCGGCGACCACCACGCTGGCCGTCTGCCTGTTCTACCTGCTGGCCCAGATGGCGGGTGCGGGCGGACTGGTCGCGCTGCTGCTGAACATCACCAGCGACGTCGGTCAGGCCCTGGTGATCGCCGTCGTCGGCCTGCTGATGATCGTCTACGTGCTGATCGGTGGCATGAAGGGGACCACCTGGGTGCAGATCATCAAGGCGGTCCTGCTGATCGGCGGCGCGGCCATGATGACGGTCGTGGGTGCTGGCCAAGTTCGGCGCGAACTTCTCCGAAATCCTCGGCGCCGCCCAGACCGCGGTCTCGGGCTCGACGAGCGAAGCCGTCGCCGGGCCGCGACGTGCTGGCTCCCGGCGCCCAGTACGGCGCCTCGCTGACGTCGCAGATCAACTTCATCTCGCTGGCGCTGGCCCTGGTGCTCGGCACGGCGGGCCTGCCGCACGTGCTGATGCGCTTCTACACCGTGCCGACGGCCAAGGAGGCCCGCCGCTCGGTGGTGTGGGCGATCGTGCTCATCGGCGCGTTCTACCTGTTCACCCTCGCGCTGGGCTACGGCGCCGCGGCGCTGGTCGGACCGGACACCATCCTGGCCGCGCCCGGCGGGCAGAACGCCGCCGCGCCACTGCTGGCGTTCGAACTCGGCGGCGTGATCCTGCTCGGCATCATCTCGGCCGTCGCGTTCGCGACGATCCTCGCGGTGGTCGCCGGCCTGACCATCACGGCCGCAACGTCGTTCGCGCACGACATCTACGCCAGCGTGCTGAAGAGCCACCAGGTGACCGAGGACGAGCAGGTGCGGGTTTCGCGCATCACGGTGGTGGTGATCGGCATCCTCTCGATCGGCCTGGGCATCCTCGCCGCCGAGCAGAACATCGCGTTCCTCGTCGCGCTGGCGTTCGCGGTGGCCGCCGCGGCCAACCTGCCGACGATCCTGTACTCGCTGTACTGGGCGCGGTTCAACACCCGCGGCGCGTTGTGGAGCATGTACGGCGGCCTGATCTCGACGATCGTGCTGATCATCTTCTCCCCCGCGGTGTCGGGTGCGAAGACCGCGATGCTGCCGAACGTCGACTTCGCCTGGTTCCCGCTGGCGAATCCCGGCATCGTGTCGATTCCGCTGGCGTTCATCCTCGGCATCGTCGGCACGCTGAGTTCGCCGGACCGCGGCGATCCCGAGATCAACGCCGAGTTCGAGGTGCGTGCCCTGACCGGCATCGGCGCCGAGAAGGCCGTCGCCCACTAATCCCACCGCGAGCAGACGCAAAATCGCCCTCTCACCGGCGTGTCGGGCCGACTTGCGTCTCGGGACACAGCCATCGGCCTTCACGTGCGGCCAGGCTCTGCTGTCGCGAAAAGAGGACTGGCCGCGGTCGTCGAACACACACCCGCCGAACGCCGCGCGGAGGTCAGTTCCACATACTTCATCGTCGCGTACGTGGCCATCTCACTGCCCGTCGTCGGCGACGGTTTGGCCGCCCGCGCATGGGGACTGCGCACAGCCGGGGTGAGTTTCGCCGTCGCCGTCGCGATCCTGGCCGGCGTCTGCCTGGCCGCGATCCTGGTGCAGGAGGCCCACGAATCCCATCGCGCGACCGCTGACGTCTGAGCGAAAGGACAGCTAGCCGCTCTTGCGGCGGAACTCCCGGCGATTCTCCACCGGACCGTGCCCCTGTGCCTTCGGCCCCTTGGACCCACCGTCCTTGTGCACAGAACCCTCGGCGGCCTTGGCTTTCTTCCGCTCCAGCGCCTCCCGGAACTTGCGCTTGGTGTCGTCTTCCGGTTCATCAGCCATGAGCGCAGCCTAACGTGCCTCCCTGGGCCCGTCGCCTTCTTTACCGCTTGCCGGGCGGCATGCCGTAGACGTGCGAGATCGGCAGTGTCATGACGACGCGCCTGTCGTCGACCATCGCCCGCCGGTAGTCGTCCCAGTCGGGATGCTCACCGGCGATATTGCGGTACAACGCAATCAGTGCCTCCACCGTGTCGTCGCCCGGCGACGCGGCCGGCGGTGTGAGGGTCGCATCGCCCTCGGCGACGGCGTACGACCATCCGTCGTCCGAGCTGACGTGGATCGAGGCCCGCGGGTCACGGCGCAGGTTGCGGGTCTTGGCTCGCGGCTCGGTGATCGACACCTGAATCGTCAGACTGCGCGGGTCGAAGTAGTACGACACGTTCGACAACTGCGGCCTGCCGTCTCGTTTGACCGTGGCCAGGACGCCCAACGAGTTTCCGCCGATCAGCGCCAACAGCTTGTCATCGAAAACGTGGCGACCCATGGTGCGAGCCTACGTCTCTACCATCGTTACAATGACCGGCGTTTCAGAAGTCGACGGCAGCAACCTCGAAGGCGTCTCGGCCACCACGCTGTGGACGCTGCACAACCGCGCCAGCGAGGCGAAGCGCTCCGACGGGGTGATCCGCGACCCGTGGGCGGTCACCCTGTTCGACGCGATCTCCTATGACTACCTGAAGTTCGGCAAGCCCAACCAGTCGCATGCACTGCGGGCGCGTAGCCTTCGACACCGCCGCGCAGGCCTATCTGGAGTCGCATCCCAAGGCATCCGTGGTGGCGCTGGCCGAAGGCCTGCAGACCAGTCTATGGCGGCTGGACAGTGCCGGAGTGGCCGACGAATTGACCTGGTACTCAGTAGATTTCCCGCCCGTCATGGCACTTCGCGAGAAACTGCTGCCGCACGACGATCGGATCGTGCCGTTGGCCCAGTCGGCGCTGGACCGCAGCTGGATGGACCGCGTCGACAACACCGAGGGCGTGTTCATCACCGCCGAAGGTCTGCTGATGTATCTCGAACCCGACGATGCGCTCCGCCGATGCCGTTCTCGCGTCCCCCGACGAGGCCGTCGCCCTGGCAGGTCGCATTCCCGGCGTCCGGGCCGCTCACGACGTCGCCCAGGCGCCGGGACGGGGACTGTGGAAGCTGATGTCCTGGCAGCCGCTGGATCGCCTCGGCTTCCATCGGCGCAACCGTCCGAGCTTCACGCTGCTGGAGTTCGGTTAGCGCTGTCGCGTTTTCCCAATCGCCTCGCTGAGAGCCGTCCTACGCTCGGACCATGACCAGATATGCCGCCTTCCTGCGCGGCGTGAACGTCGGCGGCGTCAACCTCAAGATGGCCGAGGTGGCCAAGGTTCTCGAGGACGCCGGATTCACGAACGTGCGAACGATTCTGGCTACCGGCAACGTCCTGCTGGACAGCCGTTCCGGGGTGGACGCGGTCAGGAAGAAGGCCGAGAAGGCGTTGCGCGACGGCTTCGGCTACGACGCCTGGGTGCTCGCCTATGACCTGGACACGGTGCGCGCGATCTCCGAGCGATTCCCGTTCGAGCGTGAGGTCGACGGGCACCACTCCTACATCACCTTCGTCACCGACAAGGACGTGCTCGACGAACTCGCGGAACTCGGCAAAGACGCCGGGGCCCACGAAAAGATCGAGCGCGGCGAGGGCGTCGTCTACTGGCAGGTCCCCAACAAGGGCACGCTGGACACCACCATCGGCAAAACGATGGGAAAGAAGCGCTACAAGTCGTCGACGACCACCCGCAACCTGCGCACCGTCGAGAAAGTTCTGAAGTAGGTAGATTCAGCCCCGTGAGCGCCACACCGACCGCGAAGGCCGACGGAACCGTGTTGACCGGTGTCTCCGAGACGGCGCTGCTGACCTTGCAGGTGCGGGCCAACGAGGCTCGCCGACCGGATTCGATCATCGACGACCCGATGGCGATCCAACTGGTCGACTCCATCGATTTCGACTGGGCCAAGTTCGGCCTCAGCCGTCGTCAGGACATGGCCGTTCGCGCGCTGGCCTTCGACAAGCAGGCGCGCCGCTACCTCGCCGACCACCCGCAAGCCACCGTGGTGGCGCTCGCCGAGGGTCTGCAGACCAGCTTCTATCGCCTCGATGCGGCCGGGGTGGGCCATGAGTTCCGCTGGCTCACGGTCGATCTCCCGCCGATGATCGATCTGCGCCGCAAGCTGCTCCCGGCATCGGAGCGCGTCGAGATGTGCGCGCAGTCGGCGCTCGACTTCAGTTGGATGGACCGGGTTGCGCCGGAGCACGGGGTGTTCATCACCACCGAGGGCCTGCTCATGTACCTGCAGCCCGATGAAGCCCTCGGCCTGATCGCCGCATGTGCCGAGCGCTTCCCCGGGGGCCGGATGATGTTCGACCTGCCACCAGCCTGGTTCGCCAAATGGATCAGTCGGGGAATGTTGAGGCCTTCGTTGCGTTACCGGGTGCCGCCGATGCCGTTCAGCATGTCGGTTTCGGAGTTGGCAAAGCTGACCAACGAGGTGCCGGGCATTCGTGCGGTGCACGATATTGCGCTGCCGCCCGGTCGCGGCAAAGTCTTCAACGCCGTCCTGTGGAGCGTCCAGCGGCTCCCACTGTTCGATTCCGTGCGGCCCGTGACGACGCTGCTGGAGTTCGGGTAGCTACTCGAACGCGGATTCGACGTACCGAATCGCGTCGGACTTGTCGACTCCCAGCGCCTTGGCCGCCGACACGAATGTGTGTGCGGCGGTGGCCATCGCGGCGTCCGCCGGATCGACGCGGGCGACGAAAGTGCCGAAGCGACCACGTGTTTCGACAACGCCGGCCGATTCCAGCTCGCGGTAGGCGCGGGCCACGGTGTTGACGGCAAGGCCTAGCTGACCAGCGAGTTCGCGGACCGTCGGCAACCGGGTGCCCGGTGGTAGCCTGCCGTCGCGCACCCCGTCGATGACCTGTGTCCTGAGCTGGTCAAACAGAGGACCCGATGCGCGATGGTCGATGCGAACCCAATCCCCCAACTTGGTCACGTGCTCAGTATCGCCCAAAGCCGCTAGTTTGGTCATGTGCAAGTGACGGTGCTCAGCGGTGCGGGCATCTCGGCGGAGAGCGGCGTGCCGACGTTCCGCGACGTCGAGACCGGGCTGTGGGCCAAGGTGGACCCTTACGAGATCTCCAGCTCGGACGGCTGGCGGGCGAACCCCGAGAAGGTGTGGGCCTGGTACCTGTGGCGCCACTACATGATGGGCTCGGTGCAGCCCAACAACGGCCACCGCGCCGTGGCGGCCTGGCAGGACTACGCCGAGGTGCACGTCGTCACCCAGAACGTCGACAATCTGCACGAGCGGGCCGGCAGCAGGAACGTCTACCATCTGCACGGCAGCTTGTTCGAATTCCGTTGTGATCGTTGTCAAACCACATACGCGGGCGAACTGCCTGCCATGCCCGAACCGGTCGAGGCCGTCGACCCGCCGCAGTGTGCGTGCGGCGGACTCATCCGACCCAACGTGGTGTGGTTCGGGGAGGCACTGCCCGAAGATGCGTGGCAGCGCTCGGTCGAGGCCGTCAACAACGCCGACATCGTGATCGTGGTCGGCACGTCGTCGATCGTGTATCCCGCAGCCGGTCTGTCCGAGATGGCGCTGGCCAACGGCACCGTGGTCATCGAAGTCAACCCAGAACCCACGCCGCTGTCCGCTTCCGCGACGGTGTCACTGCGCGAGACCGCGGCGGGCGCCTTGCCCGGCCTGCTGCAGAGGTTGCCCGCCCTGCTGGTCTAGCGATTCGTGTTCGTTTCGGAGCGCCCACCGCTCCTCTATGCACACAAATCGCTGAAGATGGAACCGCTTGGCTGGCTGCGGGGTCCATTCTCGATGTGGTCTCCAACTATCTACGTCGGCAGGATGGCGTAATCACGCTTGCACAAGCCGAATGCTGCGGATTGAGCAGGCACGCGGTCAACCGGCGTGTCCGCACAGGCCGTTGGAGGCGTTGCTCGCCGGGCGTGTTCTTCGCAGACGACCGCCCGTTCACCGATGCGGCACGAGTGAGGGCCGCGGTGTGGGGCTATGGTGCCGAAGCTGCCGCCAGCGGGTTGGCGGCAGCGTGGTGGCACGGCGTGACGAAGTATCCGCCAAGACTTGTCGAAGTCACGGTACCGAGAGCGAGTCACCATCCACACCGTGACGGCATCCGCATGCGTCGACGTGACCTGTCACGAGCAGACGTCGTTGAGCGAAACGGCTTGAGAGTCACCGAGTTGGCCCTGACAGTCGTCGAAGCCGCCGTCCGAACTCGCGGCGGCGCAATGTTGGTGGACGGTGCGCTACAGCGCCATGTCGATCTGCGCGACCTTTGGCGCGCGCATCTACGCAACAAGGGCCGGCACGGGTCTCCAGCCGCCAGGCAACTGCTACAAGCGGCGTCCGACGGCGCACGCTCCGAAGCCGAACGCCTACTCGTGAAACTGCTCCGGCAAGCAGGCATTACAGGGTGGCAGGCGAATTACCCGGTCGGCGGATACAAGGTCGACGTCGGCTTTCCCAAAGTGAAGGTGGCGATCGAAGTCGACGGTTTGGCGTTCCATAGCGACGCAGACGTATTTGTCGCCGATCGCCAACGGCAGAACATCATCACCTTGCTCGCGTGGAAAGTGCTGCGCTTCACGTGGTTGGACCTCACCGAGTACCCACAGCGGGTCATCGCCGAGATCAAGTACGCGATCGGCTGGCTTTGACAGCGGGTTGTGTGCGTTTTGTTGCGCCTACCGCTCCCGAACGCACACAAATCACGACTAGGCGGGTTTGACGGCGCGGCCGATCGCGAACTCCGCCACCGGCAGCGGCACCCACGTCGGCATCGTCCATTCGCGGCGCGCGCCCGACACCGTGAATCCGGCGCCGACGATGCTCGCTTCGGTGTCACGATGCGTGTGGCAGTTGCCGAGCATCCGCGGCCAGACCGTGGCGTCGGCGAACTTCTGCAGGCCTGCGCGCGCTCCTCTGCTGGCGACGTGCTCGAGATAGCGCAGCTCGCCCCCTGGACGCAGCAACGAAAGCAGCTGTTGCAGCACACTTTCGGGCTCCTCGACTGAGCACAGCACCAGCGAGCACACCACCGCGTCGAACGGCTGACTGCCGGATGCGATGTACTGTTCGACCGTGTCGGTGCTGACGACGACGGGCACAGGTGCGGTCGCGGCCGCCTGTTGAGCCTTCTCCGCCAGCCGACGTTCGGGCTCGACGGCGACGACCTCTGTCACCGTATCCGGGTAGAACGCGAAGTTCGTGCCCGTGCCCGCACCCACCTCCAGCACGCGACCGGACAGACCGGCGAGGTTCTCGCGCCGCAGCCGCCGGATGGCATCCGTCTCGTGCGCGGACATCACCGTCCACAACCGGGCGAAGAACGGGTTATCGACTGAGTTGGGCATCGAGCAGTCCCTTCAACTGGGCGACGGCGTCACGCGGAGCGGTAGTAGGTCCGATCGCGCCTGAGACGATCTCTCCGACGACGACGGCTTGCAGCACACGGTCGGCGAACTCCTCCGTGTCACCCCACGGTAAGTACGGCCGTGAGATCAACATCGCCGCCACCCCGTGCGCGATCGTCCACAGTTCCAGCGCGATGGTGGTCGAATCATTTTCCGGCAGGATGCCTTCGGCCATCAATGTCTCGACCGTGTTGCGGATATGAACAAACGCCGACGTGTTCAGCATCATGTCCACATCGCTGCCCGGCCGACCCTCTCCCATGGTGGCGATCCGGTACAGCTCAGGGGTTTTCACCGCGAAGCGGACATAGGCCAGCCCCTGTGCCCGCAGCGCATCGATGGGCGACGGCGCAGCGGCGGCGGCCGCCTGCATCTCCTCGTCGAGCTTCTCGAAGTACCGTGCGCACACCGCGTCCAACAACGCGTCCTTGTCGGTGAAGTGCAGATAGATCGACGGTGGTGTCACTCCGACCTGCTCGGCTACCGATCGAATGGACACGTCCTTGGCGTGGCCGGTCTTCAAGAGCTGTTCGGTGGTCGCGTCGAGAATCTCGTTGCGAAGCTGTTCACCGGATCCGCGCGGCGCGCGTCGCCGTTTCATCGGGAAGTTGCGGGCTCGACCGACGGCGTCTCGGCGACAGGCGCGGGATCGTCTGCGGACTCACTGATGCCGATCCGCTCGTGCAGCTTGGCCAGCGGCTTGGGCGCCCACCAGTTCCACCGACCGAGCCAGTGCATGAATGCGGGCACCAACGCCATACGAACCAGTGTGGCATCGGCGAGGATCGCAAGAGTCATACCGACGCCCATCATCTTCATGAAGGCCACCTGTGCGGCGATCAGCGCGGCGAACGAGATCGACATCAGCAGCGCCGCGGCCGTCACGACCCGTCCCGTCTTGGCCAGGCCGAGCGCAACGCTTTCGTCGTTGTCCGCCCGCGTCTTGCCGGACTTGAGCCAGAATTCGCGGATCCGGGATACCAGGAACACCTCGTAATCCATCGACAACCCGAACGCGATGCAGAACAACAGCACCGGCATGTTCGCCACAAGTGTTCCGGTGGGCGTGGTTCCCAGCGCGCCCAGGTGACCATCCTGGAAGATCCAGACCAGCGCACCGAAGGCCGCGGTCAACGATAAAACGTTGAGTACCAACGCCTTCAGCGGTAGCACCACGCTGCCGGTGAGCAGGAACAACAGCACGAACGTGATCGCCGCGATCACACCAAGGACCAGAGGAAGCCGATCGGTGATCGCCTGCGAGCTGTCGCGATTGATTTGTGCAAACCCGGTGACCAGTACGGGTTTTCCGCCCGGAGTGCTGACGGCATGCACCGCGTCAAGTTGGGATTCGGAGGCGTCGGTGAACAGCGGTGCTGTGCTACCGACGGTCAGAAACGCGCTGCCGTCCTTCATTCCGGCGGCCGCAGAGGGAGGACCTGCGGGGGTGCCGTCGACGAAGGTCCCCCCCGGCGCGGACACCGACGACACGTCGGGAACGCGCGACAACGCCGCCGCGTAGCGGTCGAGTTCGCTCGGAGGCACCCCGGCGGCGTCCGGTATGACGACGGTGACATTGTTCGACGAGTCCACGGTGAAGTCGTTGCGCAGCTCGTCTCCGACCTCACGCGCCGACAGAGACTGCGGCAGCACCCGGTCGTCCGGGAAGCCCCATTTGATGCTCAGGAACGGTGCGCCGAGCAGAAGCAGTAGCGCGACAATCGCGAGTCCGATCGGAATCGACCGGCGCATCACGAATTTCGTGGAGCGGTACCAGAACATCTGCTCGATCGGCTTGCGTTCCGGCTCGGGCCGACTGAGCAGGAAGCGGAACAGCCGACGAGTGTCCAGCGAGTCCAGCCGGTCCCCGAGCAACACGATCGCCGCGGGCGCCACCACGATGGCGGCGACGGCGGCGAACGCCACCACCGCGATTCCCGCATAGGCGAACGACTTCAGGAAGTACATCGGGAACAGCACCATCGCCACCATCGACAGCGCGACGGTCAGCGCCGAGAACAGCACGGTCCGACCGGCGGTCGTCAGTGTGCGGATCAGCGCGCGCTCTCGATCCGCCCCCTCGGCCAGTTCGTCGCGGTAGCGGCTGATGATCAGCAATGTGTAGTCGATGGCCAGCGCCAAACCCATTGCGATGCTGAGGTTCAGCGCGAAGATCGACACGTCGGTGAACAGGGTGATGCCCCGCAGCACCGCCATCGACCCCAGGATCGCGAACATGCCGACGACCAGAGGCAGCGCCGCTGCCATCAGTCCGCCGAACACCCACACGAGTACGACGAAGCTCAGGGGAATCGCGATGGATTCCATCATCAGCAGGTCTTTTTCGCTCTGGCCATTGATCTGGACGTAGGTCATCGCCACACCGCCTGCACGCACGGTCACGCCGTCGCGGTCGTGCACGAGCCTGTCGGTGAGTTCCTTCGCGTGCTTCTGGGCGCCGCTTTCCCCGCCGGTGATGCCGGCGACGATCAGTCCGGTCTTGCCGTCCTTGCTGACGAGCGCGGGTGCGGCCGACTGCGGCGCGGTCCACGCCGAGGTCAGCTGGCCCACGTACGGCGAGGCTTGCAACTGCGCGGCGATGTCGGTGGCGACCGCGCGTGCGGCGGGACTCTGCGCGCCGTCGGCTGCGCCGTCGTCGGTCACGCTGATCACCAGCTCCATGTCGCCCTGGCCGAACTTGTCGACCAGCAGCTGCGTCGCCTGCGCCGACTCCGACGTGGGGTCCTGGAAGCCTCCGGCGGACAGGCTTTTGGCGACGGGAATGCCGAAGATCCCGCACGCCACCATCACCAGTGCCGCGATGGCCACGATGCGCCTCGGTGCGGCGATCGCCAGCAGCGCGATCCGTTCAAGCACGTCGCGTCCTTCCGTCGACGGGGAGATATCGTCGCTAACTTATCAGCGATAACTTAGCGCGGCAACAGGTCCCTGTCTCTGGTACGACGCAGACCCGCCACGCGTTCACCCGGGGATGCGATGAGGCAGGCGGCTGGAGTCCGTCGACGTTCGCCGCGTTGATGGGGACGGCGGCCGAAACGCGGCCAAATCCACTTCAGCGCGCCGACCAGCTAAAACTTACTCACGGGTAGCAACGGACCCTACCCGGCGGTAAGAATTGCCACCATTTTCCGAATCGTGACTCAAAGAACTCTTAATGGTGATGGTTACTCTTCAGTACATGTGGATCGACGACACCAGTGCTGATGTCATCAAGGTTGACTTCGATGCGCTCTACCACGGCGATGTCCTGGTAGAGGGCGACACCTCGGAGCAGCTCGACGACGAGCACACGCTGCCAACCGCTGTCTGACGAAACGCGCGCCGAGGGGTGGCGCGTTCATCAGAAACAGTTTGCCCAGTGCGGGCACATCTCGTTGATCCCTTTTCCCTGAGAGCAGCCCTACGCGACGTTCTCTTCCGCGCTCGGCCTCGACCATGCCGGCCAGCCTGCCGCTGATGATCTCCTCGGCTTCCTCGACGATGCGTGACACCAGCTCGCCGCAGGTCGGGATGTCGTTGATCAGGCCCATCGCGGTGCCCACCGACCAGATGCCCGCGTCCAGGTCGCCGACCTCGTAGACCTTGACCCCTCGCGTTCCGGCGACCAGGTCCTTCACATCCTCGAACTGACCGCCGCGGTTGAGGATCTCCACGACCTCGCGCGACACCGCGTTACTGGCGACGCGCGCGGTGTTGCGCAGCGGCCGGAAGATCATCTCGGTGTCGAGCTCGCTGCCCGCCACGATCGCTTCCTTCACGTTCTGATGGATGGCCGACTCGACGGTGCACATGAATCGCGAGCCCATGTTGATGCCGTCGGCCCCCAGCGCCAACGCGGCCACCAGGCCACGGCCGTCGGCGAATCCGCCGGAGGCGATCATCGGGATGTCGATCTTCACGGCGGCCGCCGGGATCAGCACGAGGCCCGGAATGTCGTCCTCCCCGGGGTGACCCGCGCACTCGAATCCGTCGATGCTGATGCCGTCGACGCCCAGGCTCTGCGCCTTGACCGCGTGCCGCACCGAGGTGCACTTGTGCAGCACCTTGATCCCGTTGTCATGGAACATCGGCAGGTGCGGCGCAGGGTTGGAGCCCGCGGTCTCGACGATCTTGATGCCCGCGTCGACGATGACCTGCCGGTACTCGTCATACGGCGGCGGGTTGATGGTCGGCAGGATCGTCAGGTTCACGCCGAACGGCTTGTCCGTCAGATCCCGGCACTTCGCGATCTCGTTGGCCAGGTCCGCCGGGGTCGGCTGCGTCAGCGCGGTGATGAACCCGAGGGCACCCGAGTTGGCCACGGCCGCAACAAGTTCGGCGCGGCCGACCCACTGCATGCCGCCCTGCACGACGGGGTGCTCGACCCCGAAGGTTTCGGTGAACTTCGTCGTGATCGTCATGTGGTCCTTACTTATCTCGGGGCCATCCGGATCGCGCCGTCGAGGCGGATCACCTCGCCGTTGAGCATCGGGTTCTCGATGATGTGCACTGCCAGCGCGCCGTACTCGTCGGGGTCGCCGAGGCGGGCCGGATGGGGCACCTGCTTGCCCAGCGAGTTCTGCGCCTCCTCGGGCAGCGAGCCCAGCAAGGGCGTCTTGAACAGACCCGGCGCGATGGTGCACACGCGGATCAGTTCACGCGAGAGGTCACGGGCGATCGGCAGGGTCATGCCGACGACTCCGCCCTTGGACGCCGAGTACGCGGCCTGGCCGATCTGGCCCTCGAACGCCGCGACCGAGGCGGTGTTGACGATGACGCCACGCTCCTCGCCGAGAGGTTCGTTCTTGGCGATCCGCTGGGCCGAGAGTCGCAGCACGTTGAACGTGCCGATCAGGTTGACCTGGATGGTCTTGGTGAACCAGTCCAGCGGGAACGGGCCGTCCTTGCCCAGCGTCTTGGCGGCGCTGCCGATGCCCGCGCAATTGACGTTGATGCGCAGCGGGCCGAGTGACTCGGCGAGGTCGAGCGCCTCACTGACGGCCGCCTCGTCGGTGACGTCGGCGGACGCGAACTTCACCCGCTCGCCGAGCTTGCCGAGTTCGTCGCCTTCCCGCAGGTCGATGACGACCACGGAGGCGCCGGCGTCGAGCAGTCGCTTGGTGGTCGCGAGGCCGAGCCCGGAGGCACCGCCGGTGACGACGGCTACGGCGTCATTGATCTCCACTGAATGTGTTCCCTTCTAGTTCCGCGTTCAGGTCCAGTCTTTGAGTACGGCCTCGGTGTCCGCTCCGGCTTGCCCGGGCGGCGTCGGCTCCGGCGGCACACTGCGGGAAAACCGCGGCGCGGGCATCGGCTGCAGGTAATCGCCGCTGCGGTAGAAGGTGTCGCGCTCGGTGACGTGCGGCTCGGTCTCGACCTCGCCGAACGACAGCACCGGCGTCACGCATGCGTCAGTCTCGGCGAAGACCTTCGCCCAGTGGTCGCGGTCTTTGGAAGCGATGACTTCGGTGAGCCGGGCGCGCAGCTCGGGCCAGCGGCTGACGTCGTTCTGGTCCGGCAGGTCCCCGGGAGGTAATGCGTCGAGACCTAATCCTTTCAGCATCTCGGCGTAGAACTGCGGCTCGATCGCGCCCACCGCGATGTGGCGGCCGTCGGCGCAGGTATACGTGTCGTAGTACGGGGCGCCGCCGTCGAGCATGTTGACACCGCGGTCGTCGGACCACATGCCGTCCTGGCGGAAGCCCCAGATCATCTGGGCCAGAACGCTGGAGCCGTCGATCATGGCGGCGTCGACCACCTGGCCCTTGCCGGAGGTCTGCCGTTCCCACAGCGCGGCGAGGATGCCGACGAGCAGGAACATCGACCCGCCGCCGAAGTCGCCGGTCAAGTTGAGCGGCGGCACGGGACGTTCGCCCGCCCGGCCGATGGAGTGCAGCACACCGTTGAGTGAGATGTAGTTGATGTCGTGGCCGGCCTGCAGGCGACGCGGCCCGGTCTGGCCCCACCCCGTCATGCGGGCGTAAACCAGCCGCTCGTTGACCTTCGCGCAGTCCTCCGGGCCGAAGCCGAGCCGCTCGGTCACACCGGGCCGCAGTCCCTCGATGAGCACGTCGGCCTTCGACACGAGTTTTAGAACGAGGTCACGGCCCTCGTCGGTTTTGAGGTTCGCCGCAACGGAGCGGCGGTTGCGCAGAGTGGATTCGCGTTTGGTGGGCTGGATGCCGCCGAGCTTGCCCGGGCGTTCGACGCGAACGACGTCTGCACCGAGGTCACCGAGGATCATCGCGGCGTGCGGTCCGGGGCCGATGCTGGCCAGTTCGATCACGCGCAATCCGTGAAGTGGTCCCGCCATGTCCCAACCGCCCTCCATCCGACTACCGCTGTCGACGCCGACAAAGCTTACTTGTATAACCAAGTGGCTCCGCTCTAGGGTTCTGCCATGACAACCGTCGACTCCAACACACAGCCGTACACCGGCATCGACGACCTTTCCGTCGACCTCGCCGATGGTGTGCTGTCGGTGACCATGAACCGGCCGGACAGCCTGAACTCGCTCACGGCGGCGATGTTCACGACAATCGCCGACGCGCTGGAACGGGCCGCCTCGGATGCGCGAGTCAAGGTGGTACGGCTGGGAGGAGCGGGCCGCGCCTTTTCCTCCGGCGCAGGAATCGGTGAAGACGACCAAGCCCAGAAGTCGATCGACGGACCCGCCTCGGTTATCGATGCGGCGAACCGCGCCGTGCTGTCGATCGTCAATTTGCCGCAACCGGTGGTCGCCGTCGTCCAGGGTGCGACGGCCGGCGTCGGGGTCTCGTTGGCGCTCGCCTGCGATGTCGTATTGGCTTCGGAGAAGGCCTTTTTCATGCTGGCATTCACCAAAATCGGCTTGATGCCCGACGGCGGTGCCTCGGCGTTGATCGCCGCGGCGGTCGGTCGCATCCGCGCCATGCGCATGGCCTTGCTCGCCGAGCGGATTCCGGCCTCCGAGGCATACGAATGGGGTCTGGTCAGCGCGGTCCACCCCGTCGAGGAGTTCGACGCCGAGGTCGACAAGGTGATCTCGACCCTGGCGACGGGCCCCGTCGTCGCGCTGCGCAAGTCCAAGGACGCCATCAACGCCGCGACGCTCACCGAGGTCGAGGGCGCACTCGGGCGCGAGAGGGCGGGTCAGCTGGTCCTGCTCGAGTCGCCCGACTTCCGCGAGGGTGCCAGGGCTTTCCAGCAGCGTCGTCAAGCGAACTTCACCGACACGTAGTCCACCTTCCGCGTGGGCCCACGCGAAGCTGGGGACGACCGTGTTTGACTCCGACACGCCGTGCCAGAGCGTGCAAAAGTGGTCGCTCGCGGCGGTTGAACGGCGGAAAATCGTTGGACTCGGCCACAGCCCGTCGGCGACCATCGAATGCGTGAGTACGCAATTCGACATCGAACGGCCGGTGGGCAACACCGGCGGTTGGCGCGTGCTCGCACCCTTCCGCGTCCGCGAGTACCGCCTGCTGATCACGGCGGTCTCGCTGTCGATCTTCGCCGAGGGCATGTGGGCCGTCGTAATGGCGCTGCAGGTCATCGAACTCAACAACGATCCCGCATCGCTGTCGCTCGTCGCGACGTGCCTCGGAGTCGGCCTGGTCGCCTTCCTGTTGGTCGGCGGAATCGCCGCGGACCGCTTCAACCAGCGCGCCATCATCATCGCCTCTCAAGCTGTGAACGTGGTCGCCGTGATGGCGGTCGCGACGCTGGGACTGGTTGGCGGGCTACGGATCTGGCATATGGCCGTCGCCGCGGCGACGCTGGGCATAGCGGCGGCGTTCTTCTTCCCGGCCTACAGCGCGATTCTGCCGAGGATTCTGCCCGCCGAACAACTGTTGGCCGCCAACGGAGTTGAGGGTGTGGTGCGCCCGGTGTTCCAGCGTGCCGTCGGGCCCGCCGTCGCCGGCCTCGTGGTGGGTGCGACGTTCCCTGCAATCGGTGCCGTCGTCGTGGCCGTCCTGTTGGCGGTCGGACTACTGCTGTTGCTGGTCAGTGGACCGACGGTGATGACGCCTGCTCACGAGCCCGGCCATGAGCAACCGCAGATGCTGCGCGACCTCAGGGACGGCTTCGTGTTCATGCTGCGCACACCGTGGCTGCTGTGGACTCTGCTGTTCGCGAGCATGTTCGTGCTCGTCGTCCTCGGCCCCATCGAAGTGCTGTTGCCGTTCATCGCCAAGGATCGGTTCAGCCGACGGCGCGCGCATGTACGGCTTCATCCTGGCCTTCTTCGGGATGGGCAGCGCATTGGGCGCGTTGACGGTGTCATCGGGACGGCTGCCCCGTCGCTACCTGTCGGTGATGATGGCGATGTGGAGCGTCGGCTCCATTCCGTTGGTGGTCGTCGGCTTCACGTCGTCGTTCACCTTGATGGCTGTCGCGACGTTCGTCATCGGTTTCACCGACGGCGCGGGCATGGTCATCTGGGGCACGCTGTTGCAGCGGCGGGTGCCGACAGAGATGCTGGGGCGGGTGTCGAGCCTGGACTTCTTCGTCTCGCTGGCGTTCATGCCGGTGTCGTTCGCGATCGTCGGCCCGCTGTCGAAAGTCGTTTCGATGCAGACGATCTTCCTGGTGGCCGGTATCGCGCCGGTGCTGCTGGCGGCCATCGCGATGTATGCGGCCAAGATGCGCACCGACGAACTGGCGCATCCCCTGCGGGACTAGACACCGAAGATCGGGGGCAGTGCGAGCACCAAAACCAGACCCCAGAAGAAGTGGGTCAGCATCGGTGCGAGCACTCCCCCGGTCACCCGGCGTTCCAGCGCGCAGACTGTGCCGAGGATGATCGCCGCGAAGCCGAGCATCGGGTTGCCGGTGGTGACCGACGTCGCGATCACGTACAGGGCCGTCGAGATGATGATCGGGTAGTGACGGCCAAGCGCGGTGTACACGGCGCCACGGAAGAACATCTCTTCGGCCGCGCCGTTGACGACCGTGATGAACGTGACCAGCAACAGCGGTCCGTAGTTGGCGAATTCCAGTACGCGAGTGATGTATTCGCGTACGCCGGGAATCTCGCGGGCAATCAGCCCACCCACTACGAACACCGCACCGAGGGCCAGGCCTATCGCCGTTCCGGTGATGAACGGACGCTGGTTGCGGCCACGGAACCGAATGCAACCGAGGTGAAGGGGGCCGGACACCAGGGCGCCGACCGCCCACACCGCAGCAAGGCCCAGCGTCAGCCAGTAGAACGAGTCGTCACCCGGCGGCCGGGTCAACGAATACCCAAGCAGCGCAGCACCGATCACCAACACCACCGCGACGACGATGCGCCTGCGCCGGATCACCGATGGCGGCTCGTGATGCGGAACCGGGCATGCGCCGACGATCTCCCGGGACTCCGCCAGCCAGCTCAGTCGCGTCGGGGAGGGCTGGGTCATGCCGGCCGACCCTTCGGCACAAGGCCGATCGCCGTGTCGAGTCCCGTGCGCACCGCGGCGGCGACCGGCCCCGGCACCGCACCGATGAGCCCCAGCACCGGGCGCACGAACGGTGGGGTGATCGACCGGGCCAGCTGCTGAATGCGCAGGGTGTCCCCGCCTGCCCACATCGGATCGGTGTCGGCCAGATGGTGAGGGTCGGTGAGCGCATCGACGGGAAGGCGCTTACGGCTCGCGAGCGCCCGGATGATCGCCTCGTCGACACCGACGAGTCCGTCCGGCGGATCGGCTACCACATCGCGAAGACGGCTCCCGGAGGCGATCATCGGATGATCGAGCGACTCCACCAGATCCGCGGCCAGCCCGCCGGGCACCGGCAACACGGCCGACGTCACCCAGGACACCAGGCCGGTGTCCACACCGTTGACGGGCAGTTCGGCGCGCCACTTACCGGAGATCCGCGCATACGCCCTCAGGAGGTCGGCATACGAGGTGGTCTCCGGACCGTAGATGTCGTAGGCGCCCGCGGGCACCCGGTCACCGTCGGCGGCGGCGACGAGGTAGTACAGGACGTCGCTTATCGAGATCGGGTCGATCGGGTTGACCGACCATCCCGGCATCGGCATCAGCAGGAACCGGTCGCCGACATAGCGCAACATCTCGAACGACGTCGAGCCCGAGCCGATGATCATCGCCGCACCCAGCCAGACCACGTCGGGGCCGCCGTCCACGCTCAATGCATGGGCGACTTCCGCGCGGCTGGTCAGGTGCTCGGAGAGGTCGTCGTCGTCGGGAACGAACCCGCCGAGGTACACGATCCGGCGCACGCCTGCCGCCTTGGCGGCGTTCGCGACGGTGGCCGCGGCGCGGTTGTCGGCCTCGCGAAAGCCGGGCTGCCCGATGCCGTGCACCAGGTAGTACACGACGTCGATCGGCCCGGCCGCGTCGAATGCGTGGCGCGCCGATTCCGCGTTGTGCGCGTCCAGCGCCACGCCGGTGACCTGGTCATGCCAACCGAAATCGGCCAGTCGGTGGGGGTCTCGGGTGGCGGCGACGACGTCGTGACCCTCCTCGAGGAGAGCTGTGACGAGCCGCGAACCGACATAGCCGGTCGCGCCGGCGACGAGGATCCGCACGTTGTTCACGGTACGGCTGTACCCGGGTTCATTCGGACTTGAACGTGAACGTCACGTTCACCACACCGTGGTCCCTCAGGAGTTCGCGTCGCGGTGGAGATCGATCAGCCGCTGATACACCTGTGCGTTGTGACGGTTGTTGGCGACCTCGGCTTCGCTGAGCTCACGTCGGATGCGGCCGGGCACGCCCGTCACGAGTGAGCGCGGCGGCACCACCATCCCCTGAGGCACCAACGCGCTTGCGGCGATCAACGATCCAGTTCCGATGTGTGCACCGTTGAGAATGACCGCGCCCATACCGATGAGTGCATCGTCCTCGACGACACAGCCGTGCAGTACGGCATTGTGGCCGACGCTGACCCCGGTGCCGATGCAGACCGGGAATTCGGCGTCGACGTGGATGGTGACGCCGTCCTGGATGTTGGTGCCGAACCCGATCTCGATCGGTTCGGCCTCGGCGCGCAGTGTGACGCCGTACCAGACGCTGACCCTGGCGGCGAGGGTGACCTGGCCGATCAGGCTCGCGTTGGGCGCGACCCAGCTTTCGGCGTGCAGCGAGGGTGTGTGACCGCGGATGGTCAGGATCAGCGGGTCAGGCATGCGCGTCATCGTATTCATCTGCCGTTCGGCCGTTGGTCATCTGTACGAATCGGAGCTGAGCCCCCCGCACGCCGAAACTCACGTTTGGGCGGGAAAGTGCCAAGTGAAATCCGCCAAAACGTCGATGTCGACGCGGCGGCTAGGCGCCCTGATAGACCTTGCGATAACTCGACGGCGACATCCCCACCCCGCGGCGCAGGTGATGGCGAAGGTTGCCGCCCGAGCCGAGGCCCGACAACCTGGCGACCTCGTCGACCGAGAGGTCGCGCGACTCGAGCAGTTCGCGGGCTCGGTCGATGCGGCGGTTGCGGATCCACGCACCGGGGGCCTGACCCGTCTCCTCGCGGAACCGCCGGTTGAACGTGCGCGCGCTCATCTTGGCGTGCCGGGCCAACCGCTGCACCGTGAGCTCCTCGTCGAGGTGCCGCAAGGCCCACTCGCGGGTCGCGGCGGTCGAGAAGTGATCGGGCGCGGGCACCTGCCGGTCGATGAACTGCGCCTGGCCGCCTTCGCGCCACGGCGGCACCACGCAATATCTGGCGACGGCGTTGGCCACCGCCGCACCGTGATCGGACCGAATGATGTGCAGGCACAAGTCGATTCCCGCCGCCAGACCAGCCGACGTCAGCACGTCGCCGTCGTCGACGAAGAGCACGTTCTCGTCGACGCGCACCAGCGGATGCAGCCGGCGTAGGTCGTCGGCGAACCGCCAGTGGGTGGTGGCCGGCCGCCCGTCGAGCAGACCGGCCGCCGCGAGCACGAACGCCCCGGTGCAGATCGACACCAGCCGCGTGCCGGGCCGGATCAGGGTAAGCGCCGCCGCCACGTCCGGTGACAGCACGCCGTCCACTCGCGCCGACGGGTATCGCGTGCCCGGGATGACCACGGTGTCGGCGGTGGCCAGCGCCTCCGGTCCGGCCTCGGCCACCACCGAGAATCCGGCGGTCGCCGAGACGGGCTCGCGGGACAGCGCACAGGTCACCACGTCGTAGAGCGGGTTGCCCTCGGAGTCGGTCGCGTTGGCGAACAGCATCGGGGCGATGGTGGCGTCGAAACCGACGACGGGCGGCAACAGGAGGACGGCAATGCGGTGCACGAGATCCAGTTTGGCATGTTTTTGACGAATGGTGTCATTCATGCCACTAGTCGGTGCCCGGCCGGGTCGGCGACAGTGAGGCGGTGACGTCGACCGCCGCGCAGAAGACCGCGCCTCGAATCCACTGGGCCTGGGTGGTGGCGGCGGTGAGCTTCGTCGCCATCCTCGGAGCGGCGGGCTTCCGTTCGGTGCCGGGCGTGATGATGCACCCGCTGCACCACGAGTTCGGGTGGTCGCACGGGGTGGTCGGGCTGGCGATGTCGGTCAACATGACCCTGTTCGGGCTGACCGCGCCGTTCGCCGCGGCGTTGATGGACCGCTTCGGCGTGCGACCGGTGTTGTCGGGGGCGCTGCTGATGATCGCGAGCGGTTCGGCGCTCAGCGTGACGATGACGGCGAGCTGGCAGCTGGTGCTGCTGTGGGGCGTGCTCGTGGGCGCAGGCACCGGCGCGATCTCGATGGGCTTCGTCGCCACGATCGCGACCCGCTGGTTCGAGTCTCGGCGCGGCCTCGTGACGGGGGTGCTGACCGCTGCGAGTGCCACGGGCCAACTGATCTTCCTGCCGGTCGTCGCCGTGGTGACAGAACGGCACGGCTGGCGCTGGGCATCGCTGATCGTCGCGGCGGCGGCGTTGTGTGTGGTGCCGCTGGTGCTGGTGTTCATGCGAAATTACCCACAGGACAAGGGTTTAACGGCCTACGGCGCGACCGCGGCGACCGAACCGGCCGCCGTTCCTGCGTCGAGTTTCCGCGCGGCGTTCGACGGACTGCTGATCGGCGCGCGCGTTCCGGCGTTCTGGCTGCTGGCGGCCAGCTTCGCGATCTGCGGAATGACGACGAACGGGTTGATCGGCACGCATTTCATCCCTGCGGCCAACGACCACGGCATGCCCACGACCGTCGCGGCCGGCCTGCTGGCCACCATCGGCATCCTCGACGTGGCGGGCACCGTGTTCTCCGGTTGGCTCACCGACCGGGTCGATCCGCGACTGCTACTGGTCGTCTACTACACGGGCCGGGGCGTCTCGCTGCTTTTGTTGCCGTCCCTGCTCTCGCCGCAGGCCGAACCCAGCACGTGGGTGTTCGTCATCTTCTACGGCCTCGACTGGGTGGCGACCGTGCCCCCGACGATCGTGTTGTGCCGAAACTACTTCGGTAGCCGCTCTCCGGTCGTGTTCGGCTGGGTCTTCGCGTCCCACCAACTGGGCGCCGCGGTGGCCGCCGCGGGCGCCGGCTGGCTGCGTGACCTGCAAGGTGGTTACGACATGGCGTTCTATCTCGCAGGGGCCCTTTGCTTCGTCGCGGCGGCACTGTGTGGCAAGATCCGCAAAGCCCAGGTCAGAGCACCCGCAACATGAGTTTTACGAGGTTTTCACTTTGGCGTTGGCCCACTACGGGCCTTAACATGCCATGCGACTTGAAGAACTGAGGAGCCGCACATGAAGACTCGCAACCGTAAGACCATCGGGGCCGCCGCCGGAATCGCCGCGATCGCCCTGTCCGTGCCGCTGGCCGTCACCGCATATGCCCAGCCGACTACCGAGCCCGCCCCGCCGCTTGAGATCCCCGACCCACAGGGTCCGGGCTGCGACGCATTCAAGAAAGCGGTGCCCACCTACAAGTCACTGGTCAACTCCCCGGTGGGGACCGCGCTGCAGAGCATCCCCGATGCCAGCACGTTCTACTCGGCGATCTCGGGTGGCTTCAACCCCACGGTCAACGTTGTCCCGGTGCTGGAAAACGGCCCGTACGTGGTGTTCGCGCCGACCAACGAGGCGTTCGCCGCGCTGCCTCCCGCACAGCTCGATGCGCTCAAGGCCGATCCGACAGCGCTGAGCGACCTGGTCTACTACCACGACTTCCTCGGCCTGCTGGGCAACGAGGACGTCAAGGGCCAGCGGCCGACCCAGCAGGGCGCCGAGATCAAGGTCGACGGTAAGGGCGGCGACATCAAGGTCAACGACACCGCCAAGCTGGTCTGCGGTGCGATCTTCGCCAAGGACGCGCGGATCTACCTGATCGACACGGTGCTGGACCCCAAGACGCCGCCGGATGCGATCACACCGTCGGGGACGTCGACCACGACCACCACCCGACGACCACGAGCGAGACGCCGACGACGGCGCCTGCGGTTCTGCCCGCCGAGGCCCCGGCCACTGAGCCGATGCCTGCCGCGGACGCGCCGATCGGCTAGATCTTTCCTGCGCGAGCAGACGCAAATGTGCCCCGACACCTCGGCGTTCGGGGACATTTGCGTCTGTTGGCCGAGTTAGAGACCTAAGTCCTTGCCGATGATCTCCTTCATGATCTCGGTGGTGCCGCCGAAGATCGTTTGGATGCGGACGTCGACGTAGTCGCGGGCGACCTTGTACTCGTTCATGTAGCCGTAGCCGCCGTGCAGCTGCACGCAGGCGTCGACGACCCTCTTGTTGAGCTCGGTGCACCACCACTTGGCCTTGGACGCCTGCACGGCCGTCAGGTCACCGTCGACCACGGCGCGCAGGCAGCGGTCGATGTACTGCTCGGCGATCTCGAGCTCGGTGTCCAGCTCGGCCATCACGAACCGGTTGTGCTGGAAGCTGCCGATCGGCTGACCGAACGCCTTGCGGTCCTTGACGTACTGCAGTGTCTCGTCGAACGTCGAGCGTGCGCCCGCGACGGCCGCGATGGCGATCGAGAGCCGCTCCGAGGGCAGATTGGTCATCAGGTGGTAGAAGCCCTTGCCCTCCTCGCCGAGGAGGTTCGCGCCCGGCACCCGTACGTTCTCGAAGTGCAACTCGGCGGTGTCGGCGGCGTGCAGGCCCATCTTGTCGAGCTTGCGCCCGCGCGTGAAGCCCTCCATGCCGCGCTCGACGACCAGCAGCGAGAAGCCCTTGTGCCCGGCGTTGGGATCGGTGCGGGCCACCACGACCACGAGGTCGGAGTTGATGCCCGCCGAGATGAATGTCTTGGAGCCGTTGAGGATCCAGTCGTCACCGTCGCGGACCGCCGAGGTCTTGATGCCTGCGAGGTCACTGCCGGCGCCGGGCTCGGTCATCGCCACGGCACCGATCAACTCACCGGTGATGTAGCCGGGCAGCCACCGCGCCTGCTGCTCCTCGTTGGCCAGGTTCACGAAGTACGGACCGACGATGTCGTTCTGCAGGCTCAGCCCGGGAGCGGCGGCACCGAACTTCGCGAACTCCTCGACGATCACCGCGTTGAACCGGAAGTCGTCTGACCCGCCGCCGCCGAACTTCTCGGGCAGGTTGAATCCGATCAGGCCGTATTTGCCTGCCGCGACATAGGATTCGCGGTCGACGAGTCGCTCGTTCTCCCATTTCTCGACGTTCGGCGCGCACTCCTTCTCCAGGAATTGGCGCGCGGTCTCCCGCAACTGCTCGTGCTCGGGTTCGAAAACAAGTCGCTTCATGTCTCTCCTACTTTGCCTACTTGGCTTTCCATACCGGTTGGCGCTTCTCTGCGAAGGCCAGCGGTCCTTCCTTGGCGTCCTCAGAGCGAATCAGGGTGCCGATTTCGCGCATGGTCCTGGTCCAGCCGGGTTCGTCGCCGACGATCACGCCGTCGTCGACACCCATGGCTACCCTCTTGCTCGCCCACACCGCCAGCGGCGCATTGCAGGTGATCCGCTCGGCGAGCGCCAGTGCCGCGTCGACCGCGGTGCCGTCGGGGACGACCTGGTTGATCAGGCCCCACTTGAGCGCGTCGGCCGAACGTCATCGGCTCGCCGGTGAAGATCAGCTCCATCGCGACCTTGCGCGGCAGGTGGTCGACGATGCGGAACACCCCGCCCGCGGCGGCGATCAGCCCTCGTTTCACCTCGGGCAGACCGAATTTCGCGCGTTCCTCCGCCACGACCAGGTCACTGGCGAGCGCGAGTTCGCTGCCGCCGCCCAGCGCCGTGCCGTTGACCGCGGCGATGGTCGGCTTGTCGATGTAGTGCTGGACGTATCCCGCGAAGCCCCATTCGGCATGTTCGGGGTGGAACAGGTTCTCACGGCGCGATATCGCCTTGAGATCTGCTCCGGCGCAGAAGGATTCGCCCGCGCCGGTGATCACGACGGCACGTACGTCCGGATCGTCCTGCGCCGCTTGCAGGGCGTCGCCCACACCGATGCTCACCGCGCTGTTGACGGCGTTGCGAGCCTCGGGCCGGTTGAGCGTGATGACGAGGACGTTGCCCCGCCGCTCGGTGAGAGCGGCGGGGGCGGTCACGTCAGCGGTCACAGCAGCTCGATGATGGTGGCGTTGGCCTGGCCACCGCCCTCACACATGGTCTGCAGGCCGTACTGAATTCCCTTGTCCCGCATGTGATACAGCATCGTGGTCATAATGCGGGCGCCGGAGCCGCCGAGCGGGTGGCCGAGCGCGATGGCGCCGCCGTTGGGGTTGAGCTTCTTCTCGTCGGCGCCGATGTCCTTCAGCCAGGCCAGCGGCACCGGGGCGAACGCCTCGTTGACCTCGAACACGCCGATGTCCTCGATCCGCAGGCCGGACTCGCTTCAGCGCCTTCTGCGTCGCGGGGATGGGCGCGGTCAGCATGATGACCGGATCGGCGCCTGCCAGCATGGCGGTGTGCACCTTGGCGAGCGGCTTGAGCCCCAACGACTTCGCCTTCTCGGCCGACATGAACAGCAGCGCGGCCGAACCGTCGGAGATCTGGCTGAGAGTTGCCGGCGTGGATCACGCCGTCCTCCTTGAACGCCGGCTTGAGCTGACCCATCTTCTCGATGGTGGTGCCGCGGCGGATGCCCTCGTCCTTGAGCACCGGGTTCCCGTCCTGATCCTTGATTGCGACGATCTGATCGTCGAAGGCACCGGAATCCTGCGCGGCGGCGGCCTTGTCGTGCGAAGCGAGCGAGTACTCGTCGACCGCGATGCGGTCGAAGCCCCACTGCTCGGCGATCATCTCGGCGCCGACGCCCTGATTCGGGGTCTGCGTGTAGCGACTGCGGAACGCCTCGGGGTACGGATGTCCGCCGTTGGCCAACGAACTGCCCATCGGCGTGCGCGACATCGACTCGACGCCGCCCGCCACCACCGCGTCGTAGTGGCCGGCGACCACACCGGCCGCGGCGAAATGAATGGACTGCTGGCTGGACCCACACTGCCGGTCGACGGTCACACCGGGCACACTCTCGGGCCAGCCCGCCGCCAGCACCGCGGTGCGGGCGATGTCGAGCGCCTGCTCGCCGGCCTGCATGACACAGCCCCAGATGACGTCGTCGACGATCCCCGGGTCGATGCCCGCGCGCTCGGCGAGACCGTTGAGCACCTGGGCCGACAGCTCGCCGGGATGCACACCCGACAGCCCGCCGTTGCGCTTTCCGACCGGCGACCGCACGGCCTCGACGATGACGGCTTCAGCCATGACATATCTCCTTTGAAAGTCGTGTTTCCCCGAACGTAGAGGAACAAGGTTTACTAGGTCAACCTACTGGTTGGTAGGCATGCGCGTATGCTCGCCCACAACCCGCCCGTCATGCCACATGGTTTACTGAGTTGCATAGCTGGCTGTACCGCCGGCCACCTTGTCTGGGAGAGGTCGTGGCTCGAAGTACACCGTTGGAGCCGATGATCGGCCCGGCCGTCGTTGGCGCCGGCACGGCGGTCCGGTCACCGAAGACAGCCGAACTCGTCGCGGGCACCCTGCGGCGCATGGTGGTCGACGGGAAGCTCAAGGACGGCGACTTCCTGCCCAACGAAGCCGAGTTGATGACCCACTTCGGGGTCAGTCGGCCCACGCTGCGCGAGGCGGTGCGGGTGCTCGAGTCGGAGCGCCTCGTCGAGGTTCGTCGCGGCTCCCGAACCGGGGCGCGCGTTCGCGTACCCGGGCCGGAAATCGTGGCGCGCCCCGCCGGCTTACTGCTCGAACTGTCCGGCGCGACGATCGCTGACGTGATGGTGGCCCGATCTGGGCTCGAACCCATGGCGGCCCGATTGCTCGCCGAATCGGGGACCCCCGAGGCGTTCGACGAACTCGACCGGATGCTGGCCCACGACATCCCGTCCAGTTGGCAATCCGATCGGCTCGCCGAGACCACCGGCGCGTTCCACCGCAGGATGGTGGAGCTGTCGGGCAATGCCACGCTCATGATGATCGCGGGCATGTTGCACGAAATCACCGTGCGGCACACCGCATTCGTCTTCAAAGAGGGCCGTCCGGTGTCCAAGGCGGACTACGACAAGTTGATGCGCTCCTATCGGAGGCTCATGCAGCTATTGCGCTCAGGCGACGGCGCCGCCTCCGAGGCCCATTGGCGCAAGCACCTCGACGTGGCGCGCGTTCTGATGCTGGAGGGACTCGAGGACGTCAAGGTCCGCGACGTGATGGGCTAATCGGGCCACACGGCAAGCCTGCTGCTTGTGCTGACATAGCGTTCGACGGTGCTCCACCGCATCGGCAGCAGACGATAGCGCCAACTGCCGGGACGACCATCGGGTCCGACGTGGTCGACGGTGATCGAAACCAGGTCGTCGGCAATGCGTTTGGCGTGCGTCTCCAGATAGATCCCGGCCTCGTCATCGAGTTCGGACATCATCTCGCTTCCGTACAGCCACCGCGGGCCCAGCGCCCGGTCGAGTATCACGCACTGACTGCGGCACGCGCAGTGTCCGCCGCGCACCCGCGCGAAGCAGGGGTTGTCGACCGGCCCGAGCTCACTCATCAGCCGCCCGGCCGCTTCGTCCAGCCAGACCAGGACCGGGTCACGTGGCGTCGGCACTGTCCTTCTGCCATGTCACGTGGACCGGGATGTCGTCCGTCCACGGCTGTCCTGTCACCATGTCGGAGACCTTCACGTAGCCGCGCTCGAACTCGCCTGTCGCAGCGTCGACCAACCGGTACTCCTGGCGCTGTCGGTGGAACGGTTGCGCGTCGAGCAGGATGACGCGCACCTCGCCGGGTTCGAAGTGGCACCGCTCCTGCATCGCGTTGATCAACTGCTCGTTGTGCATGTGGCCGTCACCGAAGTTCCAGCCCACGGCGGTGCTGCACAGTCGCTCACCTTCGGTGATCACATAGTCGTCTTCGTTGCGGCCGGTCAGCGCGTTGTGTACCAGCGTCAGCAGGGCCTTGCCGTGAGAGTTGAAGCCGCGGAACGCATATCCCTTGTACAGGTAGATCATCGCTTGCTCGGGGCTGCCGTAGACCTTCTCGAGCTGAGAGGCCGGCATGCTGGCGATCGCGACGAGTCCACGCTCGATCTTCTCGTTGGCCGACGGCTTGATGCACCACCACGTGGTGTCCCAGTTGCCTGCGTAGTACCGCATGCCGGGCAGGAACGAGATCTTGCGCGGGAACAGGTTTCCGAGCACCACGATGGTGGCCAGCAGCGCGAAGAGCGCCACGGGAAGCGGCGTGGTCATATCGGAAAGGCCGACGTCGGCGTGACCGACGAAGAGCGTGATCACGCAGAAGATCATGAACACGTTCCACTCCAGCGGCACACCCATCGGGATCGCGGACAGGATGCCGAAGTGGAAGCAGATCATGACGAACGCCGCGATCGCCGTCGGCCAGCCACCGTGGGAGAACAACAGCGCCAGGGGCACCAGCATCTCGATCGCGGTGCTGAAGTGGGCGATGAATCGCGACACCGGGCCCGGACGTAGGTCGTCGGGGAACTTCTCGAAGAACCTGCGCTTGAGCCACTTCGTTCTGATCAGCGGATTGTTCGACATCATCGTCGAGATCACGAACGGGAAGTGTTTGTTGAGCTTTGAGGTGGCGGCGCCCATCCAGATCGCCACGCAGACGAGCTTGGCGGCGATGATCATGTCGACCCCGTAGCCGACGAACAGGAAGGCCACGGTGAAGGACGCGTACACCTCGCCGCGCGCGGCCAGGAAGATCACCTTGTCGCGCAGGCCGGCCACGGCCAGCAGGCCGAGAATGGTCCAGATCTGCCACATCGGCAGCACACCGACGGTGGTGCCGAGCGACGGCATCGGCCCGGTGCCGTCGGAGAACAGCGCCACGACGAGCACGACCAACAGCGCGCCGTAGAGCAGCACGTCCAACGGTGTGCGCGCGGTGCCCTTGGTCAGCGGTATCCGGTTGGGCCACGGTGGCAGTCGAATGGTGTTGGGCCGCAACCAGTACAGGATCGACCCCATCGGCGGGAAGAACCGGTTGTTCAGCGGGCCGAACCCGCATCCGAGGCCGATGACCTCGAACAGCATGGTGTAGAGCACGACCTTCTGGAACACGATCGGTTCGGTCCACCAGTCGGCGACGTCGGTGAATCCGTCGACGCCCTTGGTGGCGAGCGCGAACAGCCAGCCGCCGAGAATGTAGAGCAGGATCTTGACGACGTAGAACAGGTGCATGACGACCGGTGTGCCGAAGCCGACCTCGGCCCAGTGCTCGGCCATCGGCCGAATCTTCTCGGAGCGCGTGCCCTTGCTCCACTCGGCGAAGTCGACGACGGGCATGTCGGGCTGGAGAAATCCCATGGCCGAAAGACTAGAACGTGTTCTAGCCCCGCGGAATCAAGTTGGCTTACTCAGCGCGAGCAGACGCAAAATTACCGATCCGACGGCGTGTCGCGATAACTTTGCGTCTGCTCGCCAAGTAGGTCAGGCGTCGGTCTTCGCTGGCGGCCGGTAGAAGATCGCCAGCTGGCCGATGCCGCCTGCCAGGCCGAGGCCGAGCGAGATGACCAGACCCCACCAGCCGTGCAGGAAGTCGTACAGGCCGGTGGTGCGGAAGAGCGCGTAGTCGAGGCTGTACGTGCCCGCCCCGGTCGTCGCGATGCCGACCGCAGACGCCGCGAGAATCAGGTTGTACTCCCAGCCTTCCTTGACGATGAAGAAGCCGTTGGGCCGGTGCACGGTCCAGGCGGCCACCAGCATCAGCGCCACGAAGCCCGCGGCGGGAATCGGGGTCAGCAGCCCGACGGCCAGGCCGATGCCGGCCGACATCTCGGTGGTGGCGGCGATCCGCGCGTGGAACATGCCCGGCTTCATGCCCATGCTGTCGAACCAACCGGCGGTGCCCTTCAAGCCGCCCTTGCCGAAGAACTTGTTGTAGCCATGCGCGGCCATCGTGAGACCGAGCACGACTCGCAGGATCAGCAGGCCGACGTCGTATGCAGTCATGCAACAAAATCTAGGCCATGTGTTAACCGGCCGCCCAACCCCCATCCACGCTGAGGATGGCGCCGCGGATTTTGGCGGCGTCGTCACTGGCCAAGAAGGTGACCGCGGCCGCGATCTCTGCGGAGCGGGGCAGATGGGTCCTGGGCCGCCGGATTCATCTCACCGCCCGGACAGCCGTGATTGCTACCTCCGCTCGTGCCCGCTACGCCGAGGCTGTCGATCAGGGGTAGCGGCCGGGCGCCGCATCGGGCAGTGTTTGCCAGGGAGCGATGACCGATCGAGGTGGTCGACAGCCCGCCGCGTCTCTCGATGGAGGTTGCGTATGACAACGCGAACAGCTCGGTGCGCCTGCGGTCGGGTCGAGGTCACCGTGAAGGGCGAGCCACTGCTCGTCTACGTGTGTCACTGCGACTTCTGCCAAAGGCGATCGGGGAACGTGTTCATCGCTTCGGCGCAGTTCCCCGAGGTACAAGTCGTGTCGATCACGGGCGAGACGCGCTGCTACAACGGCCTCGAAGTCGACGGCGTCGGTGCCGTGGGCATGCCGGGAGGAATCAACTACCGCTTCTGTGCGGTGTGCGGCTCCAGCATCTACATGGACGCGATCTTCCCGCACACCGGCGAGCGCGTCCTCACTGTCGCGCTCGGCAGCTTCGTCGACGCGGTATTCCCGCCGCCGACAACCGAGTTCTTCACGAGGTTCCGCCACCCGTGGGTCCCGCCGATTCCCGACGCCGTCCAGATCTACGACCCGCTGGACGGTTCGCTCACCGTCGAGACGGGGTTGAAGGTGGGCGACCGGCCCCGTCATCGACTGAAGAGAGACATTCAGATTAGCGATGAAACGCCGAGGTCCTATCGGCCGCGGCGGGCGAATTCGATCTTGACGAGCTCCACAAACCCGTTGACCTCGTCTTCGTTGTAACCCCGATGCCCAATCGGCGGTTTAGAGAACACGACACCGTGAAGATCCGCTGAACTGAGAGCACGCGCTGCGGTCGGATCTCGCAGCGTGGCCTCAACGGCTTCGAGGAACGCGTCGACCTCGTCTTCGCTGTAGCCGCGCTTGAAGAGGGGTGGCTTGGAGAAAGCCACATCGTGAACCTGCTCTGCAGTGAGCCGAACGGGCGGAAACGCACCAGGGACTTCGGCGGGGCGCGGCGCGGAGAGCTGGCGTTCGAGATCGGCGATGCGCTTCTCGGGGTCGTCATGCTCCATAGGCAAATGGTCCCACCCGCAGGCCGGTGAAACGACGAGTACCGCGAGATCGACATGAGGGTCGTGATTTCGCTGAAGCTACAGCCCTGGCGCAGATCTCGGCGACGCGTCAGCGTCAGAGCGCCGCGTCCAATCGCTCGACGTAGGCATCGATGTCCCCGATCGCCGACTCGGCTGCGTGCACACTCAGAGAGATCGTGTCGCCGACTCCGCACACCGCGTGCGTCAGGCCCATCATCGGCGACAGGCCAGGGAAGGCACACGCCAGAGTCACCGGTGCGCCGCCGAAGTCGAAGTCCATTGCGCCGCAGTTCACGCTGGACACAACGGCGTTGCCCGTCACCTTCTCCACACGGACGTCCGGATCGAATCGGTCCATGCCCCAACGCAACAGCGGCGCGGGCGTCGCGGCGAAGGCCAGGTCCGCCATGCGCATCGCGGGGTGTGCGGCTCGGCGGCGCCGCGCGTCAAGGTCGGCAGCGATCCGTACGCCGCGTTCGGGCTCGGCCAGCTCCGGGTAAAGACCGACGCCGACGTTCCCGAAGTGGTTGTACGCCAGGCGAGGCGGCGGCTTCGCCATCGGCACCTCGGCGCCGAGGAAAGACGGGTCCTCGCCGAGGCCACGCAGATGGTCGGCGAGCGCGCCGGATACCGCCGACAGCGCTGCGACCGTCACGGTGGCGCCGGACAAGTCGGAACGCCGCCGCACCACAGTCCGCAGGTGCCGCGGGCCCGCCGGTCGCGCATTGGTCCGCAGTACCGGACGCAGATCGGCCGGCGGCGGAACCCTTCCCGCGGCGGTGTCTTCGGTCATCTGGCGATGCGCTCGAGCGGCACGAAACCCCGAGATCGGCAGGTTGAAGAGCCCCGTGTGCGGGGCGTCGATTCCTGGTACGACGCCATCGCGTCGGCCGAACATGATCGCCGCCGGCGCCGACGTTCGGCCCCCGCCGCCAAGTGCGTGGGAGATCTGCAACACCGCGACCGTGCCCGGGCCTGACCGATCCGGGTACGCCCTCGACGTCAGTGAACACATGCAGCCGCCACGCCGCCTCCCCCACATTCAGCCGGTCAGCCGTGACTTCACCGACCTTGGCCAGACATGCCGGGAACGTGCGGTCTTCGATGTCGTGCAGGACGAACAGCGAGCGGTCGACATCGCGGTGCACCCAGGCGGGGTACGTGAGGGGACCGCCGTCGTCAATCCGCACCGTCAGGTCGCTACATCCGCGGGCCCGCGCGGCGATCTCCTCGATGGCCCGTTCCAGGTCAACAGGCACGCCGGCGAAGCCGTAGAGCAGGACGGTGTCGTTGGGGATCTTCGCCGACATCCAGTACGTCTGCGCATCGACAGCAGACAGTCGGCGGACCGGCATGGACCCAGGCTAGGCTCTCGCGCATGCTTCCGCCTCCATCTAAGCGCGGCGCCGTCGTCGTCACTGGTGCGTCGTCAGGGATCGGCGAGGAGTTCGCACGCGAATTCGCCCGCCGCGGTTACCAATTGGTGTTGGTGGCCCGACGAGCTGACCGGCTGCGTGCGCTCGCGGAATCGCTGGGCGGCGAGACGCACGTGCTCCCGGTCGACCTGTCGGCACCTGCGGAACGAGCCACCCTTCCCGACCAGGTGGCATCGCTTGGCCTCGCCGCGGACATCCTGGTCAACAACGCGGGCATGTCCAACCTGGGTCCGGTCGCCACCTGCGACGCCGATGCCGAGCTCAGACTCGTCGAGGTCGACGTCAGCGCGGTGGTGGACCTGTGCAGCCGGTTCGTCCCGGGCATGGTCGACCGCGGCCGCGGCGCCGTGCTCAACGTCGCATCGGTCGGGGCGTTCGGCCCGGTGCCCGGCCAGGCGACCTACGGGGCCGCCAAGGCGTTCGTGCTGTCCTACACCGACGCCATGCGGCAGGAGCTTCGCGGCACGGGCGTCTCGGCGTCCACCCTGTGTCCGGGGCCGGTGCGCACCGGTTTCGGCGAGGGCATGGGTATCCCCGATGAAGAGGCCGAGAAGTCACTGCCGAAGTTCCTGTGGAAGGAGGCCGACGCCGTGGCCAAAGCAGGGATCGACGGACTGGCTTCGGGTAAACGTCTGATCGTTCCCGGCACGGCCAATCGCGTGGCATCGGTGATCAACCATCACTTGCCGCGACGACTGTTGTTGCCGATGGTTGCCCGCAATCATCCGGGGTTGAAGAAGGCCTAGCTCGCCTGCCCGATGAACTCGGCGATGTGCCGCCCGACGACGTCGGGTTGATCGAGTTGCAGGAAATGCCCGGCGCGGTCGACGATCGCCACCTCGCTGCCATCCGGCAGCACCTTGTCCACCCAGTGCGCGTAATCGGCTGTGGCACAGCCGTCATCGCGGCCGTGCAGATAGAGCGTGGGGATCCTCGGCGCAGAAAGCCAGTGCTCGTGCAGCTCTGCGTACTGCGGAGGCGCCTTGGGACTGCGCACACCGCGCGGTAGTAGTCCCAGCGCGGCGGGCCACCGATCGGGGGCGCCGATCGCCGCCTCGACGTGGCGGAGATCCTCGTCGGCACGATATCCCGGAGACCATTTTCGCCACAGCCGCGGCACGATCCATTCAGTGGAACGTTCTGGTAGCCAGGGCAACTGGAAGAACAGGATGTGCCAACTCCGCAGCAGCTGCGCCGGCAATCGTCGCGGCGAGGCGGCCGAAATCGGGTACCCCACCGGGCGGGCGGAACGACGCACTGGGCGGGACCGACATGATCACCGCCTTCGCGAAGGGGCTGTCAGGCATCGCGGCCAGCCCCGCGCCCGCGATGGCACCCCAGTCGTGCCCGATGATCACGTCACGGCCCGTCGCTCCGGCCGCGTCGAGCACCCGTAGCGCGTCGTCCATCAGCGCACCGACGTGGTAGCTGCCGTCCTTGGGCAGTGACGACGGCGCGTAGCCCCGCATGAACGGCGCCACCACCCGCCAGCCTGCGTCGACCAACATCGGCGCAACCCTGCGCCACCCGTACGCCGTGTCGGGAAAACCGTGCAGGCACAACGCGATCGGCGCATCTTCAGGCCCCCACGACAGGACGCGCAACTGCACGGCCGGCGTCGCGACGTCGATCGTGTCAGGCTCGAGCATCAGACGGGTTCGAACTCCGAGATCAGCCAGCGATCGTCCACCTTCTCCAGCGTCACGCGGACGCTGGACGCGGTGTCGGACGGGGGATCCTGGCCGACGACCACGGTCTGGTTGACGAAGACCAGAACCACGGCGTGCTTCGGGTCGGCCGACACCGATGCCGCAGCCGGAACCGACGCGACGGCGGAGATCTGCTTCTGCTTGGCGCCCGGAATCACCACGTCGTTGATCAGCGACGTGTACGAATCGCGGAACTCACCGGTGAGCAGGTCGCGGGCGGAGTTGAGCTGCTGTTCGACGGAGTCCGGCTTGTACGACAACATCTTGATCGTGCTGTCCTTGGCCGCGTTCATCGACTCGAGTGCCGGGGAAGGATTTTGCTCCGATGCGGCGGGCGGTAACGCACCGTAGCCGCTCGAAACGTACTCCCACCGGAAGAACCCGGCGGCCAGCGCGAGCAACAGCGCAAGGCCCGGCAGTACGCCGTATGCGAGAACGCGTGGCCAATTGGTCTGCCGCTTGACGCGGATGGGTTCCGGCTCGTCGGTGGAATCCTCGGCTGACTCCGTGGATGTCTCAGCCGAATCCTCGGGGAAATCTGCTGCCTCGTCCGAAACCTCGGCGGCCTCGGTGGGTGCCTCAGCCGAAGCCTCCGTGGGCGCCTCAGCCGAAGCTTCCCTGGGCGCCTCGGCGGCCTCGGTGGCAGTGGACGCCCGGGCCGAACCATCAGCCGAGTCCGCCGCCGTTTCGGATGTCGCGTCGGTGGGCGGCGCTTCGGCGGTGTTGGTGTCGTCCGGCACGTCAGTGGGTTCCTTCCCGCTTTTGGGGCGGCCCGGGGGCATACGGTGTCTCCTGCTCACGGCACGAACTCCACGTTCGACACCTTCGCCTCGTCGCCAACCTTCTCGACCGAGATCCGCATCCGCCAGGAGCGTGGTTGCTGTTCGGGTGCGCCCGCATTCGTGGTGTTCACGGTGACCGCGACCAACACCTGGGCTCCGTTCTCCGACTCTGATTCCAGTCCCGCCTCGGAGATGGATCCCACCGACTTCGACTGCGCCTGTTTGACGACCTCGACGAACGGCTGCGCACGGCTCTGGAAATCGTCGTAGAACGTGCCGGTCGACGAGTCGAGAACACGCTGCACGTCGGCCTCGGCGTGCTGCCAGTCGATGGTCGTGAGATTGAGTGCGCCCTGGCGACCGACCTGGAGGAACAGCTTGCGCTGTTCGTCGGCCTTGTAGGACGTGTAGCCGTTGTACCCCAACCAGCCCGCGAGCCCGGCCAGTGCCACCACCACTACCAGCCCGGCGATCGTCGCCAGCCGAATATGCGACATCTGCGGCTTCGCGGGCCCAGGGGGCGTCTCATCGGACCTCTCGTCGACCGCCACTTCGGTTGACTCATCGGCCTCCTCGGCGGGGGTGTCAACGAGTGCGGTGTCCGACCCGGTGCTCGCCTCGTGCGCCGCGGATTCGGGCTCGGCGGCCCTGGACTGCTCTTCGGCTGCCGATGTCTCGGTCAGTTCCCCGTGGGGGGCAGCATCATCGTCTGCCATGTTTGCTCCTCTGCGGCGCTGCGGGCCAGGTTGGACTGTGTGTACACACGTCCGTCCGGTCCAACGTACGTGCCGGTCGCCGGATCATATTCGGCGGCCGCTATTGGCGGCGGCGCCGGTCCCGGCGGAGGAGCTGCTTCCGGCGGTGGTGTACCGGGCGGAAGCTGCGGAATGGGCTGGCCGGACAGGGTGCCGCTGGGGTCACCCTTCCAGTTGTAGCCGTCGTTGAGTGGGATGTAATTCTCGCCGCTCTCGCACATCTTCGCCGTCGGCGCACGTTTGCCCGGGACGGTCACGCACGGCAGGTTGCGTGCGCCGCGGACGTTGAACGGCGCATCCTGCGGGATGCGGCAGTACACGTCGCCCGGCGCTCGGTCCGGATAGTCCTGGAGGCTGGGCGTCCGCTGCTGCTGGGCCGGAATGAACCCGGTCGTGCACGGTGGCGGCAAGTTCAGGTTGAGGTTCAGCGTCAGGTAGTCGCCCATGTAGTCCTGTTTGGTGTTCGCCTTGGCCACGCCGATCGCCTGCGTCGTCGCGGTGCCTTGCGGCAACAACACCAGCAGCTGTTCGAGGCTCGGCTGATAGGCGACGGCGACTTCGCCGATGCTCACCAGGTTGGCCAACACGATCGGCAGCGTGGGCTGCAACCGGTCGAACAGCGACCGCACCTCGTCGACCGCGCCCGGCCCCTTCTCGAGGATGCCCTGCCACCGCGGGGTCCTGCGCCTGCAGCTGCTCGGTGATCGACGCAAGGTTCGACGCCCACGCCTGGATCGAACCGCCGCTGTCGGTCTGGGAATCGAGGATCGGTTTCGACTGATCGATCAGGGTGGTCAACGGGTCGAGGTTCTCGCGGGCGTCGATGGCGAGCGCAGTTCCTCCGTCGACCAACCGGGACAACTCGGGCCCGAGTCCACCGACCGCGGTGTAGGCCTCGTCCACTGCCGTCTTGAGATTGTCGCGCGGAATCGCTGCCAGGCCGCGGTTCGTGGCGTCCAGGACGGTGTTGACGTCGATCGGCACCCGTCGCGCGATCCTGCGCGATCACATCGCCGTCCTTCAGCTTCGGGCCATCCCCGCTGCGCGGGATCAGCTGCACGTACAGCTCACCGACAGCGGACTGGCTGTGCACCTCGGCTTCGACGTCGGCGGGGATCGGGATGTCGGAATCGAGCCGAAGATCTGCCGCGACACCGGTGTCGGTGATGTTGAGGCTCTTCACGATGCCGACGTGGGTGCCGCGATAGGTCACGTTTCCCCGCGGGTACAGCCCACCGGCTTCCGGCAGCTCCAGAGTGACCCGATACACCCCGACGCCGAGAATCGCGGGCAGGCCCATGTACGAGAACACCATGATCCCGAGCGCCACAACGGCCAACACGCTGAAGATCAGCAGCTGGATGACGATCTGTCTGGTCATTCGCATGTTATGGCCCCTGATCCCAGCGGTACGGCACGACCAACGGGTTGCCGCCAGGTGGCGGGACGTGATGGTTGCACGGGCTGGGCATCTGGCCGATGGTGCGGCCCCACTGCAACTCCAGCCACGTCAGATTGCACTCCCACCGGGTGCCGGTGAAGAACGCGGCGTCGATGCGGCTCAATGTCAGGTCGACGATCAAGCGACAGGTTCGCGTAGTCGCCCCGCATCCAGTTGGTCAGCGTCTCCTTCGGGAACGGGAACGTCGGCAGGAAGCTCAGCGCCCGGGTGAGCGCGGGACCCGCGTTGGCCAGTTGTTCCAGCACCGGCCCAAGATCCTTGAGCTCCTGGACGAGGGCTTCCTTGGTCTGGTCGACCGAATCAGCGGCCAGTGCGCTGAACTTGCCCAGCTGCGCGAGCGCCTCGGCGAGGTTGTTGCGCTGATCCTTCAGCACGGCGAGAGCGTCGGGGATGGTGCGTAATGCCTTGTCCACCACCGGCTTCTGCTCGGCGAACTGGCCGACCAGATTGTTCAGGCTCTCGTTGGCGGCGATGATGTCGCCCTTTTGGTCGTTCACGTAGCTGATGAACACGTCGAGCTGCTCGATCAGGCTGCGCAGGTCGGCTTCGCGGCCGGCCCAAGCGGTACTGAACGCCTCGGTGATGTCCTGAATGTGGCCGATCCCACCACCGTTGAGCAGCAGGGAGACGGCGGCCAACGTCTGCTCGGTGCTCGGGAATTTACCCGCCGACTTCAACGGGATCAGCGAACCTTCGTGCAGTCTGCCCTCGCGGCGCCGCATCGGTCGGGGGCGCGAGTTCGATGTGCAGTGAACCCAGCAAGCTGGTCTGTCCGAGCTTGGCCGTCGCGTTTTCGGGCAGCTGGACATTGCCGTTGAGCTCCATGGTGACCAGAGCGTTCCAACCCTGCCGCTCGATCTTGGTCACGTTGCCGACCGTGACATCGGCGACCCGGACCCGGGAATTCGGTTCGATGTTGTCGACGTCGGGCATCTGCGCCTGAATGGTGAATGCGCCGGGGCCACGGCCCTCGACCCCTGGCAAGGGAAGCGAGTTCAGCCCCTGCCAGTCACCGCACCCGGACAGGACCCCGGACAAGGCGAAGCCCACCGCCAGCAGTCCCGCGCTGGCGCGCAATCGAATTCGTTGCCTGCGCATCATGATCCCGACTCCGCCGGCACCATCAGCCCCTGCAGGCCGTCAGCGGGATTCGTGGCCACCACTGCCTCAGCGGGCAACGGAGGCCCAGGCGGCGGCGGGGGCGCTGCGCCATCGGGCGCCGACGTTGAAGGCGGTGCGGCGGGCGGAGGACCTTGCGGCGGAATGTAATCGGGCCGCATCCATTCCTCGCTGTAGGTGATCTCGTTCGGCCGCGCCGTAGCACCGACGAAGAGGTTCAGGCCGAGGGGCGGGAAGTTGTACTGGCGGTTCTTCATGATCGGCGCCAGGTACTGCACGCACAGCTTCGCCGACTGCTCGGCACCCAGCCGCGACGCCGCCTGCACCGCACCGCAGAGGAAGCTGATCGGGTTGGCGAAGTTGTTCACCGCCAGGACGGCGCTGGCCGCAGCCCTGGGCCGGTTGGTAGATGTTCACGTAGTTCTGGAATCGTGTTGGGCGCCACGTGCAGGAATTGCTTGACGTCGTCGAGACTTTCGGTCAGCGCCTGGGTCACCCCGGCCAGCTTGTCCGACGTCGTGCCCAGCGATTCGCGGTTGTCGGCGACGAAGCTCTGGACGTCTCCGACCACGGCGTTGAAGTCGCTGACCGCGTTGGCGACCTCATCGGGACTGTCGGCGAGCAGACCGGTCACGGACGCCAGGTTCTGGTTGAGCTGACGCATCAGAGTCGTGCTGTCCTGCAGCGCCGACACCAGGATCGACAGGTTCTTGATGGTCGAGAAGATGTCGGTGCTCTTGTCGCCGAGAGCCGAAAAGGCCTGCGACAGCTTGATGACGGTGTCGCGGATGTTCGCGCCTTGGCCGCGAAGGTTGTCGGCGGTGGTGTTGATGACCGAGCCCAACGGGCTCACCCCACCGGGCTCTGTCGGTTGCAGCTCCTTGGCGAGCCTTTCCAGCTGCTGACGCAGGGTGTCCCACTCCACCGGAACCACCGTGCGTTCGCGCGGGATCACCGCGTCGTCGGCCATCGTCGGCCCGCCGGTGTACACCGGTGTCAGCTGTAGGGCACGGGAGGTCACCAGCGTCGGCGACAGGACCGCGGCATTGGCGTCGGCCGGCACCTTGTACTTGTCGTTGTACCAGAACGAGATCTTGACCCGGTCGGGTTGCGGCTCGATCTTGTCGATCCGGCCGACGTTCACACCGAGAATCCGAACGTCGTCACCCACGTAGATGCCGTTGCTGTTCTCGAAGTACGCGACGACGTTGGTGCGGTTGATGGTGTCGCTGGTCCGCAACAGCGACCACCACGCCGGCGACCAGCAGCACGACAAGGCCGATGGCGACCCAGCTTCTGCGAATGCGATTCATCGTCCGGCCTCCCCGCTCGCAGGCGGCGGCGCCTCACCGGGCGCGGGGACCATGACCGGGCTCGGCGTCGGGATGGGTATGGACCCCAGCCCGGGGGGAGCCTCCGCGGGCGGTCCCGGTGGTGGCCCGCCGGGCGGCGGCGCGGGAAGAGGCTCGCGGTAGGGATAGCAGCCGGTGGGGCCGGGCAGCGGAATGCCCGGCGGACCGCACCCCGGATCGCCGGGGTTGCCGGTGATGGCATCGGGCAGATGCAGATTCGGGTCGCCGCCCTGTCCGGTGCGCGGATACGGCACCGGCATCGCGGGCAGACCCGGAGTGCCGATCGGCGGGTCGGTGCGCTCGGATGGCAACAACACGTTGGGATCCAGACCGAGGTCGGAGAACGCCACATCGATGAACGGCTGCACGAACTGGCCCGGCAGCAGGTTGGCGATGTAGTTCTTGAAGAACGGCCCCGACGAAACCGACTCCCCCAACGACATCGCATAGGTGCTGAGCAGTTTCAGCCCCTTCTGCAGCCGCTCCTTGCGGTTGTCGAGGATCGTCAGCACGCCGTTGAGCTTGTCGATCGCGGGCTTCATCGTCTCGCGGTTCTCGGCGATGAATCCCTCCAGCTGTTGGCTCAGCGCGGAGATGCTGCCCGAGATCTGATCGAGCTGCGGCGCTTTGGCTTTGCAGCTCGGCCAGCAGCGCGTTGGTGTCGGCGACAAGGGTGACGATCTGGTCGCTGCGCTCGGCCAGCACAGCCGTCGACTTGTTGGCGTTGGTGAGCAGTTCACGCAACTCCGCGTCGCGTTCGTTGAGGGTCTCCGAGAAGCGGGCCACACCCTCGACCGCGATCCGCAGTTCCGGCGGGGTCTCGGAGAACGTGTCCGCCACCACCCGCAACGAGTCGGAGAGCTGGTTGGTGTTCAGGCCGCTGATCGTCGTCGCGAGGTCGCCGAGAGCGTCCGGCAGCTGGTAGGGCGACGTCGTCCGGTCGCGCGGAATCGTGCCCTCCTGCCGGCCGTCGCCCCGCGACATGACCTCGAGGATCTTCGTGCCCAACAGGCCTCTTGGTCTTGATCGCCGCCTCGGTGCGGTCCCCGAGTGCAATGTCGTTATCGACGGTGAACGTGACCAAGACCTGCGGCCCGTCCAGTTCGATCGACGACACCTTACCGACCTCGAACCCCGAAACCTGCACGCCCGCATCGGTTGTCAGCCCACCGGCCTCCGCGAAATACGCCGAGTACTCCTTGGTCTGGTTTATGAACGGCAATTTGTCGTACTCAAGGGCGACCAGCACGATCGCCCCCGTCAGACCCAGCCCGATGGCGCCCATGACGAACGGATTGCGTTCGGAGAACGGCTTCATCGCGGCGCGCACCTCCCCGTCGGCTGTCCAGCGACCTTCACGTACACCGGCTGGCCACCCTTACCGTTGAGCTTGAGGACGAGGTCGCACAGGTAGAACGAGAAGAAATCGCCGTAGAGACCCTGTCGACTCAGCACTTGATAGGCATCCGGAAGCGTATTGATCAGGTTGTCGAAGTAGTCGTGGTCGGCGACCACGATCCCCGCCGCCCGGTCCGTCTCCTGGATGGTCTTCGCGAACGGCGGCCTTGCCTCCGCCAACAGATCGGCGATACTGCCCGCTGCGGCGTTGGCATAGGCCACCCCGTTGCTGATGTCGGTCTTGCGGGCCGCGAGACCCTTCACCAGTTCTGAAAGCGAGTCGACCGCCTTTGAGAACTGGTCGCTTTGGCCGCCCAGCGACCCGAGCACGGTGTTCAGGTTGACGATGACCTCCCCGATCAACTGATCCCGGTCGGCCAGCGTGTTCGTCAGCGCCGCGGTCTGCGTCAGAAATGAGCCGATCGTCGCGCCCTGGCCCTCGAAGGCCTGAATCAACTGTCCGGACAACGCATTGACCTGATCGGGGTCCAGCGCGGAGAACAGCGGCCGGAACCCACCGATGAGGGCGTCGAGGTCCAGCGCCGGCGAGGTCCGAGCCAGCGGAATCGTGTCGCCCGGGTTGACCTTCGCGGTACCGCCCGCGCCCTCCACCAATGCGAGATAGCGGCCGCCGATGAGATCGTCGTAACGGATCACCGCCCGATTGCCGTCGGTGAGCACGACCGAATCGTCGGCGGTGAACTCGACCAGCGCTGTCGTATCCCCTTGGATGGAAACATTTTTGACCTGGCCGACCTCGACACCGGCGATGCGGACGAAGTCGCCGTTCTCCAGCCCCGTCACATTGAGGAACTCGGCCTTGTAGGTATTGGCCTTCTCCCCGAAGCGCAACTGCCCGAAGACCGCATACAACGCGAACACGCCGAGCAGACACACGGCCAGGAAGATGCCGAGTCGAACGGCGGCGCTTCGCCAGTTCCCAGTCATCGCGGCTTACCTTTCTCGGTCGTAGTGTCGGAGGCGGTCGGTCACGGCGATGGCGCCGCGTACTGCGGTAGCGGAATCGGCGGCAACGGTGTCGGTTGTTGTTGCGCCGGCGCCGGCACCACGAACGGCTCCGATCCCGGCGTCGCACCCGGATCCCGCGGCGCTCCCGGCGGAGGTGCGGGCGGCAGCCCCGGCCACAACGGGGTGCCGTCCGGGGCGTACAGGTCCGCACCGTAGGCCGGGGCACCCGGATACGGGATCGGTCCGGGCGCGGGCCCGCCGAACAGGTTGCGGATACTCGGCGGCTCGGGCACCGCGCGCGTGACCGGCAGGTAGTTGGCGTAGGCCGGGAAGGCGATGCCGGGGTTCGGCCGCCAGTCCACGCCGGTTCCGAAGCCGGTGTTGGTGACGAGCTGACGCACCGGCCAGTTGTCTTTCACATCGGGCAGCGAACCACAGCTCGGCTTGCCGCCGGGTCCGCCCTTGGCGCCGACGACGGGCAAGTTCTGTGGATAGTGGTACGGGTCGTCACCGAGGAAAACAGGTGGCAGCGCAGGCAGGGCGGCGTCGAAGACGAACGATCGTCCGTTGCCGCCCGGCGCTTCGTAACCGCCGTGGTCCAGCAGGTGCTTGGCGCCGACCAGCAGGCAGGTGTACTCCGGGTTGTACTTGTACAGCAGGTTGGTCGTCGGCTCGAGCACGTTAATGGCTTTGATCAGGTTGGCCTGACTGGGCGCGAGCAGGCTGATACCGCTGTTGGAGAGCCCAATTGTGCCGAGCAGCAACGCGTCCAGCGCATCTGCATGCTTGGTAAGGGTGACGCTGGTAGTGCTGGCCGCGTTCAGCGTCGTGAGAATGTCCTGTGCGGCAACGCTATAGGTGTCGCTGAAGTCCCTGAGCGCCTGCCAGTCGGCGCGAACGGTCTCGCTGCGCGGGTTGAGCGCCAGGAGAACCTGATTGGCGTCGGTGGTCGCCTGGCCGATCCGGTCGCCCTTTCCGCGGACGCCGTCGGCGAGCGCCGACAGCACGCTGTTGAGCTTGGCCGGGTCGATCTGGTCGAGCACGCCGACCACGTTCTCGAACACCGTGTTGACCTCGACAGCGACGTTGCGCGAACGCAACACCTGACCGGCCTTCAGGCGCTGAGGGCTGGGATCGCTCGGGTAGACGAGGTCGACGAACTTGGCGCCGAACACCGTGGTGGCCCGGATCTGCGCCTCGACATTGGCCGGGATGTGCTCGATCTGGTCCGGGTAGATCTCCAATTTGAGTTTCACCGGCTCGCTGCCGCCTTCGACCGCGGCGACCCGTCCGACCTGGACACCGCGCAGCTTGACCTTGGCGTTGCTCTCCATCACGAGGCCGGACCTGTCGGAGGTCAGCGTGACCGGGACGAACTTCTTCAACGTGCCTGTGAACAGCGCATACGTCAGCCAGATGGCGGCGATCACGAGCACCAACAGAGAATAAGCGTCCACCAACCCGGGTGCAGGCCGTCGTCGTCTCCTCTCGCTCTTGCCATGGGTCAGCCCGCCAGATTGAAGTTGCCGGATTGCCCGTAAACGGCGAGCGAGATCATCATCACCACGAACGCGGCGACGATCAGCGACGTGCGCACCGCACGTCCGACCGCCTCCCCCACTCCTGCGGGCCCACCACTTGCCGTGTAGCCGTAATAAGTGTGGATCAGCATGATCACCACAGCCATCGCGATGCTCTGAACGAAGGACCAAACCAGGTCGGTGGGATTCAGAAACGTCCTGAAGTAGTGGTCGTACACACCCGTCGACTGTCCGTAGATAACGGTGGTGCCGAACTTCGCCGCCCAGAACGACGCCAGCACGCCGACGCAGTACAACGGGATCACCACGACGAGGCCGGCGATCACCCGGGTCGAGGCGAGGTAGGCGACGCTGCGGATCCCCATCACCTCGAGTGCGTCGATCTCCTCGCTGATCCGCATGGCGCCGAGTTGTGCCGTGGCGCCGGCGCCGATGGTGGCGGCAAGCGCGATGGCGGTGGTCGCCGGGCGCGATCAGCCGGACATTGAAGAAGGCCGACGCAAATCCCGTCAGGGCCTCGACACCGATTTCGGAGAAGTCGGTGTAGCCCTGCACCGCCACCAGCGCGCCGGTGGTCACCGTCAGGAACCCGACGATCGCGACCGTTCCGCCGATCACCACCAGAGCGCCTGTACCCAGACCCATCTGCGCGATGATCCGCATCAGTTCGATCCGGTAGTGGGTGAACACGTAGCCGATGCTGCGCAACGTCCTGCCGTAGAACTTCGTCTGCATGCCGACCTGATTCCAGGCGCCGGTCCAGCCGTCGACCCGTTGCGCCAGACGCGGGAACCGCCTGTCGATCGGCCGGCGGCTCCTCTCGATCGGCTCGGCGCTCACATCGTCACCCGCACAGCGACTGCGGTCGCGACGACGTTGATCGCGAACAACGCCATGAAGGTGAACACCACCGTCTCGTTCACCGCGTTGCCCACACCCGCCGGACCGCCGCCCACGGAAATGCCCTTGTAGCAAGCGATCAGACCGGCCGAAAGCCCGAACAGTGCCGCCTTTACCAAAGCGATCGTCACATCGAGGGCCCCGATGATCAGGGTCAGACCGGCCGCGAACGCGCCCGGCGAGACGTGCTGGATGTAGACGCAGAAGAAGTAGGCACCTGCGAGTCCGACGAGAATCACCGTGGCGGACAACGCAAGCGACACCAAGGTGGCGGCCAGCACGCGTGGGACCACGAGCGCCTGGATCGGGTCGACGCCCATCACCCGCAGCGCATCGAGTTCCTCACGAATCGTGCGGGCACCCAGATCGGCACACATGGCGGTGGCGCCCGCACCGGCGACCACGAGAACCGTGACGATCGGGCCGATCTGGCGCACCGTGCCGAGCGCGGCGCCGGTGCCGGAGAAGTCGGCGGCACCGAACTCTCTGAGCAGGATGTTGAAGGTGAACGTCAACAAGACGGTGTAGGGAATCGTCAACATCAACGTCGGCACGATCGACACCCGCGCGACAAACCACGCCTGCGCGATGAATTCGCGCCATGCGAAGGGTGGCCTGAACATCGCGACGAAGGTGTCGAGCGCCATGCCGTAGAAACCGCCGACGGCGCGGACCGGTTTGGTAACGATGTGGGAAGCGACCACAGTTACTTCCCTTCCCCGAAACAGACCCGCTGCCTCCGCAAATGGTGTGCATTGTGTCAGAGCGGAGGGACGCCGATGACCGTATTTCACGGATTTCAGGGCCAGCAATAGAACCGTTGCAGCGGCGTCGGTTCTCCCCGAAAGGCATACGAAAGGCTACTTCCGGGACATCTATTTAGATGTCGTAACCGTCAAATAGATTTTCACTTGACGCTGACGGCTTGCTCCAGCTCCTCGATCACGATCCTGCGCATACCGAGCATGGCCTTGGTCGCCGCGGCGGCCCGGTCCCGGTCGGGATCTTCGAGCAGCTCGTAGAGCCGATCGGGAGTGATCTGCCAGCTCAGGCCGAATCGGTCCTTGAGCCAGCCGCACTGCGACTCCTCGCCTCCGTCGACCAGTCGCTCCCAGTAGTAGTCGACCTCGTTCTGGTCCTTGCACCGGATCTCGAAGGACACCGCCTCGGAGAACGGGAACTCCGGACCGCCGTTGATGCCGATGAACCGCTGACCGTCCAGCACGAAGGTGCCCCACGCCACGTCGCCGGGCGTGCCCGGACCGGCCTCGGTGTAGTGCTGGAAATTCTCGATCGACGAGTTAGGGAATACCGACGTGTAGAACTGGGCGGCTTCCTCGAGGTTGTTGTCGAACCACAGGCTGGGCGTGATTGATGGCATGTGGGTAATGACCGGCGCCACGCCCAAAACTCATCGCCTTTCGTCGGCGAACCGCTTTGCTCCGATCGCACGCAGCGCGAAATCCAGGATCTGGGCCTGCGCCCGGCGTAAACCTTCGTGATCGTCGTACGACTGGCTGATCATCACCCTGCTGATCAGCGCGTTGATGGCAACCGCGTCGTGTTCGGGATCGGCCAGCGGAAAGGAGCCGTCGGCACGTCCGCGGCGCAGAATCTCGACTAGCGAGCGCTCCCGGTCGGCATGGGCCTGTTCGCGTGTCTCGCGGTATCCCTTCGCCGCGCGCACCTCATCGGAGTCGATCACGGTGAAATGCAATCGGGTTCGGTCGTCGTGGATCAAGCCGAACATTCCGACGATCCATTCCTTGAGCTGCTCGGCGGGACCGCCCGCGACGTCTGCGCAGATGCGGTCGAGCCGCGCGGCCAGCGCGTCGGTCTCCTCGCGCAGCATCGCCAGGAACAGTTCGTCCTTGGACTCGAAGTGGCGGTAGAACGCCCGCGTCGACACCCCGGCGCGCTGCAGGATCGCGGCGACGGGGATCGCTCCGCTGTGCGGCTCGGCCAGGCACGTATATGCAGCCTCGATGATGCTCCCGCGGTCGTCGCCGTCTGTGGCGGTCTCGGGCTGCACGTCGCAAATTGTAGGGATGCCGCCCGCCAGCCGGGCCGAAGTTGGGCGCAAATTATCTCTCGGTAACGTGAGGCTTCGGGATCAGCCGAGAGGAGGTCCGTTGAGCACAACACCTAGCGAGCCGCAGACGGTGAAGTTCCGGGGCGCCGATGACATCACCCTCGTCGCCGACGAGTGGAATCGCGGGACGCCGTCGGCTTCTGGATCCGCTTCGACATCAGACCCAGCTCAACCCACCGTCTTGATGTTGCACGGCGGCGGTCAGAACAGGTTCTCCTGGAAGAACACCGGTCAGATCCTGGCCGATCAGGGTCTGCATGTGGTCGCGCTGGACAGCCGTGGGCACGGTGACAGCGATCGGGCGCCGAACGCGAATTACACGGTCGACGCGCTGTGCACCGACACGCTGGCGGTTGTCGAGCAGATCGGGCGTCCGGTGGCGTTGATCGGCGCCAGCATGGGCGGGATGACCGGAATGCTCGTCGCGCACGAAGCGGGCCCCGAGAAGGTGACCAAGCTCGTGCTGGTCGACGTGGTGCCGCGGTACGAGAAGGACGGCAGCGCCCGCATCCGTGAGTTCATGGCCAGCGGTATCGATGGTTTCGAGTCGCTCGACGACGCCGCCGATGCGGTGGCCGCATACCTTCCTTACCGGGCGAAGCCGCGCAGCCCGGAAGGGTTGAAGAAGAATCTGCGTCTGCGCGACGGACGGTGGTACTGGCACTGGGATCCCGCGTTTCTCACCGCGCCCATGGACGACCCGTTCGTCAGGGTGGAGAAGCTCGAGCGGGCGGTGGTCGAATCGACCATCCCGATCTTGCTGATCCGCGGCAAGCTCTCCGACGTCGTCAGCGCCGAAGGTGTGAAGGACTTCCTGGCGAAGGTGCCGCGGGCCGAGTTCGTCGAACTCTCGGAGGCCGGGCATACGGCCGCGGGCGACGACAACGACGCCTTCTCCGAAGTCGTGGTGCAGTTCGTCTGCCGGTGACCGTGAACCGCCGCACCGTCGGGTTCAATTTCTTCGAGGAGCCGGAGTTGCCGGCGCCGCAGGTGAGCGAGACACAGGCCGAGCAGATCCTGGGCGAGCACTACGGATTGCGGGCCCGCGCCACATCGCTTGGCAGCCAGCAGGATCGGAACTTCACGGTGAACGCCGACGACGGAGCGATCGTCGGGGTGTTGAAGATCGCGAACCCGGCGTTCAACGCCACCGAGTTGGAGGCCCAGGACCTGGCGGCAGAGCTGATCGCCAACACCGAACCCGAGTTGCGCATCGCGGTGCCGCTGCCGACTGTCGTGGGTGAGAAATGCGCGACCGTAACGGGTTTGGTGGATGGCACGGCCTACGTCCGGCTGCTGCGTTATCTGCCGGGCGGAACGCTGTTCGAGTCGGGTTACCTGTCCCCCACCGTCGTTGCCGGTCTCGGCGAAGTCGCGGGCCGGGTCAGCCGGGCGCTCGCCGACTTCACACATCCCGGCCTGGACCGGATCCTGCAGTGGGATCTGCGCTATGGCGCCGACGTTGTCGCCGAACTGCTTTCGCATGTCGAGGATCCGGCACACCGGGCCGTCATCGAGACGGCGGCGGAACAGGCGTTGTCGCGCATTGCGCCGTTGGCCGATGACCTGCCGCGGCAGGCGGTGCACCTGGATCTCACCGACGCGAACGTCGTGGTATCGCGCGGTGGCGGTGGCGTCCGCGCCGACGGGGTCATCGACCTCGGGGACCTCACGGACAGCTGGGCGGTGGGCGAACTGGCTATTACGGCGTCGTGCGTGCTGAGGCACCCAGGCAGCGACCCGACCTCGGTGCTGCCGGCGATTCGCGCGTTCAACGACATTCGGCCGCTGTCCCCGGCGGAAGCAGAAGCCCTGTGGCCGCTGCTCGTCCTGCGCACCGCGGTGTTGATCGTCAGCGGCGCGCAGCAAGCCACCCTCGACCCCGACAACGACTACCTCACCGAGCAGTCCGCCGGCGAACGGCGCATGCTCGAGCAGGCCACCTCGGTGCCGATGGATGTCATGACGGCGGTCATCAAGGCGGACCTCGGCCTGACCTCAGTGCTTGCGGCGCTTGACGTGACGACCCCGCTCGTCGGCACGGCGGCGCCTTCGGTGGTGACGCTGGACCTGTCCTCCACGTCCGACGTCTATGACGACGGTCGATGGCTCACACCGGATGTCGAGGATCAGGCGGCCCGTGCCGCCGTGCGGGACGGTGCCGATCTCGTCGTCACCGCGTACGGGCAATCGAGGCTGAACCGGGCGCCGAAGCTGACCCAGGACAGCCCGGCGAGTGTCCCAACCGGCATCGGCATGTGGCCGGCGTCGGACACTCGCCTCGTAGCCCCGTGGGACGGCGAGGTGGTGAACGCTTCGGCCGATGGCGTGACCTTTCGCGGCGGTGGCTACGACCTGACGCTGTCCGGTGTGCACGCGGTCGCATCGGGCGGCGTGCGCGCCGGCGAACCGCTCGCGGACGCGCCTGCGCAGCGGTGGACGCAGCTCGGCATCGGACCGGTCGGCGCACCCGTCGCGCCGGTCTTCACCACCGCGGAGCTGGCGCCGGGATGGCTTGCGCTGAGCAGGGATCCGCGTCCGCTGCTGGGTTTGGCCCCAACGGAGGTGCGGACGGCGAGCGATCTGCTGTCGCGTCGCGACGCGAGTTTCGCGCAGGTGCAGGAGCACTACTACCGGACGCCGCCGCAGATCGAACGCGGATGGCGCAATTACCTGCTGTCGGCTCGCGGCCGCTGCTACCTCGACATGGTCAACAACGTGACCGTGCTCGGGCACGCCCATCCTCGGGTCGCCGACACCGCGGCCCGTCAGCTGCGCAAGCTCAACACCAACTCACGGTTCAACTACGAGGTCGTGGTCGAGTTCAGCGAGCGGTTGGCGGCGACTCTGCCCGACCCACTGGACACCGTGTTCCTGGTCAACTCCGGTTCGGAGGCAAGCGATCTGGCGATCCGGCTGGCGACCGCCGCGACGGGCCGACGCGATGTGGTGGCGGTCCGGGAGGCCTACCACGGGTGGACGTACGGCACCGATGCGGTGTCGACCTCGACCGCCGACAACCCGAATGCGCTTGCGACGCGTCCCGATTGGGTGCACACGGTCGAGTCACCCAACAGCTTCCGGGGCAAGTATCGCGGTGCCGAGACGAGGCGGTATGCCGGTGACGCGGTGCGACAGATCGAGGAACTGATCGCCGGCGGTCGAACGCCCGCGGCGTTCATCTGCGAAAGCGTGTACGGCAATGCGGGCGGCATGGCGCTGCCGGACGGGTACCTGCAGCAGGTGTATGCGGCCGTGCGCGCGGGCGGCGGTCTGGCGATCTCCGATGAGGTCCAGGTCGGATACGGCCGCCTCGGCGAATGGTTCTGGGGCTTCCAGCAGCAGGACGCCGTCCCCGACATCGTGTCGATCGCCAAGTCGACGGGCAACGGCTATCCGCTGGGTGCGGTGATCACCAGTCGCGAGGTCGCCGACAGGTTCTCGTCGGAGGGCTATTTCTTCTCGTCGACCGGCGGCAGCCCTCTGTCGTGCGCGATCGGCATCACGGTCCTCGACGTGCTGCGCGACGAGTCTTTGCAGCAGAACGCCTCCCGCGTCGGCGCACACCTCAAGGCAGGGCTGCAGGCGCTGCAGGCACGGCATCCGATCATCGGCACCGTGCACGGGATCGGGCTGTACCTCGGCGTGGAGATGATCCGTGATGCAGGCACTCTCGAACCCGCGACCGAGGAAACCGCCGCGATCTGCGACCGCATGCTCGAACTCGGCGTGATCATCCAACCGACGGGCGATCACCTCAACATCTTGAAAACCAAACCGCCGTTGTGCATCGATACCGAGGGTGCCGACTTCTACGTCGACACGCTGGACCGGGTGCTGACCGAAGGTTTCTAGCGCGAGCAGACGCAAAGGCACCCGTTCTTCGGTGTGTCGAGGCACCTTTGCGTCTGCTCGGCACGAGACGCGGCCCGTCCCCCGGTCCCTCACGAGGTTGATTTACGCGGTCTCGGTGAGTTTCATCAAGGAATGACACAAACGCCCGACGAAGTCGTCACCGAGTTCTGCAAGAAGTGGGCATCCCCCGATGCGGCCGAGCTGGCCGGCTACTTCACCGACGACGGCGTCTATCACAACATCCCGATGGATCCGGTGCAGGGACCCGACGCGATCAAGGAGTTCATCGCCGGCTTCACGGCGGCCTTCGACGGTATCGACTTCCAGGTACACCGGCAGGTCAGCGACGGCTCCGAAGGTTCCGGGGTCGTGATGAACGAGCGCACCGACGTGATGCGCCGCAAGGACGGTGGGGAGATCGCGCTTCCGGTGATGGGGGTGTTCGAGATCGTCGACGGCAAGATCGCGAAGTGGTCCGACTACTTCGACATGGCGACGGTGACGAAGGCGTTCGCCTAATCCTGCGCGGGCTGGTCTCACCCGCGAGCAGTCGCAAAAGTGCGTGTCGCCACGGCGTGTCGCAACACTTTGCGTCTGCTCGCGTGGGCCCAGCTCGCGCAGGAAAGCTAGGCCAGCAGCGGCACGGCGTCGTGGCGGGTGTCGGTGAGGATCTCGAACATCGCGCGCCGGGAGGCGACGAGCTCTGCACGCTCAAACGCCTTGCCGGCAACCTGAATTCGACACGTGGCGATGGCCGAGTTGTAGCAATACTTCTCGCCGCCGTCGGTGTCGGTGTAGGTAAGCCCGATGACGTCCTGGGGTTCGGCCGTGATCTCCCCTTGGATCATGTGCTCCCCGATCCGGCCACCGAACTCCCATGTAAACGGTCGATAGCGCGCGTGCGTCTGCAGGCTGCGCCGGATCGAGCGCACCGCGAATTCCTCGCCGGCGTGGCGGAATACGAACAGCGTGGCCGACGGTGTCAGCACCGGGCCGATCGCTGCGCGCGCCGTCACGATCTCCAGGCTTGAATCAGGCGCGTTGTCGAACCCGCACACCTGGCCGAATGCGTACGCCGGCGTGTGTTTGGCGCCCCAGTTGTGGTTGACGCTGCCGGTCCAGTCGTCGACGACGACGCGCACGTCGTCAATCTCGAGCACCCCATCGAACTGCGCCAGCGGGTGTCGCACCATCGTCTTGGCCGTCGGGATACGCGCCCTATAGCCCCGTTCGGTGAGGAGCTTGACCGGCTCCTCCGCACCCGGTGTGATCCGCAGATCCCAGCGCGCCGACCGGCTGCCGCCGGTGACGACACCCTGCGCCGACCGGTCGTCGATGGTGGTGGCGCCGATCCGCGCCGTCCAGTCGTCGTATGCGTAATCGGCCGCGTCGATAGGGTACGGCTCCTTGAGCGCACGGTTGCCCGCACCGTCGGGATCGAACACCATCACCCACACGTCCGCGACGGGCTCGCCCGCCGTCGGCAGCAGCAGCGTCTCGCGCATCCACAGCGCCTGCGGCCGGTCAGGATGGTTGGCCCGGATGTAGCGACTCTCGTAATACGGGGCCGTCGCGAACATCACAACCACAGCATCCAATACTTAGGTGGTGATGGGAGCGCAGATCGCGGCCTACGTGCTCGGGGCGATCGCGGCGGTGGAGGCCGTCGCGCTCGTCGTGCTGTTCGTGCAGCGAAACCGCGAGCGTGAGGAGCTCGAACAACTGCGAAGCCGTGTCGATACGCGAAACATGCTGCTCACCGGTGGTCGCGAGGCCGTCAAGACGGTGTGGCAGACCGCCAACATCCTGCGCAAGGACGGGTTCGGAGCCGCCGTGCGGTCCTCGATCGAGGACCTCGCCGACTGGGCCGAGGTCGAACGTCCGGACCTGGCCCGACTGGCTCCGAGCGGCCGGGTGGCGATCCTGTTCTCCGATATCGAGGAGTCGACGGCACTCAACGAGCGCATTGGGGACCGGGCCTGGGTCAGGCTGATCGGCAGGCACGACAAGATGGTGCGCCGGCATGTGAAGAAGTACTCGGGCCACGTGGTGAAGAGCCAGGGCGACGGGTTCATGGTGGCCTTCGCCCAACCCGACCAGGCGGTGCGATGCAGCCTCGATATCCAGCGATCACTTCAAAGGGAGCCCAACAACATTCGGGTGCGCATCGGGATCCACATGGGCAAGTCGGTGCGGCGTGGGGATGATCTGTTCGGCCGCAACGTCGCGATGGCCGCTCGTGTCGCGGGTGAAGCCGGCGGCGGCGAGGTGCTGGTCAGCGAGGTGGTGCGCGACGCGCTCACCGATCTCGACGGCTTCGCGTTCGACGACGGCCGCAGCGCCGAACTCAAGGGGTTCAGCGGCTCGCACCGGCTCTACGCCGTCGCGGCCTAGTCGTCGGAGCCGGCTTCGGCCACGCGTTTGTGCAACCGGGCGCGGATGTCGTCTGGGGTGTAGGCGTTGCGACGTCGTTGGTCGCGCGCGACCAGCGCCCCGCCCGCCACCACACCGGCGACTCCGGCCAGTCCGACCCACTTCCATATGCCACGCATACCGAGAGTCTGCCTAAGCTGCGTGGGTGAATCCAAGCACGGTATCGCTGGCGAAGGCGCTCGACGAGACCCGGACCGGCGATCTTTGGCTGTTCCGGGGCAGTTCAGGGCCCGATCGCGCGATACAGACGATGAGCAACAGCCCGGTCAATCACGTGGGGATGACGATCGCGATCGAGGATCTGCCGCCGCTGATCTGGCACGCCGAACTGGGCGACAAGCTGACGGACATGTGGACGGGCGGCAATCACCGCGGAGTTCAGGTCAACGACGCACGCGAGGTCGTGGAACGGTGGGTGCACAACTACCACCAGCGCTGCTGGTTTCGTGAGCTGACGCCGTACGCCAGCCGCGATCAGGAGGACCGCGCCCTGAAAGTGGTGGCCCGCATGGACGGCACGCCCTTTCCCAGCACAGCCCGGCTGACGGGCCGCTGGTTTCGGGGCCGCGTGAACGCCGCGGACTTCACGCGGGGAATTCCGTTCCTGCACAGCAGGGTTCGTGAGGCCACCCAACGTCGGAAGAAGGAGAAGCTCCAGGTCGGTCTGGAAACTGCGTATTGCGCGGAGACCGTCGCGATCACTTACGAGGAGATGGGCTTGCTGTCGACGGAGAAGCATTACAACTGGTTCGACCCGGGCGTGTTCTGGAGCGGCGACGAGCTGCCATTGGCGCCGGGCTATCGGCTCGGCGACGAGATTGCGGTCGTGGTCGACCCGGCGCCGGGCTCATGAGCGATTGGATTGCGCTGCTGGCCACCGTGGGCGTCGTGGCGTCCATCCTCGCCGGGCGCGTGTTCTATCTGCGACGCGTGCGTCAGGGCCGCGCCGATCCCGTCATCGATCCGAGTTGGCCGTCAACGGCTCGCCCGCAGCTGTATCCGTTGGCCGAACCGCCGCCGAGCACCGAGACGAGCCTGTACTACGACCCCGATGAACACCGTAGGGACACATGAACCCCGTGGAGTTGCTCAATATCCTTGTGCCCGAGCAGGAATCGCGGCAGCCGCGCTAGAGGCGCGCAAAACAGGGGTCGGCGTCCTCTTTAGGAATCGACGCATTCTGACTGGAGAACTTTCCGACGACGCCGGTGTCGGTCACCTCGACGCTGTCCGCGTGGATCCCGAGTGGATAGTTGTCGTTGAGCTTCTTGGTGAGCTCGTTCAGTGCCGTCTGCACCTCGTCCTTCGGCAGCGGTCCGGTCACGGCGAGAACCTCAAGATTGAGGTCACCGTCGGTGACGACAGGCTTGGCCGTGACGCTGTCGCTGCCCGCGTCCAGGATGACAGTGCCCGCGGCGGGGTCGGTCCTTACTCCACTGACGAGATTGCCTACGCCAGGGAGGTTTTCGGCGACGGTGTCTTTGATCCCGGCGGACTTCCAGCTGAGCGTCGCGTTGAGCGATCCGATGGTGCCCTTGGAGTCTGCGGACTCGTGCAGCCGTACGTCCGCAAGCCTCACCTCGGCCGTCATGCCGTTGGCGCTCTGCACACGTTTCCCGTCGGTGGTGACCGAGATGTTGGTGTAGTCGCCGGTGATGTGCTGCCACAGGAACGGCGGATTCACGCCGAACGAGACGGTGGCGCCGTCCTCGACGACGCATTCGGCGACCTCTACCAGAATGCTGCCCGCGCGGTGCCGAGCGTAGAGCTCGGCGCCCGCCAGCCCGCCCACCAACAGCGCGACCACGATGACGACGACCAGAACGATCGACTGCCGGTTGCGGCGTGGCTTCTCCTGTGTGTCGGCAAACGACGGCGGGGGTTCCGGCGGTACAGGCGGGATGACCTGGGTCGGCCGTGCGTCGGCCGGTGACGGAGCGCGCCTGATCTTCCGGGTCGGCCTATCTGAGGGCCGGCGCGACGCGCGGAGCCGGTCGGTCGACGGCTCCGGACGTCCAGAAGCGGACAACGGCTGCGTCGCCGGGTCGGGCGGTGGCGTGCCCCTGCCCCGCCAATCGGGATGACCGGGGCGTTGCGGCGGCGTCACGTGCGCGATTCTGCCCCATTCCGCAGCTGGCGGGCGCAAAGGTCATGCACTCGGCTGGGTTGACACATCGAGTCTTGTCATCGGTAGCCGCCTGCGCGGCCTGTACTTGACCTCGATGAGCCCCCCAAGAATCCTCCAAGCGCCGCATCAGAGTCTCGGCACATGTTCATCAAGCGCCCAAAGCACTGGGTCCTCGGCATCGCCATGGCTCTTGCCATCGCATACTTCATGTCCGTCGCGGCCGCCGAGCACGAAAACCCCGAGGTACTTCTCTAGCGGATGACTCACTGACTTCCTCGGCCAGCCACTCAGAGGGGAGTGTGGCAGGCCGACTTGCCGGGTGTCGGGTGGGCGGCGCAGAACAAAGCCGCCCACCCGATGCCGATCAACCAGAAGGCAGGGTTCGCCTCGCCTGCCAGGTGACGCCAGGCACTGTGTTCGCCAGATCCGACCGACTCTTGGCGAAGACACGAAGAGCGCGGTAGAACGACCAAACTTGACGTGGAGAGGGAACTTTCGGCACCCACGCCAACTCCCAATGGATCCCGTTGATCGGGTCGTCGAAGAACACTGCGTAATAGCCGGGCCAGTACTGCGGGTACTCCTTGGGTTCGTCAGTGACAGCGATGCCCCTCTTGATCAGGAACTCGCGATGGAAGCGGTCGACCTCTCTCCTGCTCCTCGCCCACAGCGCGATGTGATTGATGCCGACCGCCTGGTCGCCGTGTGACAGCTTCCCTCCGGCACGCGCCGGCTGAATTCCGATGTAGCTGTGTGGGTTGACGTACCGGGTGAAGTAGTAGATCGACTGATACTCCATGTTCAGCGACGAAAAGCTGCTGTACCCGAACCAGCCGAACAGTGCGTCGTAGAACACGATGGAATCCTCATAGTCCAGTACCGCGAACTCGACGTGACTCACACCGCGCCAACGCATCATGCCTCCAAGGAGTTGATTACTACACAATGTAGTAGCACTGGTCGCCAAAGGAAAGGCACTCAGACGGTGAAGCTGAGCTCGATCAGGTTGCAATCACACCGTCCCGCGGGCCGCCCACGCGGTAGCAGTGACGGTGAATGGCCCACAACCCAGACGTTGGCGAGCCACTGATTCGAGACGTGCGCGAGCATCGTCATCGAGTCGTGTGGATGCTCGGAGAAGATCCTGACCGCCTCGTTGTGCGAGTCCGCTTCCACGATGGTGTAGCCGGTCTGGTATCCGTGAAGTCCTTGACGCCCTGCGCCGTCACCAACTTCTTTGCGTTTACTGGTGCGCCAAGATCGACAATGGCGGCTTTGCCAGCCTCGTCAGCTGCGCCATTGAAGAGCGCAAGGAACCTGCCCACTCACGAAAGTTAGCAGCGGCGGCTTTGGCGCTACACGTTGAAACCGAATTCGACGACACTACAAACGGTCAAGCCGTGTGGACGAGCGGCCGCAGACCCAACCGGCGGCTACGTTGATGCGGTGACGCCGAGAGGAAGGACCGGCCGGTTCGCCGCACGCCTCGGGGTGCTTCAAGTGTGCGCAGCTGGCATCCTCTGGGGTACAGGCGGTTTGGTCGTCACCGTATTGCACGAGCGCACAGGGTTCGATGCAATGACCGCGAGTGCGTGGCGAATGATCCTGGCTGCGGGTGCGGTCTTGCTGTTCGCACTGGTCACCAGTCGATGGCACGCGGTGGTTGCCACGTTTCGCGCTCATCCAGTCCTTGACGATCGCCGTCGGCGTGGGGACCGCCGTCTACCAAGGCCTTTACTTCGCGTCGGTCCTGTTGGTCGGCGTCAGTGTGTCAACCGTCGTGTCGTTGGGAGTCGCGCCGATCCTGGCAGCCGTGTGGGAGCACGCGACACGGCGGACGTGGCCAACCATGCGTGAAGTCGTTATCCTCGCAGCCGCACTCACCGGCCTTGTTCTCGTCAGCCTCAACGCCGGCCACGCGTCGTCTACACCCAACGGCAGTCCGGGGCTCGGGCTGGTGCTGGCAGTGATAGCGGGCGCGACCTACGCGGCCACCACCCTGCTCGGCCACAATCTTGCCTCGCGGGTCGATGCGGTGGCGCTCAACACCTGCGCGACCATCGCGGGAGCCGTTACACTCGCTCCCTTCCTCGCATTCGCCGCCGCGATCGGTGAACCAGTACTACCCACCGACTGGGTGTCGGCGTCCCTAATGATCTATCTCGGCGTCGCCACCATGGCCCTGGCCTACGGCTTGCTCTACGTCGGCTTGCGCACCACAACCGGATCAGCGGCAACAGTAGCCACGCTTCTTGAACCGGTATCCGCAGCTTTCCTCGCGGTGCTAGTGCTCGGCGAGAGACTCACCTGGGCCGCGCTGGTCGGCGGTGCCCTGATCCTCGCCGGGGTCGCGGGACTGCGCATTCCAGACCAAGACAATGAACCTCACGAAACGGCCAAGACGTGACCCGACTGATGAAACCCCGAGACCCCTACTTCTTGGGCTGCTGACTAGACGTTGAAGCGGAACTCGACCACGTCGCCGTCGGCCATGACGTAGTCCTTGCCCTCCATGCGCACCTTGCCTGCTGCCTTCGCCGCGGCCATCGAGCCCGCCTCGACCAGATCGTCGTACGAGACGATCTCGGCTTTGATGAAACCCTTCTCGAAATCGGTGTGGATCACTCCGGCCGCCTTGGGCGCGGTGTCACCCTGGTGAATCGTCCACGCGCGCGACTCTTTTGGCCCCGCAGTCAGGAATGTCTGCAGGCGCAGCGTGTGAAAACCCGCCCGCGCCAACCCATCCAGGCCTCGTTCGGTCTGGCCGATCGACTCCAACAGCTCGGCGGCGGACTCGTCGTCGAGCTCCTGTAGCTCGGCCTCGATCTTCGCGTCGAGGAACACCGCGTCCGCCGGCGCCACCATCTCCCGCAACGCCGCCACGCGCGCGTCGTCGGTGAGCACCCCCTCGTCGGCATTGAACACATAGAGGAACGGCTTGATGGTCAGAAGGTTGAGTTCCCGCAATGCCGATATGTCCCCACCCGCGGCGAACAATGTCGTGCCGCCGTCGAGGATCTCCTGCGCCGCCACGGCCGCCTCGTGCGCAGGGCGGCGCTCCTTGTGGGTTCGCGCCTCCTTCTCCAACCGTGGCAACGCGCGCTCCAGCGTCTGCATATCGGCGAGGATCAACTCCGTCTCGATCACCTCGATATCGGACTTCGGATCGATGCGACCGTCGACGTGCGCCACGTCGTCGTCGGTGAACACCCGCACCACTTGGCAGATCGCATCACTCTCGCGGATGTTGGCCAGGAACTTGTTTCCCAGGCCCGCGCCCTCCGAGGCGCCCTTGACGATTCCGGCGATATCGACGAATGTGACCGGCGCATGGACGATCTTTTGCGAGTCAAACAACCTCGCGAGTTCGCCCAACCGCGGATCGGGCAGGGACACGACGCCCTCATTCGGCTCGATCGTCGCGAACGGGTAGTTAGCCGCGAGTACGTCGTTCCGCGTCAACGCGTTGAACAGCGTCGATTTACCGACGTTGGGCAGTCCGACGATTCCAAGGTTGAGGCTCACAGGAACGAGAGTCTAGGAGACTGTGACGGGCACGCCAGAACCACGCTTACACCCTCGTCAAGAAATAGCCGGTACGGTCAACGTGTGTCAGCACAGCGCGGGAGGTCGGCGGTGACGGCCGACCATCGTTCCGCGCATCCCAATATCCCAGGTGTTCCCTGGTGGGGCGCTGTGCTCATCGCGGCAACTCTGACCGCGATCGGGTTCGCCTTCGACGCGGGCTCAGGCGCCAAAGAATTGAGCGCGGTGTTTGCCGGCGCCTATGTCATCGGCTGCGTCCTCGCGGTGCTGGCGGTGCGGCAGGCCGGGATCTTCACCGCCGTCATTCAGCCGCCGCTGCTGCTGTTCGCCAGTGTTCCGGCGGCATATTTCCTGTTCACCGGCAGTCAGCTCTCGAACCTCAAAGACACACTGATCAATTGCGCCTACCCGCTCATCGAGCGCTTCCCGCTGATGTTCTTCACCTCCGCGGTGGTGCTGCTCATCGGTATGGCCCGCTGGTACACCGGGATGTCGTCGCATCGGAGCACGCCGCGCTCGACCCCGAAGGACGAGTCGACCGGCGGCGGACTGGTAGCGGCGGTGAGTTCCAAGGTGTCCTCGCTGTTGTCGCGCCACCAGGACGGCGACGACGAGGTCGACGAGCCGCCGCGCCGCCGAAGCGCCGCCGACCGGCCCAGCCGATCGACGCGCACGGCGACATCGGCGCCGAGCCGCAACGGCAGGCCCGCAAGCCGCTCCACACCGTCGCGGTCACGGCACGCGCGCCCTCCCGAGACCGAGATCATCGAACCCGTGGTCGACCGACCACGTCGACCCCGCCGCGGCAAGCAGGCCGAGCCGCCGATCGAACCACGCCGCAAGCCGCGCACATCGTCGAGCCAGCGACGGGCCACACCCCCAGCGGCCGATCGCCGCACCGGAAACGAGCGCCCCGAGCGTCGGCGGCGCTTCGACGAGGGCGAGCCACCCGTGGCGCACGGCACCAACGGAAACGGGACACACCACCCGATCTCGCGGGTGCGCTACCGCGGCGAGGACAACGGCGAAGAGCCTTCGGATTACCGGCCCCGACGGCGGACGACACGCGACCGGGAACTCGAAACCTGGGAGTACGACATCTGATCCGCTACGAGCGGGCGGGGCGGATTTCCCTCGGCAGCGCGAAGACCAGTGTCTCGTTGGCGGTTGTGACCGGCTGCACGACGTCGTAGCCGTACTCGGCGAGCCGCTCGAGGACTCCTCGTACCAGCAGTTCGGGCACGGATGCGCCGGACGTGACTCCGACCGTCGTCACCCCGCCCAGCCAAGTGGGATCGATGTCTTCGGCGTAGTCGACCAGATAGGCGGAATCGGAGCCCGCGTTCAATGCGACCTCGACCAGCCGTACGGAATTCGACGAGTTGCGTGACCCGACGACGATGACCAGCTCGCACTCCGGCGCCATCGCTTTGACAGCGACTTGACGGTTCTGGGTGGCGTAGCAGATGTCGTCACTGGGCGGATCCTGCAGCGTCGGGAAGCGTTCCCGCAGCCGGCGGACGGTCTCCATCGTCTCGTCCACCGAAAGAGTGGTCTGCGACAGCCAGATGACCTTGTTCTCATCGCGGATCGTGACGTTGTCGACGGAATCGGGACCGTCGACCAGCTGCACGTGATCGGGCGCCTCACCGGCGGTGCCGACGACCTCTTCGTGACCTTCGTGACCGATCAGCAGGATGTCGTAGTCGTCGCGGGCGAAGCGCTTGGCCTCGTTGTGCACCTTGGTCACCAACGGGCACGTGGCGTCGATCACCTTCAAGCTGCGCTCTGCGGCGGTCTGATGCACCGTCGGGGCCACCCCGTGGGCCGAGAACACCACGATGGCGCCCTCGGGCACCTCGTCGGTCTCGTCGACGAAGATCGCGCCCGCTGCGGCCAACGTCTCCACGACGTGCACGTTGTGCACGATCTCGTGGCGTACGTACACCGGTGCGCCGTGCTTCTCGAGTGCGCGCTCCACGGTCTCGACCGCACGATCGACCCCGGCGCAGTATCCGCGCGGCTCGGCCAGCAGCACCCGCTTGCCCGTGACACCACCGGCGACCGAGCGCGAAGCGCCCGGAATCCCCATGTTGATAGTCGGTGGCATGTTTCCAAGGGTACTGACCCGCGGGCTCAAGAGGCCAACCGTAGGGTGGAGGCCATGGCAACTGCACCGTATGGGGTCCGTCTGCTGGTTGGCGCGGCGGTCACCGCCATCGAGGAAACCCGCAAGCTTCCGCAGACCATCCTCATGTACCCGATGACCGTGGTAAGCCAGCTCGCGCACCTCGTGATGAAGATGCAGCAGGACGTCGCCGACCTGGTCATCAAGGGCGACGAGACGCTCGAGTCGATCTTCCCGCCGAAGGAGGAGCAGCCCGAATGGGCGACCTTCGACGAGGACCTCGACGAGGACGCTCCCGTCCCGTTCACGGACGGCGAACGCCTCACCGAGGGCCGGTTCGCGCTGTTCACCGGCGGCGAGCCCGAGGCGGCGGAGTCCGAGCCGGTCGCACGGTCGAGGTCTGCGAGCGCCCCCGAGATCGTCAAAGAGCTCGACTACGCGTCGCTCACGCTGGCACAGCTGCGTGCGCGGCTGACGACGCTGCGGGTCCCCGATTTGGAGGCGCTGCTGGAGTACGAGGACGCCACCAAGGCACGCGCACCCTTCCAGACGCTGCTGTCCAACAGGATCACCCGCGCGACCGCCAAGTGACCACCCCAGCGGGTGCGGGAAAATGACCGACGCCGAGCCGGGCAAGTCCCCCGACAACCCCTGGCCGGTTCGCGCGGTCTCCACGCGCGTCGCGAAGTACGTCGACAAGCTCGGCACAGTTTGGGTGGAGGGTCAGATCGCCCAGCTGAACCTACGACCCACGGTCGCGTTCATCCTGCTGCGCGACCCGGCCGCCGACATGTCGCTGTCCGTGGTCTGCCCGCGAGATCTCGTCGAGAACGCGCCGGTCAAACTGACCGAGGGCGTCCAGGTCATCATGCACGGCAAGCTGCAGTTTCACACCGCGCGGGGCACGATCTCGTTGCGAGTGACCGAGATTCGCGCCGTCGGTCTCGGTGAACTGCTCGAACGCATCGAACGCCTGCGCAAGCTGCTCGAGGCCGAGGGCCTGTTCGATCCGCGCCTCAAACGGCCCCTCCCCTTCCTGCCCGATACCGTAGGCCTCATCACCGGACGGGCGTCCGCCGCCGAGCGCGATGTCGTATCCGTGGCCCAGAGTCGCTGGCCTGCAGTGCGATTCGCAATCCGCAACACGGCGGTGCAAGGCCCCAACACCGTGTCCCAGATCGTCGATGCGCTGCGCGAGCTCGACGCAGACCCCGACGTCGACGTGATCGTGATCGCCCGCGGTGGTGGTGACATCGATGCGCTTCTGCCCTTCTACGACGAGACGCTGTGTCGTGAGATCGCCAGGTGCACAACACCGGTGGTGAGCGCCATCGGCCACGAGCCCGACAACCCGATATGCGATCTGGTCGCCGATCTGCGCGCGGCCACCCCCACCGACGCCGCCAAACGCATCGTCCCCGACGCCGCTGCCGAACAGGCGTTCGTCAGGGACCTGTGCCGGCGCGGCGGTCGTGCGTTGCGAAACTGGGTTCACCGCGAACAGCACCAGCTGGACCAGTTGCGCAGCCGACCGGTGCTCGCCGCGCCGCTGGCCGCGCTCACCGCCCGCTCCGACGAGGTGCACCGCGCCCGCGCCGCCGCCCGGCGCGACATCACCCGCCTGGTGGCCGCCGAAGCCGACCGGGTCGGGCATCTGTCGGCCCGGCTAGCCACACTGGGACCGGCGGCCACGCTGGCACGCGGCTACGCCGTCGTGCAGACCATGCCCGATGCGGCGGTACTGCGCACCACGGCCGACGCCCCGAAAGGCACCCAGCTGCGGGTACGGGTGGCCGATGGCGCAGTCACGGCCGTCAGCGAGGGCCCAGAAGGTCCGCTCAGCGCGAGCGCTGAAAGGGGTACTGAATGAAGCCCATTAGTGAACTGGGGTATGAGGAAGCCCGCGACGAGCTCATTGCGCTGGTGCAGCAACTCGAACAGGGTGGACTGGACCTTGATGCATCGCTGAAGCTGTGGGAGCGAGGCGAAGAACTGGCCAAACGATGCGAACAGCACTTAGCTGGCGCCCGAAAGCGAGTGGAGGACGCACTGGCCTCGAAGGATTCGGAAGAAACTTGAGATCGGAACGATTCTCCGAATAGGGGTCGAAACTGTAACACGTTTCAGTTATGCTTCCCGGCATGGGTGATTCAACGTTGACCACCGAACTCGGCCGCGTGCTCGTCACCGGCGGCTCCGGATTCGTCGGCGCCAATCTGGTGACCGAACTGCTCGACCGCGGACACGAGGTCCGCTCGTTCGACCGCGCCCCTTCCCCGTTGCCCGCGCATCCGCGGCTTCAGACCGTCGAGGGCGACATCTGCGACCCCGACACGGTGGCGGCCGCCGTCGCCGGCATCGACACGGTGTTCCACACCGCCGCGATCATCGACCTGATGGGCGGCGCGTCGGTCACCGAGGAGTACCGGCAGCGCAGTTTCTCGGTGAACGTCACCGGCACCGAGAACCTCGTGCGGGCCGGGCAGACGGCCGGGGTGAAGCGATTCGTCTACACCGCCTCCAACAGCGTCGTGATGGGCGGCCTGAAGATCTCCGGCGGCGACGAAACCCTGCCCTATACCGAGCGATTCAACGACCTTTACACCGAGACCAAGGTCGTCGCGGAGAAGTTCGTGCTGTCGCAGAACGGCGTCAGCGGACTGCTCACCTGCTCGATCCGGCCCAGCGGCATCTGGGGCCGCGGTGATCAGACCATGTTCCGCAAGGTGTTCGAGAGCGTGCTCGCAGGCCACGTCAAGGTGCTGGTCGGCGGCAAGAACGTCAAGCTCGACAACTCCTACGTACACAACCTGATTCACGGCTTCATCCTCGCCGCCCAGCACCTCGTGCCCGGCGGTACCGCACCCGGTCAGGCGTACTTCATCAATGACGGCGAGCCGATCAACATGTTCGAGTTCTCCCGCCCCGTGGTGGAGGCGTGCGGTGAGCGCTACCCGAAGATCCGCGTGCCCGGCCGGCTGGTGTGGTTCGTGATGACGGTGTGGCAGCGGCTGCACTTCCGCTTCGGGATACCCAAGCCGATGATCGAACCCCTCGGGGTGGAACGGCTTTACCTCGACAACTACTTCTCCATCGCCAAGGCGCAGCGCGACCTCGGATACCAGCCGCTGTTCACCACCGAGCAGGCGATGGCCGAGTGCCTGCCGTACTACGTCGACCTGTTCCACAAGATGAAGAGCGAGACCAAGGCGCCGGCCGTCAGCGTCGTCGCGGCGGCACCGCAAGAGGGCTGATACACTGCCTCGCTCAGCGTTCCAGCGGTAAATGTGTCCGGCTGACGGTGGTCGTGCTCGATCCGCGATGAGTCTCTGAGCACCGGTCGACCGCGCGATCAGACCGCGCGCCGCGGCGATCTGCCACCGATCACGCTGCTGGCGTCCATCGGATTGCCATCAGCATCCAGCCGCCCGACGTGATCAGGGAAGCTTCGCCAGCGGGCTGATCTCCCCGGTCGCACTGTTGACGAGGGCGGCCCGGTCGAGCCGGCCTCGCAACGGCAGCACATCCATCACTGCGGCCGCCACCACCGGCAGCTGGACCAGCGTCGCGCGCGGGGTCAGCGAGCAGTGCGGCAGCCAGATCCCGGGCCGGTAGTGCTTGTGCAGTTCGGCGCCGGTGGCGGTGACCGCCTCGACCACCCGCTGCTGACGCGCCACGAAATCTGCGCTCACCCCGGCGACCAGCCACGTCCGGCCGCGCCGGAACAGCCCGATCCCGTCGAAGCTCAGCTCCACCGGGTCGCCGCCGTCGATGCCCGAGAGCGCACCGGCGACCGCCTCGTCGTCCCATCGGCGCAGCACCGCGTAGGAGACGTGGGGTAGGTGTCTGCCGTGGGTATGTGAGCGCAGGCTGCTCACCCCCAGCTCTTCGAGCCGGTCCCACAACGCCCGGACCGCCCGCTCGGATCGCCGGTCGAAGAGCAGGCAGACGGCCAGGGCCACGGCTCAGCGGTAGAGGTGGACCGGCTGATGCGTGGTCTGCTCGATCCGCGATGACGCGCCCTGCAGCAGTTCCGCGCCCAGCGCAAATAGCCCACGCGCCGCGGCGATCTCCTCGCCGATCATCGGCTGACTTGAGTCCTTGGGGTTGCGGTAGGCGTCTCCAAGGGTGGTCAACGTCTCGCCGTCACCGCGCTGGGCGCGCACCGTGGCACGCGTATGCGTCTCGTCCTCGTCGAATTCGATCTCGATGTGCCAATTGGGTTCCAATTTCCTGTCGTACATTGCCATCACCCTCCACCTAACAGGGTGCGCCGCGAGCGACCGTCCGACAAGGGACATCAATTCATGGGATCGCTGGGTGGGGCAACCGGTGAAGGACACACGACGAACCTGCGATCCGATCAGCGTTGCAGCGACGGGCGTCGACGAATCTGTGAACTTGCGGTCACCGGCAGGCGAACCTGCCATATCCGCTGCGCTCGAGGCATAAAGTCCAAGTCGCACAATTCATTCGGCTAGCCATTAAGCGAAGGAGCGGCTCGATGCCAGACGGCAAACCCAACATTCTGGTGATCTGGGGCGACGACATCGGCATCTCCAACCTCAGCTGTTACAGCGACGGACTGATGGGCTACCGCACGCCCAACATCGACCGCATTGCCAACGAAGGAATGCGATTCACGGACTCGTACGGCGAGCAAAGCTGCACTGCGGGCCGCGCCGCGTTCATCAGTGGACAAAGCGTCTATCGCACCGGCATGAGCAAGGTCGGCGTGCCGGGTGCCGACGTCGGCTGGGCCGCCGAGGACCCGACGATCGCCGAGCTGCTCAAACCACTCGGCTACGCCACCGGCCAGTTCGGCAAGAACCACTTCGGCGACAAGAACAAGCACCTGCCGACCGTGCACGGCTTCGATGAGTTCTACGGCAACCTCTATCACCTCAACGCCGAGGAGGAGCCCGAGCAGTTCGACTATCCGCACGAGGACCAGTTCCCCAAGCTCCACGAGTTCGCCCTTCCGCGCGGCGTGCTGAAGTGCAAGGCCACCGACGAGGTGTCCAAGGAGCCCGACGATCCGAAATTCGGCCCCGTCGGCAAACAGGTCATCGAGGACACCGGGCCGCTGGACACCAAGCGGATGGAGACCATCGACGATGACATCGCCAACGCGACCGTGGACTACATCAAGCGTCAGCACGCCGAGGACAACCCGTTCTTCATTTGGTGCAATTTCACCCACATGCACGCGTTCACCCACACCAAGCCCGAAAGCCTCGGGCAGGCCGGGCTGTGGCAGTCCGGGTACCACGACACGATGATCGATCACGACAAGAATGTCGGCACTGTGCTCGACGTTCTCGACGAACTCGGCATCGCCGACGACACCATCGTCATCTACTCCACCGATAACGGACCCCATCGCAACAGCTGGCCCGATGCCGGCACTACGCCGTTCCGCAGCGAGAAGGACACCAACTGGGAGGGCGCTTTCCGAGTCCCGGAGCTGATCCGCTGGCCCGGAAAGATCAAGGCAGGCACAGTGTCCAACGAGATCATCCAGCACCACGACTGGTTGCCGACGTTGCTGGCCGCCTCCGGCGAAACCGACATCATCGAGAAGCTCAAGAAGGGCCATAAGGCCGGGGCAGACGGTAAAACCGAGTACAAGGTGCACATCGACGGCTTCAACCTGCTGCCCTACCTGACCGGTGAGGTCGACACCAGCCCGCGCCGAGGTTTCTTCTATTTCTCTGACGACGGCGACCTCGTCGCGATGCGCTTCGAGAACTGGAAGGCCGTGTTCATGGAGCAGCGCTGCCAGGGCACGCTGCGGATCTGGGCGGAGCCGTTCACCACGCTGCGGGTGCCCCTGCTGTACAACCTCCGAACCGACCCCTACGAGTACGCCAACATCACGTCGAATACGTACTACGACTGGTTGATGCGACACGATTTCTTCATCTTCTACATGACCGCGATGGCGACGGCGTTCCTCGACACGTTCAAGGAGTTCCCGCCGCGGCACGAGCCGGCCAGCTTCAGCGTCGATCAGGCCGTCGAAAAGCTGCACAAATTCCTGGCGAAGGATTAGAAATGGCCGACAAGAAACCGAACATCCTCGTCATCTGGGGCGACGACATCGGCATCTCGAACCTGAGTTGTTACAGCCGCGGAATGATGGGCTACTTCACGCCCAACATCGATCGAATCGCCGACGAGGGAATGCTTTTCACCGACTCCTACGGCGAGCAGAGCTGCACCGCAGGACGGTCGTCGTTCATCACGGGGCAGAGTGTGTACCGCACCGGAATGAGCAAGGTCGGGATGCCCGGCATGGACATCGGCCTGCAGAAGGAGGATCCGACGATTGCCGAGCTGCTCAAGCCGCTCGGATATGCAACGGGTCAGTTCGGCAAGAACCATCTCGGCGATCTGAACAAGTTCCTGCCCACGGCCCACGGCTTCGACGAGTTCTTCGGCAATCTCTACCACCTCAACGCCGAGGAGGAACCGGAGAACGCGGACTACCCCACCGAAGAAGAGGCGCCGATACTGCGCCGGGCTTTGTTGCCGCGCGGCGTCATTCACTCCTGGGCGACCGACAAGGACTCCGGCGAGGTCGACGACCGGTACGGACCGGTCGGTAAGCAGCGCATCGAGGACACCGGACCGCTGACCAAGAAGCGGATGGAGACCATCGACGACGAGACCACCGGCGCGTGCGTCGATTTCATCAAGCGCCAGCACGAGGCAGACACGCCGTTCTTTGTCTGGATGAACATGACCCACATGCATTTCCGGACGCACACCAAGCCGGAGAGTCTGGGCCAGTCGGGCCGGTGGCAGTCGCCCTACCACGACACCATGATCGACCACGACCGCCACGTAGGCACGCTGCTGGATCTGGTCGACGAACTGGGGATCGCCGAGGACACCATCGTCATCTACTCGACGGACAACGGACCGCACGCCAACAGTTGGCCGGACGGCGCAACCACGCCGTTTCGCAGTGAGAAGGCCACCAACTGGGAAGGCGCTTTCCGGATTCCGGAGATGATCCGGTGGCCCGGAAAGATCAAGCCCCGCTCGGTGTCCAACGAGATTGTGCAGCACCATGACTGGCTTCCGACGTTCCTTGCCGCCGCAGGCGAGCCGGACATCGTCGAGAAGCTCAAAAAGGGCCACAAGGCCGGTGACATGAAGTACAAGGTGCACATCGACGGGTTCAACCTGTTGCCGTACCTGACCGGTGAAGTGGACAAGAGTCCACGACGCGGGATGATCTACTTCTCCGACGACTGTGATGTGCTGGGCATCCGCGCCGAGAACTGGAAGGTCGTATTCCAGGAGCAGCGCTGCCAGGGCACCCTGCAGATCTGGTTCGAACCGTTCACCCCGCTGCGTGCCCCGAAGTTGTTCAATCTGCGGACCGACCCGTTCGAACGCGCGGACATCACATCGAACACATACTGGGACTGGGTGATTGACCGCATCTACCTCGTGCTATACGGGTCCGCGATCGCGACGCAGTTCCTGGAGACGTTCAAGGAGTTCCCGCCGCGCCAGGAGCCGGCGACGTTCACAATCAACCATGCCGTCGATGAGCTCAACAAATTCCTCTCCACTCGCGGCGGTTGACCGTGGCAGAACTCACGACATGGGCTGACGGACCCACGAAGTCGGCGATCGTCGACTTCGTGGGCCGGGTGACGACCGACGGGCCCGGATTTCGTCGAGCCCGCGGCACGCGTCGCCGTGTTCGACAACGACGGCACGCTGTGGTGCGAGAAACCCGCCTACATCCAGCTCGACTTCATCATCCGACAGACTCGCCGAAAAGGCAGCCGGCGACTCGTCGTTGGCCGACCAGCAGCCCTATAAGGCGGCAGTCAGCGCAGACCTGAGTTGGTTCGGCGGCGCGATCACCAAGCACTACCAGGGCGACGACACAGATCTGAAAGTGCTTACGGGGGCGGTGGTGTCGCTGCACGAATCGATGAACGTCGAGGACCACGCGGCACGGGTGTCCGCATTCTTCGCCGACGCGAAACACCCGACGCTGGATCGCCCATACCTGGAATGCATCTACACGCCGATGGTGCGAGTTGTTGCGGTACCTCGAGGCACACGATTTCACCTGCTACATCGTGTCCGGCGGCGGCCGGGACTTCATGCGGCCCATCACCAGCACGATCTACGGCATCCCGCCCGAGCGAGTGGTGGGCAGCGCGCAAGGGCTGCGGTTCGAGGGCAATGACGGACATGGTGATCTGCTGATCCAGCCGGCGCTGGACATCTGGGATGACGGGCCGGAGAAGCCGGTGCGGATTTGGAGCCGTGTGGGCCGGCGTCCCATCCTCTCGGCGGGCAACTCCAACGGCGACGACGAGATGCTGCAGTACTCCGGGAGGCCAGGAGCCGCGGCCCTCCGGTTGCTGGTCCTGCACGACGACGCCGAGCGCGAATTCGATTACACGGCAGGGGCGGAACGGGCACTGGAGCATGCCGCGAACTACGGCTGGACCGTCGTGAGCATGAAGAACGACTGGACGACCGTCTTCGGTGACTGACGACCTCGTCTGGATCCCGGGGCAGACCGCCGTGCTGGGATCCGACCGCCACTACCCCGAGGAGGCGCCGGCCCGGCCGTCGGCGTCGACGGGTTCTGGATAATGGCCAAGGCGGTCACCAACACTCAGTTCGCCGAGTTCGTCGACGCCACGGCGTATCTCACGGTCGCTGAGCGACCCTTGAGCCCCGCCGACTACCCGGACGCGCCAGCGGAGAACCTGCAACCGGGGTCGATGGTGTTCACCCGCACTCAAGGGGCCGGTTGACCTTCGGCACCTCAACCTGTGGTGGACGTGGACGCCGGGGGCGTCGTGGCGCCATCCCGTCGGCGCGCTGTCCTCGATCGACAAGCGCGCCGATCACCCGGTCGTGCACGTCGCGTACGAAGACGCCGAAGCCTATGCGGCGTGGGCCGGTATGTCCCTGCCGACCGAGGCCGAATGGGAGACCGCGGCGCGGGGTGGACTCGACCAAGCGGAGTACACCTGGGGCGACGAACCGGAACCACCGGGCCAACCGATGGCCAACTACTGGCACGGCGACTTCCCGTGGCGGCCGGAGAAGGGGTACGGGCGCACCGCCCCGGTCGGCAGCTACCCGCCCAACGGCTACGGGCTATTCGACATGGCCGGCAACGTGTGGGAGTGGACCACCGACTGGTACGGCGACACGCGCGACAACCAACCCTGTTGTGCCTCAGACAGTTACGATCCGCGGCAGCCACAGTTCCAGGTGCCGCGCAAGGTGGTAAAGGGAGGCTCGTTTCTGTGCGCGGACGTCTATTGCCTGCGGTACCGGCCTGCGGCCCGTCGCCCGCAGCCGGTGGACACCGGCATGAGCCACGTCGGCTTCCGCTGCGTGAAGCGCTAACCACCGTGCGCGGCGATCCACTGCCGCCCGCGCTCGACGGCGTCCTCGACCGCGCCGAACACCCGTGTCGTCGCGGGGACGATTCCGTCCTCGCCGATGAGGTCGACGATGCCGCCCCGCTTCAGCACCGCTTCGGCCTTCGGGCTCACGCCTGCGATGATCAACCGGCCGCCGTTGCGCTCCAGATCGGTCGCCCACTTCGTGAGCGCATTGATCACCTTCGACGACGGCACGTCGGGTAGCGCCGCCATGCTCAGCACGACGACTGCGTTGCGTGAGTCCGCCACCTTCGGCCACTCCTCGTCGATCCTCGGCACCTCGGCGAACAGCCCGATCCCGGCGTAGTGCAGCACGGTGACCTCATTGCTCGGGGCCTGATCGGGCACCGGCGCCCGCTCCCAGCCGCCGTCGACGGGACGCAACGCGATCAGCTGAGCCGACTGCGCGGCCTTGACGCAGTAGAGCACCAGCGACGTGATCGCGCCGATCAGAATCGCGGTGTGCAGCGGCAGCTCCGTGGTGGCCGCGAACGTGATGAGCATCGCCAACGCCGACAGTGGCGCGGTGCGCAACACCAGCTTGATGTCGGCCCATCGGCCGGCCACCAGCTCCACGCCGATCACCAGGATCAGGCCACCGATCACGGGCATCGGAATCAACTGCGCCAACGAGCCCGCGACCAAAACCAGTGCGGCCATCCAGATTCCGGCGAAGATGCCCGTCCACCGGGTCTGCGCTCCCGCGGAGACGGCCACTCCGGTGCGGGACAACGATCCGCCCGTCGGCAGCGCGCCGAAGAATCCACCGGCCAGATTGGCGGCACCCTGCGCGACGAAATCGCCGTTGGTGCTGGGACGCTTGCCGTCGGGATTCGGCACGGCAGCCGAGATGCCCGCGGCCTGTGCGAGCCCGACCAGTGCGACCGCCAATCCCCCGGCCAACAGCTCGGGCATGGCGGCGAAGTTCGGAATCTGCAACGGCGGCAGTGCATTCGGAATGGACGCGATGTCTCCCACCGTCTCCACATCGACCGTGATGAGCGATACGACCGCGGTCACCAGGACCAGCGCGATGAGCGTCGCGAAGGCCCGCAGAGGTTTGATGAAGTGGAACACCGCCCAGACCGCAACCGTGGCGGCGGCGACCAGACAGGGAGCCGACTGCCAGGACCCGATGTGCGCGAATGCGTCGATGAATTTGCCGATGGTGTTGTGACTGTTGGGTTTATAGCCAGTGGCATCGTGGATCACGCCAGCGAGGATCTGCACCGCGATACCCGTTGTGAAGCCGGTCATCACCGCGTTGGAGACGAAGTTCATCATCGCCCCGAACCGCAGCAGCCCGAACAGCAGCATGACGGCACCCGCGACGAGCACCAGAGCTGCGATGTTGGAGGGATCGGTCGGGTCGAGACCCGCGGCACTCAAGACACTTTGGGACGTCAGGGCGAGCGCACTGGTGAGGGTCGTGACCATCAGCACCGTCCGGGCGAACAGCGACCCCACGATCGTGGACACGACGCCGGAGTAGAGACCGGCCACCGGATTGAACCCGCCGATGCTGGCGTAGGCCATGCCTTCCGGGATGGAGAACAGGCCGGTGACAAGCCCGGCGATCACGTCACGGAATCGGGGACGGCCGAGCGACCGAGCGGCCTGGCTAACCCGCGATCGCGGATGTCTGGAATCCTGCTGTACTTCGTTCGGCATTATGTCCCCTGTCACATCGGCTTACGCTGCGTCAAGCGATAGCCGCGAAACTGAACTTGTGCAGGACTATGCGCCGGAATCTCCTGCATAACTTCAGTGTCGACCGATCAGCTTTCGGCGGTCTTCTTGATCGCTGCGAGTGTCGCGGGGATACCCTGCTGGGCGGCATCGCGCCGCCGGTTGATCTCGGCGTCGGCGTCGGGGCCGAAACGCTCGCGGAAGCCGGCGATGCCTGCCGGCAGGAACTCCCACGATTCGGTGAGACGGGTGCCGTCGCCGTCGGGTTCCAGGCTGTACCCCCAGTACACCCAGCCGTTGTTGACCTCCCATGCGAACCGCCTGCCGGGGTCGGCGGCCACCACCTGACAGCGCGTCTCCCATGTCCGTTCGGGGATCTCGTTGCGGCCGGTGAACCAGGCGCCGACGTGTGGGCCTGCACCCTCGTCCCACCAGCACGCCCGGCAAATCGGGCTCCACTCGCCCATCCTGGTCACGTCCGACACCAGCTCGTACACGGCGTCGGGCGGCGACGGCCACATGAATCGAATCCGACAGCTTCAGCTCGGTCACAGGTCGAGTCTGCCACTGGACGGCTATTGCGCTTTCGGCCCGCCAGTGTGAGGTTAGAACGCGTTCTACTTCGCCGTCGAAGGGCTAACTGGATGAGCAACAGTACCGAGCGGATCGCCGTCGTCATCGGCGGCGCGTCCGGGATCGGCTGGGCGAGTGTCAATGCGCTCGCCGCCGACGGCTGCCGGGTCACGATCGCCGATCTCAACGCCGACGGTGCGCGCGAGCGGGCCGCCGAACTGGGCGCGCCCGCACACCGCCGCACAGGTCGACGTCACCGACGAGGCCTCGGTGGAACGGCTTTTCGCCGAGACCGGGCCACTCGATGTCGTGGTCAACTGCGCGGGCTTCGGCAGTCTCGGCCTGATCACCGAGCTGTCTGTCGACGAGTTTCGCGGAGTCGTCGACGTGTGCCTGAACGGGTCGTTCATCGTCGCCAAGTACGCCGGACAGAAGCTGCGCAAGGGCGGCTCATTGGTGTCGATCAGCTCCCTGAACGGACGGCAACCGGCCATCGGGATGAGCGCGTACTGCTCGGCCAAGGCCGGGTTGTCGATGCTCACGCAGGTGGCGGCGATGGAGTGGGGGCCGCGAGGCATCCGGGTCAACGCGGTGGCGCCGGGCTTCGTCGACACCCCGCTGACCGCGGGGTCGTCGCTCGTGCCCGGCCTCGTCGAGGACTACGTGGAGAACACCGCGCTCGGACGCGCGGGCACGCCGGAGGAGATCGCCGACGCGGTGGTGTTCCTCTGCTCGCCGAAGTCCTCATGGCTGACCGGCGAGGTCCTCGATCTCAACGGCGGCGCACACCTCAAACGGTATCCCGATGTGTTGGGTCATGTGATGAAACTGGCGGAAGCGCAATGAGTTTGGCGGGCAAGCAGGCAATCGTCACCGGCGCGGGATCGGGTATCGGCGCCGCGCTGTGCCGAGCGCTGGTCAATGCGGGCGCCGACGTCGTCTGCACCGACATCGACGGCGACGCCGCGCAGAAGACCGCGGCCGGGCTCGGCGAGGCGGCGCGCGCCGCGCGCCTCGACGTCACCGATGCGGCGGCCGTGCAGGCGGTGGTCGACGAGGTGGTCAGCCGTGCCGGCCGCCTCGACCTGATGTTCAACAACGCGGGCATCTGCTGGGGCGGTGACACCGAACTGCTGACGCTGGACCAGTGGAACGCGATCATCGACGTCAACATCCGCGGCGTCGTGCACGGCATCGCGGCCGCCTATCCGGTGATGCTGCGGCAGGGCCACGGCCACATCGTCAACACCGCCTCGATGGCGGGCCTCACCGCAGCGGGGCAGATCACCAGCTACGTGACGACCAAGCATGCGGTCGTCGGCCTGTCGCTGGCGCTGCGGTCGGAGGCCGTCCCCCGCGGCGTCGGGGTGCTCGTCGTGTGCCCGGCCGCGGTGGAGACACCGATCCTCGACAAGGGTGCGGTCGGCGGCTTCGTCGGCCGCGACTACTTCCTCCAGGCCCAGGGCGGCAAGCCGTATGACGCCGACCGGCTCGCGCGCGACGTCCTGAGGGCCGTGGAGAAGAACAAGGCGATACTGGTGAAGCCACGGATCGCCCGCGCTCAGTGGCTGTTCGCACGGCTCGCGCCCTCCCTGATGAACCGCCTTTCGATGCGGTTCATCGAAGGGCAACGGGCCAAACAGGTCGAGGCGCGCACGAAAGTTCGCTAGACATAGCGGCAATGGATACCGAATTCACGCTGACACAGAAGCGTGCGCTGGCCATCGCGACCGTCATCGCGATCCTGTTCGGCGCGTACTTCCTGCGTGGCTACTTCATTCTGATCGTGGTCGCCGCGGTGGCGGCCTACCTGTTCTCGCCGCTCTACGCGCGTCTCAAAAAGCGGATGGGTACGGGATTGTCGGCGACGCTGACGCTGCTCGCGGCCTTCGCAGCCGTGATCGTTCCCTTGTCGCTGTTCGTGTTCCTCGCCGTCGTGCAGATCACCACGATGGTCGAAAGAGTCGCTGTCTGGGTCCAGCGGACCGACCTGTCGGCCCTCGGCGATCAGACCCTGAAGTGGGTCAACGAGGCGCTGGCCCGGGTGCCGTTCGTCGACGTCACGGTCACGCCGGATTCACTGCGCGATTCGATGACCACGGTCGCGCAGGAGGTCGGCAAATGGCTGCTCGGCCTCCTGCAGGGTGCGGCGGGCGGCGCGTTCGGCGCGATCACGGCGGCGATCCTGTTCCTGTACGTGTTCATCTCGCTGCTGACCAACCAAGACAAGGTGCTTCTGCTCATCCGGCGGCTCAATCCGCTCGGCGAGGAGATCACCGATCTGTACATGTCGAAGATGGGCGCGATGGTGAAGGGCACTGTCATGGGGCAGTTCGTCATCGCGGTCTGCCAGGGTGTGGCGGGTGCGGCGTCGATCTATATCGCCGGGTTCCATCAGGGTTTCTTCCTTTTCGCGGTGCTGCTGTCCGCGCTGTCGGTCATCCCACTCGGCAGCGGCATCATCACGATTCCGTTCGGAGTCGGAATGATCCTGTTCGGCAACGTGTTCGGCGGGGTGTTCGTGATCCTCTTCCACCTCATCGTGGTGACGAACATCGACAACTTCCTGCGGCCGATTCTGGTTCCGCGCGCGGCCCGCCTGGACTCGGCGCTGATGCTGCTCGCCGTGTTCGCCGGCCTCGCCATGTTCGGCGCATGGGGCATCGTGATCGGCCCGGTCCTGATGATCGTCATCGTCACCACGATCAGCGTGTACCTGGCGGTCTATAAAGGCGTGCCGATGGACCCGCCAGACGAAAAGGACACGAAACCCAAGCGGCGCAACCCCTTCTGGTGGTTGGGAAGACGCATCAAGCGGGCCCACGACAACGCCGGGGCCAAGTCCGAGAAGGGCGACGACGTGAAGAAGAACGAAGAGAAGGCGCAGGCGGCTACGTCAGACGCTGAGTGAGGGCAGCCGAGGTCGGTCGGCGCGCGGGACCACCCGTGAACCTGCCCACCTACGAGCGAATAATTCGCTCGCAGCGACACCCTCGCTCATAGCCGGGCACTAAGAACGTGTCCCGGCGCAGCGCGGCGTAGCGGCCCGGGTGCTACGTCAGACGCTCAGTGAGGAACGCGATGACGCGCTTGAGCGCATCGTCGGTGGGGTGGCCTTCCTGGTGGCGCAGCTCCAGCGTCAGCACGGAATGTGCCATTCTGCCGAACGCGTGCTCATTGCCCTTCTTCGAATTGATCTCGATGACCTCGAACGCATCACCGAGGCGGTCCTTGAGCGTCTTGAACCGTTCAGCGGGAACCAATGGATCCTCACTGAACCGCAGACCCAGCGCGCACAGTCCGTCGTTGGCCGCGCGCCGTTCGACGATCTTCAGCTCGGCCTCGGACAGGCCGGGATCGCGTCGCTGCTTCGGCGTGACCGGCAATCGGCAGCGACGGCTGGCTGAGCACCGGTGCGAGCACGCTGTCATCCACCGCCGCGGCGAGCGCGAAGCCACCTGTGAAGCACTGGCCGATCACGCCGACACCTTTGCCCGGCGTCTTCTCGTTGAGATCGCGGGCCAGCGCGCGCAGATAGTGCGCAACGGGCCGATCGGCGTTGGTCGCGAACCCGGCGAATTCCTTTGCCACACAGCCACGCAACATCACCGGCACCGCACCCGGCCTCACCGCCGGTGCCCCTGGCGTGCCGAACAGCGATGGCATCGCCACCGTGAATCCGTTGTCCACCAGATGATTACCCAGCGCGAACACACCAGGATGAGCGCCCGGCATCTCGGGGATGAGCACCACGCCCGGACCCTCACCCCTGCGGTACACGTCATGGGTGAAGCCGGCGGCAGAAAAGGGCGCGGCGGTCCAGCCGGTCAGGTCGGCTTGGGGGGCGGTCATCGCGTCTCCTATGTGGCAGGCAGCGGCGAGGCGGTCTGCGTCGCCGCAGCCAGCGTACGGAACTCGTCGGTACCGCCGGCGCCGGTTATCGCAATCTGCGCCGGGCCCGTCGGACCGTCCAGTCGGGCCGTCCACACGGGCTCGGCAGGTCGCCCGTCCTCGTCCCCGCCGTCGTACACCACCCACTTGACGCCGTCGACGTCCTCGACACCCGTCGGATACGCGTCCGAGTTGATTGAGCCGACGAGCTTGTCTTCGTCGGCGTTGCTCTGAGTCAGGCTTACATACATGCCGCTGGGCGCGAGATATCCGACGGTCGAACTGACCGCGCGGAGGCGCTCCCGCGACACCGGATCGGTGCGGCCGCCGTCGATGCCGTTTCGGCTGCCGGAGTTCGACTGCCATTCGTCGGATAGCTGCGGCAGCCGGATCGGGATCTTGAGGGCGTCGGCGTCCGCCTGGAGCGCCGCCGGTGCGTCATAGGAGGGCGCCGGGCCCTTGCCGGGCCCGCTGGCCTGGAACGAGCACATCCCCAGGACTCCGGCCAGCACGACGCAGGCCAGCACCAACGGCGCAATCGACCAGAACATGTCCCGGCCGTCCTGAAGCAGCCGCGATTTAGCTGGCTTGGGAACCGGCTGCGGCTGGGTGGTCATGGTCGCCAGTATCCCAGGTCCCGAAGCGTCGGTCGGCGAATGGGACAATCTGCGCATGACCCCCGCGCGCGGTGAAGCACCCGACCGTAACCTCGCCCTTGAGCTCGTGAGAGTGACCGAAGCCGGCGCGATGGCGGCTGGACGCTGGGTCGGCCGCGGCGACAAGGAGGGCGGCGACGGGGCGGCCGTCGACGCGATGCGTGAGCTGGTCAATTCCGTGTCGATGCGCGGCGTGGTGGTGATCGGCGAGGGTGAGAAGGACAACGCGCCGATGCTCTACAACGGCGAGGAGGTCGGCAACGGCGACGGTCCCGAATGCGACTTCGCCGTCGACCCGGTCGACGGCACCACGCTGATGAGCAAGGGCCTGCCGAACGCGATCTCGGTGCTCGCGGTCGCCGAGCGCGGCAGCGATGTTCGACCCGTCGGCGGTGTTCTACATGAACAAGATCGCCGTCGGCCCCGACGCCGTGGACGCCATCGACATCACCGCACCGATCGGCGAGAACATCCGCAGGGTCGCCAAGGCCAAGAGGCGTGTCGGTGGCCGACCTGACCGTGTGCATCCTGGACCGGCCACGCCACGAACAGCTCATCGCCGACGTCCGGGACGCCGGCGCGCGGATCCGGCTGATCTCCGACGGTGACGTCGCAGGCGCGATCTCGGCGTGCCGGCCCAACTCCGGCACCGACCTGCTGGCGGGAATCGGCGGCACACCCGAGGGCATCATCACCGCCGCCGCGATCCGCTGTATGGGCGGCGCGATCCAGGGCCAGCTGGCGCCGAAGGACGACGACGAGCGCCAGAAGGCCATCGACCGCGGCTACGACCTCGACCGGATCCTGTTCACCGAGGATCTGGTCTCGGGGACAACGTCTTCTTCTGCGCCACCGGCGTCACCGACGGCGACCTGCTCACAGGGCGTGCACTATTCCGGCGGCGGCTGCACCACGCAGTCGATCGTCATGCGCACGAAGTCGGGCACCGTGCGGATGATCGAGGCGTACCACCGACTCTCCAAGCTCAACGAATACTCCGCCATCGATTTCACCGGCGACAGCAACGCCGTCTACCCGCTGCCGTAAACCACCGACACAAGAAGGGAACGATCTTATTGTGAGCGCCGACTCAGTCACCGCCGAAGCAGACGTCGAGTACCGCATCGAGCACGACACCATGGGCGAGGTCCGGGTGCCGATCAATGCGCTCTGGCGAGCGCAGACACAGCGGGCGGTGGAGAACTTTCCGATCTCCGGCCGGGGGCTGGAGCGCACCCAGATCCGGGCGCTGGGCCTGCTGAAAGGGGCCTGCGCACAGGTGAACAAGGATCTCGGCCTGCTCGCGCCCGAGAAAGCCGACGCCATCATCGCCGCTGCCGGTGAGATTGCCGACGGACTGCATGACGACCAGTTCCCCATCGACGTGTTCCAAACCGGTTCGGGCACAAGCTCGAACATGAACACCAACGAGGTCATCGCAGGCATCGCCGCGCAGAACGGCGTGACTGTGCATCCCAACGACGACGTGAACATGTCGCAGTCGTCCAACGATACCTTCCCCACCGCCACCCATATCGCCGCCACCGAAGCCGCTGTGCGTCATCTGATTCCGGCACTCGAGGTGCTGCACGAGTCGCTCGACTCGAAGGCCCACCAGTGGCTCAAGGTCGTCAAGTCGGGCCGCACCCATCTGATGGACGCCGTCCCGGTGACGTTGGGCCAGGAGTTCGGCGGCTACGCACGCCAGGTCGAGGCAGGCATCGAACGGGTGAAGGCCACGCTGCCCCGCCTGGGCGAGCTCGCCATCGGAGGAACCGCGGTGGGCACCGGCCTGAACGCACCGGACGGCTTCGACGAGCGAGTCGTCGCCGTGTTGACCGAGCAGACCGGGCTGGCCGAATTGCGCGTCTGCTCAAACCACTTCGAGGCGCAGGCCGCGCGCGACGGACTGGTCGAGGCATCCGGTGCGCTGCGCACCATCGCCGTGTCCCTGACCAAGATCGCCAACGACATCCGCTGGATGGGCTCGGGTCCGCTCACCGGCCTGGGCGAGCTTCAGCTGCCCGACCTGCAGCCGGGTAGCTCGATCATGCCGGGAAAGGTCAATCCGGTTATCCCGGAGGCGGTTACGCAGGTCGCAGCGCAGGTGATCGGCAACGACGCCGCGATCGCGTGGGGCGGCGGCGCCGGCGCGTTCGAGCTCAACGTGTACATCCCGATGATGGCGCGCAACCTTCTCGAGTCGTTCAAGATCCTGACGAACTCGTCCAAGCTGTTCGCCGAACGCTGCATCGACGGCCTGGTCGCCAACGAAGGGCGGCTGCGCGAGCTCGCCGAGTCGTCCCCGTCGATCGTGACCCCGCTGAACTCCGCGATCGGCTACGAGGAAGCCGCCGCGGTCGCCAAGCAGGCGCTCAAGGAGAAGAAGACCATCCGCCAGACCGTGATCGACCGTGGCCTGATCGGCGACAAGCTCTCGCTCGAGGAACTCGACAAGCGCCTGGACGTGCTTGCGATGGCCAAGGTCAAGGAGGATGGCCGATGAGCGCTCGCGCGAAGAGCACGCCAACGCCCTGTTCATCAGCCCCAAGACCGTCGAGGCGAATCTGGCCCGGATCTACCGCAAGCTCGGCATAAAGTCGCGGGCTGAGCTGGGCCGCCACGTCGGTCGGGGCTAGTACAGGCGAATGCGTAGGGAAACACCCTATTCCCCAACGCAGTTCTAGGAATTAGCGTCAAGACGCCCGGTCCGAACACGGCTCCCTCAGGAGGATTAGGTGCGCGTCGATCAAGCTCCCCCGGCACCCTCGCCCACAGTCTCCCCGAGCACCGCTCTGGTCACGATGGCGACCTGCCAACCCGCTCTGCGCACAGGGTTCGCAGTGCTTGGTTTGGTCTCGCTGCTCGACCTGCCGAAGGCTGACCGAGCTGATCGCGTGGTGGCACTGGGCGGGGCGGCGGCGGCGGGGTGGTTCCTCGTCCGGGATCGCAGGCGCGACTAAGACCCGTTGTTCGGACCGCCCGAATTCTGGTCCGGAATGTCGGTGATCGGCAGATTCGGCATCGGCGCGGGCGACAGCGTGTCCGGCAGCGCCGGGATCTCACCGACCGGGATGTCGTGAATGTCGTTGGCGGCTGGGCCGTTTTCGCGGCTTCCATAGCTGCTGCCCGCGGCGCGGGGGCCCAGTAGCTGGCTGACCGTGACCAGGTGATAGCCGTTGGCCTTCAGCACCGGGAGGAACTGGTACACCACATCCACGGTGCTGGAATAGGTGTCGTGGAAGAGCACCACCGAGCCGGGCTTGATCTGCGTCTTGAGCACATCGGTGGTGGCTGCCGTGTCGGCATCGTTGACCCAATCGAAAGGTATGACATCCCACAGTATTTCGGCCATCCCCAGCTGCTTGGCCGCCGACCGCACCGTGTCGTTGGACAGGCCACCGGCGGGGCGGTACAACGTCGGGGTCACGCCGGTGGCGGCGGCGATGGCGTCATTGGCCTTCGTCAACTGGCCGGCGATCATCTCCGGCGGGATGGTGGTCATGTTGGGGTGTTCCCAGGTGTGGCTGGCCACCTCCATGCCGGCGTCGGCGATGCGTTTGGCGCCTTGCGGGTTGGCCGCGACCTTATTGCCGATCAGGAAGAACGTCGACGGGGCGTTGTTGTCCCTGAGGATCTGCAACAGCCGGTCGGTGTACGGGCCGGGTCCGTCGTCGAACGTCAGCGCCACGCATTTGACCTGGGCGCAGTCGACGGGGGCGGCCTCCGCGCGCTTGGCATGGCCCGTGAGCAGTGCGACCACGACCATCGCTACCGCGGCGATGATGCCGAAGACCATCAGGCTGTACTGCCAGACGTGGTTGTCGGATCGCTTCGCCACCCTGGCAGCCTACCGACTGGTGATTTGTGTGCATTAGGAGCGGTGAGCGCTCCCGAACGCACACAAGTCGCTCAGGGCAGAGCGCCGGGGCTGAATTCCTCGAGCATCTCGGTCACCAGCGCCGCGATCGGCGAGCGCTCACTGCGTAGCAGCGTGATGTGGGCGAACAATGGGTGGCCCTTGAGCTTCTCGATGACCGCGGCCACACCGTCGTGGCGCCCCACCCGCAGGTTGTCCCGCTGTGCGACATCGTGGGTGAGCACCACCCGCGACCCGGCGCCGAGGCGCGACAGCACAGTCAGCAGCACGTTGCGTTCCAGCGACTGCGCCTCGTCGACGATGACGAACGAGTCGTGCAGTGAACGACCGCGAATGTGAGTCAGCGGTAGCACTTCGAGCATGCCGCGCGACAGCACCTCCTCGAGCACCGCGGGGCTGGCCAACCCTTCGAGCGTGTCGAAGACCGCCTGCGCCCAGGGGCCCATCTTCTCGCTCTCGCTGCCGGGCAGGTAGCCGAGGTCCTGCCCGCCGACCGCGTACAGCGGCCGGAACACCACGACCTTGCGGTGGGTGCGGCGCTCCAGCACCGCCTCCAGGCCGGCGCACAGCGCCAGTGCCGACTTGCCGGTGCCCGCCTTACCGCCGAGCGAGACGATGCCGACGGATTCGTCGAGCAACAGATCCAGCGCGACGCGTTGTTCCGCGGAACGCCCGCGCAGGCCGAACACCTCACGGTCGCCGCGGACGAGCTGCACCCTTTTCTCTGAGTTGACCCGGCCGAGCGCTGACGAGCTGCCGCCGAGTAGCCGGATCCCGGTGTGGCACGGCAGATTCCGAGCCGACTCCACGTCGACCTCACCGTCGGCGAACAGCGCGTCGATCTCGTCGCTCGACACCTCGATCTCGTCCATGCCGGTCCATCCGGACGTGACGACGTCCTGGGCGTGGTACTCGTCGGCGGACAATCCGACCGCGCCCGCCTTCACCCGCAGCGGAATGTCCTTGCTCACCAACGTGACGAGCTTGCCTTCGGCGGCGAGATTTGCCGCGCAGGTCAGGATGCGCGAGTCATTGCTGTCGGTCCGGAATCCGGCGGGCAACACCGTCGGGTCGCTGTGGTTGAGCTCGACGTGCAGCGTGCCGCCTTGCGTCCCAACAGGTATCGGCTGATCGAGCCGTCCGTGTTCGAGGCGGAGGTCGTCGAACATCCGCAGTGCCTGCCGCGCGAACCAGCCAAGTTCATGGTGATGCCGCTTGGCTTCCAGCTCGCTGATGACCACCAGCGGGACCACGACTTCATGCTCGGCAAACCGTGTGCACGCCCAGGGATCGGACAGCAGCACAGAGGTGTCGAGCACATAGGTCCGCAAGGGCGAATCAGTCACGTAGCGCTCCTCGAGTCGAGGCAGTTCATGCGGCCCCGCACGAACTTTCGGCGGACACTGCGGTACTGGGACCGGGGCCGGTCCTCTCGTGATCGAAACGATCGGTACCGCCCGGACAGCAGAGCATGTCGCTAGCCATCGAAAGCGACGCTACTCCCGTCGCAGCACACGCGCCGCGCAGGCGCGCCGTGGCTAACGGTTAGCGCTGCGTGAACTGCTTCAGCTCGGGCTCATCGGCCAAGCCCCACGCGGTGATCCGGTCGGAGACGACCTGACGTAGCTGATCGCGCCCGAAGATGCCGGCGTCCGCCATCTTCTGCACCTTGTCTGCGTAGGCGTCGATGTCACCGCCGACGACGTCGAGGTCCGCGGCGCGGGCCGCGATGGCGGCGATCGTCTCCTCGCGGCTGTACGACAGCAGATGGGAGACGAGGTTGGCGAAGAACTCCTCGTGACGCTCCTCGTCGCGCGCGATGCGGCCGACGAGTTCCTTGAGCACCGGCTCGGTGATCTGCGCTTCGAGGTTGCGGCAGAAGACGGCGTGCTCGCGTTCGAAGAAGGCCGTGAACACCAACCGCTCGACCTGGCTGTAGGTGTCGGCGCGGTAGCCCTTCATCACATGCTCGACGCGGACATCCTCGTTGGCGGCCGGATCGATCTCGCGGGTGACGACAAGGTAGTTGCGCAACGCGATCGCGTGCAGATGCTCCTCGGCGGTCCACCGGCCGAGCCAGCGGCCGAACTTCCCTTCGAGGATGAAGCTGAAGACGAGCTCGCGGTGGTAACCGGCGAGATTGTCCTTGGTGATCAGCAGGATCTCCAGCGCATCGGTGATGGTCTTCGGCAGCGTCACCTGGGACGGATCCCAGTCGCTTCCCCCGAGGAAGGCGAAGTTCTCACCCTGCTCGAAGGGCACGTAGTCGTGGGCATACCACAGCTCTTCGGAGTCGATGTGGCGACGCAGCTCCCGCTCCACGACCGGCTCGAGTTCGACGATCAGCGGATTAGCGACAGGTCTCTGTGCCATAAAAGTAACTGTAACCCGAATTCACATGTTTCCAAAAATCGCAGGACAGCGTGTCTACAGCGTCAGACCGGGATACAGCGGATTGGCCTTCAGCAGCTCGGCCGCCGCGGCGTGCACCCAATCGGCGGTGGCGTCGACGAGCGTGTACTTGGCCTTTGAGCTGCCCTCCGGTGATGTGTTGGTCAGCACTTCGACGATCAACTCCGCCACCCGGTCGAATTCGGCGGGCCCGAAGCCGCGGGTGGTCAGCGCGGGCGTACCGAATCGGATGCCGCTCGTGTACCAGGCGCCGTTGGGGTCGGCGGGAATCGAGTTGCGGTTCGTGACGATGCCGGAATCCAGCAGAGCGGATTCGGCCTGGCGGCCGGTCAGCCCGAACGACGTGACGTCGAGTAGCACGATGTGGTTGTCGGTGCCGCCGGTGACCAGCCGCGCCCCCCGCCGCAGGAATCCGTCGGCGAGCGCCTTGGCGTTGTCGGCGACCCGTTGCGCGTACGCCTGGAACGACGGTTGACGGGCCTCGGCCAGCGCTACGGCCTTTGCGGCCATGACGTGAGAGAGCGGGCCGCCGAGCACCATCGGGCAGCCCTTGTCGACAGCGTCCGCGTATTCGGGAGTGGCCAGCACAAGTCCGCCTCGCGGTCCGCGCAACGATTTGTGCGTCGTCGTCGTGGTGACATGCGCATGCGGCACCGGGTCCTCGTCGCCGGTGAACACCTTGCCCGCCACCAGACCCGCGAAGTGCGCCATGTCGACCATCAGGGTCGCGCCGACCTCGTCGGCGATCTCGCGCATCGTCGCGAAGTTGACCCGGCGCGGATAGGCGGAATACCCGGCGACGATGACCAGAGGCTTGAACTCGCGGGCGGCGTCCGCGACCGCGCCGTAGTCCAGGAAACCGGTCTGCGGGTCGGTGCCGTACTGGCGCTGGTGGAACATCTTGCCGGAGATGTTCGGTCGGAAGCCGTGGGTGAGGTGGCCCCCGGCGTCCAGTGACATACCCAACAGCCGCTGGTTGCCCAGCTTGGCGCGCAGCTTCTCCCAGTCCGCCTCCGACAGGTCGTTGACGTGTTTGGCACCAAGCTCCGCCAACCCGGGAGCCTCGACGCGGGTGGCCAGGATCGCCCAGTACGCGACGAGGTTGGCATCGATGCCGGAGTGGGGTTGAACGTAGGCGTGCGGTGAGCCGAACAGTTGCTCGGCATGCTCGGCCGCGACGCTCTCGACGGTGTCGACGTTCTGGCAGCCGGCATAGAACCGGTGTCCGATGGTGCCCTCGGCGTATTTGTCGGACAGCCAGGTGCCCATGGTCAGCAGCACAGCAGGCGAGGCGTAGTTTTCACTGGCGATCAGCTTGAGCGAATCCCGTTGGTCGGCAAGCTCTTTGCGAGTGGCGGCGGCGATGCGGGGTTCGACGGATTCGATGATCTGCAGGGCGGCCTGATAGGCAGTGCTCGCGGTGTCGGCGTATTCGGCGCCGGGCGCCGCTGCTGAGGTGGCCGTGGGTTCTGCAGTCATGGCCACCAGCGTAGTAGGCCAGGCAGCGACGGAATCAGCGGCTCTGCGCGGGTGGCGGGAGGTTCGCCGGGGCATACCCAGGATCCGCGGTGGTTCCACATTTATCCCAACAGTCCCACCGGCACCCGCGCCTGATAGCACTCCAAGTGCCCGCCTTCGCGCGACGTTGTCGCTGGCTGCGAGCGAATCTTTCGCTGAGAGGCGGGCACCTGGCCACACCTCCGGTCGCCGATACCGCTGTTGCTGCTGTGACCAGCAGGCGCTCAGGCGGCCCGCAGCGACGACGGGATCAACGGCTCGTCGAGCAGCCGGCCGAATCTCTCCGTCAGGGAGACTTCGTCCGGCCTGGCCTCCAGCCAGCCCCTGAGCAGCCGGTAACCCTCGACGTACGTGCTGGTGTAGGCCCGCCACAGCGGGGAGGACAGGAACCGCAGCATCTGCCGGGCACGCTCGTCGTTGACCAGCAGCCAGCGCTTGAGGAACTCGACGACGTCGTCGACGTCGCGGTGCTCGTCGTGCAGCATCAGCGCGGCGTCCTGGCGGACGTCGGCCAGGGCGGCCGCCGCTTCGGACACCGCCTGTGCGCGGTCCCCGTCGAAAGCCAGCCCCAGGTCGGCGTAGATCTCGCCGGCCCACGAGCCCCATTCGGGCCCGATCGTCGCGTAGAGCGCGAGGTCGGCCAGGCCCTCGGCCATCAGGCATTGCGGCGTGTTGACCAGAAAGATCGTCTGTTCGGCCTGTCCCTTGCCCTCGACAAGACCGGCCTCCTTGCGGCAGTGCTCGGTGTGGTGGCCCGGGATACGACTCGTGGGCGACCAGCCGCGGCAGGTTGGACATCTGCTGCTTGAGGTCGGCGTTGACGGCGACGGTGGACGTGTAGTTGCCGAGGTAGTAGTTGAAGCCCGACCACGGCTTGTCGGTGACCACCTCGTAGGTGATGGTCTCGGCGTCCGGCAACGGGTACTCGGCGCGCACCCGGTCGCGAAGCGCGCTGGAGAAGGCGTGAATGCACTCCTCGAGGCGGTCGGGCGGCACCTCCTCACCGGCGCGGTAGTCGACCATCCGCTCGGCGAGCGACCCGCTGCCACCCAGCGCATCGTCGAGTTTGGCGTGCGCCAGGCGGTACTGCTCGGGGTCGCCCTTGGCGATACGGACGTCGAAATACGCCTCGACCTCGTCGACGAACCCGACATCCTGACCCGAGAACTTGCGGCCGGCACACGCCAACGCGCGCAGGTGGGCGCCGATGAAATCGGCACGCCCCTGTTCCAGATCGCTGCCCGCGTCCAGTTCGCCCAGCAGCCGGTCGGCCTGACGGGTGAGTTCGGCGGGCGCCGGAGTCGGCTCGTTGGCCACCGCACGCCGCAGTTCGGGGTCTCCGGTGAAGGAGTCGACATAGCCTTCCTCGACCCGGTCGAAGCGCAACCCGAGCGATAGATATTCACGGATCAAGGTGGTGGCGTTCATGTGCTCAACGCTAACTGCAAGACTGGGCGCATGCCGCGGCTGAGCGAGCCGAGCCCCTACGTGGAGTTCGACCGGACTGAGTGGCGTGCGTTGCGCATGTCGACCCCGCTGAAGTTGAGCGAGGACGAGCTGCAGCGGCTGCGTGGCCTCGGTGAGAAGCTCGACCTGCTCGAGGTCGAAGAGGTCTACCTGCCGTTGGCCCGGCTGATCCATCTGCAGGTCGCCGCCAGGCAGGCGTTGTTCGCGACCACCGCCGACTTCCTCGGCGAGCCCCACCAGAACCCCGACCGGCCCGTACCGTTCATCATCGGCGTGGCGGGCAGCGTCGCGGTCGGCAAGTCGACCACCGCACGTGTGTTGCAGGCGCTGCTGACCCGCTGGGAGCACCACCCGCGTGTCGACCTGGTCACGACTGACGGCTTCCTGTATTCCAACGATGAACTGGCGCGGCGAAACCTGATGCATCGCAAGGGTTTTCCGGAAAGCTACGACCGGCGAGCGTTGATGCGATTCGTCACCTCGGTGAAATCCGGCTCCGACGCGTCGTGCGCACCGGTCTACTCACACCTGCTCTACGACATCATTCCCGGCGAGAAGCAGATGATCCGGCACCCGGACATCCTCATCCTCGAGGGTCTCAATGTGCTGCAAACCGGTCCGGCACTGATGGTTTCGGACCTGTTCGATTTCTCGGTGTACGTCGACGCGCGCATCGAGGACATCGAGCAGTGGTACGTCTCCCGGTTCCTGTCGATGCGTGCGGGTGCGTTCGCCGATCCGGCGTCACACTTCCACCACTATTCGACGTTGACCGACGACCAGGCGGTGTTCGCCGCGCGCGACATCTGGCAGTCGATCAACCGCCCCAACCTCATCGAGAACATCCTGCCGACGCGGCCACGAGCCACGCTGGTGCTGCGCAAGGATGCCGATCACGCGATCAACCGACTGCGACTGCGCAAGCTGTAACTACGCGAGGTGGGCCCACGCGTCAGCTGGCCAGAGGAGATTTACGCCTTGATCCGGCGCACACCCTGGTACTGCAGTTCGGCCATCACCAGGGTGTAGACGCCGGTGGCGAGCGTCAGCACCACACCGATGGTGGTCAGCGGGAAGACGTCAGCGAGCACAAGGGCGATGGTCGCGACGGTGTACACCACATTCCCGATCGCGATGACCATGCCGGCCTGACGCACAGAGGGCCGTGCGGCGAGCCAGAAGACCGCCGCCGCGAAAACGATGAAGAACGCGCTCATGGAGTACTCGAAAGAGATTGGGGTGCCGCATGTCTCGGCGAGCCAGCCCGCGAGCGGAATACCGGCGATGCCCATGAGGCCGCTGCAGACCGCGTCGGCACGCATGGCGAAGCGCAGGAAGGAATCGGTGGACTCGGACAGCCGAGGGGTGGTGATGGCGGACATTGGAACTTCCTTTCTGGGGTGGGTGATGGACCGTTCCGGAGCCGACGGCGCAACCTCTTACGACGGCGGCTCCGGACCAGTCATGTGGGAGTCACGCCAGGCGGCGCACCCCGCGGTACTGGGCGTAGGCGAAGCCCGATGTGACGACGGTGAACGCGATGGTCGCGACCACGCCGAGTTCGGTCAGCGGCAACCAGCCCGCGACGAGCACGACGGCGACGAGGATCGCGAAGGCGACGTTTCCGGCCAGCACGACGGCACCGACACGGCGGACGTCGGGCAGGCCGGCGAGCACGTACAGCGCCGCCCCGTATGCGACCAGCGCCGCACCTGCGATCCACTCGGAGGTGGGCGACAGGCCGGACAGCCGCGAGAGCGGGTCGGCGGCCATGGCGATCAGCAGACCGAGACCGGCGCACAATGTCGCGTCGGCTCGGAGGGCGAACCGCAGCAGTGAAGCGTCGCCAGGTGCACCGGCGGCAACTTTGGCTCGAGCTTCCCGGACGGGCCGGGTGGTGATGGCGGTCATGGCTTCGATGTTGCGCAGAAGCCACTGCCAGATCGACGCCAGACGCTGCCAGCTACTGCCAACCGCAGGTCAGTGACGAGGCGGCCGAGGAACGAGGCCGAGGAGGAACTGACCAATCAGACCCAGTCAGTGTTCCTCATCCGTCTTGCGCGGCGACCAGGTTTCCGCGCAGATCGGCGGCGATCAGCCGGGCCGCCGAGTTCTGCCAGTTGTGCAGGGACCGTTGCGGCACCTCGGTGACGAACCACTGCCAGGCCTGCCGCGCGACCGGGTCGAGCCCCGCGGCGGTGGCGTTCTGGGCGTAGGCCCGCACACCGACGACGTAGGGGAAGTACAGCGAGTTGTAGTAGCGCCACTCCTCGGTGGTGCCGAACTCGCCGCCGTCGCGGGGCTTGAGGCGGGCAATGCGGTCGGCCAGCAGGGCCTTGAGTTCGTTGGCCCGTTCCAGCGGCCGGTCGGGGGCGCCGCGCGCGGCGAGTCGCTCGTCGATGGTCGCCAGCGCGGTCAGCGGGCTGGCGACGAGCTTCGACAGGTCGCCGTAGTGGCCGAGGGCACGGCGGGTGAGCCGCACGAACGTGCCGTCGTCGATGTCGTCGAGCGGGTTGGCCGACCGCAGCGGCAGCGCGGCCCCGGTGCTGCGGAGCGCGGCGCGGTCGGCACGCAGCGCGGGTGAGCGGGAGAACGCCAGCCGGTCCAGCACACCGGCCAGCGGATCGGCCAGCACGTTGATGGCGATCGCGACGGCCAAGCTGGTGAACAGCAGCACCGTGAGCGCCGTCCGTTCCTGCGTGACGGCCAGTCCGATCAGGACCTGCCCGCCGAACAGCAGCGCCACCACCGCCGTCGCTGCGAACGAGCGCAGCATGTCGGCGCGCAGCGCCTGGCCCTCGTCGAACGCATCCCACATCGCCACAGCGAGCCCGAGCACCGCGACGTCGAATCCGGTGGACGCCAACGCCAGCCAGCTCGGCACCAGGCCCAGCGGGATAACCACGATCGCGTTGGCCAGCGCGAAGAACAGCGTGGCGATCACGACGAACCCGGCGACCCGACCTGGCTGCGACCGCCGCAGCACCGCGTTGAGCATCGCACCCAGCGTGGACAGCGAGATGACCGCGAACATCACCCAGTGCCCTGTCCGCAGCGGCCCGTCGACATTGCCTGCCATCGCCGCACCGACGAACGCCACCGCGGCCACGCCTGCCACCAGCGCGACTTCGCGGGCACGGCTGCGCCAGGTGTCGCGCGGCCGGGACAGTTCGACGAGCACCGCAAACCACGCGATACCCGGGACGGCGACCAGATAGATCTCGATGCCGCCGAGGACGTCGGACTCGGTGACGACGCGCACGGCGTCCAGCGCCACCACGCCGGCGAAACTCGTCAGGCCGATCGCGGCCAGCACGAGGACCGGTTTACGCGGGTCGCGGGCCAGCAGGTAGAGGCCCAACCACCAGCTGAGCGAGAAGGTCACCGCCGACAGCGCAGCCATGCCCTAAGTGTCCCATCAGACGCCGTAGCGGCGGTGACGCGCGGTGTAATCGCGCAACGCCCGCAGGAAATCCACCCGCCGGAACTCCGGCCAGTACGCCTCCGTGAACCACATCTCCGAGTAGGCGCTCTGCCATAGCAGGAAGCCGGACAGCCGCTGCTCCCCCGAGGTGCGAATCACCAGATCCGGGTCGGGCTGCCCCGAGGTGTACAGGTTCTCCGAAATGGCGTCTGCGGTCACGGCCTCGATCAGCTGGTCGCCGGTCTTGCCGTTCGCAAGCTCTTTGCCGAGCAGCTGGCGCACGCCGTCGACGATCTCCTGACGGCCGCCGTATCCGACCGCGACGTTGACGTGAAATCTGCTGCCGTTGCCGCACGTCGACTCGACGGCGTCGCGCAGCCGCCGCGCCGGCTCCTCACCGATCAGTTCGAGGTCGCCGACGGTGCGCACGCTCCAGCGGTTGGCGGGGGCACAGATCTCCTCGACGACATCGGTGATGATCTCGATCAACGTCGCCAACTCTGCGGGCTCGCGCTGCAGGTTCTCGGTGGAAAGCAGGTACACCGTGGCCATTTCGACGCCGGCCTCCTGACACCAGCGCAGCATCTCCGCGATCTTGTGCGCGCCCATCCGGTAGCCGTAGCTGACGTCCTCGTGCCCAGCGTCACGCGCCCAGCGTCGATTTCCGTCGCAGAGCACCGCGATATGACGAGGTAGCTCGGATTTTGAGGATTCAAGGCCCTGGCGCAACCGCATCTCATAGAGGCGGTACATCGGTTCCTTGAGCCGCGAAGGAATGATGGCCACCGAATCAGACTACTGTGGCCATCAGAAACGCCCATGCCATTAGTCGGAGGTGACATGGTTCAGGTCGATGCCGACGAGGCTCAGCAGCAGCCGGCGCGCGTCTACGCAGAGGATTTCCCCGAAGCGGTCGTCGATGGTGTCGCTAATTTCATCGGTAAGCCACGGTTGCGTGGCTGGATCCACGTGTACGCCGCGGTCATCGCGCTCATCGCCGGCGCGGCGCTGGTGTCGGTCTCGTGGTCGCTGGTCTCCACCCGTGCCGGCATAGCCACCCTGATCTACACGCTGACGATCGTCGCCATGTTCGCGGTCAGCGGTGTGTATCACCGGGTGAACTGGAAGTCTGGCACGGCGCGCAAGTGGATGAAGCGCCTCGACCACGCGATGATCTTCATCTTCATCGCAGGCAGCTATACACCGTTCGCGCTGTTGGCGCTGCCGTCGACGGACGGCATGGTGCTGTTGGCGATCGTCTGGGCCGGCGCGATCGCCGGGGCTCTGCTCAAGATGTTCTGGCCATCGGCACCACGCTGGGTCGGGGTGCCGCTGTACCTGTTGTTGGGCTGGGTGGCGGCGTGGTTCATCGCGCCGATCATGCATGGGGCGGGTGTCGCGGCGCTGGTGCTGCTGATCGTCGGCGGCGCGCTGTACAGCATTGGCGGCGTGCTCTACGGCCTGAAATGGCCCAACCCGTGGCCGCATACGTTCGGCCACCACGAGTTCTTCCACGCGTGCACGGCGGTGGCCGCGATCTGTCACTACATCGCGATGTGGTTCGCCGTCTTCTAACAGATTTGCGCCAGCGTGCGTGTCTGCGGCCGACACGCCGGTGTTCTGCCCCAGTTTTCGCACGCTCGCGGCGAGCACGGCGAGCACGCGACCGCGACCACGCGCGCGGGACCGCCGCGACCATAAACGTGTCCCACAACGGTGGTGAGCGTGCGCAAAATGCGTCCCGGGCACGGCGTGTCCGCCGCAGACACGCACGCTCGCGGAGAAGGGGGGACGGCGCTCAGAGCTGGGTGACGTTCTCCGGTGTCCAGTAGGCCTTCATCGACGCGATCTTGCCGGCTTCGTCGAACGTCATGACGCTGATGATGTCGATACGCATCTTGCTCTCGCCGAGATCGATGGTGAGCGACCAGAAGAACGCCACCTCGTTACCGAGGGCCCTCAGCGTGACGACGTCGTACGTGGCGCCGTTCGTCGGGAGGCTGTCGTAAAAACCGCGGATCGCCTGGCGCCCGATGTGCACCTCACCGCCGACCGGGTCCTCGACGGTGCCGTCGGCGGCGTACAGGTTGGCGACCCCTTCGGCGTCAGCTTGTGAGGCGAGATCGAGGTAGCGGGTGATGGTCTTGGCGTTGTCTTCCGGCGTCGACATGTGCCGAACGCTACACGGGCACACCGAGAGCGGCGGCGAGATCCTCAGCGGTGGTGACCGGCAGATCACACGTCCTTCCGCGACACACATAGGCCGCGTCGGCACCTGCGACCCGGTCGCGGTCGGCCAGCAGCTCCGACGAATTCACCGGACCGCCGACGACGACCGCGCCACCCGGGGCCAGCGTGCGCGCGGCCGCCAGCAGCTCGGAACTGTCACGGTCGCAGGCCACCGCGATCTGGATCGGCCCGCGCACGGCCGCCTCGGCGACGGCCAGCCAGTGCCCGCCCGACCGGGCGAGACGCGCCAGGATGGGCGCCGCCCCTGCAAGCGCGGCCTCGGACGCCGACGCGTACGTGTCGGCGCGATCGGCAGGAACGAGGTGGGCCGCCAGCTGCAGCGCCTCAGCGATCAGCGAGGCTCCGGACGGCGTCGCCCCGTCGAGCGGGTCGGAGGGGCGAACCATCAGCGCCTCCGCGTCGTCGGCGGTGTCATACCAGCGGCCCGGTCGCTGCGGGTCGGCGAAGTGGTCGAGCGCAACGTCAAGTAACGCCATGGCCGGATCCAGCCACGACGCCTGCCCCGTCAGTTGATGCAGCGTCAGCAGACCGGTGGCCAGTGCGGCGTGGTCTTCCAGGATGGCTGCGCTCTCGCCGACGCGACCGCCGAGGCTGGCCCGTCGCAATCGACCGTCGACTATGTGCAGGTCGAGGATGGCGTGTGCGCATCGCGTTGCGGCATCCAGGAATTCGGGATCCAGCGCCACGGAAGCCTCGGCGAGTGCGGTGATCGCCAACCCGTTCCACGAGGTGACGACCTTGTCGTCACGGCCGGGCTGCGGGCGGGTGAACCGGGCGGCCAGCAGTGTGGTGCGCACCCGCTCGAAGCGATCTGCGTCGTCAGGATCGGTATGCAGCTGAAGAACTGAGCTGCCGTGTTCAAAGGTACCGCCGTCGGTAACATGGAAAAGCTCTGCGGCCCAACGCCCGTCGTCGTCTCCGAGCACTTCGCGCAACTGGACCGGGGTCCAGACATATGTCAGGCCCTCGCGCCCATCGGCGTCGGCGTCCAGCGATGAGGTGAACATCCCGTCGGCGCCGAGACCGTCGATCATGAAACGCGCCGTCTCGCCGACCACCTTGCGCGCCAGCGGGTTTGACGTGCGCCGCGCCCAGTGCGCGTACACCCGAAGCAGCTGGGCGTTGTCGTAGAGCATCTTCTCGAAGTGCGGCACGACCCACGATGCGTCGACGCTGTAGCGGGCGAACCCGCCTGCCAGCTGGTCGTAGATGCCGCCGCGCGCCATCGCTGTGCAGGTCCGTTCGACCGTCTCGAGCGGCAACACGTCGCGGGTGCGTTCGTGACTGCGCAGCAGGGCCTCCAGCAGTGCAGAGGGTGGGAACTTCGGTGCGCCAGACTGATTGGTGATGAATCCGCCGTTTAAGGGGTCTTCGTCCTGGAGCGTCGCCGCGACGGCATGGTCGCACAGCGCGGGCTCGATCGGCGGCCCGCCACCGGGAAGGCCGGACGCCATCGACCTCAGCTCGTCGGCGATGCGGTCGGAGGCCTCCTCGACCTCTCCGCGCCGGTTCTGCCAGGTGTCGGAAACCGCGGCCAGCAGCTGCAGGAAGTTGGGCTTGGCGTAGTAGGTGCCGCAGAAGAACGGCCGGCCGTCCGGGGTGAGGAAACATGTCATGGGCCAGCCGCCCCGGCCCGTCAGCGCAACGGTGGCGTTCATGTAGACCGCGTCGATGTCGGGCCGTTCCTCGCGATCGACCTTGATGTTGACGAATCCGTCGTTCATCACGGTCGGCGACGTCCTCGTCCTCGAACGACTCGTGCGCCATCACGTGACACCAGTGGCAGGCCGCGTACCCGACCGACAGCAGGATCGGCACGTCGCGCGACGCCGCCTCGGCCAGTGCCTCCGGCGTCCACTGCTGCCAGTGCACCGGGTTGTCGGCGTGCTGACGCAGATACGGGCTGGTGGCCAGCGACAGGTGTGTTAGCCGCCGGGCTCACGTTTGGTCTCATCAGTCGGCGCGTCAGATTCGACGGCGCCATCGGCCTGATTCGGGTCGGCCTGACCCGGCCCGGAGCCCTCGTCGTCGAAGGACTTCGGCAAGCTTGCGCAGGTGCCGGTTCATCGACCAGACCAACAGGAACGTGCCGATCAGCAACAGCACGATGACCAACAGGCCGAACGGGCTGGCCTTGCCGAAGTCCGGTCCCGTATCGCGGGGAGGGTCCTGCGCCATCAAACCGAGGATGGTCAACGCGGCGTTGTTCATGCCTCGACTCCCGTTCGTCCCCTGCCCTGCGGGCGTGGGCCCACCGGTCCTCGCTTCGGGCGGGAGCTTGCGGTTCGCCCCATCGACCTGAGCCTCGCTGCGATCCTCACTCGCGGTCGCCTTCGGGTGTTCACTGGTCGGTCTCGATTCCGGCGAACAGGTCGGTCTCCGGAAGCGACACCGGCACCCGGGAGCGCGCCAACTCGAATTCCTCTGTCGGCCATAGCCGTTGCTGCCATTCGATCGGCGCACGGAAGAAGTCGCCCTTGGGGTCGATCTGGGTGGCGTGCGCGCGGAGCGCGTCATCGCGCTGGGCGAAGTACTTCGCGCATTCGATCCTGGTGGTGACCCGCTTTTCGAATATGTCGTGGTCGGCGATCCCAGTGCTTGAGCCACTTCTCGAAGGGACCCACCTCGCCGTGCTTGGCGAACTCGTCCTGTATCAGTTGCATGCGCTTTCGCAGGAAGCCGTGGGTGTAGTACAGCTTCTGCACGTTCCACGGCTCACCCGCGTCAGGGAACAGCAGATAGTCGCCCGCAGCTTCGAATGCGGCGACCGACACCTGGTGACAGCGGATGTGGTCCGGATGCGGGTATCCGCCGTTCTCGTCGTATGTCGTCAGGACGTGCGGCCTGAACTTGCGGATGACGCGCACCAACGCCTCGGTGGGTTCCTCCAGTGGCACGACGCCCAGACAGCCGTCGGGCAGCGGCGGCAGCGGATCGCCCTCCGGCAGGCCGGAGTCGACGAAGCCGAGCCAGTGGTGTTCGACGCCGAGGATCTCGGCGGCCTTGGCCATCTCGTCGCGGCGGATCTCGGCCATCCGGCCGTGCACCTCGGGCAGGTCCATGGCCGGGTTGAGGATGTCGCCGCGCTCGCCACCGGTCAGCGTCACCACCATGACGCGCGCGCCCTCGTCGGCGTAGCGCGCCGTGGTGGCAGCACCCTTGCTCGACTCGTCGTCGGGGTGGGCGTGCACCGCCATCAACCGCAGTTCACTCAACCTGTTCTGCCCTCACCTATGTCTCGCAGCCCGACCCCTACCGATTTCGTCGTAGAGGTTTCAACCATTCGAGTAGCCCTATAGTTCCAGTTCTGCAGATCCATCGACCGACGGGCATAGAAAAACTAGATGATCGAGCGTCCCGCCGCGCGCTACGGGCGACAGCGGCTGACCCGCCGCCAGCGCCGATGGATCGCCGGCGGGCTGACGGTGCTGGTCCTGGCCGCCGGGGTGACGATCGCGATCATCGCGTCGGGGCGCTTCGGCAGTACGGGCGTCAAGGGTGAACTGGGCGGATACCGGCTGGTCGACGACGAAACCGTCGACGTCACGATCAGCGTCACCCGGGACGACCCCTCGCAGCCGGTGGTGTGCATCGTGCGGGCCCGGTCGATCGACGGCGGCGAAACCGGTCGCCGCGAGGTGTTGGTGCCGCCATCAGCCCAGAAGACCGTGCAGGTGACGATTGCAGTCAAGTCGAGCAAACCGCCGGTCGTCGGCGATGTGTACGGCTGCGGTACCGACGTACCGTCATACCTGGTGTCTCCTTAGATCACTTCAGCCGCACAACGCAACAAACGCCGAACAGCCAATACGTGAAAATCCGGTGCCCCCGCGGTGGTATCGTGGTCCGATACACGGTTCCCGCTGGGACCGTGTATTGCTGCTTTTAATGGCGTCCGGTTGCGCGCCTGCATTTGTGGCAATACATGCAGGAGCTCCCGGCGGCGTGACACGAACTACTTACGCCAAGAGCGCGAGAGCAACGACGACAGGAGCGCGACATCATGACCGACACGCAGGTCACGTGGCTGACGGAGGAAGCACACGACAGGCTGAAGGCAGAACTCGATCAGCTGATCGCCAACCGGCCCGTCATCGCTGCCGAAATCAACGACCGTCGCGAGGAAGGCGACCTGCGCGAGAACGGCGGCTACCACGCCGCCCGCGACCAGCAGGGTCAAGAAGAAGCCCGCATCCGTCAGCTGCAGGAGCTGCTGAACAACGCAAAGGTCGGCGAGGCGCCCAAACAGTCCGGCGTCGCGCTGCCCGGTTCGGTGGTGAAGGTGCAGTACGGCGACGACAAGAGCGACACCGAGACGTTCCTGATCGCCACCCGCCAGGAGGGTGTCAAAGACGGCAAGCTCGAGGTGTACTCGCCGAAGTCGCCGCTCGGCGAAGCGCTGATCGACGCCAAGGTCGGCGACGTCCGGACGTATGTGATTCCCAACGGCAACACCGCCAAGGTGACACTTCTCAGCGCGGAGCCCTACCACTCCTGAGGCGACCGCCTCGGCCGCGCGCCGTGCGCGCATCCAACCGGGGCGCACTACAGTCCGCACTATGGCGCAGATCGCCGAGGACCTCCTTCTGCTCCTGCTCGACAATGCATCCGCCCAGCCCGCACTGGAACGCCATCGGCGTGAGCGTGTGCTGGCGGCCGCAGTGCTGCTGGATCTCGCCCACGCGTGCCGGATCCGGCCCACGATCGCAGAAGACCCGGTCGAGCCCGGTCGGCTGATCGCGCTGTCGGCGCCCGGTGCGATGGATCCCGTCGTCGAGCCGGCGTTCCGGCTGCTGCAGCGGCGGCCGCTGCGGCCGGCGACGGCGGTGAAGAGGCTGGCCAAGCACACCGAGGACCAGCTGACCCAGCACCTCGAGCAGACCGGCCAGATACGGCGTATTCGGCTGCAGTCCAAGCGATTCACCCACCCCTATGCCTGGCCGCTGACGAACCGCGGCCGGGCGGGTCAAGCTCGTTCGGCGCTGCTGGCCGCGCTGTTCGACCGCAGGCCGCCGACCCCGTCGACCGCGGCGATCATCACGCTGCTGCACACGGCCGACGGCCTGGGCGCGCTGTTGTCCCTCAACGATCGGGGCTGGCGGTGGGTGCATGCCCGTGCAGGCGAAATAGCAAGCGGCAGTTGGGTTGACGAGTACCCCACCGCGCTGCCGGAAGTGAACCTTGCGGTCACCGCGTCGGCGATGCGGCCGGCGCTAACCTAGCGCCTGCTCCAGATCGGCGAGCAGGTCCGCCGAATCCTCGATCCCGACCGACAGGCGCACCAGATCGTCGGGCACCTCCAACTGCGAACCCGCCGTCGAGGCGTGCGTCATCGCGCCGGGATGCTCGATCAGCGATTCCACGCCGCCCAGCGATTCGGCGAGAATGAAAATCTCTGTGCGGGCGCACAATTCGCGCGCGGCGTCCGGCCCGCCCCGCATCCGTACCGACACCATGCCGCCGAAACCGCTCATCTGCTTGGCGGCGACCTCGTGGCCCGGATGACCCGGCAGTCCGGGATAGAGCACCGTCGTGATCGCCGGGTGGTCGGCAAGGAATGCGGCGACCAGGGCCGCGTTTTCGCTGTGCTGCCGCATGCGCAGCACCAGCGTCTTGAGTCCGCGCATGGTCAGGTAGGCGTCGAACGGGCCCGCCACCGCGCCTGCGCCGTTCTGGAGGAAACCGAATGCGGTGTCGAGTTCCTCGTCGCTGGTCAGCAGCGCGCCGCCGACCACATCGGAGTGGCCGCCGATGTACTTGGTCGTCGAGTGAAGCACGATGTCCGCACCCAGCGTCAGGGGCTGCTGCAGTGCCGGTGAGGCAAACGTGTTGTCCACCAATACTTTTCACCTTCGTATTCGAGGTGGCCGCGATCTGTGAGATGCCGGCGATATCGGCGATGGACAGCAACGGGTTGGTCGGCGTCTCCACCCAGATCAGCCTGGTCTGCGGGGTGATCGCCGCCCGGACCGCGTCGAGGTCGCCCAGTGCCACAGCGGTGTAGTCGACACCCCACTGCGTGAACACCTTGTCGATCAGGCGGAAGGTCCCGCCGTACGCGTCGTCGGGCATGACGACGTGATCGCCGGGCCGCAGCACGGCACGCAGCGCGCAATCGGTGGCGGCCATGCCCGACGCGAACGCCCGCCCGTATGTGGCCTCCTCGACGGCGGCCAGCGACGCCTCCAACGCGGTGCGGGTCGGATTGCCGGTGCGGGCGTACTCGTATCCCCCGCGCAGACCACCGACACCGTCCTGGGCGAACGTGGAGCTGGCGTAGATCGGCGCGTTGACGGCGCCAGTCGCCGGGTCGGGCCGGAAACCTGCGTGAATGGCCTTGGTGGCGAGCGCCCAAGACCTGTGCTGTTCAGTCATCACTGATCAGGGTAGACATGGAACATGAGCGCCACCGTCCGGGTCGAAGACCTCCTCGAACTCGATTCACTGCTTTCACCCGAAGACATCGAACTGCGCCAGACGGTGCACCGATTCGGCGAGCAGCGGTTGCGGCCGCATATCGCCGACTGGTTCGAAACCGGTGAGGTGCCGGTTCGCGAACTGGCATCCGATCTGGGCAAGCTCGGCCTGCTGGGCATGCATCTGAAGGGCTACGGCTGCGGCGGCTCGACGGCCATCGCCTACGGGCTGGTGTGCCAGGAACTCGAGGCGATCGACAGCGGTCTGCGCAGCCTGGTGTCGGTGCAGGGGTCGCTGGCGATGTTCGCGATCTACCGCTGGGGCAGTGAGGAACAGCGGAACCAGTGGCTGCCCGCGATGGCCACCGGCGACGTCATCGGATGCTTCGGGCTGACCGAACCTGACTTCGGGTCCAACCCGTCGGGCATGCGCACCACCGCACGGCGCGACGGCGCCGACTGGATCCTCAACGGCTCGAAGATGTGGATCACCAACGGTTCGGTCGCCGACATCGCGATCGTGTGGGCCCGGGCCGAAGAAGGGATCGTCGGATTCATCGTGCCTGCGGGCACGCCGGGTTTCTCGGCCCGCGACATGACGCACAAGCTGTCGCTGCGGGCGTCGGTGACCTCCGAGCTGCATCTCGATGACGTCCGATTGCCCGACGACGCCAAACTACCTGATGCACAGGGCCTTTCGGGTCCGCTCAGCTGCTTGTCGGAAGCGCGGTTCGGCATCGTGTTCGGCAGCGTCGGCGCCGCACGGGACTGCCTGCAGACCACGCTCGAGTACATCGGCACCCGCGACGTGTTCGACAAGCCACTCGCGGGATACCAACTGACGCAGGCCAAGATCGCCGACATGGCGGTGGAGCTCGCGAAGGCCCAACTGCTCGCGTTGCACCTGGGCAGGCTCAAGGACGACGGCCGGATACGGCCCGAGCAGGTCAGCATCGGCAAGCTCAACAACGTCCGCGAAGCGATCAAGATCGCACGCCAGTGCCGGACCCTGTTGGGCGCCAACGGAATCACTCTGGAGTACCCGGTGATCCGGCACGCCAACAACCTGGAGTCGGTACTGACCTATGAGGGCACGTCCGAGGTGCACCAGTTGGTCATCGGCGAGGCGTTGACGGGCGTGAGCGCCTTCCGCTGATTGTCAGTATTGCTGCGGCGGCGCCGGAAGCCACTGCGGAGGGGGCGGTGGCTGCGTATTCAACGGCACGCAGACGGTGCCCATGATCTTGTCCGCCAGGGTCTGGCGCTTGTCGTCCCACAGCGGCCACAGGTAGCCGACGTAGCAGATCAGTTGGTCCACATAGTGGGCGAGCTGGCGGACGAACGACAGCCAGAAGCCGATGGGTTGCCAGGTCTTCTCGCTGATCACCTTGAACTTCATCACCGATTTGCCGACGCTCTGGCCCGTCCTGCCCTGCCGGTAGCAGAAGTTCCAGAAGAAGTAGACCGCGCCCGGAAGGAACGCGATGAACTGAACGACAGTCCAGAAATCGGCGACCGCCGCCGAGCAGTAGCTGCCACCGCTGCCGTAGATGCTGTCGATGCACTCCATGTCGCCCGCGATCAGCAGGCCGATGAGCGGAACGAAGACGATCAGCCAGATCGGGGCCCAATCGACGAGGAACGCCACCACTCGGGTGGCCCACGGCGTGTAAGCCTGTTTCGGCAGCACCCAGGCCGGCGGACCGTAATAGGGAGCACCCGGTGGTGGAGGTGGTGGGGTGGCCGGCGAACTTGGTGGTGGTGGCGCGGTCATGTACACCCCCCGGGTCACGATGGTCAGTGGCTAGGCACTCGGTAGACACACGGTGCGCATGATCTTATCCGCCAATGTCTGGCGCTTCGGGTCCCAGAGCGGATTGAGATCGCGCGGAATTCGGTGCACCGCGACAGTCCCAACTGTCACGGAGACGCTGCGATCTACAGCGGTACGCAGACCGTCTTCATGAGCTTGTCGGCAATCGTCTGACGCTTGGCATCCCACAAGGGGAAGAGGAATCCGATGTAGCAGATGGCGCCGTCGATGGCGTGCGCGATCTGGCGAATGAAGGACTTGCCGACGCCGATCGGCTGCTGCGTCTGCTCGCCGACGACCTTGAACTTCATCATCTGCTTGCCGATGCTGGAGCCCGTATTGCCTTGCCGCACGACGAAGTTCCACAGCGAGAACACAATGGCGATGAGGACGCACACCGAGAAGATGATCCATGCCACTGTCGACGGCCCGTTCTTTCCGGTCGCACAGTAATCCCCGTACCCCAGATCGCCAGTGCAGACGGTTTCGATCTTCTGCATGGCTATCAGGACGACGACGCCGATCGCAGCCAGCAGATACACGGGGATGCTGTCGATGACGTAGGCGAGCACCCGGGTGAACCACGCCGTGTAATTGCTCGCGTCCGTGGTCGGCCCTCCGAACGACGGCCCCTGCGCGAAGTCGGCCGGCGGCGGCAGATAGGCCCCACCTGACGGAGGTGGAGGCGGCGGGTAGCCACCTCCCTGACGGCGGTGGCGGCTGACTTGTCACCTTTGCCCTTCCTTCTTACCAACCCGATTGGTCGCAGCTTACGGACATGATCGCAACGACGCACAGACACGCTGAGACCCGGTCGGCACCGAAACCGGGCAGACCGGGCCTCGCGCGACTACGGGGTCAGCGGCGCCACCTGGCCGCCGGTGAGCTTCCGGTAGGTGTACACCAGGAACAGCGAAGCCACCGGCATCGCGACGATCAGACCGATGCCGCAGGCGAGCGCGCCGACGAACAGGATGGCGTAGATAACGAGCAAAGCGAGAATCACAGGAACGAAGTTGTTCTTGGCGATCTCGAAGCTCGCCTTGATCGCGTCAATGGGAGCGTATTGCGATCGACGATGATCACGGTGGCGAACAGCGTGAACAGCGACACCAGGATTCCACCGATGAAGCAGAACGAAAGGATCCCCGCCGCGATGCCGATAAGCAGGGTCGCGATGATGACGCTGCCGACGTTTCTCGGCTTGAAGAAGGATCCGATCGTCACCGGCTGACCGTTCGCGATGTCCAGCACGCCGCCCAGGAAGGCGGATTGGATCGCGGCGGCGACCACCATCAGGATGAGGTACCCGACGATGAGGACCAGGATGCTCGCGACGCCGAAACTCGCCTCGTAGCTGTAGCTGGAGCCGTAGGACTCCACTGTCGTCTCCGGCGCGAGTGCGAACGCGAGGCCGTAAACGACCCCGACCAGAATTCCCACGATCACCGCGTAGATCAGCGTCGGGACGATCAGCGCGGCGGCGTTCTTGCTGAACTTGTTCCATGCCCACGAGAAGGCCTCGCCGACGTTAAGCGCCTGTGCGCCAGGGTAACCCGGGCCTGCCGGCGGCGGGTAGCCCCCAGGGGCCGGGTAACCGCCCTGCTGGGGCGGTGGATATCCGCCTGGCACAGGCGGATAACCGGCCTGCTGCTGCGGCGGCGGCGCGTAACCGCCTCCGGGTGGTGGTGGCGGGGGCGCATAACCACCGCCGGGAGGAGGCGGGGGCGGGTAACCGCCTCCGGGTGGTGGTGGCGGGGGCGGGTAACCACTACCGGGTGGTGGTGGTGGATAGCCACCACCGGGAGGGGGCGGTGGCGGAGGAGGTGGTTGATCGCTCATGATTTACCTTTCCTTTCAATGGCTTTGGTGAAAAGCTCAACCCGGATCAGACGTCAAATACGCTGGAGACTATCGGCGTATTCCGGGCAACCAAATTCCATGGGGCTAGTGCAACGGCTGCCGACCACCGATGGTGCTGCCAACTGAGGACTCTGCGCTTGACAGCTCGCCTCTAGATCCATGCGGGGTAGTTCCCGGGGGCGGCGGTTGATCGGTCATAAACGCCTTCCAGTGATGTCTTAGCTGGCAACGAGCGTGCTTACCCTACCTGAGAAGTGGCGTGGTGCAAGGTTTTCTGAACGGAAGTTGACCACGTGGCGAAATGCCGAAATACGCTGGTAACCGCCGCCTTGGGCGACGATTGATTGGATTCTCTGCCGGGCTCCGTAAGACCGCTCACCGCAAGCGACGGGTGGGGGCGTCGGACAGGAACCCGAGTAGGTCGTGGCGGGTCAGAACGCCGACCGGCTTTCCCTCCTCGACCACCATCACGGCGTCGCATTCGCGCAGTGTCTTGGCGGCGGTACTGACGAGCTCGCCCGCTCCGATCAACGGCAGCGGGGGGCTCATGTGTTGCGACACTGCATCAGCCAGCTTGGCTCGACCCTCGAACACCGCGGACAGGAGTTCGCGCTCGGCGACACTGCCGGCCACTTCGCCGGCCATCACCGGCGGTTCGGCACCGACGACCGGCATCTGCGAGACGCCGTACTCCCGCAGGATGCCGATCGCGTCGCGCACCGTCTCCGACGGGTGGGTATGCACCAGGTCGGGCAGCGCGCCGGATTTACCCCGCAGCACCTCGCCGACGGTGGATTCCTCGACAGAGCCATCGAGCCGGCTTCGCAGAAATCCGTAGGAAGACATCCATCCATCGTTGAAAACCTTTGACAGGTAACCTCTTCCGCCATCAGGCAGCAAGACAACCACCAGTGAACCCGGACCGGCCTTCTCCGCGACCTTGATGGCGGCGACGACGGCCATGCCGCACGACCCGCCGACCAGCAGCGCTTCTTCGCGAGCCAGCCTGCGCGTCATCTCGAACGAATCGGCGTCCGAGACCGCGATGATCTCGTCGGGGACGCTCGGATCGTAGGCCGACGGCCAGAAGTCCTCCCCGACTCCCTCCACCAGGTACGGCCTGCCGGTGCCGCCGGAGTAGACCGATCCCTCGGGATCGACACCGACGATCTGCACCTTTCCGTCGGACACCTCCTTGAGGTAGCGGCCGGCGCCGGTGATCGTGCCGCCGGTGCCGACACCGGCGACGAAATGGGTGACCTTGCCGTCGGTGTCGGCCCATACCTCGGGTCCGGTGGTCTCGTAGTGGCTGGCGGGCCCCATGGGATTGGAGTACTGGTCGGGCTTCCACGCGCCGTCGATCTCCTCAACCAGTCGATTCGAGACGCTGTAGTAACTGTCCGGATTGTCGGGCGCCACGGCCGTCGGGCACACCACAACGTCAGCGCCGTACGCGCGCAACACGTTCTGCTTGTCCTCGCTGACCTTGTCGGGGCAGACGAAGATGCATTTGTAGCCGCGCTGCTGGGCCACCAGCGCCAGGCCCACGCCGGTGTTGCCCGACGTCGGTTCGATGATGGTGCCGCCGGGTTTGAGTTCACCGCTGGCTTCGGCGGCATCGATCATCTTGATCGCGATGCGGTCCTTGGCGCTGCCGCCGGGGTTGAGGTACTCGATCTTGGCCGCAACCGTGCCGGCACCTTCGGGGACAACGGAGTTCAGCTGTACCAGAGGGGTATTGCCGATGAGCTCACTGATGTGCCGGGCGATCCGCATGACCCCATCGTGTCAGGCGGGGCATCGACGTACCAGGTGAGGGTTACCAGGTGGCTTCCCGGATGTAGTCCCCGATCTGACGCAGCGACCGGGTCGCCTCGGGAACTACGGGCGCCGCGAGCTGGAAGACATGCATCTGGCCCGGCCAGACGCGGACCTCGACGGGTACCCCGGCAGCCGCCAGCCGGCGGGCCGCCTTGCGGGCGTCGCTCACCAGCACTTCGGACCCCGACACATGGATCAGCGTGCGCGGCAGGCCAGGCTCGATGTGGTCGAGCGGTTCGTAGACCTCTTCGGGCTTTCCGTCGACGAAATGTCGACCCGCAGCGTCGCGGACCAGGTCGACCAGCGCGCAGAACGCGCGCGCCGGGATCATCGCGTCGCTGTGACTGTTCGGGTGGTTCGCCCTGGCCTCGTTGTCGACCTCGAACAACGGCGACATCGTCACCATCGCCGCAGGCACTTCACCCTCCAAGCCTTCGCGTTGGAGTTTCTCGGCCAGCGCCAACGCCAGATACCCGCCCGCGGAATCACCCGCCAGCACGATCTGGTCGGGTTCGTATCCCTTCAGCCGCAGCCACTTATAGGCGTCGTAGCAGTCGTCGAGCGCCTCGCCGATCGAATGTTTGGGAATCATCCGATAGTTGACGACCAGCACCGGACAGTCGGCATACCCGGACAGCGCGGTCACGAGGCGGCCGTGCGTATTCACGCCGCAGGTGAGGAAGGCCCCACCGTGCAGATACAGGATGACGCCGCGCTTGCCGTCGGCGGGCAATACGCCGGACGCCCGAACCAACTGCGCGGTGCAGTTCGGCAAAGAAATCGTGGCGCGCACCGTGCCGGGGGCAGGTCGCATGACACGCGCGACGAAGTCGACCAAACCAAACGGCCAGGGCAGGCGCGGAACGTGGCTTCCAATTGCTAGAGTCGGCCGGACAGTTAGCAGAGCGGCCAACGAAGTCAGTCGGCCCGCGAGGCTTGGGCCATCCTCGACGACCTCGACCGGTGCGCCGTCGCTGACTGGAAACTTGCGCGGTTTATGGGGCTTAGCTGGGATTATGCCAGCACGCGGCGCTCTGGCTACCTTGCTCGGTGCGGTCATCGTAACCACTTCCTACGCCAATGTAGTACGGGGTCTACCTAGTTTACTGAGCGTTGCCAATACCTTAGCTTGACATGCTCTGCTCAATTCAACAATCAACGATTCGATTTCGATACCGGACTTGATACCGCACTGTGATCCCCTGACGTCCGGCGCCACGCGGAGATCCCAGAAAATTCCACCTAAACTTGTCCGCGTGGGCATACGTGCACCGCGTCGGACCACGACCGTCGCTATCGCGGCCGCGGCCACGCTCGCATCGACCGGCTCCGCGTACGTCGGAGCGCGCAACCTGCTGAGCGGACAGGCCGACAAGGCTCGCCTCCTCATACCCAAGTCATGGGATGTCCCGCCCCGCGCCGACGGCGTTTACCGGCAAGGCGGCGAACCCCCCGAGCGGTGGCATCGCGGCATGCCCGTCGACCTGCACCTGATGATCTTCGGCGACTCCACCGCGACCGGTTACGGCTGCCGCGACGCCGACGAGGTGCCGGGCGTGCTCATCGCACGTGGGCTCGCCGAGGTTTCGGGGATGCGAATCAGGCTGAGCACAAAGGCGATCGTGGGGGCGACGTCGAAGGGGCTGTCGGGGCAGATCGACGCCATGTTCGTTTCAGGCCAGCCGCCCGATGCAGCGGTGATCATGATCGGCGCGAACGACATCACCCGGCCCAACGGCATCGGGCCGTCGGCACGGCGGTTGGGCAAGGCGGTTCGGCGGCTGCGGGCCAGCGGCGCGGTCGTCATCGTGGGCACCTGCCCGGATTTCGGCCTGATCACCGCGATCCCCCAGCCGCTGCGCTGGGTGGCGCGCAGCCGCGGATTGCGCCTGGCCCGGGCGCAGGCGTCGGCCGTGCGCGCAGCAGGTGGTGTCCCCGTGCCGTTCTCCGACCTACTGGCGCCCGAATTCCGCAAGGCTCCCGAGCAGCTGTTCAGCCACGACATGTTCCATCCGTCCGCGGTCGGCTACGCGTTGGCGGCCAAGCAGTTGCTGCCCGCGTTGTGTAATGCCATGGGCGAGTTCATCGATGGGGCCCAGCCCGAAGATGCGCTCGAGCCACGGAACGCGGAGGGCAGCTCGCTGCTGGCCCGCGTCGGCAATATCAGCCGCCTGTGGCGCCGCTCGACTGGGGTCCCCGCGCCCATCGTGGTGCCCGCGAGCTAGGTTCTCTCTAGCTTTCTCAATCAAAACGTTGCTCCGAGGAGTTGCCCCATGCCTGAAGCCGTGATCGTGGCCGCCACGCGCTCGCCAATCGGACGCGCAGCCAAGGGTTCGCTGGTCACCATGCGTCCGGACGACCTGGCCACGCAGATCGTGCGCGCCGCGTTGGACAAGGTCCCGTCGCTGGACCCCAAGGACATCGACGACCTGATGATGGGTTGCGCGCAACCCGCCGGTGAGGCCGGTTACAACGTCGCCCGTGCGGTCGCCGTCGAACTCGGCTACGACTTCCTGCCCGGCACCACGGTCAACCGCTACTGCTCGTCGTCGCTGCAGACCACCCGGATGGCGTTCCACGCGATCAAGGCGGGCGAGGGCGACGTGTTCATCTCCGCCGGCGTCGAGACGGTGTCGCGCTTCGGTGTCGGCGCGGCCGACGGTGCCCCCAACAGCAAGAACGCCCTGTTCGACGAGGCGCAGGCCCGCACCGCCAAGTCGGCCGAGGGCGCTACCGAGTGGCACGACCCGCGCGAGGACGGCAACATCCCCGACTTCTACATCGCGATGGGCCAGACCGCGGAGAACGTCGCGACTGCACACCGGTATCAGCCGCGAGGACCAGGACCACTGGGGCGTGCGCAGCCAGAACCGCGCCGAGGACGCCATCAAGAGCGGCTTCTTCGAGCGCGAGATCACGCCGGTGAAGCTGCCCGACGGCACGACGGTCACCACCGACGACGGCCCACGCGCAGGCACCACCTACGAGAAGATCAGCCAGCTCAAGCCGGTGTTCCGGCCCAACGGCACCATCACGGCGGGCAACGCGTGTCCGCTGAACGACGGTGCGGCCGCGGTCGTCATCATGAGCGACACCAAGGCCAAGGAACTCGGTCTGACGCCGTTGGCGCGCATCGTGTCGACGGGCGTGTCCGGACTGTCGCCGGAGATCATGGGCCTGGGCCCGATCGAGGCGATCAAGAAGGCGCTGGCCAAGGCGGGCAAGCAGATCTCCGACATCGACCTGGTCGAGATCAACGAGGCGTTCGCCGTCCAGGTGCTGGGCTCTGCGCGGGAACTCGGCATCGACGAGGACCGGCTGAACGTGTCCGGTGGCGCCATCGCCCTGGGCCACCCGTTCGGCATGACGGGTGCCCGCATCACCGCCACGCTGCTGAACAACCTTGCGACGCATGACAAGACGTTCGGCATCGAGTCGATGTGCGTCGGCGGCGGCCAGGGCATGGCGATGGTCGTGGAGCGTCTCAGCTAGTCGCCGTCGAGTGTGTACTTATTGCACGGAATCGCCGAAATCCTGTGCAATAACTCCACACTCGGCGCATGAAAAAGCCCGGCACATTTCGTGCCGGGCTTTTCGCGATGGCTGCTAGTCGCTGTTGAAGTAGCTGAGCAGCCGCAGAATTTCGAGGTACAGCCAGACCAGCGTGACTGTCAGGCCGAGGGCGATGCCCCAGGCGGCCTTCTCCGGCGCACCGGCGCGAATCAACTGGTCCGCCTGGTCGAAGTCGATCAGGAACATGAATGCCGCCAGACCGATGCAGACCAGCGAGAAGATGATCGCGAGTGGACCACCGCTACGAAGACCGAAGCCCTCGCCGCCGCCGACACCGAAGATCGCGAGCACGAAGTTGAGAAGCGCGATAGCTACCACACCGAACAGGGCGGCGACCATCATTCGGGTGAACTTCGGCGTCACCCGGATGGCACCGGTCTTGTAGACGACGAGCATGCCGACGAACACACCGACGGTTCCGAAGATCGCCTGCGCGATCATCCCGGGGCCACCGGTGGAGACGACGTTCGCGAACAAGAACGACGCCGCGCCTAGGAAGAGCCCCTCCAGCGCGGCGTAGCTCAGCACGATCGCCGGGTTGTCCTGCTTGCGTCCGAACGTCGCGATCAAGACCATCGCGAGACCACCGAGCGCGCCGACGAGCACGAAGGGCATCATCAAACCGGGGCTCTGCGACACCAAGAAGTACGAGATGATGCCGACCACTGTCACCACGGCCAGCGTGACGGCGGTCTTGGTGACCACGTCATCGATGGTCAGCGGCCGGGCGACGCCGGTCTGCCGCTGGTCGGGGTACTGCGTCACATAAGGATCTGCCTGTACCGCCTGCGCACCGTAGCCGGCGGCTCCGGTACCAAACTGCGCATATCCACCCTGACCCTTGGGCAGGGAACGAAATACCGGGTTGCTGGACTCCCGCACGTCGGTTCCTCTCCTGTGCTCTGGTTCGACCTAGTGGACGAACACACGCTCAACGACTGGCGATCCTGATCGGTTCCCGAAAGAGCCTCCCAGGATCTTCACAGGAAACCCTACCCGGCGAAGCTCGTTGCACGTTGACGATCTACATTGCATATCCGTGGGCGAAAACGAGGATGTCCTAGTAAACGTTGACCGTGGCGTCGGCCTGATCACCCTCAACCGGCCCAAGGCCATCAATTCGCTGACCCACCCGATGGTCAACGCGATGTCGCCGGTGCTGGCCGACTGGGACCGCAGCGACGACATCCACGCCGTCGTCGTCGACGGTGCCGGTGAGCGGGGACTCTGCGCCGGCGGCGATCTCGTAGCGCTTTACCACAGCGTCCGCGCCGACGGATCCGAAGCCCGACAGTTCTGGTACGACGAGTACGTGCTGAATGCGCAGATCGGCCGCTTCAGCAAGCCCTATGTCGCGCTCATGGACGGCATCGTGATGGGTGGCGGCGTCGGGGTCGGCGCCCACGGCAGCGTGCGAGTGGTCACCGACACCACGAAGATGGCGATGCCCGAAGTGGGTATCGGTCTCATTCCCGACGTGGGCGGCACTCTCATACTGTCGCGTGCGCCGGGGCTACTGGGTCTGCACGCCGCGCTGACGGGCGCTCCGTTCGGCGCCGCCGACGCCATCGCCATAGGCTTCGCCGACCACTTCGTGCATCACGACACCCTTGGTGAGTTCAAGCAGGCCGTCATCGCCGACGGCATCGACGCCGCGCTGGCAGCACACGCCGTCGAGCCGCCGCCGAGTCCACTACTGGCTCAACGGGATTGGATCGACGAGTGCTTCGCGGGCGAGACTGTCGTCGACATCGTCGCGGCACTGCGCGGCCACGACGCGGGGCCGGCCAACGACGCGGCAAACCTGATCGCCACCCGCTCCCCGATCTCCCTGTGCGTCGCATTGGAGGCCATCCGGCGGGCCGCCAAACTCAACACCCTGGAAGACGTACTGCGCCAGGAATATCGGACGTCGTGCGCATGCTCGCGCAGTCATGAATTCGTCGAAGGTATCCGCGCCATGGTCATCGACAAGGACCGCAACCCGAAATGGTCGCCCGCGTCGCTGGCGGCCGTCACCACCGCCGACGTCGAGGCCTATTTCGCGCCGGCCGACCGTGAATTGGAGTTCACATGAACTACCGAAGACGACAACGAGTGAGGATCGCAGCGAGGAACGAGCGAACGGAGCGAGGAGGAGTCGAGGCATGAACTACGAGACCATCCTCGTCACGCGCGATGACCGCGTCGGCACGATCACGCTGAACCGGCCGAAGGCCTGAACGCCCTCAACAGCCAGGTGATGAACGAGGTCACCACGGCTGCAGCAGAATTCGACGAGGATGCCGGCATCGGCGCGATCGTCATCACCGGCAACGAGAAGGCATTCGCCGCGGGCGCGGACATCAAGGAGATGGCCGAACTGTCGTTCGCGGACGTGTTCTCCTCGGACTTCTTCGCGGCGTGGGGCAAGTTCGCCGCGACCCGCACGCCGACCATCGCCGCGGTCGCGGGCTATGCGCTCGGCGGCGGATGCGAACTGGCCATGATGTGCGACCTGCTGATCGCCGCCGACACCGCGAAGTTCGGTCAGCCCGAGATCAAACTCGGCGTACTCCCCGGTATGGGCGGCTCGCAGCGGCTGACCCGCGCCGTCGGCAAGGCCAAGGCCATGGACCTGATCCTCACCGGCCGCAACATGGACGCCGAGGAGGCCGAACGTGCCGGCCTGGTCTCCCGCGTCGTGCCCGCCGACACACTTCTCGACGAGGCGAACGCGGTCGCCAAGACGATCGCCGGGATGTCCCTGTCGGCATCGCGAATGGCCAAGGAGGCCGTCAACCGCGCCTTCGAATCGACGCTGGCCGAAGGACTCCTCTACGAACGCAGGCTCTTCCACTCCGCCTTCGCCACCGACGACCAGACCGAGGGCATGAACGCGTTCACCGAGAAGCGGCCCCCGAACTTCACCCACCGTTGATCTGCGTGGGCGACCGACACGGATACGGGTCTACGACGCCCTAGCGGCGTTCTCGACTATTTCCGTGGCTATGGTGGCGCCTTCGTCGCGAATGCTGTATCCGCACGCCCAGGTCTCGACGGTCAGATTCGACACCACCGCGAGGGCGTGTTGGCACGCCCAGCCGCTAGCGTCTTGCTGCGCGGTCCGCTGCACGATCAAGTCGTCCATCACCTTGATGGCCTCGATTTGCCATACGTAGGTCGAGGTCTCGTCGCGTACCGAGTTCGTGCGTCCCCCACAGCTTTCCAATTGCGCCCGCGACTCGCTGAAGAAATTCTCAGCATGCTCGGCAGACGGGTAGAGCACAGCGGTCTGTTCAACCCAGTGATCGTTTTCGCCGGGTTCACGCGCGATCTGATCTCGCACGGCAGTCCAGCCGGACTTGGCATAGACCGGTGTCTCAGCGCCATACATCGCGCCCAGACACTCACGGTCGGAAACGTCGGCGGAATGGTCGGTCATTGTCGTCAGGTCACTGGTGATCGTCATCGCAGTGGATCCGACGATTTCGTTGAGTCTGCCGATGCTGAGTAACACTCGTTCGAGCGCCGCCGCCTTCAGCGGCGGATCCGCCGGGGGGGTTGGTTCGGGGTCGATAGGGGGCGGCGGATCACCCCGTCTGTCGTCCGGCTCACGCCCAAATTGGACAGTCGCGAAGATCGCCGCCCCAACAAGCACAATGGCGGCGACGACCGCAGCGATCGCGATCATCGCGCGCCTCGATCGCCGCGAGACGCCACCTGTTGACACCGGTTGGGCAGCAGAGGTATCGGGGTCGGGTCGGCCGACGCCGGCGAGATGGGTGGCTGCTAACGGGGAGGGCCGCCAGGTGGGCGGGGGTGTGGCCGGCGGACGGGCGGCGGGCAGTTGGTTTGGCTGGACCGGCTGGGTGGGCCACGCGGGCCGAACCCTCGGGGCCGGGCGCGTGGCGGGGGTGTCGACAGCTGAGCGCGCGGCATTCGCCAACTCGAGGGTCGTTCGATATCGCTGCTCAGGTTCCTTGGCCATACCTGTGGCGATCACGGTGTCGAATGCCGGCGACACACCTGGTTGGGTGGTCGACGGTAGCGGCGGCGGAGTCGTCAAGTGCGCGGCGATCTGCTGCTCCACACTGTTTCCCGGATAGGGCTGCCGTCCGGTCAAGCACTCATGCAACACACACGCCAGCGCGTAGGTGTCCGACCGCGGATCGGTCCGGCCGGTGCTGAACCGCTCGGGCGCCATATACGCCCACGTGCCAATCACGCTGCCGGTGTTGGTCAACCCCTTCTCGTCGACCGTCCGTGCGATCCCGAAATCGATCAAGTACGCGAAATCAAATTCAGCAACCAAGATGTTCGACGGCTTGACGTCGCGGTGCACCAATCCCACCCTGTGCGCGGCGTACAACGCCGCCGCCACCTGCTCGACCACCTTCACCGCCCGTGCAGGACTCAACGCCCCTTCGGAAAGAAGCGATTGCAGATCACGGCCGTCGATCAACCGCATATCCACGTACAGCCGACCCTCGATCTCGCCGAAGTTGTGGATGGGGACGACGTGTGGCTCGTTGAGTGCGGCGGCCGCATTCGCTTCTCGACGAAACCGCTGTTCGAAGGTCTGATCGTCGAGCAGATTTGCCGGTAACACCTTCACCGCGACCATCCGGTCGGTAGCCGTGTCGTAGGCGCGCCACACCTCGCCCATGCCACCGCGGCCAATCAACTCCAGCAACCGGTAGCGCCCGAACGGAGTGCCTTCCATCAAGCCCTCCCAGCAAGACGTGAAGCAGCAAACTACGCACACCATAAGCCGCCAACGTCGTTCTGCATCGAGGTTCGCCTCGCTTACAGTGCCCAAGTCGATCGGTCCACGTTGCTGAGGAACGGATTGTTGATGCCGCATACCCGATCTCGCCTTCGCCACCGACGACCAGACCGAAGGCATGAACGCGTTCACCGAGAAGCGCCCACCGAACTTCCGCCACCGTTAATCTGCGTGGGTGACCGACACCGGCGAAAAGACAGCGTCGACGGAAGACGCACCGCCGCAGCAGGAGTTGCCACCCAAGAGGCCATGGTGGCTTCGCCACTACACATTCTTCGGAACGGCTCTCGGGCTGGTCTTCATGTGGCTCTCGTTGACCCCGTCGTTGCTTCCCCGCGGTCCTCTGTTCCAGGGACTCGTCAGCGGCGCGGCGGGCGCGATCGGCTACGGACTCGGTGTGTTCGCGGTATGGCTGTCGCGCTACATGCAGGGGAGGGACACCAGTCCCCGGGCCCCGCGGTGGGCCTGGCTCGCGCTCCTGGTGGTCGGAGTCATCGGCCAGATCCTGATGATCATCTACTTCCACGTCTGGCAGGACGAAGTGCGCGACCTCAATGGCGTACCGCGCCTCGGGTTCTGGGATCACCCCCTGTGCGCCGTCCTTGCCATTCTCGTGTTGTTCATCTTCGTCGAGATCGGCCAGCTGATCGGAAGACTGGTGCGCTTCCTGGTGCGTCAGCTCAATCGCTTTGCACCGCCTCGAATTTCGGCCGTCGTCGTGGTCGCGCTGCTCCTCGCGCTGAGCATCGCGCTGCTCAACGGCGTGGTGGTGCGTTTCGGCATGAGCGCCATGAACAAGACATTCGCAGCGGCCAACGACGAGACCGATCCTGAGTTCGCGGCGCCGACGTCTCCGCTGCGCTCAGGCGGCCCGGACTCGTCGGTCAGCTGGGAATCGCTGGGCCACCAGGGCCGGGTGTTCGTCGCGGCAGGGCCGACGGTCGACGACCTCTCGAAGTTCAACGGCAGACCCGCCATCGAACCGATCCGCGCCTATGCCGGACTGCATTCGGCTGACAGCATCAAGGCGACCGCCGCGGTGGCGGCGCGGGAACTGCAACAGAAGGGCGGCCTCGACCGCGCGGTGGTCGCCGTCGCCACCACGACGGGCACCGGCTGGATCAACGAAGCCGAGGCCTCGGCGCTGGAGTACATGTACAACGGCGACACCGCGATCGTGTCCATGCAGTACTCATTCCTGCCCAGCTGGCTGTCGTTCCTCGTCGACAAGGAGAACGCGCGACAGGCCGGTCAGGCGCTGTTCGAGGCCGTGGACGAGTTGATCCGCGAGATGCCGGAGGCGCAGCGGCCACGGTTGGTGGTGTTCGGCGAGAGCCTCGGGTCGTTCGGCGGTGAAGCACCGTTCCTGGCGCTCAACAACCTCATCGCCCGCACGGACGGAGCCTTGTTCTCCGGCCCGACGTTCAACAACACCATCTGGACTCAACTCACCCGCGACCGCGACAAGGACTCGCCGGAGTGGCTGCCCATCGTCGACAAGGGCGAGAACGTCCGCTTCGCCGCGCACTCGGACAATCTGGACCGACCGCCCGACCAGTGGGGCCGTCCGCGGGTGGTGTATCTGCAGCACGCGTCCGACCCGATTGCCTGGTGGAATCCCGATCTGCTGTTCGCCGAACCGGATTGGCTCAAGGAGCCGCGGGGTTACGACGTCTCCGGGCGCATGCAGTGGGTTCCGATCGTCACCTTCCTGCAGGTGTCCGCGGACATGGCCGTGGCCGTGGACGTTCCCGACGGGCACGGCCACGTGTACGTCAAGGACGTCGCCAACGCATGGGCCGAGATTCTCGAGCCGCCGGGCTGGACCCCGGCCAAGACGGAGAAGCTGCGTCCGCTTCTGAGCAACGACGAAAACGCTTAGACCAGATCCCCTTCGGCCTTCAACGCGTGGTAACCGCCGACGACGTCGGTGGCGCGGTGCAGCCCCAGGTCGAGCAGGGACGCCGCGGCCAGGCTGGAGGTGTAGCCCTCCGAGCACAGCACCACCCACTCGACGTCGTCGCCGACGGCCTGTGGCAGTCGGGCGTCGCTGGTCGGGTCGCAGCGCCACTCGAGCACATTGCGTTCGATCACCAGCGCCGCCGGGACGTCGCCTTCACGGTCGCGCTGTGCCTGCGGGCGGATGTCGACGAGCACCGCGCCGCGGGCCAACGCCGCAGGCACTTCGCCGGCAGCCAATCTGCTCAGGCGGGTGCGGGCGTCATCGAGCACACGGTCGATGCGGCTGGCCACCGACGTTGAAGACATTTGACGTCATCCCTCCGGCTCATCGGTGAGTTCGGTGCGCCTGCGGCGCAGCGTGTGCTGGTGCGTCACCTCGTAGTACGACATCGCGGTCAACGGCGGTGAGTATGCGTGCACACTCAGTGTCGGCGCTATCGGCGCCGACGTGTCCCGATCGGGCGCCCACACCACGTCGTGCACCCAACCCAGGGGGAAAGCCGCCTGATCGCCCGCCGTCAGACGTCGGCGCCGTAACGATTCGCCGTCCCATCGCGTTTCCCGCAGCGCGCCGGACACCACCGTCAGGGCGCCCAACGAGCCGCCGTGGTCGTGAAGTTCGGTCGAGCGATCCGGTGCCCAGCTGATCAGCCAGACATCGAGTTCGTCGTCGCCATGCAACAGGGTGAACCAACGGTCGTTCGTCGGCGGGCCGCCATCGGGCAGAAGGCCGTCGTAGCTCCCCGACAGCACGTCGTCGGCGTAGCGGTCGGTGGTGTGCAACAAATCGGGAAGACGCAGCCGGGTAGGCGCGGAGACAGCGGTAACCATGCGAACTCCAGGAATGACGGACGGATCGGGGACAGGCGCTTTAGGCGCAACAGTCCTCGTGGCATACGCGCAGGTATCCGGTCGTCACGGCCGCAAGTCTGGCACGGGAACGCGGGGCGCGGGGCGGCCGACCGTGGCCCGCCGATGCGCTGCCGGAAAGCGCCTGTTCAGGCTTTGATCGGAGGGGATCCGCCAAAATTCACGGTGATTAGAAATAGCTCGACCTAGCGACCGGGACCGCATCGGCCTCCAAAGCCTTCCGCTCGCCGGTGCTGATCCGCGCAGGCGGAAGCGATCACAGCCGAGCCGTTGCATAGATTGGCGGGCATGCTCAGGCACCTTCGTCGCGCCACAGCTGCGTCGGCATTCGTGATCGTCGGCATGGCCGTGGGCACCGGGTGCTCGTCCGGCACCGACAGTCAGCCGGCCACGTCGTCGACTCAGTCCGCGACAACCACGGCGACTTCGGAAACTCCCACTGCGGCCCCTGGTGATGTCGCCGTGTCGCCCGGCGGAGTCACGACCGCCGTCGGGGCTCCGGCAGACTCCACCGAAGACGAGTACTTCAAGGCATGTCAGGCCGCGCGCGAATGGATGCGACAGCAGGGCGGTGACGCGAAGACACAGCTCGAGCCCTATCTGAGGAGCGTGCAGAGCACTGATTCGTCCGGTCCGGGCACCTTCGGCACGCCATGGTCCCACCTCCCGCCGCAGCGTCAGGCCGCGGTGATCGTGGCGGCCCAGGCGGCCTCCGACGCTCTCTGCGGCTGAACAGCGCAGAATGACGGCATGGCCGGAAAGCGAGTCGCACTCGCCCTCGGCAGTGGCGGGGCGCGCGGCTACGCGCATATCGGGGTGATCGGTGAGCTGCGCGAGCGCGGCTACGACATCGTGGGTGTCGCGGGATCGTCCATGGGTGCCCTCGTCGGCGGCCTGCACGCGGCCGGGAAGCTCGACGAGTTCGCCGGCTGGGCCAGGTCATTGACGCAGCGCGCGGTGCTGCGACTGCTCGACCCGAAGATCACCGCGGCGGGGGTGCTGCGTGCCGAGAAAATCCTGGACGCGGTCCGCGACATTCTCGGCGAGGTGACGATCGAGGAACTGCCGATCCCGTATACCGCCGTGACCACGGACCTGCTCACCGGCAAGTCGGTGTGGCTGCAGCGCGGTCCCGTCGACGCGGCGATCCGGGCGTCGATCGCGATCCCCGGCGTGATCCTGCCCCACGTGCTCGACGGCCGCCTGCTCGCCGACGGTGGCATCCTCGATCCGCTGCCGATGGCGCCGATCGCCGCGGTCAACGCCGATCTGACGATCGCCGTGAGCCTCAGCGGCAGCGAGTCCGGTGGTCGCGAAGCACCGGAGGGTACCGGCCCCAGTGCGACCACCGAATGGTTGAGCCGGGTGTGGCGCAGCACCACGGCGCTGTTCGACGCCACCGCCACGAGATCAGGTGACAGCGAGGACGAACTCGTCGACGCATCCCGGGAAGCATCGGTGCCCAGGCTGGGCAGCTTCGAGGTGATGAACCGGACCATCGACATCGCGCAGGCCGCGCTGGCCCGTCACACCCTCGCCGCATACCCGCCGGACGTGTTGATCGAGGTGCCGCGGACCGCATGCCGCAGCCTCGAATTCCACCGCGCCACCGAGGTGATCGACATCGGCCACACGTTGGCCCGCACCGCGCTCGACGAGTATGAGGCCGACCTCGCGACCGATGTCGCCGACGCCTGAATCAGCGGGCGAGAAACGCCCCGACGTCGGCGGCGACGCGTCTGCCCTGTTCGCGACCCGCCAATGCGGACGGCTCCCGGCAGGCGGGGTCGAGCGGGTTGGCACCGAAGGCCGCCAGCGATTCGTCGTCGGCGAACACTCCATACGCCGAGCCGCTGAACGTATCGACCTCTTCGACCGCTCCATTGCCGAACGGTGACGGCGATGACCGACCCTGAGGCAACAGCGCGACGACGACGTCGCAGTCGGCGGCCAACTCCAGGTTGACGGTGCTTCCCACGCCGCCGTCCATGTATCGGCTGCCTCCGATCGTCACCGGCGGCCAGACGCCCGGCACGGCGCAACTGGCGGCTACGGCGTCGACGAGGTTGACGCCGGAGTCTCGATCGAGCATCACCAGTTCACCTGTCGCGGTGTCGATGGCGGTGATGCGAAGCTCCCGGTCCGGCCAGTCATGGGACGGCAGGCGGTGTGCGATCACGTCGCGCCGGACAGGCTCGGTGACGGTCTCCGTCGACAGTGCGACCGCACCGATCTTCTGCAGCTTCTCGGCCTTCGAGCCGGGTTGCATCATGGCGTCGAGGAAGAGTTCGGTGATCTCCTCGATGCCGACGTTCGGATTCAGCTCGGTGGTCGACGGCACGATCTGCCGTTCGAAGAGAGCATCCAGACCGAGCCCGCTGACGAGTTGCGCGGCCACGGTCGACCCCGCCGACGTGCCGAGCATGACGTCGGCGTTGAGCAGCGCATCGGCCGTGGCGGGTGATTCGTCGGCGATGCCGCGCAGGATGCCGGTTTCCCACGCGATTCCCGCCAGCCCACCGCCGGCGAGCACCAGTGCCCGTTTCGTCGTCACGGCAGCGAGTGTGCCAAACGCGGCGGTACCGTCGGCGCGTGCGCTGGCTGTTGCTACACGGCACACCGCTGACCCCAGCGGTGTGGAGTGCCGTCCGACGGGTTCTCGAACAGCGGGGAACCGTCGTCACCCCTGCCGTCGTCGCCGAACGTGACACGGTGTCCGGCCCCGCCACGATGGAAGCCATGCACCACCGGCTCGCCGGTTCCGAATTCACCGTCCTCGGTGGCGCCTGGCACATGTCGATCTTCACCGATACCGACCGGCTCGCGGGCCTGCTGAGCCATTAAGGTCAAGCGATGATGCGCGGCACGGGATTCATCGCCACCATCGGAGCCTCGGCATTGATCTTCGCGGGCTGTCCGGCCGCTGTCGCCGAGCCGCCGGCACCGCCCGCCCCGATAGTCCCTTCGCCCGTCGAACCGGCGAACGTCGGCGACCTCAAGAACGACGCCGTCGCGTATTACGACAGCGGTGCGTACCTGACGAACCTGCAGCAGGCCGCGGCGCCCGCGGTCGCGTGGATCAACGACCAGGCCCCGCGCGTCGCCCGCCCGGCAGTGGTGTTCGACATCGACGAGACCGCGTTGTCGAACTGGGAAGCCATCAAGGCCAATGACTTTGGCCGGGTATACAACGGACCGTGCGACGAGCTACCGCAGGGGCCGTGCGGGTGGCAGGCGTGGGACATGCGCGCGCAGTCGACGGTGATCCCGCCGACGATGGAGATCTTCACCACCGCAAGGGAGCGCGGAGCGACGATCTTCTTCATCACCGGCCGTCCCGAGTCCCAGCGCGCCGCGACCGAACGCAATCTGCAAGCCGTCGGCTACACCGGCTACGAGCAGCTGATCATGGAACCGCCTGGTGCACACTATGTTTCTGCTGCCGACTTCAAGGCTCCGCAGCGGGCACAGATCGAAGCGCGCGGCTACACGATCATCGCCAACGTCGGCGACCAGCCCTCCGATCTAGCCGGCGGCTTCTCACAACAGACCTACCTGCTGCCGAATCCCTTCTACCGCATCCCCTAGGAGGGACATGGTCGATCTGACGGGCCGGGTCGCCCTGCTGACCGGCGCGTCCGGCGGCATCGGCAAGGCCATCGCGCGCCGACTCGCCGACGAGGGCGCCGACCTGTGCCTCGCCTACGGCCGCAACGCCGACGACGCCGAGGAAGTCGCCGCCTACGCGCGGGACCATGGGCGACGGGTCACTATCGTCGCCGCCGACCTGTCCGACCCGCAGGCACCGGGCGCGCTCGTGGCGCACGCCGAGGCAGAACTCGGCCCGGTCGACGTGCTCGTCGCCAACGCGGGCACCGCCGACATAAAGGGTTGGCAGAACATCGATCTCGCGTCATGGAACGCGACGCTCGCGGTGAACCTGACCGCTCCGTGGCTGTTGGCGCAACAGGTTCTGCCCGCGATGATCGAGCGCAAGTACGGACGCATCCTGTTCATCTCGTCGGTCGCCGCCCTCACCGGCGGCGTGGTCGGCGCCCACTACGCGGCGAGCAAGGCGGGCCTACACGGCCTCATGCACCACCTCGCGCCGCGCGTCGCCGCCGACGGCGTGACGGTCAACAGCCTGGCACCGGCACTGGTGGGAGAGACGAAGATGTTTCCAGCGGACTTGGAGACCGGCACTCCCCCGATCCCCATCCCCGTCGGCCGCATCGGTCGACCCGACGAGATCGCCGACATGGCAATTGCCATGCTGCGCAACGGTTATCTGACCAACAAGGTCATCACGCTCGACGGCGGCATCCTGCCCCGCGACTAACCCAACCCCGGCGCGGCCTTGCCGCTGATCAGCGGCAGGTCCAGAAGCGTCAGGATGCCCGGCTCGGCCGCACACACCGCGGGTACGGAGTTGACGCAGTGCGCCGCCGTCCCGACGATGCCGTGTTCGGGTCCGACACCGCCCATCTCGGAGTGGAAGCCTTTGACCACGATCGTGATGTCGGGATTGCCGCGGACCTCCATCTCGTAGCGCTGCCCGGTGCCCAATGTCCATGCGGGGTCGAGGTTTTCCTCACCCATGAGCCAGTTCACCGTCACCCGCACCACGGGTTCGCCGTCGACCAGGGCCTCCCAGTGGAACTTGCGGCCCGCGACCTGGCCGGGCTCGATGACGCCCAGCGGAGAGTCGATCGGCGCGGTCGCCACCGCGATCTCCTGAGTGGCACGCACCTTCGGGTCGGCGTTGAAGCCCATCTGGTCGACGCACATCTTCACGGCCTGGATGAAGCCGCTGTCGAGCATCTTCTGCATCGGTCCCGTCAGCGCCTTCTCTGGAACTTCGCCAAAGCCCATGACGTGCCGCAGCACATCGGGCGCCTCGTACGTGCGCAGGTCGGAGAACTCCTCGGCGCGAACGAATGTCACACCGGTAGAGAACGACGAGAACAGCAGCGGAAACTTCTCGCTGATACCGCCGGGCGCCATGCCGGTGCCGTGCAGCGTCGCGTTCCCCTCCAGCGCCGCCTCACGCATCGGGGCCGCGCTGCGCTCACTCGGGTACAGCCAGCCGACGGGCGTCACCACGTTTTTCCCGGACCGCAGCAGTGCCGCGACCTCATCGGGGTTCGCCATCAGGGGCGAATAGATCACCGCGTCGGCGTCCAGCGCCAGAATCTCGTCGATGCTGTTGGTCGCGGTGATCCCCAGGGCTTCGGCGCCGATGATCTCCCCGACATCCCTGCCGGCCTTGTCCGGCGAGTGCACCCAGCAGCCGACGAGCTCGAGATCGGGGTGTTCGAGCACGCCCTTGATGGCGGCGACTCCGACGCCTCCCGTCGCCCATTGCACGACCCGCAGGCCCATAGCGCCTCCTCGCAAACTAGAACACGTTCTACTCCGGTCTACACCACTTCCCGGCCCGCGCGAGCGACAATTGTCCCGATGGGCCGGTCAAGATCGGGTTCGGTGTTCTGGACGGCGACGCGATCCGCATCTGCGACCACGAGCTCACGTTCCAGATCGACCCGCGTCCGGCGTAGCGCGGCATTAGGGTGTATTTGCCGGCAAACGCACCCCTGAGGAGAAGCCCCCGATGAGCGACCCCGAACAGGAGTCACGCGTTGGTTCCCAAATCGGCCCGTATCGGCTGCGACGGCTGCTGGGCAAGGGCGGCATGGGCGAGGTGTACGAGGCCGAGGACACGGTCAAGGACCGCATCGTCGCGCTGAAACTGCTGCCGGAGTCGGCGTCGAGCGATCCGGTGTTCCGCAAGCGACTCCAGCGCGAGGCCCATGCCGCGGGCCGGCTGCAGGAGCCGCACGTGGTGCCGATCCACGACTACGGCGAGATCGACGGGTTTCTCTTCGTCGACATGCGCATGATCGAAGGCAACGACCTGCGCAAGGTGTTGAAGGGCTATGGGCCGATGACACCCGCGCGAGCGGTCGCTGTCGTGAAGCAGATCGCCTCGGCGCTCGACGCCGCCCACGAAGCCGGGATCACACACCGCGACGTCAAGCCGGAAAACATCATCCTCAACCGTGAGGATTTCGCCTACCTGGTCGACTTCGGCATCGCCAACGCCGTCACCGACGAGAAGCTGACCCAGCTGGGCACCGCGGTCGGGACCTATGCGTACATGGCGCCGGAACGGTTCACCAACGACGATGTCACCTACCGTGCCGACGTGTACGCGCTCGCCTGCGTGCTGCACGAATGCCTGACCGGGTCGCAGCCGTATTCCGGCGAGAGCGTGGGCACGATCATCACCGCGCACCTGATGAACCCGATTCCTCGCCCAAGCGTGCAACGACCAGGAATCCCCGGGAAGTTCGATGGGGTCATCGCCCGCGGCATGGCGAAGAACCCTGACGAGCGCTACGCCAGCGCGGGCGACCTGGCGACGGCCGCAACCGACGCACTGACTCATCGGGAACAGGACCAGGCGGCAACGATTCTGCAGCGCAGCGAGGCGGCGACCAGGCCCGCCATGATGCCACCCCCGCCACCGCCTTCCCACCCGCAGCTGCAAACGCCTCCGCCGACGCCACCGCCCTACCAGTTCTCACACACCTCGCCCCCGCCGCCACCGCCGTCCGGTCCGCGGCCGGTGGCGTTCCACACGCCTTCGCCGCCGTCGAGTGGGCCGCCGAGTGGGCCGATGTGGTCGACGTCGCCCCCGCCCCCCGGTCCACCTCAGAAGCCGCCGTCAGGGGGGACGAAAGTCCCGTGGATTCCACTGGCGGCCGCGGCCGCGGTGTTCGTGTTGGTCGTCGGCGCGCTGGGCATCTGGTTAATCGCCAAGCCGGACGACGACACGTCGACGTCGGGCATTTTGGACCCGCCGGACACCACCACGGCCGAGACCAGCGAACGGGCGCCCCGGACAACGCGGACAACGCGGACCACAAGGCCACCGGTCACCGCGGAGAACCCGGACTCGTTCGACTCGAAGCTCATCGCCGTGCTGCCCCGCGGTTACGACGACGGCGTATGCCAGCCGGTGCACCCTCCGGCGACGGGCGCACTGGCGACTGTCGACTGCGGTGCGGCGTCGCCGCAAGGCGGACCGCCGAACGCCCGGTACTCCCTGTTCGCCGACCAGGTGGCCCTCGACAAGGCCTTCGATGAGTCTGTCGCGGCGAACTCCGAACTGGTGCAATGCCCGGACAGCGGAGTCGATTCGCCGACGACGTGGCATTTCACCGAGACCCCGGACAAGGTCGAAGGCCGTATCGCCTGCGGCGTCTTCAACGGCAACCAGGACGTCGCGTGGACCGTTAATGCGGACATGTTGATCGGCGACGCCCAGGGCCCCAACCTCGTGGACCTGCACAACTGGTGGCTGAAGTTCGCTTGAGCCGCTAGCTGCACAGGAGTCCGGTCTTCGCGGCGCCGGTCCGATTTCGGCCCTAACGCCGAGATCTGCATCAGGGCTGTGATTTCGGCGTATCACCGCCCGGCAACGACCCTGCTGTCGAAATGGGCCATAGCGCCTGATCGGGAAGGCCATCACCCGCCGAGGCCCACTCGCTGTATGTTGCTGTGAATACGGCAGTGCAGCGAAGGGACGTGTCATGCCAACCGCCAAATTCAACAAGGTGTTCGTCGTCGGCGTCGGGATGACGAAATTCGAGAAGCCGGGTCGGCGCGAGGGCTGGGACTATCCGGACATGGCTCGTGAGTCGGGTACCAAGGCGCTCGAGGACGCCGGAATCGACTTCGCAGAAGTACAGCAGGGGTTCGTCGGATACTGCTCGGGCGATTCGACGTCCGGCAACCGGGCCCTCTACGAACTGGGCATGACGGGCATCCCGATCGTCAACGTGAACAACAACTGCTCGACGGGTTCCACGGCGTTGTTCCTTGCCGCGCAGACGATCCGCGGCGGACTGGCCGACTGCACCATCGCGCTCGGCTTCGAGAAGATGCAGCCCGGTGCGCTGCAAGGCGGCGCCGAGGATCGCGAGTCGCCGCTGGGTCGCCACGTCAAGGCGCTTTCCGAGATCGACGAGTTCGGATTCCCGGTGGCGCCGTGGATGTTCGCCGCGGCGGGCCGTGAGCACATGCGCCAATACGGCACCACCGCTGAGCATTTCGCAAAAATCGGCTACAAGAACCACAAGCACTCGGTCAACAATCCGTACGCGCAGTTCCAGGAGGAGTACACCCTCGACGACATCCTGGCGGCGAAGATGATCTCCGACCCGGTGACCAAGCTGCAGTGTTCGCCGACCTCCGACGGGTCGGGCGCAGCGATCCTGGCCAGCGAGGCGTTCGTCGACAAGCACGGGCTGGCAGGTCAGGCCGTCGAGATCGTCGGCCAGGCGATGACCACCGATTTCGAGTCCACGTTCGACGGCACCGCCAAGAATGTGATCGGCTATGACATGAATGTTCAAGCGTCGCAGCAGGTTTACGACCAGTCCGGGCTCGGGCCGTCAGATTTCCAGGTGATCGAGTTGCACGACTGCTTCTCGGCCAACGAGCTGCTGCTCTACGAGGCGCTCGGCCTGTGCGCCGAGGGCGAGGCGCCGAAGCTGATCGACAACAACGACACCACCTACGGTGGGCGCTGGGTGGTCAACCCGTCGGGCGGGCTGATCTCCAAGGGTCATCCGCTGGGCGCGACGGGCCTTGCGCAGTGCGCCGAGCTGACCTGGCAGCTGCGCGGCACCGCCGACAAGCGCCAGGTGGACGGCGTCACCGCCGCGCTCCAGCACAACATCGGACTGGGCGGCGCGGCCGTTGTGACCGCTTACCAACGCGCCGAGCGCTGATGAGGGATCATTGGCCCGTGCGGAAAACATGGATCCTCGCCGCCGCGGCACTCGGCGTGTGCGCGCTTGCGGCGTCGACCGGCCTCGCGTCGGCCGACGAGGGTGAATCAGCGCAGGAAACGATCCAGAAGCTGCAGGACGACGGGTACACCGTCACGATCGACAAGATCGGCACTGCTCCGCTGTCGGATTGCGTGGTCACCAGTGTTCGCAATCCGCAGCAGTTCACTCAGTTGAAGCCGCTCCTCGGAGGCGACAACGACGGCGTGCTGTTCCCGCAGATCATCAGCCAGCCGATCTCGGTGTCGCTGGACTGCTCGGGCTGAGCAACGACGCGACGCCACCGTTGGTGTAGGTCGCCTGGCCGTTGTGAGGGGTGTCAGCGCCGCGAGCAGTCGGCGGTGACGGTGATGTTGCGCTCTGCGACGACCTGGATCAGGTCGTCTCCCCGGCGAACGAATTCCGTTCGCTCACGGACGTTTCCGATGTCGGTCACGACGCACTGGTTCAGCGGTGCGCTGCCGATCCGGTTGACCTTCACATCGAATCCTTGTGCCTCGAGTGTCGCGATCGTCAGCTGAGCCGAATCGGCCGCCGACGCGATGGCTGCCGGGGCGGCGATCGCTCCGCACGCTGCCGCTGCAATTCCGGCCAGTATCAATAGCGTTGCACGCATGGCCACGCCTCCCTTCCATTCGGTGTAGGCCCCTGTGGCCTTCACGCGGTTCAACGGGGCAGCCGCGAAGGGGGTTCAACGCAATCTCGAAAAAGTTTCGGGGACGGCGAAACTGCGGTGAGATCGCCTTTCGAAGATCTCACCGCAGTCCCGGTGCGCTTGCGAACTATGCAGGCGTGGGAACTCGCTCGTCACGGGTGGCGTGATCGGCGTCGACCATCGTCAACTCGTCGAACGGATCGTCGCCTCGCAGCACCGAATTCACGCGGTCGCGGTCGATGGTCTTCGTCCAGGAGCCAACCAGGACCGTCGCGACGGCGTTGCCGGAGAAGTTGGTCACCGCGCGGGCCTCTGACATGAACCGGTCGATGCCGACGATCAGGCCGACGCCGTCGAGCAGGTCGGGGCGATGGCTCTGCAGGCCGCCGGCCAGGGTGGCCAGGCCGGCACCGGTGACACCGGCGGCGCCCTTGGACGCGACGATCATGAACACCAGCAGGCCGATCTGCTCACCGACCGACAGCGGGCTGCCCAGTGCGTCGGCGATGAACAGCGATGCCATGGTCAGGTAGATCGCGGTGCCGTCCAGGTTGAACGAGTAGCCGGTCGGCACGACGACGCCGACGGTGCTGCGGTCCACACCGAGGTGCTCCATCTTGGCGATCAGTCGCGGCAGCGCCGACTCCGACGACGAGGTCGAGAAGATCAACAGGTACTCGCGTGCCAGGTAGCGCACCAGCTTGAAGATCGAGACACCCGACACGGCGCGCAGCAGCGTGCCGAGCACACCGAACACGAACAGCAGGCAGGTCACGTAGAAGCCGAGCATCAGGGTGAGCAGCTGGGTCACGGCGGTCCAGCCGGTCTGGCCGACAACGTTGGCGATCGCGCCGAATGCGCCGATCGGGGCCAGCCACAGGATCATCACGAGGATCTTGAAAACCAGCTTCTGCAGGTGCTCGATGCCGCGCAGGATCGGCTCGCCCGCGGTGCCCATGGCCTGCAGCGCGAAGCCGACGAGCAGCGCGACAAGCAGAGCCTGCAGCACGCTGCCTGCGGTCAGCGACGAGAACAGCGTGTCCGGGATGATGCCTTGAACGAAGTCCAGCAGGCCTCCGGACTCGTGCGCCTTCTCGGCGAGTTCGGCGCCCTTACCCGCAGTGGTCTCCGTCAGGTTCATGCCGCTGCCGGGGTGGATCAGGTTGCCGACGACGAGGCCGATCGCGAGCGCGAACGTCGACATGATCAGGAAGTAGACGAAGGCCAGTCCACCGACCTTGCCGACGGTCGCGGCCTTGCGCACCGAGCCGATGCCCAACACGATCGTGCAGAAGATGACCGGCGCGATCATCATCTTGATCAGCGAGACGAACATCGTGCCGAGGACGCCGACGCTCTTGCCGACCTCCGGCGCGAGGATGCCGACCCCGACGCCGATGACCACGGCGGCGATGACCGCGATATAGAGCCAGTGGGTGCGGTCCCGGCGGCGCGGCGGATCCGGCGGTTCGGATACCGGTGGTTGGCGGTCGAGAACGGTCATGGCTTCCTCCAGGTCGACGAATGTGATCTGCAAGTAGCGTCGACCGAGACGTGAGTCAGGTCACGCTTTAGTTCATTACGTTCATGCGCGCGCATCTAAACTGCGCTATGCGCTGGACGCGGATGGCGGGGTAAGGCGGTGCTGGGGCCGTGGTGGTGTCGCGTGCGGGGACACCAGATGGAGACCACCAAACGCCGCACGGTAGACCGAATCAAGAAGACGGCTACGTGCCTCACGTGCGGACGACATTGGGATACCAGTCCAGGCCACGAGAACTCGGGATGATGACGACGAACGACCCACCGCAGGCGGTACAGACCCGCGACGGCCGTCGTCTCGCGTATCTGGAAGTCGGGAATCCGAACGGGCCGCTGGTCATCCACAACCACGGCGGGCCGAGCAGTCGGCTCGAGGCCCGGCTCCTCGAAGCCTCCGCGGTGAAGAACGGGATCCGGCTGGTCTGCGTCGACCGGCCGGGCATGGGTCAGTCCAGTCCGCAGAAGGCGCGCACGTACTCCGGCTGGGCCGACGACCTGATCGCGATCGCCGACGCGTTGGAATTCGACGAATTCGGGGTGACCGGCTGGTCGGAGGGTGGCCCATGGGCGCTGGCCGCCGCCGCCTACATCGACCCTCGTCGACTGCGCCACGTCAGCAGCATCGCCCCAGGAAGCTACGGAGCGTTCGGCGACAACTCCGCAGCGGAATACCTGTCCAAGATCGACGCGCTGGGCGGAACTCTGGCACTGCGCTTCACACCCGGCTTCCGCCTCATGTACGCGACGCTGGGTTTCACCGCGAAGCACTTTCGCAAAAGCTTCGTCAAGCAAGTTCGTAACGGCGTCAACGACTACGACCAACAGGTTCTGGATCGACCGGAGATCGCCGCCGGGTTCGGCGATTCCTGCGCCGAATGCTTCACCCATGGTTCCGAAGGCCTGGTCCGCGACGCTGAACTCCTCTACCGGGCATGGGCTTTCGACGTGTCGGCTATCGAGCGCCCGGTCCACATGTGGCAGGGAACCGATGACCGACTCGTTCCGGAACCCATCAACAAGATGGTGGCCGACCGAATGCCCGGATCGGTGTGGCATTCGGTCGCAGGCGCCGGACATTTCGTCGCCATCGGTGCAGGAGACGACATCTTCGCCATCGCAGCAGAGGAACTGGGCGCGCCTTGAGCCGAATGTGGCCCCGATCGCTGGCCGGCCAGGCGATCACCCTGCAGATCCTGGTGATCGCCGTGGTGGTGCTGGCCGGCAGCGCGCTGGCGCTTTTCGACGCCCGCGGCGACGGCGACGAGGCCGCACGCCAGCAGGTCGTCGGCATCGCCACCGCACTGGCCGACTCGCCGTCGACGGCCCAGGCGATCGAATCCGGAAGGGCCACGGCGATTCTGCAGCCGGTCACCGAGGCGGTCAGGACGAACACCGACATCGCGTTCATCACGATCATGGCGCCGGACCGGACCCGGTTCACCCACACCGACCCCGAACAGATCGGGGGCAAGTACATCGGCACCATCGATCCTGCGCTGCGGGGCGAGACGTTCAGCGAGTTCTACACCGGCACGCTGGGCCCGTCGATCCGTGCCGTGGCGCCGGTGCGCGACGGGTCCGGCCGAATCGTCGGCCTGGTCTCGGCGGGCATCCTGCAGACCAGCCTGGCCGACCGGTGGCGCTCGCAGTGGCCGACCATCGCCGCGATAAGCGTTGCGGCGCTGGCGCTTTCCCTGGCTGGTGTGTGGGTGATCCGGCGTCGGCTGTTGCGCCAGACGCACGGGCTGCGGCCCGACGAGCTGCGGGTGATGTACGAGCACCACGACGCGATCCTGCACTCGGTGTCGGAGGGGCTGATCGTGCTGGACCGCAACGGTGTGGCACTGGTCAACGACGAGGCCCGCCGACTGCTCGCGCTGCCGCCCGGGCCGGTCGACCGCGCCGACCTGCCGGAGTTCCTGCGCACCTACGGGCCCGGTGCGCGCGACGAGGTGCACGTCACCGCCGACCGTGTCCTCGTGGTGAACCGTTCCCACGTCGCCGACGCTCACACCTCCGAGGTCGTCACGATCCGCGATCGCACCGAATTGCAGGGCGCGCTGGGCGAACTCGGCTCGCTGAAGGTGCTCACCGACACCCTGCGGTCGCAGGCACACGAGGCGGCCAACAAGCTGCACACCATCGTCACGATGGTCGAGATGGGCCGACCCGACGATGCGGTGCAGTTCGCCACCGAAGAGCTCGCGCTGTCCCAACAGCTCGTCGACAGGCTGTCCAGTGCCGTCGGCGAGCCCGCGCTGGTCGCACTACTGCTGGGCAAGACCGCTCAGGCCGATGAACGCGGCATCGAGCTGACCATCACCGAGGACACCCGCCTGCCGTCGAATTCCGACGAGGTGCCGCTGACCGGACAGGAGATGGTCACCGTGGTCGGCAACCTCATCGACAACGCCATGGATGCGTGCGACCGCGAGGATCCGTGGGTCGAAGTCACCGTGCAGATGCTGGATGACACGCTCACGCTGCGCGTCGCCGACAGCGGACCGGGCATGGACCCGGACACCTTCGCGAAGGCCATGCAACGCGGATACTCGACGAAGGGCGAGTCCGATCACCACGGCCTCGGGTTGGCGTTGGTCAGCCAGGTCGTCAAGCGCCACAACGGCATTCTCACCACCGATATCACGTACGGGTCCGTGGTGACCGTGACGGTTCTGGCGGGCTCATGATCAATGTGCTGATCGTCGAGGACGAACCGTTGATCGCCGAGGCCCACCGGACGTATCTCGGCCGGCTTCAGGGCTTCTCGGTGGCCGGTGTCGCCCACACCGCCCGCGATGCCATGCGCACCGCCGCGGAAGCCGCCACCACCGAGACACCGATCGACCTGGTGCTGTTGGACCTCGGACTGCCCGACGCGAACGGCATCGCGCTGGCTTCGGGACTGTCGGGGCTGCGGCCGGCGCCGGACATCATCGCGATCACCTCCGAACGCGACCTGGAGATGGTGCGTGCGGCGGTCGGTCAGGGAGCGCTGGCGTACCTGTTGAAGCCGTTCACGTTCGCGGCGTTCCGCGATCGGCTCGATCGCTACCGCCGCTATCGCGAAGCCCTGCCCGCCGGCACCGACGCCGCCAGCCAGGCCGAGGTCGACCGCGCGCTCGCCGAACTGCGGGTGACCGACCGGGCCGCGGCGCCGAAGGGTGCGGCGCCGGGCACCAACGACGAAATCGCGCGCGCAGTACGGGATTCCGTTGACGGCATCACCGCCGACGAAGTGGCCAAGCAAGTGGGCGTGTCACGGGTGACCGCGTGGCGATACCTCGAACGGCTCGCCGACGAGGGCACCGTCACCCGTCACACGGACTACGGCAAGGCGGGCCGTCCCAAGACCCGTTACCAGTGGCGCTAACGCCACGGACCTCTCGCGAGCAGACGCAAAGCGCGTGTTGCCGCGGCGTGTCGGGGATATTTGCGTCTGCTCGCGCAGAACGAACCAGCGCGCACCGGACGTCAGGCGGTGACGGGTTCCAGCTCGGCAACCTGGGGCACGAAAATCGGGTTGGTCGCCACGAACTGCGAGTACAGCAGCGGCATGGCCGATGCGACCGACAGCGCGGTCACCGCGCCCGAGTAGTCGGCCACGTAGAGCCGGCCCGCGTCGGAATCGACTGCGACACATGACGGCCGCGCGTCGACCGTCACCCTGTTGACGATCTTGAGGGTCAATGTGCACAGCACCGTGACGTTGTCGTAGTCCACGATGTACGCACGCGTCTTGTCGGCACTCATCGTCATCTGAGTGGGGGCGCCGACGCCGAGATCGGCGGTGTCGGTGATGCGCCCGGTGGACAGGTCGACCACCTCGACTGCGCCACCGCGGACCCGGTCCGACGTCAGGACGTAGGCGATGCCGTCGGCAAATGCGATGTCGCGGATGGGTGAACCGATCGACATCGTGCGCTGGACCCGTGCGGTCTCGACGTCGACGGCGACGAGTGCGCTGCCGCGGGCGTCGGTGGTCGCCACGTACAGGCGCTTGCCGGTGGGGTCGACCCGGACGGCGTCGATTCCGATACCCGCGCCGGTGGCGATGTCGATGGTGCCCACTCGCTCGGCGGTCGTGTCGATGACGACGACATCGACGTATCCGTCACCGGTGCGGCCTGCGTAGACCCGCTTACCGTCCGGGCTGGCCGCGAGCGCTGTCACGCTGAAAGCCAACGAATAGGTGGCGACAACGGTCTGAGTGACCGTATCGATCACCGCGACCGCATCGAAGTTCGACGACGAGGTGCTGACGAAGGCACGGTCTCCGGAGGCGGCGACGGCGAACGGCTCACCGGGAACCGCGACGACGCCGGCCACGGCCAGGGTGTCGGCGTCGAGCAGCGAGACGGTGTCGTCGCCGGGGTTGGTGACCACAAGCGTGCCGTCGTCGGTCGCGGCGATGTCACCGATCGGGCCGCGGCGAACCGCGACAGCGCCCAGCCGGGTGACATCCGGGTTCAGGTGCGCCTCATGATTCACTTCCGCCACAGAAGTGTTCTTGGGCATCAAAAAGTTAGCCATTTTCATCGGTACCTCCGCCGGCATGAGAATTCACCGGCCCTAGATTCCACATCTACATGCGCCCGACAGGGCGCGATCGGTGTCGAGTCTAGCGACGAAAATCAATGCTCCGCGGCGACGCAAACACGGATGGACGTCGGCTCACGGAAACCTCTCAGACACCGCTTAGAAAACTATTCGTTATGGAGTCGTTATCTAGGGACAGCAATAGTTTTCGTCGCGTTGAACTGCGATGACATCGGGAGGGCAACGCAACTTCGGACTTCCCCACGTCCCCCATTGGTAACACCCTCTTAGGTTTGCGGAGGAAAGTGAGCGGTAAATCACATGCCGACACGGCAGCAAACTCGCCGTTGCGCACGTGGACCGCCATTGCGGTTGTCGCGCCGCCCTTGAAGGCTGCAGAACGCACCGCATCGGAGTGCAGATCTGCACAGTAGCCATCCAGGGCGGTCCGGAACGCATCCGAAAGCCATTCCGGGACAATCGCATTAAGCAAAGAGGCCCACAGCGGCCCGCGAATGGTTAGCCATAACCCAAGAATGCAAGCCCATTTGCGTACGGCCGAAAGTTGCGACCGCGTCATAGCGCGAATTCAGCACACGGCAGCGAAATGCGACCGTCGCCTTAAGCCGGTGTGACGCAGGCCTCCGCCGTCACACGGGAGCAATAGTCGAACTGCAGTCGCACGTGAGTGCCGTTGGGCAGTCGGGAGATCGTCGTGCGATCGGCCAGTGCGCGCATCAAGGGGATGCCGCGGCCCCGGGTGTTCGGTTGGGCCGCTGGGTCCACGTGCCGCCACCTCCCACGGTCCGAGACATCGACGATCAGCGTGCCCTCGGCGGCGTCGTAGCGGACCTCCAGCGCCATCGTCCCCCGCTGCTCTGGATAGGCGAACTCGGCGGCGTTGGTCAGCGCCTCGTTGACGGCCAGCAGCACGTCGTTGAGCCTGACGGGATCGAGCGCGAAATGCGCGCGCAGCCACCGCGACAGTTCGTGCCTCAACCGGGCCACGGTCCGCGCGTCCGCCGTGTCGACACACGCGAAATCCGCGTTCGTTGCGCTAGTTGAGAAAATCGGATCGGTCATGATGGCCAACGGATACCCCGCCGGCCGCTCAGTCATGCAGTGAAGTTCTCCAACGCGTCATCCAGCGAGGAGAACAGGTCGATCAGGTCGGCGATTCCCGTGATCTTCAGCGGCCGACTCGTGGCCGATCCTTCGGCGACGACGGCGAACCGGGTCTGGGTGCCGCTTGTCTGGTTGTGCGCCTCCATCAGCACCTGCATGCCTGCCGACCCCAGGAAATCCACCTGGGTCAGGTCGACGATCAATCCGGCGGGGGTCTTGCTCAACGCCGACTGGACGGCGTCCCTCAGTTGAGGGGCCGTGAGCATGTCGAGTTCCCCGGACGCGGCGACGACCGCGACACGTTCGACCCACTTTTCGATGCAAAGCTGCTCGTCCAAGCCTCACCTCTTGTTAAGCGACCGCCCACGCGGTCACGGTTGATCTCGCGAGGCTGCAGTCTGAACCCGCGCAACAGAGTAGCGAGTTAATTCCACCGATGCACCGGCGTACACGGAGTTCCCTGGTCAGGGCAACAGGATATAGGACATGCCGGGCGGATCCTTCACTTGCCGGCTCGTCCAGATGTTCAGACCGTCGCCACGCTCGGCCGTCGTGTCGACCCACGCGACGTGCCCGGACGGCGGCGCACGGTCGACACCGGGGGCAAACACCACGATCGACCGGGGATCCGGGCGAAATCGGTCATGCGCCGTGCTCCTGATCAAAGGCGTCATAGGCAGCGGCAATGGCTTCGGTATCGGCTTCCGGGTGGTCAGAGGCCACCGTGTCGATAGCGGCTAGAGTGCGCGGCCCCAACCCCGAGTAGTCGGATACCCGGAGCCCGCGGGTCAATGCACTGTTCAGCATTCCCTGGAAAGCACTGCGAAGCGGTTCTGGCGATAAAGGCTCGGCGAGCATGCCTCCAGGCTAGGTCGGTAGATAACCGGTGGCACTGAATCTGCGAGACGTTAGCCTCACGTTTACGTGAACGTCAAAAGCCGGTCCGGCTGGGACAGCCGAAGGCACCCGTCACGCGACGATTGCGTCCCCGCATGACCCCGCGACCGCTCCCGGCACTCCGCAGACCAGGATCGTCGTAACCGCCGGGCCGGCCTCCTCCGGCGAATTCGGCCACGACGGCGGCGGCGGCGGCAGGATCGGGAAGATGCGGGCGCCGGTCACGCCGGTCAGGAAAGCCACGATCTGTGCGGGCACGTTCGTCGCCACGTAGAGGGCGTCGCCGACGATCTTGATCGGGCCGGTGCTGTCGACCGTGAATCCGTAAATCAAGTACGGGATTGTGGCGAAGATCGTCCGAAGGCTCAGCGCCACGGTGGTGATGATGTCGGGCGACTGGTTCGTGGCAATCATGTCTTCGAGTGCCTGGTGCAGATCGGCGGGATCCTCATCGCTGTCGCCGAGTGTGGTCAGCGATACGCCGTCGGAGCCGGCCAGCGGAGTGCCGCCGAAGAGCGTCACGACGGTAGGCGTCGTATCGACGATCTCGTACTCCGGATTGACCCAGCCGTCCTCGAAGTCCGGACCTCTGGCGATGACGAATGTCGCTGTCTCGTCGGGTGATTGGAAGCCGTGGCCGAAGCCCTTCTGCGGCTGGTGTCCGTGGTCGGTGACGACGATGATGGTCCACTCTTCACCGGGGTGGGCCGTCTCCCAGGCGTCGATCGTGGCCATGATCTCGCCGAGGTTGTCGTCGACGTTGTTGATGGCCGCCGCGTACTCCGGCGATGCGCCGCCGAACATATGGCCGTTCTCATCGACGCCCACGAAGTAGCTGAAGAGGAAGCTCGGGGTGGCCGCGTCGGTGTTCGCGATCGCGTCGACGACAGCGTCGCCCACCGCGTCGTCGGTCTCGTCCCAGTACGTGTCACCCTCGATCTGCGGCACATAGATGTTCAAATCGGCGGGAACCGAACCCGCGCCGGAGATGGCGTTGATGACGTTCCAGTCGGCGATCACCGTGGTGTCGATGTCCGGATTCAGCGTCTCCAGTTGGTTGAACACCGTCGGGAACTTGTCGTACGTCCACGGGGTGAAGACGTTGTTGATCACACCGGTCCGTTCGCCCCACACACCGGTGAGGATGGCCGTCCATGACGGGTTGGAAATGGTGGTGTGCCCGACGATGCTCGAGGCGGCAGTTGTGCTCTCGTCCATCAGAGCGAAGAAGTTGTCGTTCTCGGGGTCGGCCAGGATCCTGCTCAAGTTCGTGCCGTCCACGCCGATCACCAACACGTTGGGAGTGGGATCCGCCGGCGGCTTATCTTTGGGGCCCGTGAGCTGAGTGACGGTGTACTGAGAGGCCGCGGGCGCGGTGCGGCGGGTCATGGAGCGCTGGAACTCTTCGCGCACCGCTGCGAGCACCGCCGACAGAATCGGCATCTGGATGGGCGACCCGTCGCCCGACCCCATCAGCGGATTCAGCACCGCAGCGACGAGGTTCGAGACGAAGTCCGAAATGATACTGACCAGCCTTGGGCGCGGCCGCGGCGCAGGCGCTGTCGTGACCGCGGCCATCGTTGTCGTCGCGGCCATGGTCCTCATGAACGACTGCGTCCCCGAGCCCTCATCCTCCGAAACGATGCTGAACGTCTGCACCTGTCGCCCGTCGGATTCGGTGGACGCTCCGGCAGCCTCGTCGTCTGTCGAGTCGACCTGGTCCGAGACGTCTGAACGAGCGAAGGACCGCACGCCGTCCGTCTCGCTCGCCAACTGTTGGGCTGCGGAATCGCCGCTCGCCGATTCCGGGACTACGTCGTCCTCTTCCGGCGTCTCGACAGGCGGTGTGCCCGCGTCACCGGCACCCGGTGGGGTGTCCTCGTCAAGTCCGCCGGGGGTGGGGTCGTCAGCGTCGTCGACTTCCTCGGCATCTTCGTCGGCGGCGGTGTCTTCGTCGGCAGTGTCGTCGGCTGGTGTTTCGGTGCCCTCACTGGAATCGTCGGTGGAGTCCGACGGGTCGGTTCCATCGGTGCCGTCAGTCCCATTGGTCGACGCCCCATCAGTGCCCGACGTGGAGGGCCGATCAGTGCCCGACGATGAGGTGCCCGAGGACGTACCCGACGAGGACGTACCCGACGAGGACGTACCGTCGATGTCGACGAATCGCTCGATGTCGAAGAGCCCGAAGGGCTGGCGTAGGAAATGCCGGGTGTCGTCGCGATGGCGACCCCAACTCCCAGAGTCACCGCTAGTGCTCCTACGCGACCGATGTGCCTGGCGTATCCCATGACGGTTCTCCGTTAATTGAAAGTGGCTGAGCAATAAAGAATGTCGCCCGCCAGTGCAGAGCGGGTCGGAAGGACGCGCCGTCGGTGCGTCGGCGTGGTGTGCGCGTGTGCTCGGGAGCGATTGCCTGCCGCCGCTGTAGTCGCATGGCCTCCGTCGCAACTTCCTGTGAACCTGTTGCGGTGAAATTACGCCCTTCGTGAGGGCCATTTGGCAGAATTCACAGGTTCCGGTGAATGCGCCGAAGACAGGGCGGCCTCAAGGGCGGGCTTCAGGATCGTGTCGTAGCTGCCGAGTGCCAGCGTTGCGACCAATCAAGCGGTACGCGCGTACCGCTCCCCCGTGAGCGCCAACGGGTTGGTGACGACGTTCGTGCGGCTGCACCCGCTGCTGCCCGTCCCACTGGACGTGCTCGACACAGCGGGTGACGTCATCCATCACGGCGAGACCGTCTCGGTCGACCTGACGCTCAGCCTCGAGGAGACGTGGCACGAGACCCGCCGGGACCACCACAACCACATCAACCGCGCCCGACGGGGCGGGGTCGAGGTGTGTTCGACGACTGGGAGCGGCTTGACGAGTGGGTCACCATCTACCACGAGATCATGCAGCGACTGGACGCGTCGAAGTTCTACTTCTTCCCCCGCGAACACCTGACTGCCCTACACGAAGCCGTCGGGGACCGGATGCACCTGGCGGTGGCGATCGTCAATGGTGACGAACGGGGCGGCCTAGGCGGACATGCTGGCGCGTCGCGGGCCTCTACGAATACTGCGGCGACATCCCACCCGTCGAAATGGAACCGCCCACTACGCTCAAACGCAGAGACCAGTTGCCGGCTGAGTTCCTAACAGAAAGTCTCCGGACTCGCCGGGCGGTTCAGGCATTGCAAAGAGTGAAGTCAACGCGTTCACAGAGCAGCAACGCCGCAGAAACATCGCGGACTGCGAGCGGTCCGACGGCAAACCGATGTTCGTCGGGCTAGAAGCCGCGTCGTCGGAGTCCGGTGATGCGTGGGCGGGGTTGCTCACCGGGCTGGGTAAACGCGGGCTGCGCTGCCCGCGGGCGGCTGCCTTGACGAACACTCCTGCCCGTCGCTGGTGTGTGGGCGTGCTCAACCGCGCTCAGTCGGCTGGCGCGGGTTTCAGTATGACTCAGGCCGGCGCTGCGTCTGCTGGCCGACTTGCGGTGCGCACTGCGCAGCACGTCCACCCAACTGCTGCAACAGAACTCGGCAAAACCACTCGGAAACCGGCATGACGCCAACCGATTCCGCCGCCATCGCATCAGATCACGAGCGCAAGAAATCACTCGAATTGGTCGAATGAGACTAAAAGCGCTAGTAGACGCACTTTTGTGAACTTACTTTGGCGTTCGATTCCCCTCAGCTTCACACAAGACCACATGTCACGACGCTTCAGTGGCTTCTGTGTCGACGTCATCAATGGGCCGCGGAGTGTATGGCGACGATTCGAGTGCGCGGCCCGTGGGACGGCAGCACCTAGACGTCGGTGCCGTTCCGGTGAACGGCAAGCTCTCGTCGCTGGCCACTCACGACCACGCGACGCGGTGGTAACCGCGCCTGGCGATCCGACACGCCCATCTGAGGGACACGCCCCGTTCTGATACTGATCTAGCAAAACCGCTGACGGTGGCGGAAGGGCATAGTAGCTTCGGAGAACGAACACGCCGTTCGCACACAACGGCAAGCTGCAATTGCGGTGCCGTCGTGTGGCTCATAAGCCTGTGGGGATCCCGCGGCTCGAGATTTAGGGGGGTCCCGTCTCAATGAATCTTCCACGCCTGTACCTCTCGCGGCCCGCGACCGTCATTCCAGATGCGGCGGTCGACAACGACGCGGTGCTGTCACGCGTCCGCGACTCGTTCCGTGGCCCGGCGTCCGAATGGGACCTGATCGAGCAAAGCATCCGCTATGTCTTCGACCGATGTAATACGAAGATGCGCTACCTCGACGAGGACCAATCGCTGTCGCCCGGCGAGTTCGCGTCTCGCGCGGCGGCCGCCTGCCTTGAAGAGAACGGCGTGGCGGCGACCGATATCGACCTCCTCATCTACGGCGGGATCGCCCGCGACGCATTCGAACCGGCGACCGCGGCCGAGGTCGCGGGACGTCTCGGCGCGAAGCCGCTCCACGCCATGGACGTGACCTGCGCCTGTGCCGGACTCATCGAGGCGCTGCACGTCGCCACAGGCTATTTTGCGATCCACGACGAGATGCAGACGGCGCTCATCTGCGCCGGTGAGCTGACGCGCGACCGAATCAGCTACGACATGCAGTCGCTGGAGGAGGTGACGCTCGGCGTTGCCGGCCTGACGCTCGGGAACGCCGCCGCCGCGCTCCTGGTGTCGCGGGAACCGCTGCCGCCGGGCAGCGCGCGGCTCGTGGGGCTTACCCATAAGACACTCTCCGAGCACTGGGCCCTGTGCAGGGCACCCGTCGACGGGCGCTTCACGTCGCACTCGAAAGAGCTGTTCGCACTCGGGGCCCACGCGCCGCCCGAGATCCGCCGCCTCCTGGCGGACGCCGGATGGTCGCCAGAGGACGTCGACCACTACGCCTTCCATCAGCCGAGCGAGCGGGCCCTGGAGCGAGTCTTGGCTGAGCTCGGCGCGCGGCCCCAGGCATGCGTGCATACCCACTCGCTGTTCGGGAACACGGCGAGCACCTCATGGGCCGTCGCGCTCGACTACCGCTTGAGGAACGGCACTGTCGCCACCGGCGACAAGATCGTCGTCGCCAGCGCCGCGGCCGGCTTTACGATCGTGAGCGCCGCCGCGGTGTGGGAGTGCTGAATGGGCCACTACCTGCGCCTCTACCGGACAATCAATAAGACCTTCGGATTCTGGCTGCGGCCGCTCGGCACATTCCTGATTCTCCAGGTGCGGCAGGCCATTTCAGCGACGACCCTGGGCCTCGACCACCTGATCTATCCCCGCCACCGCAAGCAGCCGATCGACCGGCCGATCTTCATCATCGGCAACCCGCGAAGCGGCACCACGTTCCTGCACCGGCTACTGCTGGGAGCCGGCGGGATGGCCGCCTTCGAGTTGTGGGAAATGCTCTTCCCGGCCATCACGGCGCGCAAGCTACTCGGTCGCATCGTCCCGCGCCTCGACCGGCTGTCGCCCGCGCGTTACCACCCTTCGGACGTGCACGACACGAGCCTTCGCGGCATCGAGACCGACGATGTGCTGTGGTTCATCCGCACGCTCGACGGTCCGTTCGCCTGGGCGTACTTCCTCGCTTGGCAAGACACCTGGGGGAGTGAGTTGTCGCGGCGCGAATTCGGGATCGAGGGCGTGACGGCGCGCGACGAGGATCGCTTCTTCCGCTACCACGAGGCGTGCTGGCGACGGAGCCTGACGTACAGGCGCGCCAACCGCATCCTGGCCAAGACGAGCATGCTCACGATGCGCCTCGACGCGGTCCTGCGGCGCTACCCCGACTGCAAGCTCGTATACGTGATTCGGGATCCGGTCGAGGTCATACCGTCCGGCATGTCGCTGCTGGCAGGCGTTCTCGAGAACGCGTACGACGTCTGGAACCGCACCCGGGAAGAGGACCAGCGGCGGTGGCTCGAGAACCTGTACCAGGCCTCGGGCGAAATGCTCCGCTCCTTCCATGAGGCGCAGTCGGCCGGCCTCATCCCGGAACGCAACCTCTGTGTGGTGCGGTACTCGGACCTGATTCAGGACCTCGAGCCGACGATGAAACGGATCCTCGACTTCATCGAGGTCGAGCCCACCCCGGCCTTCGTCGAGGAGGTACGCGAGCAGGCGGAGCGGCAGCGCAATTACAAGAGCCGCCACCAGCACTCGCCCGAGAAGTTCGACCTGGACCCCGAGCGCATCCGAAGCGACCTCGGGTCCGTGTACGACGCGATCAGGCTCTCCGGTCATGCCGGCTGACGCGCCCCTAATGAAAACCCGGAGATTGATGCTCCACCCCTGCGGGGTCGGGGTCCAGCACCTCAGCGGAGACCATGCCCGTCGACCCTCGGGCGCCGCGAAATTTCAAGTTGTTAGGAGACAACAATGAACGCTGCGAGTTATATCGGTCGGGTCGGTGGGTTGGCAGTAGCCTTCGGCGTCGGCACAGCCATCATCACCGGGCAGGGCATCGCTGTTGCGACCGCCGACGGAGACGCCCCATCGGACAACTCGCAGACCGGCGACGGTTCGGGTAACAACACCGCCGCGGTGAACGACAACGCGCCCGACGACGTCGGCAAGATCGTCGTCAAGCCGTCCGGCACCGCCGACGTCACCGGGCGCCACAGCGCGACCGACACGACGCCCACCTCCGTCACGGCCACATCGATCGTCAAGCGGCTGTCGGACTCTGCTGAAGATGCCGTCAAGCGGGTGACCGACGCGATACAGAACGCGGCTGGTGCGACGACCACCGGCGACAAGAACACGCCACTGACGACCTCTAGCTCGGGCGAGTCGTCATCACATGCCAACCGCCGGGCCGAACGCCTCGCCGCACGCACAACGCTTCCCGACCCCTCACCGATCGACAGCGACGCCGACAATGTCGTCGCGAACGGGTTCGTCAACAGAGCACCGGCCATCAAGGATTGGCTGGCGTCGCCGCCCGCCGATACAGCACCCCCCGTTTCCACCCAGCCGTCGCTGTGGACGCCCCCGCGCATCCTCGACGCGCCGCTGTTCACCATGAGGGCCGCACCGACCGCTTCGGTGTCCGTAAAACGGCCTAACCTGTTGGCCGCCGTTCTCGGCAATGTGTTCAACCCGTTCGCCGGGACCGCCCCGAATGCCCCGACGCCGGAATCGCCATTGTCGTGGGTGCTGGCTGGGGCGGCGCGCCGGCAACTTTCCAGCGCAGCCGTCACTCTTGACGCGCTGGCCCGATCCCGATCAGCCCGACACTAGTGAACGGCTACACCATTACGCCTGCTTATCCGGCAACGGTGACCGGAATTTACAATCTGACCACCCCACCTCCGGGTGTGAACGGAAGCATCCAGGGATATCAGCAATTCAACGTTGTAGATGCCGATGGCAACACTGGGACTTTCTATGCTTACGTGTCCACCGCTCCGTATCTCACTCCGCATCTCCCCAATGCCAGCGAGGCACCTGTCACCCATCAGGTACTCTACGTCGACTCTGGTGTAGCAGATTTGCTGGGCCAATCGCCCGGCACGGGGGCTCTGCCGGACGGCTCGGTGATCAGCATTTGGAAGCCGGGCTTCGGCGCCTTCGTGAACGTTTACTCCGCCATCGCCTCACCCGACGGCAACCACGCAAACGACGTGGTAACGAATATCTTGACGAACACACGTACCGGCCGGAGTGTCGACCTTTCCTGGCTCGTGAAGGGCCTGGGCTTTAACGCGGCCAACGTGCCGCCTGCGCTACCCGACTACATCTCCCCTAGTGCGCCCCGTAAAGGTCACCTCAGTAAACGGGCTTCCGCCGCTAACCATAGACGTTCAGGGATATCAGCAATTCGACTATCTCGGCGCGGACGGCGAACCGATTGGGCACTTCAATGCCGTGGTGACGTCCACGAAGGACCTCGTCGGTTTCTACACCGAGGCACTCCTCGTCACTGGGTATCCCGAGGAAGGCCGGGGCGAGGCACCACCGATCGGTACGGTGTACAACACGATAGTTTTCGGTAACTTGAAGGCCGTTTATGCGTCCATTCCCCAAGACGACGGCACCGACAAAATCACGGCTATCTTGACGAACACCCGGAGGGGCGGGGCTGTGGACCTTTCCTGGCTCTTCCAGTATGACGCGTCCAAAGGCCTCACCGACGGCACGAACATCTTTGCGTTCGACTTTGGCAACGGCTACACCATTGCTCCGACCGATGCTCCGGAAGTGTTCACCGGAGTAAACGGCCTTCCGCCTCTGCATGCATCCATTCAGGGAATTAAGGAATTCGACGTTATGCAAGGCAGTGACTCCGCCGGGACGTTCACTGCCTACGTGACGACCATTCCGAACATGTTGTTCTTTTCCGACGCCGAGGCGCTCCTCGTCACTGAGTCATCGAGTTCCGCTGTGCCGGTCGGCTCGGTGTTCGACGTTCAGGACCTCGGATTTGGCTACAAGTATATTTACGCCGACCTCGTCGGGGCAGGGCCCAACGGCCAGAACTTGATCACGGGTACCATCACGAGCCCCTGGGGGACGGCCCTCGACATTTCCTGGCTCGTCCAGGGCTTAGACGCGGCCGAAGGTCTCAACCCCGCTGACACCGACCCGTTAGTGTCGTACACGAACGGAGCATGGCTTGACCTTTTCCGCCTGTTCTAACTGGCTTGGTTAACGACCTCGAATAGGTAGCTGGGCGGTGTTCGCTCGACCAACGGCGAATACACGGCGCGACACGCCCAGAGACGTCGGCTGGCCGAAACCCCGTCCCATGACCAGCCTCTGATGGTCTGAGCAACCCATCGGATCAGACATGAATGAAAGGATCACGCCCGGGGAACTCTTCCCCCATGCTTCTGACGTCCCTCGATCCCGCCGCTTCCGGGACGGTTGATTCCGCTGCGGCGCTCACGATCGGCGCAGAGAGCATGTCGCGGGCACAAGTATTCGATGCGGCGTGCGCGCTTGCCGGCTCCCTGCCGGACGACGGCCCGGTTGCGGTGTGCGCGGAGCCCACACTGGATACCGTCATCGCCGTCACCGGCTGCCTGCTGACCGGGGTTCCAGTGGTGCCCATTCCACCCGACTCCGGCAGCGCCGAGCTACGGCACATGCTCACCGACGCCAAGGTGACCTGCTGGGCGGGGCCGGCGTACCCCGACTCGGATCTGCCGGTGATACCGGCGTTAGAGCGCGGCCGCGTGGGCGGCGAATTGGGCGGCGCGCCGTCCGCCGACGCCGTCGCGATGATCCTCTACACCTCGGGAACCACCGGCGCGCCCAAGGGTGTCAATCTCAGCCACCGGGCATTGGCGGCCTGTATCGACGCCGTCGCCGACGCCTGGCAATGGACCCGCGACGACACCGTGGTCCACGGTCTGCCGCTGTTCCACCTGCATGGGTTGGTGCTCGGCGTGCTGGGCTCGCTGCGGATCGGCTCACGCGTCGTGCATACCGTCAAGCCGCGACCGGAGCGCTATGCCGCCGCGGCCGGCACCCTGTACTTCGGCGTTCCCACCGTGTGGTCGCGCATCGCCGCCGACGAGCAGGCGGCGCGGGCGCTGCGCCGGGCTCGCCTACTGGTTTCGGGCAGCGCTCCGTTGCCCACCCCCGTCTTCCACCGCATCGCCGAGCTGACCGGCAGCGCCCCTATCGAGCGCTACGGCATGAGCGAAACCTTGATCACTCTCAGCACGCGCGCCGACGGCGAACGCCGCCCCGGGTCGGTCGGCCAGCCGGTGCTGGGAGCCCACGCCCGGTTGCGGACCGAGGACGGGCAGGTGGTGCCGCACGACGGCGAAAGCATCGGACGACTGCAGGTTCGCGGCCCAATGTTGTTCAACGACTACCTCAACAAGCCGGAGGCAACCGCCGCAGCATGGACCGACGACGGCTGGTTCATGACCGGGGATGTCGCAACTCGCGATGCGGAGGGATTCCACCGAATTGTCGGCCGCGAATCCGTCGATCTGATCAAATCCGGCGGTTACCGCATCGGTGCCGGCGAGGTCGAAACCGCGCTGCTCGCCCATCCGTCGGTACGCGAGGTCGCCGTCGTCGGACAGGCCGATGCCGACCTCGGGCAGCGAGTCGTCGCGTACGTCGTCACGGATGAAGAGAACCAGGCACGGCTCGCCGACCGCCTAATCGAATTCGTGGCCCAAACGCTGTCGCACCACAAGCGGCCACGTGAGGTCGTCTTCATCGATGAGCTGCCCCGAAACGCAATGGGCAAGGTTCAGAAGAAGCTCCTCAGCGGTTGAGCACACCATCAACCCGTCAGGACAGGTACGCGGCGATCTGTTGAAGACGGCGATCGTCGCAAACAGCTTGGTGGCGTTCTGGGGCAGCGGCCAGCCACGCGAACTTGGCCGCGACCATGTTGGCCCCCTGTTGACGTAGATGACTTGGCCGAGCACGCGGCGGAACTGGCTGCCGCGCACGACACGGTGCCGGCGGGTCTCACGCCGCTGATTTGCTCGCGCCGAATGCGAACCTGTGCAACCCAACACGACACGGCGACCGTCGATCTCACGCCTTGTGCGCCGTGGTGATCTCCCACAGTTGGCGGAACCACAGCGCACCGTCGATTCCGCGGTGCGGGCGCATGCCGGTCACCTCGCCACCGGCGAGCTCGGTTTCGAAGACCTCACACACCAGAGCCGCGGCCGACGCGTCCGTCACCGCCTGCTCCAGCCACGCAAGCACCGGCCGGTCGATCTCCCGCTCGGCGACGCCGTCGACCACGAGTCCGTGCTCGTGCAGCCATCGACGCACGGCGCCGCGCGGCGGCATCCGAACGTGAGAAGGGTCGCGCAGCCGCTCAATTCGGTCTTGGCGTTCGGCAATGCCCGGGTCGGCCGAGGCCACCAAATCCATCACCACCACTCGCCCCGCGAGACCGCACACGCGCACCATCTCGGCCAGGGCCGGCCGGGGGTCGAGCAGATGATGCAGGAGGAACCGGGCGAAGACAAGGGTGAACGCCGCGTCGGCGAACGGCAGGTTCGCCACCGCGCCGCGCACAAACTCGAGGTTGGTCAGCCGTTCATCCGTGGCGTGTCGGCGGCCCTCATCGATCATCGCCGGTGTGCTGTCGGCGACGACGACACGAGCGACACGGTTGGCCATAGCCCGGCTGACGATGCCGGTCCCGCCGGCCACGTCGAGCACGATGTCGTCGCGCCCGGTTGCCATATGGTCCAGTAGCCACGGCACACTCGAGGTGAAGGCGACGTTGAGCCTGGCATCCTCGAACGTCGCCGCCTGCGGGGTGAATGCGGCGCGGATCCGCTCCTGGTGGGTGTCGGACATCAACCGCTTTCGCGTAGTAGCGCGACGTCGGAGACCAGGCGGATGTGCGCGGCCATGGCCTGTGCGGCCTCGACTGGATCCTGCCGCCGCACTGCCTCCGCTATTCGGCGGTGACCCTCCAGGGAGGCGCGGGGCCGTTTGGGTTGCGAGAGCGATTCGATGCGTGTCTCGCGGACGAGGCCGGCGATCTCGTGCATCAGCTTGGCAAGGAGCGGCGAATGGGCAGCGGTGGTGACCGCCTCGTGGAACTGTTCGTCACCGGCGACGCCGCGCTCACCGGCGTCGATCTCGGCCTCCATCGCCGCGATCGCGGCGTCGATCGCCGCCATCTCGGCGTCGGAACGGCGCTCGGCGGCGAGGCCCGCGAGCTTCACCTCGAGCGCCTCGCGGGCCTCGATGATGTCGGGCAGACGGTCGGCGTGTTCCCGCAAAGCCTTGACCGCTCCTTCCTCGACGGGTCGGCGGATGAGGACCGCACCGTCACCGTGCCGGACGGACAGAAGCCCCTGGACCTCGAGGGCGACCAGCGCCTGGCTGAGAGAGGCTCTGCTCACACCGAGCTTGGCGGCCAGTTCACGCTCCGGCGGTAGCCGGTCGCCGGGGCCCATCTCGTTCTCGGCGATGTGCGCGCACAGCTGCTCGACGATGACCTCGTACAGACGAAGCCGTATCACCGGGCGAAGTTGGTCAACCACTGGGCCACCTACTCTCCACTCCAATGAACCTTGTCAAGGGTATCGCGGCAACATCCCGTAACGGCAGTCACACTAGGGGTTGACAGTGAGCCATCTCACGCCCATGATTGGCTAGGCCAATGCTCCACTGGGTCAGTTTTGAGCCTCGTTGAGGCGGCTATCCAGTCCGGATCATCGCTCGACCAACACTGCCCACGCTTGCGAGATCCGGAGATCCCGATGTCCACCGAACTGATACCGATAATCGCGCTCGTCATCATGTTTATCGCCGCGACGGTGCTGCCGGTAAACATGGGCGCGCTCGGCTTCGTCGCCGCCTTCATCGTCGGCACCGTCTTCGTGGGAATGAGCACCGACGACATCATCGGCGGTTTTCCCAGCGAGCTGTTCCTGACACTGGTCGGCGTCACCTATCTGTTCGCCATAGCGCAGAACAACGGCACCGTCGACCTCATGGTCCGGGGTGCCGTTCGCCTCGTACGGGGCCGGGTCGCGCTCATGCCGTGGGTGATGTTCGGCATCACCGGGCTGCTCACCGCGGTCGGCGCGCTCGGGCCGGCGGCGGTGGCGATCATTGCGCCGATCGCGCTCGGCTTCGCCGCACGGTACAAGATCAACGTACTGATGATGGGCATGATGGTCATTCACGGCGCGCAGGCCGGTGGCTTCTCTCCGATCAGCGTCTACGGCGTCACCGTCAACAGCATCACCGCCGACGCCGGCCTCGTCGACAGCCCATTGGCCCTGTTCCTTGGAAGTCTGCTATTCAACGCCGCGATCGGGGTCCTGCTCTTCGTATTCCTCGGCGGCAGGTCGCTGATCGGCCAACACGTCGACGACCACGACCCCGAGGTCTCGGAGGCCGGTGGGGCCACTTCGCCGAGCTCAGGGCCGGTAGGGAAGAACGGCGCGAACGGCACGAACAGCGGCTCGGCGCCGGCAACGGGCGGGAGCGCGGCCGTGACCAAGTCGCGAGCGGAAACGACACCCGACACCCCGACCGTGACCTTTGAGCAAATCGCGACTCTGGTGGGCCTCGCTGCACTTGCGCTGTTTGCGCTGGTTCTCGACCTGGACGTCGGCTTCGTCTCGATGACGGTCGCGGTGGTGCTGGCCCTGCTGTCCCCGAAAACGCAGAAGGGGGCGATCGCCCAGATTAGTTGGTCGACGGTGTTGCTCATCGGCGGTGTGCTGACCTTCATCGGGGTCCTGCAGGAGGCCGGGACCGTCGACTATGTCGGTAACGCCGTTGCCGGATTGGGGATGCCCCTGCTCGTCGCATTGCTGCTCTGCTACATCGGAGGGATCGTCTCGGCCTTCGCCTCCTCGACGGCGATTCTCGGTGCGACGATTCCGCTCGCGGTGCCCTTCCTGCTCGCCGGAGAAATAGGTGCTGTGGGAGTGATTGTGGCGCTGGCCATTTCGTCGACGATTGTGGACGTCAGCCCGTTCTCGACGAACGGTGCGCTGGTGCTCGCGAATGCGCCGAAGGACGTTGATCGCGATCGCTTCTACAAACAAATCCTCAAGTACAGCGCCCTGGTGGTGGTGATCGGGCCGCTGGTGGCCTGGGCGGTGCTCGTGGTCCCCGGCTGGCTCTGAACCGACTCCCTCACCCGCGGGCGTCCATGAAGGACGGCCGGGTTGGGCATTGTGTTCGGTAAGGGACTGCCGTTGGAGGACATGGAGTTTCACCAGTTCCACGCGACCGGGCTGGCCGGGCTGGGCATCCTGATCTCCGAGGCGGTCCGCGGCGAGGGCGGCCGGCTGCTCAATGCTGGGTGTGCTCCACGGCACCGACTGCGAGTTGTCGACGTACATACGGAATCACGGTGGTACTCCGCAGATCGACATGTCGTAGGGGAAATGCGCGCGTCGCGCAGCGGGCGGTGTCTTCCGCGTTCTGGGCGTCGCGGATGTGGCCAGCTGAAGTGATGTCGCCGTGGCCTTCCGCTCTCGTCCACGACGGTGAGGTGACCGCCCGCCTGGGCGTATCGAAGACGACACCTTCGGAGGTCCCACGGTGAAAACGCTGTACCACTACACGTCCATCGAGCGGTGGGAACTCATTCAGGCGGACGGACGGATCACAACCCCACCGAATCCAACCTCAGCCCCAAGACGGAGCATGCGGGCACGCGAGTTGTGTGGCTGACCACCGACCCCGATTGCAAGCACGGTCATGGCTTGCTAAACAGCCTTGACGGCACGGACAAAACGCGAGTGCAAATCGTCATCGAGCTTCCCAATCGCGATGTCCATAAGTGGAAAGAATGGGCGCTACGCCACGGGATCAAGCCCGAATGGTTAACGCACCTCACCGATGCTGCAACGGCGGCGCGGGTACCTGGCGCGTAACGGAAAGCCAGTACCGTCGGAACGATGGCTCCGCGTCGTTGACAGGAAATCGGGCCACGCCCAATGGCTGCCCGCCTCCCATGGAAGTCGGCTCTCACCATAGGTCTTTAACGCCGATTTGTTCACCGGCGATTAGCTGTAGGAACCGTCACGGTGCTCCGCGCCCGGGCGACGCCGGGGCGAAGGTACGTCAGGACAGCACCGGCCGACCGACACCCTCCGTGACCAGTACACTGTGCCCCCAGTCGGACTCGAACCGACACTGTGTGGATTTTAAGTCCGCCCCAACCTATCCGCCGGTATTCGTCGGTGTTCACTTTTTGTTGCACTGCAACATGATTCATCCGTAGGTGTTCGTCGGTATTCGTGGGCGTAGTGCATGAGTTGTGACACTCTCCTGACAACGAGACCCATCAACTGGTGGCCATTGACACGCGGGATGTTCACGCCGGCGATCCCGGTCTAGGAAATCGTTGTCCGCTGAAGGATGGGCCTCTGATCGCCGTTTTCCAGTCCCACGCCTTGGCCATGCTGCGCATCTGGGAGCGCTGTGCCGACAATCGTGTGTGGCATGGACGGCAGACGCCGACGAGCTGGGTCTTGCCGTCCTGCTAGTCGTCATCGCTGCCGCCATCTTGAGTGTCCCGCTTGAGTGTCCCGCACGTGATGCACCTGTTCACTCTCGCCGGTGCAGATGCGAGGGGTGAAGCTAGCCAGCAGGTTGGGTAGCGGGTGTTGGCCGTCTCCGGATGACGACTACGGCAAGGCGTTTCGTCATCGAGGATTGCGACGATCATGACCGTTCTCGGGTCCTCAAATACATCGCAGCGGTCGGGGCGGCCGACTTCGCAGAACGCGACAGCTGTCGGTGAACACCCGACCGGGATCCACCTCCGCGGCACTTACTGTAGCGCCACCAGTTCGACCTCGAGATCCTGGCCGACCATGCTAACCCACCAGCACGAATGGCGCCCAGAAGCGTTCGGCGTCACCACCCAGCGGCACCGGTATCTCGTCGTCGTCGACGAACTCCGGTGGCAACGCCTCGCCCCGCCGTCGATGCCTGCCATTGGGTTCGCCGCCGAGCGCCCGATACGCTTCGCCCAGCGCTTCGGCATCGAGCGCGGAGACCGTCCGCTGCGCCCCGGCCAGCGCCTGGGCGGGAGGCTGGCCGGCTGCCAGACCGGCATAGAAGTGATCCATTACGATCGGCGCGACGTCGTCGTCGACCGGCCACATCGACACCACAGCCTGGCGGACGCCGGCGCGCATCAACGCACGGGTCAATCCGATGAGGTCGCCGCCGAGCGTCGCCGAGCCGCGTCCGGTGTCGCATCCCGCCAGCACCGTCAGCGTGTGACCGAGCCGCATGCCGGCGAGGTCGGCGACGGTGAGTTGGTCCGAGCCAGCGAGCACCAGCGCCGTGGCGTAGGGCGACAGCTCGTCGAGCTGCCCGTGGGTGCACAGGTGCAGCAGCGTGCAGCCCTCGGCCCGCCGGCTGACCTCCGCCAAGGTCGCCGCGGCGCCGGTGAGCGGCGCGCCGGAACCCAGGCGCCGAGCCACCGCCGCCGCTTCGATCCGCGCGCCGGGCAATGCAGACAGGCCGGGTCGCACCGTGGGGTCGAAGTCGGGATCACCGACCACCAACACGCCCGAGACGGGGATCGCCTCGTCGGGGCGGTAGGCCGCCGCGCGTGGCAGATAAGACACCACATGCGTCAGCCCCAGCGGCTTGCCATCGAACGAAAGAGCCTGGAACGGAACGAGACTGAGATCGCCGAACGGAACCACCAGTACCCGCGGGTGGGTGCGCAGCAGATCGGCGAACGGCTCCAACAGCAGCCGCGCTAACCCGGTGGTCGGGGCATGGCCGTCACTGCATCCGAGATGGAACGACCGCACCGTCGAGGCCAGCTCACGGGGATCGACGGTGTGCTCTACGCTCTGCACATCCTCGCGGGTGACTGCCCAGGCCACGATGTTGTCGGCGACGGCGAGGTACTCGAACAGAACGGTGCCCTCGGCGAGCCGGCTTTGCAGTTGGGCCACGTCGAACGACGCTTTGGGGACCGCAGCGCGCACCATGATCCCGGGATGCGCCGTCTCCAGCTCACGTTCGATATCAGCCAATCGAGAATCGTTGTCGTCCAATGCCTTCCAGACATCGGTTGTCTCGCCCGGAGCCGCCGTCGCCAGGTCGACGACGAGACGCTCGGCCACCGCCGCGTACTGGGCGGTGCCGTGCTCCCACCGCAGCCGCAGAGCCGGCTCGATGTTGGCGCCGAGGTCGGGGTACGACAGCGCCCGGAGTCGCTCGCAGGTGGCCAACGATTCCGCCGCGCCGTCGGGGAGGCTCCGTTGTGTTCTGGCCAGCGTGGCGTACAACAACGCCGCGTCTATACCGTTACGCACAGCGAGACGGTCGGCGTCCCTTAACACTTCGGCGAGCTCGTCCTCGAACCGCGTTACGGCGGCTTCCAGTACCGATCTCGCCCCCGAGGTGTCCCCGCGCAACAGCCCCACCTCGGCCCGCAGCAGCTGATCTCCCCACGTGGTATCGACATCGCCCGCGCCGTCGAGCCGGTCCAGCGCGGCCACGGCAAGCTCGGCGTCATAGATCTGCGATGCGAGCCTGACGGTGAGGCTGTCGGGCAACGTGCCCTTGGCGGACATGGCCTCGATTTCGGCGCGGACGGCGTCGTTGCGTCGCGCCGAGGCCAACACCAGCGGCGCGAGATAGGACTCGGCATCGGGACCGCGCGCCGCATCGAGGGCTAAGTCGAACCACCGGTCCGATTCGCTGAGCGCCCCGATGCGACGCGCGTGTTCGGCGCGCGTCATAGGCGCGTACACGGCCGCCCTGGCGAGTGCCAGCCGCGCTACGGCCATCAACTGCCGCGCCTCGTCACCCGTGATATCAGCCCGGTTCGCCGCGACCTGTTGGCGGTCGACCAGGTGACGCAGCTGTTCGCCGACGCGCTCGATGCGCTCAGCCGCATAGGGCGCGGCCGGGCCGCGCGACCACGCGCGCAGCCGGTCGAGCATCGTCAGCGCGATCTGCAGGTGAACCGCGAACTGCGCCGGCGCATCCGACACATCCTGCTCACCCACCGTGGCCGCGAAGCGCTCCATCCGCACCACAGCGTTGGTGGTGAGGTTCAAACCCGTGTCGCAGCGCACGATCTCGTAGGCCAGCGAGGGGCGGTTCGGGTCAAGGGCCTGCAACGCCGCGGCCGCGAGGAACCCCAACCGCGCCCGGCTGAGCTTGCCGTCCTGGAACCAACCGGCCGCGCAGCGCTCGAGCAGTATGCCCAGGCCCACCGCCCAACTGGTACTGCCCACGCTGGTTGCCCAGTCGAGCAGCCGAGCCACCGGCCCCTGGGTGGGACGAAACCATCCGTTGCCGAGGTCGGCCGCATACCGGGCCAGGTGGCCGCGCTCGATGTCGGCAATCATGGCGTGAATCCCGGCGAGGTGGTAGCCCATCTGGTCGCCGCAGCGCTGATACTCCCGCATCCCCGACGCGAGGTGGGATAGCGCGGATGCAGGGTCGCCGCTGACCGTGTCGAGCATCGCCTCGCGCAGGCTCAGCGCCGCGCGCAGCCGTGGGGCCGCGGTCGGCCCGAGCGCATTCCGTGCCCGTCGGTAGCAGTCCCGCGCCCGCGCCACGTCCGCGTCCGCCCGCAGCGGATTATCGGTATGCAAGAAGTAGCCCAGGAACTCCGGGGAGCTGCCCGGCGCCGCATACCAGTCGCCCTCGACGAGGTGCGACAGCGCGGACAACTCGGGCGCGTTGATCTCGGCGATGCGTAGCCGCGCCGCCGACATCAGCGCCTCGGCGTCGGGCAGCGACGCGCGGCGCATGAGATCGGCCTCGGCGAGAAGTGTCCACAAGCCCGCGTGCGAATGCCCGGCGGCTGTGCCGAATTCCCGCAGGGCTGCCAGCTTGTGCCGCGCGAAGCCCACCATGTCCGGCACGCCGTCGCCACCGCGCGCGGATGCCAGGGCGATCACGGTGCGCATGGTCGACAGGCCGGGCGGGCCCCCGTCGACGAGGTGCTCCAACAACCTGACCTCCGGATCACCACTGCCCGGCGTCACCGTGCTGTCGGCCAAGAGCTCACTCATATCCGTCTCGGTGCCGACGCCACCCGGATAGCGGTTGCGGTCCAACTGCAGCGACCAGGCGGTCAGAACCCGGCGCGCGTCGGGCTGCCGGACCGAATCGAGCAGCGCCAGAGCGCGTTTGGGCTCACCACAGGCCAACGCGGACAGGCACGGCTGAAGGTTGGGGGCTGCGGGATAGCGACCGCGGTCGTCGGCCGGACAGCCGTGCAGCGCCTCGTCGATCAGCAGCATCGCACCAGACACGTCAGGGCCTCTCCGGCAACTCGAGCACCGAACCGGCGACGTCGTCGTCGGGAAAGCGGACGGAGTAGTCGTGCCGCTTGCGGAGCCCGCCTTCGGCCCAGCGCTTCGTTCGTCGGTTGCGGTAGTTGAACCACAGTGTGGCGCCGGGCGGGCCGGCCAGCACCGTGCGGGCGATCGCAGTGTCGTCGGGGTGCCGGAATGTGTCGCCGTTGGTGGATACCAGGTAATGGCGGGCCGGCGCGATCCCGATCAACGCGGTGGTGATGTTGTTCTGACTGCCATGGTGGGGCAGCTTGAACGCATCCACCGGCAGCGTCTCGGTCCCCCGCGACCGCGCCAGCTGGCAGAGCGCCGCGCCAAGGACGTTGCCGAAGGCATCGGCACCAAGGATGACACTGGCGCCGCGATACTCGACGAGCAACGCGATGCTGCTGCCATTGGCCGGCGACGCGTCACGACCGGTCTTTTCGTCGGCGAGCTTGCGCAGGTCCACGAGCGGCAGCGGCGCATCAGGTGCCGCCGCCGCGGCGCGCCCCCGCTTGGCCCTCTCGACGGTCTCGTGCCATTTGGCGCCGAGAATCGTCAACCGCTTGATCGTCGGCGACAACACTGTGATGGTCGGCCCTTCGGGCACCCGCAGCACACGGAACCCGTGTTCGGGATGCGTCTCGATGGGCCCGCCATCGAAAGCCAGGTTCCACGGCCTCGGCCGGGCCGAAGCAGACAACTCGGCCATCAGTGAATTCCCCTGTGCCACAGATCGTTTGGTCGCCGCCTTGTCGGGAAGATGCTCGCGGCCGTTGAACCAGAAGTCAGCGACAGCGTCGGCCAGCGGGCTTTGCAAGAACGGAAGGAAGCCACCGATGTGATCGGAGTCGATGTGGGAGACCACGGCGACGTCGATAACGGGATCCGGCAGCTCGCGCAGCCGGGCTTGCAGGAGATCCCAGGTGTCCGGAGGGCCGCCGTCGACCAGCATGCGCCACGGCCGGCCGTCGCCGCGCGGGCACTCCACCAGGATGCAGTCCCCAAGGCGGGCCGGCAGCACCTCGACGCGGATCGCTGTGCTCCTAAGCACTATGCCCATCAATGCCCCCAACATCGATTCCGGATAGCAGTGCGCTCGACCATATGCGACCTGCGCTGATACGAGAATACCCGCGGCGCATTCTGTTCGGCGTTGCATGTGATCGGGATGTAGGACCGTCTACCGCGGTTTCGGTGGCGCGCCCATCCAGTCGCCCCCTTTCCGGCCCGGGTAAAGGCTCAGCATCGCTCCCCTGGCGAACCCCAAAGATCGGGAACCCCCTCGCAAGGTTGTCAGCCAAAGCTCCTGTTGGGCAACACAATTGGCAGTGCCTCGCGAGACGAGCGCCATGTGTGACAAGGGATTTCGGTACGCGAATTCGGTTTCTTGGCAACGACTTTCGGCGTGGCTCTTCCCGCCAACACCGTCTCGAAATAGCCGAGATACGTGGGGTCTCAATTGTCCGTGTCGAGTTCACCGCGAACGCCGACGGCTCATCCCAGATGGTTCGGAGGCAGGCTCTTTTGGCCCGGCAAAACCTAGTTCGCGTCGTTCACCATCGAACCGAAATTGCCGCAAATCAGGCGTACTGTCCGCCCCATCAGCATCAAGACGAGGAGCCAACATGTCCGCGACCGATCACGACTGGACCAAGCCAGCGGCGCTAGCGATCCCCAAAGAGGGATATTTCGAGTTCGAGCGAGGCCGGTACGGACCGGTATTTCCCCGGACACCGGCGTGCTACGGCTTCTCGATCATCGCCAAGGTCAAGGAGGGTCGCGAGGACGCGATCCGCGAACACGGCAAGACCATCCAAGCAGCGATCACCGAAACGCCGGAGTTCCTCGCTCCACTACGACTGCACTATCTCCGCTGGGTGCTCTTCGATGTCGGCGATGGCTTGACCTTTCAATACCAGGGCATCTTCGACACCGACTTCGACAAGTACACCGAAGACGCCGTGCGGTTGTTCGGCCAGAGCGGCATCAACACGGTGTTCACCAACCTCGAAGGTTTTCCGGAGGATTGGAAGGAGAACCCGGACTCATTCGTGAAGTTCGTGCGCGAGCACCACTACCCCAGCTTCCTCGAATACGGCGAGTACCCATACGTGACGGCGGATGAGGTCAAGAAGGCGCTGCGCTTGAAGACTGCGTTCTCCGACATGCTCGACCAGATGCAATAACTGCGCACAGAAACCGGCAGCGAATGAATGCGTGAGCTTTCGGGAAACTCGTCTCGAAACAGACGAGATATGAGTGTCTCGAATCCGATCCCGAAATCGCAGTGCAGCGTTAGGTGCAGCAGTTGGGATCCAAGACCGCGCACAGTGCACCGACTGCATCGCGGTGTGGTCGGTGATAGACGTTCATGCCACGACGTTCAGACTCGACCAGTCCGGCGCGCCGGAGTTGCGTCAGGTGGTGGCTGACCGTGGACTCGGTCAGCCCCAACGCGGTGGCCAGGTCGCCGCTGTTCTCCTCGCCGGATGAGGCGCTGAACAGATACGACATGATCTTCACGCGGGCCGGATCGGCGAGCGCCTTGAGCCGCAACGCGACGTGCAGGGCGTCGTCATCGCTCATCGGCCCAGCGGCCACGGGTGCGCAGCACACCGGTGCGGACATGTCGATCATCGGCAGCGTCTTCGGCATGTCACCAATGTTGCCCAATACATTGACATAAGTCAAAGAGGTGTGCATCCTGAAGTCAGCGCGCTAGTTCGATATAAGTCACACACGTAGGAAGGCTCACCATGTCCCGCATACAACTCGCTCTGAACGTCGATGACCTCGACGAGGCGGTCACGTTCTACTCCAAGCTGTTCAACACCGCACCGGCCAAGCTCAAGGAGGGCTACGCCAACTTCGCGATCTCCGACCCGCCGTTGAAGCTGGTCCTGTTGGAGAACCCCGGAAAGGGCGGCACCATCAACCACCTCGGCGTCGAGGTCGCCTCAAGCGACACCGTGCACGCCGAGATCGCCCGGCTCAGCGGCGAGGGCCTGTTCACCGACGAGGAGATCGGCACGACGTGTTGCTTCGCCACCCAGGACAAGGTCTGGGTCACCGGTCCAGCCGGGGAGAAGTGGGAGGTCTACACCGTGCTGTCCGACTCCGAGACCTTCGGCACCAGTCCAGAACACCTCGACGACAACGCCGAGGGTGGCGTCTGCTGCGGGGGTGCCGCCGCCGACGCGGAAAAGGTCAGCGCCGGAACGTCCTGCTGCTGACGTAATCGGCCAGGGGTTCGGCGGGCGTCAAGAGGCGACCCGCCGAACCGCTGGGACCACCCCGCGACGGTCTTCTGATCTGAGTTCACCCAGCGTTCGCTTGTGCAAGGATTCGACATCCATCAATATCGAAGTGTGTCGAAGCCGCGCGTGGAACTGACGGACGCATCCGGTTGCGCTATTGCCCCCTTGGCGCGGCAGCCGCTGACCGCCGAGACCGCCGCCGAACTGGCGATCAAGCTCAAGGCACTGTCCGACCCGGTGAGGCTGCGACTGCTCAGCGTGGTCGCCAGCCATGCCGGTGGCGAGGCGTGCGTCTGCGAACTGTCGGTCGGGATCGACCTGAGCCAGCCGACCATCTCCCACCACCTAAAGATTCTGCGCACCGCCGGGCTTCTCGACAGCGAGCGCCGAGGGTCTTGGGTGTACTACCGGGTCGTCACAGACGCGCTGCAACAACTCTCGGTACTTCTTGGCGCCGGCGCCCTCGTGACGAGTGCCCCGTGAACCACCCCGTCCCATTGCCCCGACGACTACTCGCCGAGTTCACCGGCACCGCCCTGTTGGTCACCGTGGTCGTCGGGTCCGGTATTGCCGCGCAGCGGCTCTCCCCGAATGACGTCGGATTGCAGCTACTGGAGAACTCCACCGCCACGGTGTTCGGTTTGGCCGTGCTGATCCTGTTGTTCGGGCCGGTCTCCGGCGCGCACTTCAACCCTGTTGTATCGGCAGCGGATTGGCTACTGGGCCGACGCGCAGGCACGGGCATCAGTGCCAGCCACGCCGCCGCCTACACGGTCGCCCAGATCACCGGCGGCATCGTCGGCGCGCTGCTGGCCAACGTCATGTTCGACCGGCGCGTGTTCGAGATCGCCACCAAGGACCGCATCACCACCGGACATCTCGTCGGCGAGGTCGTCGCCACGGCGGGGCTGATCGCGCTGATCTTCTCCCTGGCACGCACCGGGCGAGCCGCACTCTCGGCAACAGCGGTCGGCGCGTACATCGGCGCGGCGTACTGGTTCACCAGCAGCACGTCATTCGCCAACCCCGCCGTCACCATCGGGCGGATCTTCTCCGACACCTTCGCCGGGATCGCGCCCGGCTCCGCGCCCGGTTTCATCGCCGCCCAAATCGTCGGAGGACTCCTCGGACTGGCCCTCGTCGCCGCGCTCTACCCGGATGCCGCCGCCACCGCAGACGATGTCGTCATCCCGCACAACACCGAAGCCCATCACGCCGATCAAAGGAGTTCGACATGACCGACAGTCCCGTTCCGCTGGCCACCCATAGCCATTCCGATCTGTCCATCGACCAGCAACTCGCACTGCGCACGGCATCAACGCGACTGCACGACGACTTCAGCGAGCACTTCGGCATCGAGACCATCGAACGTTTCCTGCACTCCTCCTACGACCAATTCGCCGGTAGTGCAACCGTTCCCAACTTCCTTCCGCTACTCGCCGAACGGTGGGCACGCCAACGCCTCACCGCCCTGGCGCGAGTGGAAGGCAAGATCACCGACGCCAAGCCCACCGTGCTGTTCCTGTGCACCCACAACGCAGGCCGCTCCCAGATGGCGCTCGGATACTTCAACTACCTTGCCGGTGATCAAGGCGTCGCCTGGTCCGGCGGCTCAGAACCCGGCAACGAGATCAACCCCTCCGCCATAGAGGCGATGGCCGAGGTCGACATCGACATCACCCGCGAGTTCCCCAAGCCCTGGACCGACGAGATCGTCCAGGCCGCCGACGTCGTCGTCACCATGGGGTGCGGCGACGCCTGCCCGTTCTTCCCCGGAAAGCGGTACGAGAACTGGGAACTGCCGGACCCCGCTGGCCAGTCCGTCGACGCCGTCCGCCCGATCCGCGACGACATCGAAGAGCGGGTTCGCCGCCTGCTCACCGAACTCGGCATTACCCCCGTCGCCTGATATCTGAGTCCGACCGCACGCCGTCGGTGCTGTTCGTCTCGCATCAAGAACGGTGGCAAGTGCCAGATGGCCGCAGGGCTGATGACCGTCGAAAGCCGCGCAGCGAGAAAAACAGGTAGCTGGACACGCCAATTTCGCCTGCAAGACAGCCGATTTGCTCGTTGCCGTACGGTCGCGGTACGGCTCCGGTACGGCATCAGAACGCCCCCGGTCGCCGGGGTGACGCAGGGGTAGACCTCGGACGCAGGTCGTTAGCTAGGGTCACCCACGGGTCGACCAGGCGCAGCGCCGAATCGAAACATGTTCGGATCTCATCGCGGGCGCAACGTCGATTCTCGTGGTGGAAGCCAAGCACTGCTTGATCCGACAAAATGATGATGGTCTTGTCACAGTCGTCAAGTCCCGAACTCTCGTCAGCTGCTCGGATCCTCGGCGCGCCACGCCGAAGTGAAGGCGTAAGGCGCCACCGTCGCACCAGTTTCCGGCGTCACACCAGTCCATTCACTGATCACGTCTTCGGCCCATTGCGCCCACCGGATAACGGCCTCGTATTGACCGATGAGCAGCTTTCCGGTGATCGCAACGATTGGCAGTCGGTCCGGGAACGGGCCATCGGTGGTTGCGTACTGCGTTGATCTGTCGAGGATTTCGGCGAGTCGCGCTTGAGCGTCTGCCCGCATTTCCCTCACCGCCGAACGTAACTGAACCTCATCGCCTGCGTCGGCGAACGCGACCTTGAGCATCGCTTCGAACTCCATTCGCATCCCCGCGCGGCGGATTGGGCGTGGAGTCGGTAACGACGCCCACCCGACGTCGTTGACGGTCGGGTCAACGGTAACGGGTCTTGCTGACGCCACCAGCACGCGACACGACCACGTGTGGACGCGGTGTTCTACCGACAAGACGCCTTAGTCGATACGAACACAAATCGACGCATTCATTTGCGTTGATTCTCCAATCCGACCTCGGGGCACTCCCAGTTTCTGTCGCGGTGCTTCGCCGCGTCAGTGTCGGCGATGTCTTTAATTCTTCGCATTGAAATTACGTGAGCGGGATCGGCGTCGACGACCACGGCGAAGCCGGCGTCGGTATTCCACCGGGCCGGAACCAGTGCCCAGCGGTTATTGTGCACGGCCAGCACTCGGAAACACTCGTAGCGAAGAAAGGTCGGCTTTGCTGACGGGTCGCTTGGTGGTGCCCAGCTGACTTTGATCTGATCCTTGAGCAGCAGAGGCATGTTCTGAGCGGCATCGACGTCGACAACGACGCTGTTCTCCCTGGACCACAGATCCGCAGTGACATTTGCAGCCTGGTCGACCCCGCGGAAGGAGGCGAAGATATGGGTGATCCAGAAAAGGGCAGCCACGATCGCCGCGGCCGCCACCACGAGGCTGGCACGTTGAGCCGCCGCGTATGGCCGCGCAGCGTCGCCGGCCTTGGTGGCCGCCAGCATCCAACACCCCACCATCAGCAGTGCGCTGCCTATGCCGAGCGCGGCCGGCGTCACCGCGTCGATGTGGATCAGTGCCCAGGTCGGCTGTGTCAAACCAATTACCGCCCGGACCACGCCGACCGAGCCGATGGCCACCGCGGCCCACGCCAGCCCCCGAACCAGGCGGGGTCTGCGCCCTGACCGCACGAGCCGACGTACATATTCGCCGATCCACAACATTGCCACCCAGGTCAGGAGCCCGCCCACCAGAGGTACATAGAGCGTCGACACGCTTTTCATGACGTAGTCGGTGCTGGTGAATCCGATAGCATCCGCATCGATGCCGAAGCTCGAGAAAAAGGTACGGGTGGCGACGTAACCGTAGTAATAGCACAGCGACGTGATGACAGTGGTCGGGGCGATGAACAGCCCGACGACGCCGATCCATTTCGGAAGCCCGGGCGATTGCTCGTCGTTCTCGGTCATCACTGGGATCCCGTCGGCGGCGGCGATGCAGTCGGTGGTGTACCGGTCGTGACCGTCGTCGGCGTGGTCGGGGGTACGGAGGTGGCAGTCGTCGACGGCATGGGAGTCGTCGTGCGTGGTGTCGGCGTGTTGGTGGTGAGGGGCGGAGGCGTCCACGTGGGCATGGTCGATTGCGACGTCTGCGTGTTCGTCGGCGTCGTGGGCGTTGTCGAGATGGTGGGTGGCGGGGTGTCCGACTGCGGTGCGCAAGCAGCCACACCTATCACCGCGGCGACGATGATTTTCGCGCACAGCACGAATCGCCACGTCCTGTGCCCTGCGGCTGAATCGATATGCGCCATTGCAGCCTCCCTGGTGTGGGGTTATCGGCTTCTGATCCTTCCAGCCATCGCGCGTCATGAGTTAAGTAGTGCAGTACTTCACCTGTCAGTCGTGGCGCAAAGATCCACGGTGGGGTCGAGGTATTTGGGGCGCTATCGCAGCCATTGCACTCAGCGATACTGAAACGAGGCGTCTGAGCGTTGCGAGCGCGTGCCGCTAGCCGCCTTCGATGACGAGTGCCCCCAGTCGGACTCGAACCGACACTGTGCGGATCTTAAGCCCGTCTACACCCATCCGCCGGTGTTCGTGGGTGTCCAGTTCTCATTGTGCTGCAACATGATTCATCCGTGGACGTTCGCTGGCGTTCGTGGGTGTGGCGCATGAGTTGTGACACTCACGTGACAACGAGACCCGACCACCGGTTGCTGTACGGCGCGACCAGGTGCCTACGGTCGTCACACACTAGTGTCCCGCGCCATTAATTCGCTTCATTAATCGTTGGATGGACTGGAGGATCTGTTCGGCGGTCTTGATCCAGACGAAGGCGAGCGCGTTATCGGATAGCCGTCTACATGTAGCTTGACCTCCTTATGAGTCAAGCCCACCTTTGCACCATCCGTGGTCGTACCCTGACCTCGACTTTGATGACCCCTTCACCCTGCGCGGCAAGCCCGAGCCCGAGTCTGAACCGGCCGCCGTCAGCGTCGAGACCACGCACCCGACCGACTGAGACTCACTGCGGCAGTTCTTCACCTGACTGCTCGCGCACGATGTACTCGGCGTACCACTCCGACCAGTTCTCGTCGTACTGCCCGCCGGTCCGCTCCTCATGCTTTCCATGCGCGGCCCCGGCCCGACGAAGCGCGCCCGCAAGGTCGGCGACGGATGCGAAGGTGGTCTCGGTCTCAATGCGCCCGGGCGCACGCGTCGTCACCTCCTGCAGCAGCCAGCCGTTGCCGTCGGGATCATGGAACGACGCGAAGGAGTGGTAGCTCGCAGGCTCGGCCGCCGGGCCACTGACGCGGAGCCGCCCGAACAGGTAGGGCTCATCGGGGCCGGCGTACTCCCCGGCGGAGTCGTGGAACACCTCGCTGATAGCGACGCCCTTGCCGAGCAGCTCGGCACGGGCGGCCTGAATATCGGAGACGATCAGGTAGAGGCCCTGGGCAGAGCCCGGCGGCGCGGCGGTGACGTTTTCGCCGAAGATGATCGAACAGCCGGAGCCGGGCGGCGTGAACTGAATGACGCGAAAGTCGCTGCCGCTGTCGAAATCAGCATCGAGGCGCCAGCCGAGCTGCGCGTAGAACTCCTTGGTGCGGTCCACATCCGAGACGGGAATGACGACGATCTCGAGCTTCAGGTCGACGTTGGCCATGGCGGCCCCCTTTTCAATGTCTCCAGAATGTGATCACTCCCAGAGGCGAAAGTCGACCCTTTATGCAGTTCGTGAAGCATTTCGCGGAACCTCACCGGTCTCCGCGCCCTGCGTCTTAGCCGCCAGGTTGACGCCGGGATGACCGGCCTGACCGCGACCGAAGGGCGGAGCGACAGCGCCTCTACCAGCAGTGCAATCGTGCCCCCAGTCGGACTCGAACCGACACTTGACGGATTTTAAGAGCGGCTGGCGCGCTTTCGGCGACCTGGCCAAAGAAGTGGCCAGCGACTGCAATTTACTGAGGTCATTTGTCCTTGTCGTGTGGCGGCGGGGGGTTGGCGACGACCGGGAATCCGCCGGTGGGGCCCTCGCCGTTCCTCCGCCATGGCCAGCACCCGCCCGCGGACCGCATACCAACCGACGATGAGTGCCGGAATGATGACCACCAGCGTGGCGACGGTCCAGGTGCCGATCGGCGGGTCGAACGCCATCAGCACGACGACGCCGAACAGGAACACCAAGGTGAGATAGCCGGTGTACGGCGAGCCCCACAGCCGGAATGACGGCCGCTCCAGGATGCCGCGTTTCGACCAGCGGTAGAGCTGGATCTGGCAGATGACGATGGTGGCCCAAGACGCGATGATGCCGAGGGCCGCGATGTTGAGCACGATCTCGAACGCCTCGCCGGGGAAGAGAAGGTTGAGGATGACGCCGAACAGCCCGACGGCCGCGGTCAGGAAGATTCCGCCATACGGCACGCCGCGGCTGGACATCACCGCCGTGAACTTCGGTGCGCTGCCGTTCATTGCCATCGACCGCAGGATCCGGCCGGTCGAGTACAACCCAGCGTTGAGGCTGGAGAATGCGGCGGTCAGCACGACGATGTTCATGACCGTGCCCGCGCCCTCGACTCCGATCCTGGAGAAGAACGTCACGAACGGACTCTCGCCGGCCTCATAGGTGGTGTACGGGAGAAGAAGGGCCAACAGGAACAGTGAACCGACGTAGAAGACCGCGATACGTGCGATCACCGAGTTGATCGCACGCGGCATGATCTTATGCGGATGGGCGGTCTCACCGGCCGCTGTTCCGACGAGTTCGACTGCGGCGTAAGCGAATACGACGCCGGACATGACAATCACCAGCGGGAAGAGACCGGCGGGGAAAAGCCCGCCGTTGTCGGCGATCACGCTGAATCCGGTTGACTGCCCTTGAATGTCGTAGCGGCCGGCAAGGAAGATGGTGCCCGCGACCAGGAACGTCATCAGCGCAAGGACTTTGATGGCCGCAGCCCAGAACTCGAGCTCCCCGAACAGGGTAACGGAGATCATGTTTATGCTCACGACGGCCGCCAACGCGAGCAGGGCGATCAGCCACTGCGGGACGCTCCCGAACGCCGACCAGTAGTGGAAGTAGGTGGCGATCGCGGTGCAGTCGACAATGGCCGTGAACGCCCAGTTCAGCCAGTACATCCAGCCGGCGACGAACGCCGCCTTTTCGCCGAGGAACTCGCGCGCATACGACACGAAGGACCCCGACGAGGGCCGGTGCAGCACGAGCTCGCCCAGCGCCCGCAGGATCAGGAAGACGAAGATGCCGCAGAACGCGTAGCTCAAGAACAGGCCCGGTCCGGCGTTGTGCAGTCGGCTGCCGGCACCGAGGAACAGTCCGGTGCCGATGGCGCCGCCGATCGCGATCATCTGCAGCTGTCGGGGTTTGAGGCCCTTGTGGTAGCCCTCGTCCTCCGCCAGCAGCGCGGAGTTGTCATACACAGGTTGCTTGGGTGCGGTGGTCATCGAACCAGTCCTCCCTCTGGTCCGTTTCCGGGTGCTTCACGATCAATCGGAGTCCCTCGGACATCCCACTGCTCCGGGGGTCCCGGCGTATCGCTGATGTCACGAAACGTCATGACAAAACCCACCACGGCGGTGACCGCCGCGATTGCGTAGCCGATGATCGAATACCAACCGAGATGAAGGTATGCGGTAACCGCGACGATGAACATCGCCAGGAACACCAGACACATCCCGATCAATGGAATCTTCGCAAACAAATCAATGCGTGCCATGAGACCCACCTCGATAGAACCGAATGACGAATGACGGGCAGTACAAGTCAACACCTTCCGGCGTTGTCGCGGTGGCGAAATGGAGCTAGGCGCTGCTCGGATGCAGAGTGCTCTGTTGCGCGATCGGGATGTCGCCGTCGCGCAGACGAACATTGCTGGGACAGTGCTGTCGTCGGCGGGTCTGCACCCGGCGCTACCCCTTCTTCGGCCTGATCTTCCAGCACCTAGGCGCACACCGCGAGCCGGCAACGAGCACCCCGTTGACCGCGCTCAGTCCTCGGCCTCCCCGACCGCCTGAACAGGCGCAAACGTCGTGCCCCCAGTCGGACTCGAACCGACACTGTGCGGATTTTAAGTCCGCTGCCTCTGCCAATTGGGCTATGGGGGCCTCGACTGATCGTAGAGATCGAGTTGAGCGTCGCCGAACCTGAGCTTGTGCACGAGACCCGCGCCGAAACTCGCACATGAGCTCAGATTCGACGGTGGATGCCCGGAGACCACTACCGCGAGGTAGGGCTGCCGCGCTCGTCGCAGGGAGCCGGCAGCCCCTGGTCGATCTGGGTAAGCGTCCGATGCATCTCGGTCGGCTTGATCGAGCCGCCGGTGTCCGCGTACGGGTGGTCGAGGAAAAAAATGACGAGCAGCCCCGCGGTCATTAGTGCGGTGACGAATCCGATAGGTATCGCCTGGATCAAGAGTCCTTCGCGCTGATCCGCCTGCGCCACCATGTAGCCGATCGTGAGCAAGGCCCCGAGGCTCAGCACAAGCCACAGCGGAATGGGCACGAATGGGGCGGCCTCGGCGAGCCTCTCGCGCCGGCCGTCGCGGCGTTGCGCCTGCTCGTCGAACCACTGTGCGTACGCCGTCTCCTCCCGCGCACCTTGCGGGTTGGTGTTGGCGAAGTCTCGGTGCAGCTCGTCTATCCATGACTGCGCCAGATCGCTGGAGCGTCCGTCTCTCATCGCGGGCCACTCGTCGTCGATGACGGCCCGCGCGTAGCAGACCAGTCTGCCCTGGAGGCGGTCACTGACAGGCGGCTTGAAAACTCCTGCGACAGAGTGGAGTTCGCTGACAGCTACAGCTTCGACACTCGCGCCCTCCCGGGCGCGCTGATAGCTCTGGAGCGCAAGGAGGATCACGAAGGCGAGCATTACCGCGAACATGGTGCCGATCACCGACAGCGTGCCTGCGCTACGAGGCGCGTCGGAGAACCAGCCGCCGACGGGCGCTCGGCGGCGCACAAGAAGCTTGGCGGTGATCGCGGCCGTAACCGCCACGACCAGGATGATCGGGGCGAGCCAAGTCAGCACAGGCCATTACTTTAGGCGTCTGCATCCGGTCTCGACCGGAATTAGGGCTCAAGAGCGCAACGGCGGCGACCGACCAATAACGTCCATACATGCGGTGCAAGGGTGCCCCCAGTCGGACTCGAACCGACACTGTGCGGATTTTAAGTCCGCTGCCTCTGCCAATTGGGCTATGGGGCCGCACGCTCGTTGAGCACGCTACCGCGTCACTTTCGGCGTTCAGCAGGCCAAGCCGCAAGGGTTCGGCGCGGAAGCAATAGCAAAGTGCTCGAGGCCCGACTGAGGGCGATCGAATCGCGCTGAGCCGCTCAGAATTTAAGAGATTCGATCGTTCTCTCAGTTCCGTCAACTAATGTTCGCGGATGTGGAACCACCACACGACTACGTACGGGACGCATCCGCTTCGGTGGTGCACCACAGGGACTACCTCAACCACCGCGATGACCATGCACTCTGCGGGGCAGCGTTCGAGGATCCGGCCACGCTGGCCCAGACAGACCGTGCCGACGCAATGTGCCCTGACTGTGAGGCACAGCTGGTTGTGTATCACCTCGAATGGTGGCGCGAGAAAGCCCAGGTAGCCACTGCGGAACTCGAGGAGCTGCGCGTCAAGTACCGCGAGCTAGAGGAGTACGCCGACACCCAGCGTCGTCAACCCGCTCCAACGCAGGTCGGGAAGGATCCGAGCGGCGAGACCTCTGGCATCCGTCACCATGAGCAAGGAGAGTCGCAGGGCGTCTCCACCTCCGACCAAGCCGAAGCAATGCCGAAAACCCTCCTCGACCATGCGCGACGGGAACTCGCTGAGCTTTGTCGACAATTCGATGGCGCTCTGCCCTACTTTCGTCTGAAGCACACGATGCAGGCGTTCAGTGACAGGCTGGAAAGCCACGAGCGAGTGCTTCTCGCACAGGAGATCGGTGCTGATGGATCTCTAATACGTTGGTCCACAATGGAAGTCGAAGCCCTCGGATGGAGCGTCCTCAATAATCCCGTGCAACGGGATTCTGACGGTATGTGGGACGACTGGGTCCAGGATTCGTACCAGGCGCCGAAGAAGACCAAGCGGCGATTGGGGTGGTCCCGCTCGCACGACGGCAGTTGAGAAGTCACGAGCTCGTCTTCGCTGCAAGCTACCGCGTTGCGCCAGGTTCTCCGGTTCACATAGGCGATACTGCCGCTATGGGAATTGCATTTGTGTCCGCGCGGAAACTGATCATTGCCGGTGCGTTCACCATCGCGGCGACCATACCGAGCATCGCACCCGTGCTGTTCACGCCGGCCGACCTGTCCGCACAGCAGTCGAGCTGCGCCAACGGCGAGGAAGGTGACCTCTACACCGGGGCATGTGTCCCGTACCTGGTTCCGAACTCGCAGGGCACGAGCAGCGCGCTCGACATCCCCCGGCCGGGGATGCCCGGTCCGCTGCCGCCGTCGCAGGAAGAACAAGATCTCGCGGACGTGGTCACGCCCGGCTTCTGACGCCGTACCTGACAGAACTATCCGGCGAATTGGCGTAAAAGAACGCGCCACGGCCGTCAAGAAACCGTTAAGGCCGGTATTGACGCGTTGAGCTGGGGCGATCCTTCTACAGGTCGTCGAAATACGGCGCCCCGTAAACGACCCGGAGTGACATGTCCGTCCTGGTGTACATCGCGCTGACGATGGCGGTCTTCGCCGTCCTCGGCCTGGTTCAGAAGTTGGTCGAGGGACTGTGATCGACAACGTCATCGGCCTGGTGCTCGCGATCATGCTCGCGTTGTTTCTCTTCGCCGCGCTGCTCTTCCCCGAGAGGTTCTAGTGAGTAGCACGACAGCGGGGATCCTGTTCCTCGTATCACTGATCGTCGCGCTCGCGGCCGTCCATGTGCCGCTCGGCGACTACATGTACCGGGTCTACACGACCGAGAAGCACCTGCGCCCCGAACGGGTCGTCTACCGGCTGATCGGCGCCGACCCGAAGTCGGAACAGACCTGGGGCGCCTACGCACGCAGCGTGCTTGCGTTCTCGGCCATCAGCATCCTGTTCCTGTTCATTCTTCAGTTGGTGCAGGGCAAGCTGCCACTGCATCTCGACGATCCCGCCACGCAGATGACCCCCGCGCTGGCCTGGAACACCGCGGTCAGCTTCGTGACAAACACCAACTGGCAGGCATATTCGGGTGAGTCGACACAGGGCCACCTGGTGCAGATGGCCGGCCTGGCGGTGCAGAACTTCGTGTCAGCCGCCGTCGGCATGGCCGTGGCGATGGCATTCATCCGTGGTCTGGCACGGCGCAACACCGGTGAACTCGGCAACTTCTGGGTCGACCTCGTGCGTGGCACCTTGCGCATCCTGTTGCCGATTTCCATTGTCGGAGCGGTCATTCTGATAGTCGGCGGCACGATCCAGAACTTCGACCTGCACACCCAGGTCGTCAACACGCTGGCCGGCGGGCAGCAGACGATCACCGGTGGGCCGGTTGCGAGCCAGGAATCCATCAAACTGCTCGGCACCAATGGCGGCGGGTTCTTCAACGCGAACTCCGCCCACCCGTTCGAGAATCCGACCGCATGGACCAACTGGGTCGAGATCTTCCTGTTGGCCTGCATCGCCTTCTCGCTGCCGCGCACGTTCGGCCGCATGGTCGAGAGCCGTAAACAGGGCTACGCCATCGCCGCCGTCATGAGCACCATCGCGCTGATCAGCGTCACGTTGATGATGTCGTTCCAGATCCAGGCCCACGGAACGGTCCCGACCGCGATCGGCTCAGCGATGGAAGGCGTGGAACAACGCTTCGGCGTGGCCAATTCGGCCGTGTTCGCCGATGCGACGACGTTGACCTCCACCGGCGCGGTCAACTCGTTCCACGACTCCTACACCAGTCTCGGCGGCATGATGACGCTGTTCAACATGCAGCTCGGGGAGGTCGCGCCCGGCGGTGTGGGTTCCGGCCTGTACGGCATGCTGATCCTGGCGATCATCACCGTGTTCGTCGCGGGCCTCATGGTCGGACGTACGCCCGAATATCTCGGCAAGAAGATCACCCCGCGTGAGATCAAGCTCGCGGCAACGTATTTCCTGATCACTCCTCTGATCGTGCTGACGGGCACGGCGGTCGCCATGGCGATGCCCGGGCAACGTGCCAGCATGCTCAATACAGGCCCGCACGGTCTGTCGGAGGTGCTGTACGCGTTCACGTCGGCGGCCAACAACAACGGCTCCGCCTTCGCCGGTATCTCCGTCAACACCGAGTGGTACAACACAGCGCTGGGTCTCGCGATGATCTTCGGCCGGTTCCTGCCGATCATCTTCGTGCTTGCCCTGGCGGGATCGTTGGCCAGGCAAGGCAAGACGCCGGAATCCATCGGCACGTTGCCGACCCACCGACCGCAGTTCGTCGGGATGGTCGCCGGCGTCACGCTCATCCTGGTCGCACTTACATTCCTGCCCATGCTCGCGCTCGGGCCGCTCGCCGAAGGAATTCACTGATGTCAATACCCACAATCGAATCCGCCCCGGCAACACAGCCAAAGACGAACGCGCCCAACCGCGTACAGGGGGGACTGCTGGACCCCAAGATGCTGTGGCGGTCGCTACCCGACGCGCTGCGCAAGCTCAACCCGCGCACGCTGTGGCGCAATCCCGTCATGTTCATCGTCGAGATCGGCGCGGCGTGGGGCACGGTGCTCGCCGTCACCGACCCCACCTGGTTCGCGTGGCTGATCGTGGTGTGGCTCTGGCTGACGGTCATCTTCGCGAACCTCGCCGAGGCTGTCGCGGAGGGACGCGGCAAGGCTCAGGCCGAATCGCTGCGCCGCACCAAGACCGCGACCATGGCACGCCGCCTCACCGGCTGGTCACCCGCCACACCGGGCCGCGAAGAGGAGGTCGCCGCGCCGCTGCTGCAACAGGGCGACATCGTTGTGGTCGAGGCCGGCCAGACCATTCCCGGTGACGGCGACGTGGTGGAAGGCATTGCGTCGGTGGATGAGTCGGCGATCACCGGCGAGTCCGCACCCGTCATCCGCGAATCCGGCGGCGACCGCTCAGCGGTCACCGGCGGCACCACCGTGTTGTCGGACCGCATCGTCGTCAAGGTCACGCAGAAGCCGGGCGAGAGCTTCATCGACCGGATGATCGCCCTCGTCGAGGGCGCCAACCGGCAGAAGACCCCCAACGAGATCGCGCTGAACATCCTGCTCGCCTCGCTGACGATCATCTTCCTGTTCGCCGTCGCGACCCTGCAGCCGTTGGCGATCTTCTCCAAGGTCAACAACCCCGGCGTCCCGGACACGCAGGCGCTCACCGGAAACGGCGTCACCGGCATCGTGATGGTCTCACTTCTGGTGTGCCTCATCCCGACGACCATCGGTGCGCTGCTCTCGGCGATCGGCATCGCCGGCATGGACCGGCTCGTGCAGCGCAATGTGCTCGCGATGTCCGGCCGCGCGGTCGAGGCCGCCGGTGACGTCAACACACTGCTGCTGGACAAGACCGGCACCATCACACTGGGCAACCGGCAGGCCGCGGCGTTCGTTCCGCTGACCGGTGTCTCTCCCGACGAGCTGGCCGACGCGGCTCAGTTGTCCAGCCTCGCCGACGAAACGCCCGAAGGCCGCTCCATCGTCGTGTTCGCCAAGCAGGAGTTCGGGCTTCGGGCGCGCACGCCCGGTGAACTCGAGAAGGCCCATTGGATCGAGTTCAGCGCGATGACCCGGATGTCCGGGGTCGACCTCAGCGACGGATACCGCTTACGCAAGGGTGCCGCCGCCGCCGTCGCCGAATGGGTGCGGTCCGAAGGCGGCAGCGTGCCAACAGAACTGGGTGACATCGTCGACGGCATCTCCGCCGCGGGCGGCACGCCCCTGGTCGTGGGTCGAGTATCCGCAGGCACCGCGGCGGTGCTGGGTGTCATCCACCTCAAGGATGTCGTCAAGCAGGGCATGCGCGAACGCTTCGACGAGATGCGCCGCATGGGCATCCGGACGGTGATGATCACCGGCGACAACCCGTTGACCGCCAAAGCCATTGCCGACGAGGCCGGGGTCGACGACTTCCTCGCCGAGGCCACTCCCGAGGACAAGATGGCGTTGATCAAGAAGGAGCAGGCCGGCGGCAGGCTCGTCGCGATGACCGGTGACGGCACCAACGACGCACCCGCCCTTGCACAGGCCGACGTCGGCGTGGCGATGAACACCGGCACGTCGGCGGCCAAGGAGGCCGGCAACATGGTCGACCTCGACTCCGACCCGACCAAGCTCATCGAGATCGTCGAGATCGGCAAGCAGTTGCTCATCACCCGCGGCGCGTTGACGACGTTCTCCATCGCCAACGACATCGCGAAGTATTTCGCGATCATCCCCGCACTGTTCGTCGGGCTGTTCCCCGGTCTGGACCTGCTGAACATCATGCGGCTGCACAGTCCGCAGTCGGCGATCCTGTCCGCGGTCATCTTCAACGCGATCGTCATCATCGCGTTGATCCCGCTGTCGCTGCGGGGTGTGCGCTACACCCCGAGCAGCGCGTCAAAGCTGTTGAGCCGCAACCTCTACATCTACGGCCTCGGTGGGATCATCGCTCCGTTCATCGGTATCAAGATGATCGACCTGGTCATCCAACTCTTCCCGGGAATGTGACATGAAGTCTTCCAATATCGTTCGTCAACACTGGGCGGCGCTGCGGGCACTGCTGGTTCTCACCGCCATCGTGGGCATCGCCTACCCGGTCGTCATCTGGCTCATCGGCCAGCTGCCCGGCCTGCAGGACAAGGCCGACGGTTCGATCGTCGAGGTCGGGTGGAAAGCCGGTGGGCAGCAGCCTGATCGGGCAGTCGTTCACCGACGGCGACGGCAACCCGCTGCCGCAGTACTTTCAGAGCCGACCGTCGGCCGCTGGCGACGGCTACGACCCGCTGGCCACCAGCGCGAGCAACCTCGGGCCGGAGAGTGTCGTCGATGCGCCTGACAAGCCGAGCCTGCTCACCTTGGTGTGCGAGCGCAGCGCCGCTGTCGGCAAAGCCGAAGGGGTCGACGGCACACGGCCGTTCTGCACGGGCGAGGGTGTCGGCGCGGTGCTGTCGGTGATCGGTCCGCGCGACGCCCGCGGCAATGTCGTCCACCCGACGCGAGTCATCAGCGTCAATGAACCGTGCGAGACGACATCGACGCCGTTCGTCAACACATACGAAGGTGTCCGCGTCGAGTGCGCCACGTCCGGCGAGGACTACAGCATCGGCCAGATCGTGCCGATCCGCGGCAGCGCCCCCGCCGATCCCCAGGTGCCTGCCGACGCAGTCACCGCCAGCGGCAGCGGGCTCGACCCCCACATCTCGGTCGCGTACGCCGACCTGCAGGTCGCCCGAGTGGCCAAGGCGCGAGGCGTCAGCGAAGCCCAGATCCGGCAGGCCGTCGCCGACAACGCCGAGGGTCGCTGGCTCGGGGTTCTTCGGCGAGCCCACCGTCAACGTACTGGCGCTGAATATCGAGCTCGACCAGAAGTATCCGGGTGGATGATGGTCAGGTGAGCGATCGGCCCGACGACAAGCGGAGGCGCGGCGAACTGCGCATCTACTTGGGTGCGGCACCCGGCGTCGGCAAGACGTACGCGATGCTCGGTGAGGCGCACCGCCGGCGCGAGCGCGGTACGGACGTGGTGGCCGCGGTCGTGGAGACCCACGGCCGCAAGAAGACCGCCGATCTGCTGGACGGCATCGAGGTCGTGGCGCCGCGCTACATCGAGTACCGGGGCAAGCGCTTCGGTGAACTCGACGTCGAGGCGGTGCTCCACCGGCAGCCGCAGGTCGTGCTGGTCGACGAGCTCGCCCACACCAACACCCCGGGCAGCAAGAACCCGAAGCGCTGGCAGGACGTCGAGGAACTGCTCGACGCCGGCATCACGGTGATCTCGACGGTCAACGTGCAGCACCTGGAGAGCCTGAACGACGTCGTCACCCGGATCACCGGCATCGAGCAGCAGGAGAGGGTCCCCGACGACATCGTGCGGGCGGCCGACCAGATCGAATTGGTCGACATCACGCCGGAAGCGTTGCAGCGCAGGCTCGCCCACGGCAACGTGTATGGACCCGAGCGCGTCGACGCCGCGTTGTCCAATTACTTCCGCAAGGGCAACCTGACGGCGCTGCGCGAACTGGCCCTGCTGTGGCTGGCCGACCAGGTCGACGCGGCGCTGGAGCGCTACCGCGAAGAGAACCAGATCACCGACACGTGGGAAGCCCGCGAACGCGTGGTCGTCGCGGTCACGGGCGGGCGGGAGTCGGAAACCCTGGTGCGCCGAGCATCCCGCATCGCATCGAAATCCAGCGCCGAGTTGATGGTGCTGCATGTCGTTCGCGGCGACGGCCTTTCGGGTGTCTCGGGGCCGCAGATGGGCAAGATACGGGAGCTCACCGCCAGCCTGGGCGCCACGCTCCATACCGTCGTCGGTGACGACGTGCCAAGTGCTCTGCTGGATTTCGCGCGCGACGAGAACGCCACCCAGCTGGTGATCGGCACATCGCGACGGTCCCGGTGGGCGCGGATCTTCGACGAGGGCATCGGCGCGTCCGTGGTCCAGCAGTCGGGCTCGATCGACGTGCACATGGTCACCCACCCCGAGGCGCGCGGGGGCTCGCGGTGGTCGCGTATCTCGCCACGGCAACACCACTTGGTCTCCTGGCTGGCTGCTGCTCGTGGTCCCGTCGGCGATCTGTGCGCTTCTCGTCGGCGTGTTGGATCCGTATCTCGACGTCGGCGGCGAGAGCGCGCTGTTCTTCGTCGGCGTGCTGGTGGTGGCGTTGCTCGGCGGGGTCGCCCCGGCAGCGTTGTCGGCCGTCCTGTCGGGCATGCTGTTGAACTACTTCCTGATCGAACCCCGCCACACGTTCACGATCGCCCAGCCCGACAACGCCATCACCAGCGTTGTGCTGCTGGCGGTCGCCGTCGCCGTCGCCGCACTGGTCGACAGCGCGGCGAAGCGGGCGCGCGAAGCCAGGCACGCGGCGCAGGAGGCCGAACTGCTCGCGCTGTTCGCGGGTTCGGTGCTGCGCGGCGCCGACCTGGACACGCTGCTCGAACGGGTCCGTGAGACGTATTCGCAACGCGCCGTGAGCATGCTGCGGACAACCCACGACGCTCCGGACGGGGAGGTCGTCGCGTGCGTCGGCGACAACCCGTGCGTCGACGTGGACTCCGCCGATACCGCCGTCGAAGTCGGCGATGACGAGTTCTGGATGCTGATGGCCGGACGGAAGCTGGCGGCACGCGACCGTCGAGTGCTCGGAGCGGTCGCCAAGCAGGCCGCCGGTCTGGTGAAACAACGCGAACTCACCGAGGAGGCAGGCAAGGCCGAGGCCATCGCCCAGGCCGACGAACTACGGCGCTCACTGCTTTCGGCCGTCAGCCACGACCTGCGCACTCCCCTGGCCGCTGCCAAGGCCGCCGTGTCGAGCCTGCGCAGCGACGACGTCGACTTCTCCGCCGAGGACACCGCCGAACTGCTGGCCACCGTCGAAGAGTCGATCGATCAGCTCACGGTGCTGGTCGCCAACCTGCTCGACTCGTCGAGGCTGGCCGCGGGAGTCCTGAAGCCGGAACTGCGCCCGGTGTACCTGGAGGAGACCGTTCAGCGCGCCCTGCTCGGAATCAGCAAGGGAATGACTGGTTTTCGTCGCCACGGCCTCGACAGGGTGAAGGTCGACGTGGCCGACGCCGTGGTGATGGCCGATGGCGGCCTGCTGGAGCGGGTGCTGGCCAATCTCGTCGACAACGCCCTTCGCTACGCGCCGGACAGCCCGGTGCGGGTGACCGCCGGCCAGGTCGGTGACAGGGTGCTGATCGCCGTCGTCGACGAAGGACCCGGCATCCCACGGGGCACCGAGGACAAGTTGTTCGCCCCATTCCAGCGACTCGGGGACCATGACACCAGCATCGGTGTCGGCCTTGGCCTTTCGGTCGCGCGGGGGTTCGTCGACGCGATGGGCGGCACGATGTCGGCCACCGACACCCCGGGCGGCGGCCTCACCATCGAGATCGAACTCGCGGCACCTCCGAAGGACGGGTCGGCATGACATCCGCACCGACGAAACCGAAGATCAGAGTCCTGGTCATCGATGACGAACCGCAGATCCTGCGGGCGCTGCGCATCAACCTGTCGGTGCGCGGCTACGAGGTATTCACCGCCGCCACGGGAGCCGAGGCGCTTCGGATGGCTGCCGATCACCGGCCCGAGGTCGTCGTATTGGACCTCGGACTGCCCGACATGTCGGGTATCGACGTGCTCGGCGGGTTGCGTGGCTGGCTGACCGCGCCGGTGATCGTGCTGTCCGCCCGCTCCGACTCGTCGGACAAGGTCGAGGCGCTGGACGCCGGAGCCGACGACTATGTCACCAAACCCTTTGGCATGGACGAGTTTCTGGCCAGGCTGCGGGCCGCGGTGCGCCGTGCCGCGGCGGCATCCGACACCGACGAGCCCGTCATCGAGACGTCCTCGTTCACCGTCGACCTGTCCGCCAAGAAGGTAACCAGGAACGGCACCGAGGTGCATCTGACTCCCACCGAATGGGGCATGCTCGAGATGCTGGTGCGCAACCGCGGAAAGCTCGTCGGCCGCGAGGAACTGCTCAAAGAGGTGTGGGGCCCCGCCTACGCCAAGGAGACGCACTATCTGCGGGTCTATCTGGCGCAGTTGCGACGAAAGCTCGAGGACGACCCGTCACACCCGGTGCATCTGCTCACCGAGGCTGGGATGGGCTACCGCTTCCAACAGTGACGTTTGTCTCGCGAGCAGACGCAAATGTGCCCAGAAACTAGCGTATTCGGGTGCTTTTGCGTCTGCTCGCGCTAGGGACGCGCTGTTTCCTCCGCCAGCGCGATCAGCTTCTTGCGGACCAGGTCCGGCCGCTCATCGACGACGAAGTGGGTGGCGTCGACTGTCTCGAGCGTGTAATCGTCGGCGTTGGCGGTCTCGGGTGAGACCATCGACAGGGCGACGGCGCGGTCGCGAGTCCCGAACAGCACACGGATCGGTACCGTCGCGCGCCGGGTCTCGGGATTCCTTGCGCTGTGCGGTATTTCGCGTGTCAGAAACGTGCGGTAGGTGTCTCTGCCTGCGCGTGCGCACACCGGGTCGCGAAACCGATCGGCGAACAGTCGCGCGTCCTCGGGGTCCAGGTCGGACCCGATGCCGAAGATCACCTTCTCCACGTATTTCGTGCGTTGTTGTACGAACACCCCGAACGTCGCCAACGGCACCTGATAATCGAACCTCCAAACGTGCGGCAGCACGGTGCTCGGACTCTGCCATGGGTGGGCCATGCTCATCGCGAGAAATCCGTCGAACCGTTCCGGCTCCCGCAGCACCATCCGATATCCCGCGTACGCCCCCCAGTCGTGAGCCACCAGCAGGACACGGTCCAGCCCGAGCGCGTCGAGCAGCGCCAGAACGTCGGTCGCGACATCCTCCTTGGCCCACCGGTGCTGCGGCGGGCCCGGACCAGCCGTAGCCGGGGAGGTCGGGCGCGATGATGCGCAGGCCGGGCGGCGGGTCTGACAGCAGATCCCGCCACTCGTAGTGGTGCTGCGGCCAGCCGTGCAGTGCCAGGACGGGGCGTCCGTCGGCCGGGCCGGATTCGGTCACGTGGAACCGCACCCCGTTGGCCTCGACGAACGATCGACGAACCCCGTCGATGGGCGGCGGTTCAGCAGACATAAACGGGACTATAGAGACCGGCTCCCGCGCTACGGTGCGGGTATGGCCGGATACCGCGAACTGTTCAACGCCAGCATCGCCGATCCCGCGGCCTTCTGGGCGGATGCCGCCAAAGCCGTGACCTGGATCCGCGAGCCCCAACAGGTCCTCGACGACTCCAATCCGCCGTTCTACCGGTGGTTCCCCGACGGCGAACTGAACACCTGCGCCAACGCGCTGGACCGCCACGTCGAGGGCGGCCGCGCCGACCAGCCCGCGCTGATCTACGACTCCCCGGTGACCGGGTCCCAACGCATCTACACCTACCGCGAACTGCTCGACGAGACGGCACGCTTCGCCGGCGCGCTGCGTGGTCTGGGCGTCGACAAGGGCGATCGCGTCGTCATCTACATGCCGATGGTGCCCGAAGCGGTGATCGCGATGCTGGCGTGCGCGCGGCTGGGCGCGATCCACTCGGTGGTGTTCGGCGGCTTCGCCGCACACGAACTCGCGGCACGCATCGACGACGCCCGCCCGGCTGTCGTCGTGTCGGCGTCGTGTGGCGTCGAACCGACCCGGACCGTCGACTACAAACCGATGCTCGACGCCGCACTGCAGATCGCCGAGCACGACACACCCGCGTGCGTGATCCTGCAACGCGAGCAGCAGCCGTGTCAGCTGGTCGAGGGACGCGACCTGGACTGGCGGGAACTGATGGCGGATGCGGCGCCCGTCGACCCGGTGCCCGTGGCGGCCACCGACCCGCTGTACGTCCTCTACACCTCCGGTACGACGGGCAAACCCAAGGGGATCGTCCGGGACAACGGCGGGCACGCGGTCGCGCTGCTGTGGAGCATGCGTCACATCTACGACACCGAACCGGGCGACATCTATTGGGCCGCTTCCGATGTCGGCTGGGTGGTCGGCCACTCCTACATCGTCTACGGCCCGCTGATGCTCGGCGCGACGACCGTGCTCTACGAGGGCAAGCCCGTCGGCACGCCCGACGCGGGTGCGTTCTGGCGGGTGGCCGCCGAACACAGGGTCAAGGCGATGTTCACCGCGCCGACCGCGATCCGGGCGATCAAGAAGGAGGACCCCGAGGGCAATCACCTCGGCAAGTACGACCTGTCGGCGCTGAAGTACCTGTTCCAGGCCGGCGAACGCCTCGACCCGGGCACCTACCACTGGGCGGCGGAGCGACTCGGCATCCCGGTCGTCGACCACTGGTGGCAGACAGAGACGGGCTGGTCGATCGCCGCCAACCCGATGGGCGTCGAGGCGCACGACATCAAGCCCGGCTCCGTGACGACGGTGATGCCCGGATACGACCTGCGCATCCTTCGCCCCGACGGCTCCGAGTGCGACGCAGGTGAAGAGGGCGCGATCTGCGTGCGGTTACCGCTGCCTCCCGGCGCCCTGCCGACGCTGTGGGGCGACGACGACCGCTACATCGCCTCGTATCTGTCGGCGTTTCCCGGCTACTACCTCACCGGCGACGGCGGCTATATCGACGAGGACGGCTACCTGTTCGTGATGGGACGCACCGACGACGTCATCAACGTTGCGGGACACCGCTTGTCGACGGGTTCGATCGAAGCCGTGCTCGCCACCCACCCCGCCGTCGCGGAGTGTGCGGTGATCGGCGTCGCCGACGAGATCAAGGGTCAGGTGCCGCGGGGCCTCGTCGTGCTCAAGGCCGGCGCGTCGGCCGACCGGCTGGCCGAGGAACTCGTCGATGCGGTACGGGAAAACATCGGCGCCGTGGCGTGTTTCAAGACCGTCGACGTCGTCTCCGCGCTACCGAAGACACGCTCCGGCAAGATCCTGCGCAAGACCATGCGCGGCATCGCCGACGGTCGCGACGAACCGGTGCCGTCGACCATCGAGGATCCGGCGGTGCTCGACGCTCTGAAACCGATTCTGGTGCGCTGAATGCCGTCGAAGCTGAGCTTGTGCTCGAAAGTGCCCGCGAAATCTCGCGGCGTAAGTCGAGGACTTTCGGCGGGGCATGCTCGCGAGACGCTGTTTGAACACTTCGTCGAAGCGGCGATAGGTGCCGCGCAGCGCATGCCCGGGCCAGTCTTCGTCGATGAGCTCGGCCGGCAGCTGCGGGTCGAGTTGAAGGTGCCGGACCACGGAGACGGACAATGCGAACTGATAGGCGAAGTCATCAGCGCCGACGGCTTCGACATCGAGCTCCTCGCGCATGGCCAGGGTGAGCCTGCGCGCGTCGACCGCCCAATCATCAAGACTGAAAAGGGATCTCACGTCGCCGGCCGGGATGTCGGTAGCAGCGCTGTGAAAGTGAGCGCACTGCTGATCCAGCACAGCGCGAAGGGACGGCAACCGGTCCCGATCGAGATTGTCCGGCCGAATCCAGACGCCCTCGCGTAGCTCGGCGAGGTGCAGCGCGGTGGCGGCTTTGCGCAGCGCGAGCCGATCGGCCGCCGGCCGGCGTTGTTGCGAGACGACCGCCAGCTCCCAGGTGCCGTCCCACGGCAGGGGCGCGTCGTCCAGCCGAGCAGCCTCGTCGACACGCTGACGCCGTTCGAGCAAGCGTCCCGCGAGCGCGTAGGTTCCGTCGTCGCTGGTGAGTTCGCCGCTGGACACCATGCGCCACAGGCAGGTGCGGGCGGCGCCGTCGCTGATGCCGAACAGCGAGGCCATCTCGACGAGCTCCCCGACCGTCAGGTGAGGTTGGTCGGCGCCCAGCAGTGCCGTCGCGAGAACGGATCGCGCGCTCAGCGGCCGGTCGCCGATCAGATCGGCGACGCGGGCACGACGCTCGTCGACGGCGGTTGCGGGCACGGGACCATCATCGCGCACCTCACGCGCTTCTTGACGCGTGATGCACAAAGTGTGATAGTTCGTTGCATGGCCACTCCGACTAGGTCGTCGGTCGCCGACGACGTGGACGTCGTTCGCCGCATCCTCGCGCACATCGATGCCGGCACAACCGATGAAGGTGACGCCTGGCGGGAGCCGGTCCAGAACTACCTGGACCCAACCCGATTCACCGACGAACTCGCGATGCTGCGCTCCTATCCGAGCGTCTACGTGCCGTCCGCGGCGCTGCTGAAGGCGGGCGACCACGTCGAACGCGTCGCCTTCGGCGTGCCACTGTTCGCGGTGCGCGGCCGCGACGGGCGAGCACGGGTGTTCCGAAACGCCTGCAGGCACCGCGGGATGGCCCTCGTCGAAGGGCCGGGCTGTTCGGCGGCATTGGTGTGCCGCTACCACGGCTGGACCTACCGTCTCGACGGCTCGCTGTCACACGTCCCGCACGCCGACGCGTTTCCCGATCTGGACACGGCCACCCGCGGGCTGGTCGAGGTCGACAGCCGTGAGGTGGACGGCCTGATCGTCATCGGTCCGCTGCAGCCGCCCACAACCGACGCGGCGCGACAACACGCCGAAGACGCGATGGCCGCCCTGGCCGACGGACGCCCATGGCGCGACAAGTTGCTGCCTGCGGAGCGGCTCTTCGCGGTCAGACCCGCGGCGCGCCAGATGAATTGGAAGGTTCTCGTCGAGCAGTTCCTGGAGGGCTACCACATCCGCACAACGCACAAGGACACCTTCTATCCGATTCAGTACGACGACCTCAACGTCGTCGAGCCATTCGGGCCGAACACCCGAATCACGTTCCCGTTCCAAAATATTGAACGGCTGCGCGACCGTCCGGAATCGACATGGACGATCGACCGCCGGGTGACCTACGTGTACCACCTGTTCCCGAATGTCATGGTCGCGACGTTCCCCAACCAGGTGCTCGTGATAACCATCGACCCGATCGACATCGACCACACCACCGTCACCATCTATGCCATGGTCACACCCGCTGTGGCCAAGCACGTGTCGTCCGACCCCGATGCCGCCGCCGGCGCACGCGACCTGCTGAACGAGGGTGGAGTAGAGGACAACGAGATGTCGGAGGGCGTGCAGCGCGGACCTGCATGCCGGAGCCAACACGTTCCTGGAGTTCGGCAGGCACGAAAGCGCGATCGGCCACTTCCACGCCACCCTCGACGACCGGCTGGCGGCCATGCGATGAGCGACGATCTGAGGATTCGCCCGTTATCTGCAAAGCGCCACGATTGATCGAGATATCGGCATATGTTGATATCAGCTGGTGAGAGGAGTGATCGACGATGCGCATCCCAGCCCCCAAAGCCCGTACCGGTTGTACCTGCAAGTGCAACGGGTGTGCCGCAGGCAGGCACTGCGGCAGCCCCGCCGCGGGTTGCCGAGTCAACAAGTAAAGTTCGGCGCCGCCACAGCCACTCGTTAGCTGAGCGGCGGGTTACGGCTGCCCGGCGTCTAGGACCACATCTAGACGATCGACAACGCGATGCCGTCGAGGATGTCGTGCTCGCTGACCACCAGTTCGTCGATTCCCGCCCGCCGGCCCAACGCATAGGCGAGTTCCTCCACGATGAGCGCTCCCCCGCCGATCACGTCGACGCGGCCCTCGTGCATCGGGCCCAGCGCCGCACGCTGGACCCGCGTCATCGAGATCAGCTCGTCGCAGACGTTGAGCAGGTCGCCGAAACCGACCCGGGACAGGTGGATTGCCGCCGGATCGTAGGTCGTCATCTTCTGCGCCAGCGCCGACACCGTCGTCATCGTGCCCGCCACACCCACCCAGGTATGTGCGCGTTCGACGGGCACTGCGCCGAACGCCTGCCCAAGCCCGTCACGGACGACGTCACGCGCCCCGGCGATCTCGCCGGCCGTCGGCGGGTCGGAGTGCAGGCAGCGTTCGGTGAGCCGCACGCACCCGATGTCTGCCGAATAGCTCGCCTCCACGTCGCGCACCCCGAGAACCACTTCGGTCGACCCGCCGCCCAGGTCAACAACGACGAAAGGACCTGCAGCCGTGTCCAATTCGTTGACCGCACCGCGGAATGAAAGCTCGGCTTCCTCGGTCCCGGTGATCACCTCGGCAACCGCACCCGGCACCACCGCACCCAACACCTCTGCGGTCATCTCGAAGAACACGTCACGGTTGGACGCGTCGCGGGTCGCCGAGGTGGCGACCATGCGCACCGCGGGCACCTCGTGATCGCGCAGCAACTCGGCGTATGCAGTCAGCGCTGCCTGTGTGCGGGCCAGCGCTTCGGACGCGAATCGCCCTGTGGCGTCGACACCTTGGCCGAGCCGGACGATCCGCATCTCGCGATGCACATCACGCAACCGGCCGTCGACCATGTCGGCGATGAGCAGCCGAATCGAGTTGGTGCCGCAGTCGATGGCGCCGACTCTGCTCACGTCCATCTCCCCCGCTCCAGAATTCCCGCCATGGCCGGTTCCTCGGCGAGCATCGCCACCGCCTCATCGCCGAACGGATTGGTTCCGGGCCCCTTGGCCAGCGAGTGCGCGATGAGTACATGCAGGCATTTCACTCGATCGGGCATGCCGCCACCGGAAAACGTTGTGCCCAAAGGCTCGATCTCATCGCGCTCGGCAAGGTACGACTCATGCGCCCTGCGGTACGCGGCGGCCAGATCCAGGTCGTGTTGCAGCCGCTCGGTCATGTCCCGCATCAGTCCCGACGACTCCAGCCGGCTCGCGGCGGCGGTCAGCGCGGGGTGCGTCAGGTAGTACAGGGTCGGAAACGGAGTGCCGTCAGGAAGTCTCGGGGCCGTCTTGACCACAGCCGGCTCTCCGTTGGGACACCGGTACGCGATGTCCAGGACCCCGCGAGGCTCACGACCCAACTGCTTGGCGACCGCTTCGAGGTCAGCCGACTCAACCACCGGGAGCAGGCGCACTGTTCGGAGCGGCAGGCGGCGGGGCAGGCGGAACCCCCGGCTCAGATAGGCCGGGCGCCGGTGCGAGCGGAACACCGTGCGGCGCATCGGAAATGGTCTTCCACAGCGCGGTGTACCACGGCTGATCGGGGTCGGCGGTAACCGGTGCGGCGCCGGGCGTCCCCGGCAGCGCGCTGTTGGCGGGCAACTGCACCTGATAGGGAATCTCGCCAGGCATCACGAACCCGAGGCGCTCACGCGCCTGCGCGGCGATGAACACCGGATCGCCAAGCTTGACCTTCTGTTGCTCGAGTTGGGCGATCTGTGCGCGCAACTGCTCCTCGGTGGCCTTCAACTGCTTCATCTCGGTGCGCTGGCCGAAATAGGTGCGAACCGGACCCGCGATGGTCAACGTCAGCACGCACACGACCGCGGCAAGGATCGCGGCCCGACGTGCCGCCGATCCGAACCGCTGCTCGGACTGCTGTTCGGCCGACTCCGCAATGGACTTGCGAATCGAGTCAGCGGTACCCTCCGGCTCAGAAGGTTGAGCCTCCGGCGTGGGCTTGGGCGTGGGCTTCGGTTCGGCCGCCCGGGGCTCGCGCCGTGCGGGGGACGCACTCCGCGGACGACCCCGCCCGGTCTCGGCCGCCTTTGCCGGCTTACCGGGCCTCGAGGTGGGGGACCGCCGCTTCGGATCGGGCCGCTTCGCTTCGGGCACGGGCTATTTGGTCTCCACCGAAAAGCGTGGGAACGCCAGGTCGCCGGCATACCGGGCGGCGTCGCCGAGGGTTTCCTCGATGCGCAGCAGCTGGTTGTACTTGGCCACGCGCTCGCTGCGGGCCGGGGCGCCGGTCTTGATCTGACCGCTTCCGACGGCAACGGCGAGGTCGGCGATCGTGGTGTCCTCGGTCTCGCCACTGCGGTGGCTCATCATCGTGCGATAGCCGCTGTTGTGCGCCAGGGCCACTGCGTCCAGCGTCTCGGTAAGCGTGCCGATCTGGTTGACCTTCACCAGAAGCGCGTTGGCCGCGCCCCTTTCGATGCCGTCCTCGAGGCGTTCCGGGTTGGTGACGAACAAATCGTCGCCGACAATCTGGACACGGTCGCCGATCGCAGCGGTGAGCGCCACCCAGCCGTCCCAGTCGTCCTCCGACAGCGGATCCTCGATGGACACCAGCGGATAGGAGTCGATCAGGCCCGCATAGAACTCGATCATCTGCATGTCGGTCCGGGTCTCCTTCTCGAACTTGTAACCCGTTCCCTCGGTGAAGAATTCGGTGGCGGCAACATCTAGCGCGAGCGCCACGTCAGCGCCAGGCTTGAAGCCGGTTGCATCGATTGCGGTCAGGATCAGGTCCAGCGCGACCGTCGTGCCTGCGACGTCCGGCGCGAATCCGCCCTCGTCTCCCAGTCCGGTGGCCAGGCCCTGCTTCTTCAGCACCGACTTCAGCGCGTGGTACACCTCGGTGCCCCACCGCAGGGCCTCCTTGAAGCTGGGCGCGCCGATCGGGGCGACCATGAACTCTTGAACGTCGACACCGGTGTCGGCGTGTGCGCCGCCGTTGAGGATGTTCATCATCGGCACCGGAAGGATGTGCGCATTGGGGCCGCCGATGTAGCGGAACAGCGGCAGACCCGCGGAATCCGCCGCGGCCTTGGACACGGCCAGCGACACACCGAGGATGGCGTTGGCGCCCAGCCGCGACTTGTCCGGGGTGCCGTCCAGGTCCAGCAGCGCCTGGTCGACCAGCCGCTGGTCGTCGGCGCTCAGCCCGATGACCGCGGGCGCGATCTCGTCGAGGACGGCCTCCACCGCCTTGCCGACGCCCTTGCCGCCGTAGCGGCTGCCGCCGTCGCGCAGCTCCACGGCCTCGTGTTCACCGGTCGATGCGCCCGAGGGCACCGCAGCCCTGGCGAAGGTGCCGTCCAACAGGGCCACTTCGACCTCGACCGTCGGGTTGCCACGGGAGTCGAGGATCTCGCGGGCTCCGACCTGCTCGATGATGGGCACTGGCTTCTCCTTGGTCGTGAATCGTCGCGTATGGACGAGGTTGAGCCTAGAGGTTCAACAGCCGCGCGGCGTGTTCAGAGGGGGTGTCCGTAGGCGTAGGCCGTGGCCCAGTCGCGCACGGTGCGCGCGTACTGGTCGGAATGGTTGTAGGCGCGCAGCGCGTTCATCCAGCCCCGTGGTGTAGCCATGTCTTTACCGCGCCAGCACAGGTACCCCGCCGCCGACAGCGCGGCGTCGTCGATGTTGTCTGGGTTGACGATGCCGTCGTTGTTCGCGTCAACGCCGTAGAGCTTCCACGTCTCGGGGATGAACTGCATCGGACCCATGGCCCGGGCATAGGTGGGATCGCCGTCGTCGCCGTCGTTGTCGATGATCTCGAGGTTGCCATTGGTGCCGTCCAGGCGGACCCCGCGGATCAAGGGCTTGACGTCACCGTTCGGGCCGATCGTCGCGCCGCGGTAGGTGCCATGGTGGCTTTCCACCTGGCCGATACCGGCCAGCGTCGTCCACGCCAGATGGCAGTCGGGGTTCTCCACCTCGGCGACCCGCGCCGCGTAGGCATAGGCCTCGAGCGCGGCGACGGGGATGCCCATCGCGGGCGCGCGTTCGGCCGCCCATTGGTGTAGCTGATCGGCGGGGCGGCCCTTGACGTACGTGTCGATCTTCGGCACCGGATCGCCCGCAGGCGGTGGCACTCCTTCGGGGATGGGGGTGCCCAGCTGCCACGAACAGCTCGAAGCCATCAGGAGCGCCGTCGCTCCCAATACCGCGACTGCCCGCAGCCAACGCACTGGCGACACCAAACTCCCTAAACCAATCTCGGTCATGCCATCGTCCCACGCGCTCGGGACAGCGCAGGAAGGCATCGCCGACGCCTAACTACGCCAAATCCCAGGTAAGCGGGATCATCGCGATTCGACGATCACCTCTTGATCCTGCAGTTCAACGCCGTTTCCGTTACCGGGGACATCGACCGCGACGTCCTGGGGCGACGGCTCCGGAACGTCCACCGGACCGGGCTCAGGAACTCCCGACTCCTCCGGAGCGGGGCCCACAACCGGTCCGGGCTCGGGCACGTCAGCCGGTGTCGGCTCGGGAACGCGATCGGGGGCGGGCTCGGTGTCCGACGCCTCGGCTTCGACCTCGGAGGGCCAGTACGCACGCCACTCGTCCTCCGCGACATCGCCGATCGACGCGACGTCGAGTTCCTCGGGCACGTCCTCGTCGCGCCGGCCGGCGGCGATCGCGCGCTCGGTGGTTCGCACGGTGTCCATGAACTCCAGCACCGCGGACCGCAGCGAGTTCTCGGCGTCGACGTGTGGGGCCACGCTCACGGAGGTGAGGGAGCCCGGTATCAGGTCGGCGGGCAGGCGGGCGGCGGTCACCCGTTCAATCACCTTCTGCGCCAACGCCAATGCGGGTTGCCCGGTCGGCACGTCGTCCATGGAGGAGACGGACCCCTTCCGCGCCTTCTCTTGGGCCTTGCGCTCTTCCCATTGTGCGAGCTGATCCTCGAGCGAAATCTCTTCACCGGCAAGCACGGCGGGCACACGGTTGACGAGCTTGCGCACGAGCGAATCCGCAACGTCGTCGATCGAGAACGGGTGCTCGGGGGCGTCCTCGGCGATGCGCGCGTGAAACAGCACCTGCAACAACACGTCTCCGAGTTCCTCGCGCAACTCGTCGGCGTTGCCGCCGCGCACCGCGTCGAAGACCTCGTAGGTCTCCTCCAGCAGGTAGCGGCGCAGCGAATCGTGTGTCTGCCGGCTTTCCCACGGACCGGACATGCGCAACTTGTCCATCATCGCCACCGCGTCCACGAGTCGATCGCCCGCCGAAGCTCGCGGCGCCTCGATGAGCTTGTCACCGGCCGCCAGACGCGCCTTGACCGCGGGGTGCTCCGGGTCCGAGGACAGCAGCACGGGCGCGGCCTCAACCTCCGGCGCGCCGGAGAAACATGGCCTGGCCGCGGGCAGCGACCACGGCACCCTGACCGGTATCTCCTCGGTGTACTGCACGTCGCCCGCCAGCAAATCGATCGCCTCGACGGGGACCAGCGAAGGGCGGCGTGGGTCGACCAATACAACTGTCATGTCGTTGGCCTTTTGTTCGTTATCACTGCTGTTCCGCTCGTCGCCACATGGCTCTTCAACGCTATCTGCTCGTCACCCAAGGGGCTCATCGCCGCGTATCTCCGAACCTCGTTATATCAATATTTTCCCGAGGTCTTCCATCGAGGGCCAACAGCAAACCTGCAACCATCACCACGAGTTCAAGGTCACGGATGCGCGGCGCGGCGACACCGTCGCCTGCGCGGGGAATCGGCACCTGCACCGTCGACGTCGTCGCGCGGTAGTTCGCGCTCGGGTACAGCCGCTTCAGGCGTAGTTGCTGAGAATCCAGCAACGGCAACGGTGACACCCTCAGCGTCGACTCCGATGCCGTGTTGATCTCGGTGACTCCGTAGTGGCGGCACAACAACCGCAACCGGGCCACCGCAACCAATCGCCTGGCGGGTTCGGGCAGCGGGCCGTACCGGTCGACGAGTTCGTCGATCACCGCGTCGACCGCGACGTCATCGGCCGCAGCCGCCAGCCTCCGATAAGCCTCGAGCCGCAACCGGTCGCTGCCGATGTAGTCCGGCGGCAGATGCGCGTCGACCGGAAGGTCGATCCGCACGTCCTTCGGTTCCTCAGGCGCCGCAACGGTTTTGCCGTCGGCCGCAGCGCGGTACGCCTCGACCGCCTCGCCGACCAGCCGCACGTACAGGTCGAAGCCGACACCGGCGACGTGCCCGGACTGCTCGGCGCCCAGCACGTTGCCCGCACCCCGGATCTCGAGGTCTTTCAATGCCACCGCCATACCCGCCCCGAGCTCGTTGTTCTGCGCGATGGTGGCCAGCCGGTCGTATGCCGTCTCGGTGAGCGGAACCTCCGGCGGATAAAGGAAATACGCGTAGCCGCGTTCGCGGCTGCGACCGACTCTGCCGCGCAACTGATGTAGCTGCGACAGCCCGAACGTGTCGGCGCGCTCGACGATCAGCGTGTTGGCGTTGGAGATGTCCAGGCCCGTCTCGACGATCGTCGTACACACCAGGATGTCGAATTCGCGGTTCCAGAAACCCTCGACCGTGCGCTCGAGAAGTTCCTCGGGCATCTGCCCGTGCGCGACGGCGACGCGGGCCTCCGGCACCAGTGCCTGCACCCGCGCGGCGGCCTGGTCGATGGACCTGACCCGGTTGTGGATGTAGAAGGCCTGCCCGTCGCGCAGCATCTCGCGCCTCAAAGCGGCCGCGATCTGCTTGTCGTCGTGCGGGCCGACGTAGGTCAGCACCGGGTAGCGCTCCTCGGGCGGGGTAAGGATCGTCGACATCTCCCGGATGCCCGCCAGGCTCATCTCCAAGGTGCGGGGAATCGGCGTGGCGCTCATGGTCAGCACGTCGACGTGGGTGCGCATCGACTTGATGTGCTCCTTGTGCTCGACGCCGAACCGCTGCTCCTCGTCGACCACGACCAGGCCGAGGTCCTTCCAGGTCACGCCGGTCTGCAGCAGCCGGTGCGTACCGATGACAATGTCGACCGAGCCGTCCTTCATGCCGTCGAGCACCGCCCGCGACTCGGTGGGGGCGGTGAAGCGCGACAGCCCCTTGACGGTGACCGGGAAGCCGGCCATCCGCTCGGTGAAGGTCTGCAGGTGCTGGTCGGCCAGCAGCGTCGTCGGCACCAGCACCGCAGCCTGTTTACCGTCCTGGACCGCCTTGAACGCCGCCCGCACCGCGATCTCGGTCTTGCCGTAGCCGACGTCGCCGCAGATCACCCGGTCCATCGGGACGGCCTTCTCCATGTCGTTCTTGACCTCGGTGATGGCGGTGAGCTGGTCGACGGTCTCGGTGAACCCGAACGCGTCCTCCATCTCGGCCTGCCACGGGGTGTCGGGGCCGAATGCGTGGCCGGCCGATGCCTGGCGCTTGGCGTACAGCGACACCAGTTCGGCAGCGATCTCCCGCACCGCCCGTCGGGCCTTGGTCTTCGTGTTCGCCCAGTCGCTGCCACCGAGCCGCGACAGCGTCGGGGACTCCCCGCCCACATACCGCGACAGCTGATCCAGCGAATCCATCGGCACGTACAGCCGGTCGGAACCGCCGCCGCGCTTGCTCGACGCGTACTCCAGTACGAGGTACTCGCGACGCGCGCCGCCCACAACGCGTTCGGTCATCTCCACGAACCGGCCGATGCCGTGCTGGTCGTGCACCACCAGGTCGCCGGCGGTCAGGGCCAGCGGGTCGACGACGTTGCGGCGCTTGGCGGCCAGCCGCTTGCCCTCGGTGGCCGCGGCCCGGTTGCCCGTCAGATCGGTCTCGGTGATTACCACGAGGTTGGCGCCGGCGATCACGACACCGTCGTGCAGCGGCCCCTTGAGCACCCCGACCACGCCGTCTTTCAGAGCGACGCCCGGTTCCAAAAGAGTTGCAGGAGTATCGGTTTCAGCGAGCTGCTCGACGACCCGCTGCGCGGTGCCTGCGCCAGGGGTGACGACCGCGGCGTAGCCGCCCGTCGCGACGTGTGCGCGCAGCATCGCGAAGATGTCGTCGATGTTGGACTGCTGACCGCGCGCGGACGGCGCCGGCCGGATGTCGACCTCGACCGCCGACTCGTTGCTCAGCTGGGACAGGGTCCACCACGGGTGAGCGCTATCGCGGGCCGCGGCGCGGGCGTCGTCGAGTTCGACGAACCCCGAGGCACCCATCGACTCGAGATCGATCGGCACGTCGCCGCCCACCGCCGCCGTCGACCATGACGCCTCCAGGAACTCGCGGCCGGTCTTGATCAGGTCGGCCGCGCGGGTGCGGACCTTCTCGGGGTCGCAGATCAGCACCGGGGTGCCGGACGGCAGGTGTGCGGTCAGCGTGGTCAGATCGGTCGGACGCAGCAGCGGCAGCAGCGCCTCCATACCGTCGACGGGGATGCCCTCGGACAGCTTGGCGAGCATGTCGGGCACGCTGCCGGAGACGCTGTTTTCCTGCACCGGGTGCTCGGCCGCGAGCTTCGCGGCGCGGTCGCGCACGTCGCCGGTCAGCAGCACTTCCCGGCAGGGCACCGCGATGAGCGCGTCGACGTCTATCTCGGGAATCGACCGCTGGTCGGCGACCGAGAACATCCGCATCTCCGAGACCTCGTCACCCCAGAACTCGACGCGCACGGGGTGCTCGGCCGTCGGGGGGAAGACGTCGAGGATGCCGCCGCGCACCGCGAACTCGCCGCGCTTTCCGACCATGTCCACCCGGCTGTAGGCCAGCTCGACCAGCCGGGCGATCACGGCGTCGAATGTCGCCGCCGGGGCGGCTCCGGTGGCGATCTCGGGCTCGGCACCGACGGTCAGCGTCACCGGCTCGATGTCGGCCACATCGGGCGCCATCGGCTGCAGCAGGGACCGGGTCGTCGTCACGACGACCCGCAGCGGCGGGCCCAGGCGACCGTCGTCGGGGTGGGACAACCGGCGCAGCAGCATCAGGCGCGCGCCGACGGTGTCGACGCCGGGAGACAGCCGCTCGTGGGGCAGCGTCTCCCAGGACGGGAACATCGCGACCGCTTCGCCGAACACGCCACGCAGCTCGGTCGTCAGGTCGTCGGCCTCCCGGCCGGTCGCGGTGACCACGAGCAACGGGCTCGCCTGCGCGAGCGCGGAGGCGACGAACACCCGCGCACCTGCGGGTCCGACGACGGCGAGGTCGACGGGCCGTTCGGCGGCGCGGCGAGCCACTTCCTGCAGGGAAGGGTCGCGTAATGCCAGTTCAACGATCCCCGCGATCGGGGTTTCGACATGGGTGGTCCCCGATACGGTCATGATGCAACCCATCGTAGGCAAGTGGTGACTTCGGCGTGATTTCCAGCGCTGAGCGCGGGTTTTCACGCCCAAATCGCTTGTGTTGACCGTCTACTCGTCGAGCAGCAGCGGGTCGTCCTCCAGGTGCATCAACCCGTTCCAGCACAGGTTGACCAGATGCGCGGCGACGACCTCTTTCTTCGGCTCACGCACGTCGAGCCACCACTGCGCGGTCATCGACACCGACCCGACCAGAGCCTGGGCGTACAGCGGTGCCATCTCGGGGTCCAGGCCGCGTCGCGAAAAGTCGCCCGCCAGGATCGATGACACCTGGTTGACGGCCTCGTTGAGCAGCGTGGAGTAGGTGCTTCCCGACGTGATCGCCGCCGGGGAGTCGCGAATCAGGATGCGGAAGCCGTCGGTGCGCTCATCGACGTAGGTCAGCAGTGCCAGCGCCACCCGCTCGATGCGCAGCCGGGACCGGTTGTTGGTCATCTTCGTCAACGACGACGTGATGCCGTCCAGCAGCGCCGACATCTCGCGGTCGACGACCACCGCGTAGAGCCCCTCCTTGCCGCCGAAGTGCTCGTAGACCACGGGTTTGGAGACGTTGGCGCGCTGGGCGATCTCCTCGATCGACGTGCCTTCGTAGCCGCGCTCAGCGAACAGCCCTCTGGCGATCTCGATGAGCTGGTGGCGCCGCTCCGCGCCGGTCATCCGCGCGCGGGGTATACGCACTTCCTTATCGGGTGCTGCCACGGCTTTCAGGGTAGGCCCTTCGACTAACATCACGGGTTGATCGATCCGTCGTGGTGTAATCGGCAGCACCTCTGATTTTGGTTCAGATAGTTCAGGTTCGAGTCCTGGCGACGGAGCACTTTGCCGCGAGCGTCCCCAAAATGACACCCTAGAGCGGCGTGTCGCCGTACAAACACGGTCGCTCGCGGAGAAGGGGGCCCATCGCGGAGAAGGGGATCCACATGACCAACCAGCATCGCGAAGCCGCGGTCGTGGTCTTGGCGGCCGGAGCCGGTACGCGGATGCGCTCGGACACCCCGAAGGTGCTGCACACGTTGGCGGGCCGCAGCATGCTGGCGCATTCGCTGCACGCGGTGGCCAAGGCAGCGCCGCAGCACCTCGTCGTGGTGGTCGGCAAGGACCGCGAGCGCGTGGCACCCGCGGTGGCGCAGCTGGCCGGTGACCTCGGCCGCACGATCGACGTCGCCGTGCAGGAGCAGCAGCTCGGCACCGGCCATGCCGTGGCGTGCGGGCTGTCCGCGCTGCCCGCCGACTTCGACGGCACCGTCCTGGTCACCTCGGGCGACGTCCCGCTGCTGGACGCCGACACGCTGGCCGACCTGATCGCCACGCACAGCGGCGAGGCCGCGGCGGCGACCGTGGTGACGACCACGCTGCCCGACCCGACGGGCTACGGCCGCATCCTGCGCAGCCCAGGACCGCGAGGTGCATCGGCATCGTCGAACAGGCCGACGCCACCCCGTCGCAGCTGGCCATCGCCGAGGTCAATGCCGGCGTCTACGCGTTCGACATCACCGCGCTGCGGTCGGCGCTGAGCCGGTTGCGCTCGGACAACGCCCAGCAGGAGCAGTACCTGACCGACGTGATCTCGATCGTCCGGTCCGACGGCCACGTCGTGCGGGCCAAACACGTCGACGACTCCACGCTGGTCGCCGGGGTCAACGACCGGGTGCAGCTGGCCGAGCTGGCCGCCGAGCTGAACCGGCGCATCGTCGCCGCCCATCAGCGCGCAGGCGTGACGATCATCGACCCGGCCACCACGTGGGTCGACGTCGACGTGACCATCGGCCGCGACACCGTCGTGCACCCGGGCACCCAGCTGCTCGGCGCCACCCGCATCGGCGGGCGATGCCAGATCGGCCCCGACACGACGCTCACCGATGTCACCGTCGGCGAAGAGGCCGTGGTGGTCCGCACCCACGGCGGACAGTCGGCGATCGGTGCCGGCGCGGCCGTCGGTCCGTTCGCCTACCTGCGGCCCGGCACGACACTGGGCGCCGACGGCAAGCTCGGCGCCTTCGTCGAGACCAAGAACTCCACGATCGGGGCGGGCACGAAGGTGCCGCACCTGACCTACGTCGGGGATGCCGACATCGGCGAGCACAGCAATATCGGCGCGTCGAGCGTGTTCGTCAACTACGACGGGGAGAACAAGAGCCGCACCACGATCGGCTCCCACGTCCGGACCGGATCCGACACGATGTTCGTCGCACCCGTCTCCATCGGCGATGGCGCGTACACGGGAGCAGGCACCGTCGTGCGTGACGATGTGCCGCCCGGAGCGCTGGCCGTCTCGGCGGGCCCGCAGCGCAATATCGACGGATGGGTGCAGAGCAAGCGTCCGGGCTCCGCAGCCGCCGAAGCCGCGCGACGCGCACTCGCCGAGGGCGACGAAGCGAACACGCCGGGCGACGAAACGCCGTGAGCGCTGCTAGTTGTTCATGATCCGGCAACCCGGCAGCGCGTAGCGCGACTCGCTACGTACCATTAGGCCGTATTCATCGCCGACCAACGAGGGCGCACTGTGGGCACCGAGTGGACCGATAACCGCAAGAATCTGATGCTCTTCTCGGGCCGGGCGCACCCCGAACTCGCCGAGCAGGTCGCCAAGGAGCTCGACGTCCCGGTCACCGCGCAGACCGCACGCGACTTCGCCAACGGGGAGATCTTCGTCCGCTTCGACGAATCGGTCCGCGGCTCCGACGCGTTCGTCCTGCAGAGCCATCCTGCGCCGCTGAACCAGTGGCTGATGGAACAGCTGATCATGATCGACGCGCTCAAGCGCGGCAGCGCCAAGCGGATCACCGCGATCCTGCCGTTCTACCCCTACGCCCGCCAGGACAAGAAGCACCGCGGCCGCGAGCCGATCTCGGCTCGCCTGGTCGCCGACCTGTTCAAGACAGCAGGCGCGAACCGGATCCTCACCGTCGACCTGCACACCGACCAGATCCAGGGCTTCTTCGACGGCCCCGTCGACCACATGCGCGCACAGAACCTGCTGACCGGCTACATCGCGGAGAACTACGCCGACCACGACATGGTCGTCGTCTCCCCCGACTCGGGCCGGGTGCGCGTCGCGGAGAAATGGGCCGACGCATTGGGCGGCGTACCGCTGGCCTTCATCCACAAGACCCGCGACCCGCTGATCCCCAACCAGGTCAAGTCCAACCGCGTCGTCGGCGACGTGCGCGGCAGGACCTGCATCCTCACCGACGACATGATCGACACCGGTGGCACGATCGCCGGCGCGGTCAAGCTGCTCAAGGAGGACGGCGCGGGCGACGTGATCATCGCCGCGACGCACGGCGTGCTGTCGGATCCCGCGTCGCAGCGACTGGCCGAGTGTGGCGCCCGCGAGGTGATCGTCACGAACACCTTGCCGGTCGGCGAGGACAAGCAGTTCCCCCAGCTGACCGTGTTGTCGATCGCACCCCTGCTGGCGAGCACCATCCGTGCGGTCTTCGAGAACGGCTCGGTGACAGGGCTTTTCGACGGGTCGGCGTAGTGGCGAAGAGCGTCATCTATCACAATCCACGCTGCACGACATCGCGTAAGACACTGGATCTGTTGCGCGACAACGGCATCGAACCGACGGTGATCCAGTACCTCAAGACACCGCCGTCACGGGCGGAGCTCGTGAAGATGATCAAGGATGCGGGTATCGACGTGCGGACGGCGGTCCGCAAGCGTGAGTCGCTCTACGCCGAACTCAACCTCGCCGATGCCGACGACGACGGACTGCTCGACGCGATGGCCGAACATCCGATCCTCATCGAACGACCGTTCGTCGTGACTCCGAAGGGCACCCGGCTGGCCCGGCCGATCGACGCCGTACGAGAGATTCTGTGAGGCTTCGCCTCTGCGTGGTGGCCGTCGCGCTGGTCGTCTTCGCCGCTTCGGGCTGTGCGCCGGAAGCGCCTGACTACCAGTCGATCTGGTCGACGTCATCGAGCGCGGCCGCCGCCACTACGTCGACAAGCGGCGAGGAACCGGTGCCGATCGCGACGTATCTGGAGCGCAAGGGCGTCGTCGGTGAACCCATCCCGGCGGACAAGCTCACCGACCTGACGGTGACTTTCCCGACGCCGCCGGGCTGGAAGCCCTTCGTCAACTCCAACCTGTCGCCCGGCACGCGGGTGATCGCCAAGGGCAACACCTATCCCACCGCATGGGTGGTCGTGTTCAAACTCAACGGCGACTTCGACGTCAACGAGGCGATCCAGCACGGCTACGTCGACGCCGAGCTGTCGGAGAACTTCAAGCGCCTCAACGCCTCGACGGACAACTTCAAGGGCTTCCCGTCGTCGATGATCGAGGGCAGCTACGACCTCAACGGCGCCCGCATGCATTCCTACAACCGGATCGTCATCGCGACCGGAGCGCCGCCGGCCAACCAGCGGTATCTCATCCAGTTCACGGTGACGGGCTATGCGGAGAAGGCCGTCGAAGAGGCGCCCGACATCGAGGCGATCATCAAGGGTTTCAACGTCGCGCTGCCGAAGGCACCGCCGAAGTAGGCTTCGTCGCCGCGAAACGGAATTCCAGCAGCGGATGTTACGCGTAATCCCTGCTGGAATACCGTTTCGCGGCTGTTTGTCTGGGAGCACTAGGGGGTGGTCAACAAGCTCGCTACCGACGCCGACTTCGGCGCCCGCCAGACCCTGTACGCGGTGGCGCAGGACCTGCCCGGTGACTCGTTCATCGGGCCCCGGTTCGCCGTGCGTGGGCCCACCGGTCCCACCCCGATGCGCAGTCCGCTGGCCCGCGACGCCACGAAGGCCGCCGGGCTCTGGGCATTGTCCGAGCAGCTCACGGACACCAATTCAGCCCTCTGATTTGGGGATGAGCAGCGGCTGCGGCTACCCTGGCTGCTAATCACGGCGAGGGTGGCACGGCCACCGTTATCGACGCGAACCGATTTCAGAGGTTGCGCCCTGGCCGTGCTCGATACACGACACAGGAGCAGAACCCGATGGCCAAGAACACGCCGAACAACCTGACCGCCGCCGTCCGCAAGGAAACAGGCAAGGGCGCGTCGCGCCGCGCCCGGCGCAACGGCAAGGTGCCCGCGGTCCTCTACGGCCACGGCAGCGACCCGCAGCATCTCGAGCTCAACGCCCGCGACTTCGCGGCGGTGCTGCGCCACACCGGAACCAACGCGGTGCTCACCCTCGACATCGAGGGCAAGGAGCAGCTCGCGCTGACCAAGGCGCTGACCCTGCACCCGATCCGCCGCAGCCTCGAGCACGCCGACCTGCTGATCGTGCGCCGCGGCGAGAAGGTCACCGTCGAGGTCAACGTCATCGTCGAGGGGGAGGCGATCCCCGGCACGCTGGTCACCCAGGACTCGAACACCATTCAGATCGAGGCCGACGTGCAGTCGATCCCCGACCAGCTGACCGTCTCCGTCGAAGGTGCCGATGTCGGCACGCAGTTCACGGCGGGCTCGATCACATTGCCGTCCGGCGTTTCGCTGATATCCGACCCCGAGACGCTCGTCGTCAACGTGGTCGCCGCCCCGACAGCCGAGGAGATGGAGGGCGCGGGCGAGGGCGAGGCTGCAGCGGAAGAGGCCGAGGGCGAAGCTGCCGAAGGCGCGTCCGAGGGCGAGGGCGAGGGCGCCGAAGAGGCACCCGCCGCGGACTCCGAGTAGCTCGGCATGGCCGAGCCCGCACTCGTGGTCGGCCTCGGCAATCCTGGACCGCAGTACGCCACGACGCGGCACAACCTCGGCTTCTTCGTCGCCGACATCCTGGCCGACCGCATCGGCTCGGGGTTCAAGGTGCACAAGAAGTCGGGGGCCGAGGTGGTCACCGGTCGCCTTGCCGGCTGCTCGGTGGTGCTCGCCAAACCGCGCTGCTACATGAACGAGTCAGGGCGCCAGGTGGCGGCGCTGGCCAAGTTCTATTCGGTGGCGCCTGCGGACATCATCGTCATCCACGACGAGCTCGACATCGACTTCGGGCGGATCCGGCTGAAGTCCGGCGGCGGCGTCGCCGGTCACAACGGCCTCCGGTCGGTGGGGTCCGCGTTGGGCACCAACGAATTTCAGCGGGTCCGCATCGGGATCGGTCGTCCGCCCGGCCGGATGGACGGCGCGGCGTTCGTGCTCGGCACCTTCACCTCCACCGAGTGGAAAGAGGTGCCGGCGATCTGCGAGCAGGCCGCCGACGCCACCGAACTGCTCATCGAGCAGGGACTGGAGCCGGCGCAGAACACCGTGCACGCCTGGGGCTAGCGCCTCACCCTAGCCGCGATCTTCGCGACGACGCGACATGACCCGCTTCAGCTGACCGTACGCGTCGATGGAACTGTGCAGTGCCAGGCCACCGTCGGCGAAGACGGTTTGTCCGGTGACCCAAGACATTTCGAGTACAGCGACAATCGCCTCGGCGACGTCGTCGGCCTCACCGAGGCGGCCGAGCGCCGTACGTTCGGTGAGGCCTTCGACCCACCCCGGAAGCTGTTCGGGTTTGGCCAGCATCGGTGTGCGGGTGACACCGGGCCCGACGGCGTTGACACGGATGCCGTGCACACCCCACTCGACGGCCGCGACACGCACCAGCATGTCGATGCCCGCCTTCGACACGCAGTAGGCACCCATATCGCGATCGGCGAGCGTCCCGCTGATGCTCGACACCGCGACCATCGAACCGCCCGCGCCTGCGCCGACCATCTCCTGCGCGACCGCGCGCATCGTCAGCCACGTCCCCGTCAGGTTGGTGTCGATCACCTTCTGCCAGTCCGCGTGCGTCTGCTCCAACAGCAACCCCGACGCGCCGATACCCGCACAGGCGACGAACCGGTCCGGTGACCCGTGGGCGGCCACCGTCTGCTCCAGCGCGACTCCCACCGAATCCGGATCGCTGATGTCGCAATCGATGTCGCCGCGCGTGACGTCCCACACCACCACCGTCTGCCCGGCCGTACGCAGCCGCTCGACGACCGCGCGGCCGATGCCGGAGCCACCGCCGGTCACGACCGCGGTCATGCCTCGGCTCCCACTCGCTCCGGTCCTCGCTCGTCCCTCGCTGCGATCCTCACTCGCGCTCGCCTTCGGGCGGTCATACGGCCGGCCCGATCAGTTCCACCCGGACATTGTCCGGCGCCGTGATGACCGCCATCGCGACGGTCTTGCCGCCCGGTGCGGGCATCTCGATGCGCCGGACACCTTCGTCGAAGCCGAGGTCGGCCAGACGGGTCAGCGCGGGCTCGACGTCGCGCTGCAGAGAGACCAGAAAGAAGCCGAACGCGGGGCCGTCCGGGGGTGGCGGCGATGACTGTGAGTTCTCGAACACGACCAGTTCGACGATGCCGGACTCGGGGGTGTTCGGGTCACCGAGGAACACCGACCGCAGTTGGTCTGTCGCGGCGCCGAACAGTGTCTGCCAGTCGCCGGTGAAGGTGTGGTCGAACAGTTCGGCCAGGCCCAGGCCGTCGCGCCAGAACCGGATCGAGCGCTCGACGTCGGCGGTCACGATGGCCGTGTGGTGCACTGCGGTCACGCGGTGGCCCCCTTCCGGTCGAATGCATCCAGTTCTACCTGGGAGAGCATCTTGGTGAACATGGTTCCGCTGTACGGGAACTGGGTGATGACCTTGCCGTTGGGGTGCGTGTAGTAGTTGTTGCAGTTGGCGAGCCAGACCGTGTCGCCCATCGCCTGCTGGATCTCGAGGTTGTATGCGTCGTGGATGTCGCGCCTGACGTCGACGGCCTGCACCCGTTCGCGCTTCATGTCGTCGAGCACGCGGCGGACGAACTCGGCCTGGGCCTCGAGGATGTAGATGATCGAGGTGACCCCGTTGGTGTTCGGGCCGTACAGGGTGAAGAGATTCGGATACCCCGGTATGACGGTGCCCAGGTAGGCCTCCGCCCCGTCACGCCAGTCGTCGCACAGTCGACGGCCGTTCGTGCCGTACACGTCGAGGCTGCGGAGGTAGTCGGCGGCGTGAAAGCCGGTGCCATAGATGACGGTGTCGACCACGTGCTCGACACCGTCGGAGGTGCGTAGACCGCGTTCGGTGAACTCGACGATGGGCGAGCACTCCAGCGTGACATTGGGCAGCGCGAACGTCGGAAACCACTTGCGCGACTGCAGGGGTCGCTTGCAGCCGACGGGATAGTCCGGCGTCAGCTTTGCGCGAAGGTCAGGGTCGGGGACCTTTCGGTTCAGGTAGTCGCGTGCCATATCGGTCAGGCTCCTGGTCATCTCCGAATCGACCCCGAAGTCGGCCGAGTCGTAGGCCACGAAGGCCGCATCGCGGACTTTCAGCGCCTCGACGGGGTCGCGTTCGAAGAGTTCCTGCTGCTCGGGTGTGAAGGGTTCGTCAAACCGCGGGCTCACCCAGATGGGCGTCCGCTGGAACACGGTCAGATGCGCGGTGTCCCGGGCGATCTCGGGCACGTACTGGATGGCGCTCGCTCCCGTGCCGATCGACGCGACCCGCTCACCCGCAGTCGATTTCGAGTGATCCCACTCCGACGAGTGAAACCTGCGACCGTTGAACTTCTCCACGCCCGGGATCTCGGGGATGTGCGGCACGTCGAGCATCCCGACCGCGGTGACGACGGCGTCGAACTCACGGGTGGCGCCGTCGTCGGTCGTCACTGTCCATCGCAGGTCGGCATCCGACCACCGGATGCCGGTGACACGGGTACGCGGGACGAGGCGTTCGGCGAGGCCGTGGTCCGTGGCCACCCTTTGCAGGTACGACAGGATCTCGGGTTGGTTGGCGAACGTCTTGCTCCACCGGGGGTTCAGCGCGAACGAGTAGGAGTAGAAGTGCGATGGCACGTCGCAGGCGGCGCCGGGGTAGGTGTTGTTGAGCCAGGTGCCGCCGAAACCGTCTGCGCGGTCGAAGATGGTGAAGTCGTGGCCACCGTCGGCCAACTGGATGCCCATCGCGATGCCGCCGGGGCCGGCGCCGATGACCGCGACCGTCACAGGAAGGAGTTCTCCAGCGTCAGCCCGCGCTCGGGGAATGCGCCGAGCGCGAAGGTCTCGGCATTGCCCAGCCCCACGCCTCCGCCGACGGGGTCCTCCACGCGCACAAGCAGATCCCGCAACTGGTGGAGCTCGCGTGCGTTCTCGCGCGAGTCGCAATCCGTCACGTGGTTGCCCTCGACCTTGAGGTCACCGACCCATTCGCCGTACACCCAGTCGTTCCAGCCGTAGTAGCCCGCGGTGCCGAGATGAAATCCCGTGGGCCCGGCCGCGGTGATGGTCAGCGGTCGCCTGGCGCCGTCGGTGTCGATCAGCGTGACCGTGCCGTGGGTGAACCGGCGGTTTTCGTCGTGGAAGTGCATGTCCTGTTCGACGGAGACGAACCGGTGCGAACTGCCGTCGTCGTTCTGCTGCTCGGCCTGACAACGGATCTCGAGGTAGCCGTCGCCGCGCTCCTCCTGGTACATCACGAACAGCGAATACGTCGACCCATCGGGGCGGGTCATCGTCATCGGCATCCACGTCATGAACATCTGCTTGATCTTCCGACCGCCGCGAGGCAGCCCCGGAATCGGCTTGCCGACACCGGGCCGCAGGCCCCACGAGTGGTCGCGGATCGAAATCCAGTTGTCCGCTTCGATTTCGGTGCGCTCGCCCTCGACCTCCACCCAGCCGGATGCGACACCGATCTGGTGATACCGCAGCACGTTGTGGGTGACGCGGTAGCCGTCCGGGCTGCGGTCAGGCCACGGGTCCTCCAATGCGGCGTCGAAACTCCCGCGCAGTTCGACGTCGAACGCGATCGGGGCGTGCTCGGTGGCGTCGAGGCTGACCTGGATGGCGCGTAGCGGCTCCACCACGCGGTAGTGGATGGGCCCGACGTGGGTGCCTGCCGGGTCCGACGACAGCCGGCGACCGGCGCGCACCGTCCACTGCTCGGTCCCCCGGCATACGCCCGCCGCACCGTCGAAGACGCCGCGGTTGGTGTACTTGCCGACCCCGAGGACGACTTGCAGGGAGTTGTCGCGGGCGTGGGCGATCGTCCAGATCTTCTCCGTCCACGACGGATCCGACTGGCTGACCGTGGCGAAGGTGTCGACGATCTGGTGGGCGAGAAGTTCGTCCTCCGGCACCAGCCCGCCGTAGTTCGTCGTCAACAAAGAGGTGACCTTTCTGAGGCTCAGCGAGCGCTTCCGGCGAATGTCGTCATATCGGTTCCGCGTTCGTACTCGCGCATCCAGGTGTCCGCCCAATCCGGCAGCGGTTGGTCGGCGGGGTCGTGATAGGGCGTCTGCGACAACCAGAGTCGCCACACCATCTTCGCCAGTTGGTTCGACGGCACGTCCTGAAAGATGCTCGGCGGGCCGTCATCCCGTCGACCGCCTTTGAACGGCAGGCGGTACTTGAGCTCACGGGTCATCAGGCCTTTCGACATCAGTTCCCGCGTCGACGCTCCGCGGTCCTCGAACGGTACGACCCTGTCGAAGGTCTCGGCGACCGCCTGTGCCAGCGCGGCGACGTGACGGGTTGTCGCGCGAAAGTGTTTGACGCGATACCACCGATTGGGGTTGATGTGCCTGCACAAGAGCAGCCCCGAGCTGCGATGCTCGATCTCCTCGACGAAATGCCACATCATCAACGACGCGACCCGCCGGTCGCCCCCGCCGAACAGTGCATCTCTGTTGTCCAGCATGACTTTGAACAGTGGTGTGAACGTCGCCTCGAGGTTGGCGATGTAGGCCGCGTGGAATTCGATCGATTGCTCGTCGATCAGCTTGTCGTATGCATTGCAGGCATCCTCGTAGCACCGCTCGAGTTCCGGATAGCGCGCGAGTGAGCGCGATCATATGCTTGCGATGCGCCGCGGCGTGCTGTGCCTCCTGCCGGAGAAACGCGTCGGCCTCCGATGCGACCTCAGGGTCTTCATTGAGCTTGTCCTGCGCCTTGCGCACGGCGCTCACGATGTAGCGCTCGAAAGGCACCGCGATGAAGGTGAACGCATTGCAGAACAGGCCGAAGTTCGGATTCTTCGGCTGCCACATGAAGGGCACCGAGTCATCGAATTCCCAGGCAATCTTCCGAACCACCAGGTCCGTCATCGGTGCTACCTCCCCAGCGCGGGACTTGACAGTTCCATCGACGGTGTCACACATGCCGATGCGGACACCGGGGTCTAGAATAGGGCTAGTGTGACATTTAGACCCTCAGATGTAAAGGATGCACGGTGGCCCTTCGCCCGCCCGCAGACGCGGACCAGTCGACCCGGCGACGCATCCTCGCGGCGACGTTCGTCGTCCTGGCCCGCGACGGACGCCGCAAGTTGCAGCTGTCCGACGTGGCTGCGGAGGCGAAGGTGTCCCGGCCGACGCTGTACCGGCACTTCGGCTCCAAGGAGGGCCTGCTCGAGGCGTTCGGCCTGTACGAACAGGACAACTTCGACGCGGGCATCGCCACTGCGATCGCAGGTCTGAGCGGGCCCGACCGCCTCGACGCGGCATTGCAGTTCATCGTCGAATTCCAGAGCACGTACTCGCTGGGGTCGCTTGCGGACACCGAGCCCGAGCACGTCATCTACCAGATGAGGCGCTCGCTGCCGATCATGCACGAGCGAATCGCCCGCATCATTCCCGGCGCGGACAGCGATATCGCGGCCGCAGCGGTGGTGCGAATCGCCGTATGCCACTACATGATCGGAGTCGGCAGCCCCGAGGAGTTCCTGGCCGAACTGCGCCACGCCGCCGGTCTAAACCCGTCCCGACGGCGCCTGCCACGGGTCGCTGCCGGCTAATCGAGCCAGTCGAGGATTCTCGCCGAGATCACTTCGGGCCGCTGCAGATGCAGGAAATGCCCTACCCCGTCGATGATTTCGAATTTCGAGCCCGCTGCGGGCAGGTGGTCAGGCGGATGGCCGAATACGTCGACGCCGAGCGCTCCGTCGTCGGCGCCGTGGAGATACAGCGTGGGTACCGGCGGATCCTGCAATGTCGCCAACGCTTCCGCCGTCGCGTTCGGGTCGGCGAAGTCCGGGTTGAACGAGGCTCGATACGGAGCGATGACGTTGGCTATGTTGTCCGCGTTGACGTATCGACGCAGTTCAGCGACGTCTTCGTGGGGGTCATACCCCGGCGACCAGTCCGCCCATAGCGACTCCCAGAATCCGGGCTCCAGAAGCACCGTCTCCGGAAGCCCGACTTGCTGTATGAGCCAGATGTAGAACGACCGCTTGAGTTGGCGGTAGCTGAACATCGCCGCCAGCGCACCAGCCGGCGGAGCGGCCATGGTGACAAGGCGACGGAATGCCGTCGGGTTCGGTGACAACAGCTCCGTACGAGGCGACCGCTCCCCAGTCGTGGCCGATCAGGACGGCGCGATCGTCCGCGCGGTATGTGCCGCGGACATCGAGGACGGAGCGGACGTACGTGCCGACACTGATCGGCTTGTTCGTCGGCGCGTCATAGCCCGGTAGCCACGGCGCGACCACGCGGTATCCACGCGCGGCCAGATCCGGGCCGAGGTGACGCCAGGTGTGCGGGGTGTCCGGGAAACCGTGGACGAGCACGGCCAGAGGGACCGTCGCGTCCTCGATGTCTCCGAACGTGAGCGGCTGAGGTTCGGTCACACGATGAGGGTATTACATGAGACACACCAAACGTAAACATCTGAACCTTTACATCAGCAGTGGTCTATGTAAATCTGTTCCGCATGGTCGGCATCTCGCTCGTGCAACGCGACCTCGCCGCCACCCGTGCTCAACTGCAGGCGTGGTTCGAGCATCGATTCGGCGGCGACGTAGTGGTCTCCGAACTGGCCGCCGCCAATCGCGCCGCCGGATGGTCGAGCGAGAGTCTGGCCTTCTCCGCCGAGGTGGACGGCGCCACAAGCGAGTACGTCATCCGGATTCCACCCACCGGCGGCGGAATCTTCCGCGACTACGACCTCGGCGCGCAGACCCTGACGCAGGATCTGCTGCACGAATACGGCATCGCCACGCCGTCGCCCATCCTCTACGAACCCGACCGCAACTGGATCGGCTCCAAATTCCTTGTGATGCCGCGGATCATCGGCCACACCCCGGCCGACACGTCGTATGCGACCCGGGGCTGGCTGCACGACGCCGGACCCGGGGTTCAGCGGCGTGCCCATGACGCGTTCCTCGAGACCCTCGCGACGTTGCAGCGCGTCCCGGTGGGCGAGGCGTCGTGGTTACAGCGACCCGCCGGTGTCGGCGTCTCAGCCGAGTTGACCTGGTGGCAGGACTACGTGCGGTGGGGGTCGGACAATCAGGTCCCCGACATGATGACCGAGGCATTCGACTGGCTCCGACGCCGACAACCCGAGGACACCGAGCCGTTGGCCGTCTGCTGGGGCGACGCGCGGATGTCCAACGCCATCTTCGACGACTCGGGACACATCATCGGCGCGCTGGACTGGGAGCAGGCCTGCATCTGTCCGGCCGAGGCGGACATCGCGTGGTGGCTGGCGACGCGCAAGCAGATGCTCGAGGTCAACGGGATCGACGCCGACCCCGAGCTACCGGGCTTCGACAGCCGCACGGACGTGATCGCCCGCTACGAGAACATGATCGGCCGAGAGCTGAAGAACCTCGACTGGTACGAGATCTTCGCGATGGTGCGGATGGGCTGCTGCATTCTGCGCACCCAGGTGTTGCTGCGAAGCAACGGCCAGGGCGACCACTTCCTCACCCGCGCGCCGATTCTGCCCGCGTGGACGGTCGCGGCGATCCGCGCCTAGCCGCCCGTGCGACGCGCGTAGGCGCGCAACGCGAACGGCGCGAACACGGCCGTCAGTACCAGCGACCACAGGATCGTGGCGAGCACCGGATGGTGCAGGGGCAGTTGGGCCTCCGGCGGCGCGGGCGGGCCGTTGCCCCACAGCTCCCTCATCGCCTGCGCCAGCGAGGACACCGGGTTCCATTCGGCGATCACCCGCAGCCACGGCTGCATCGGCTCGGTGGGCGCAAAGGTATTGGCCAGGAACGTGATCGGGAACAGCACGGTGAACATCACACCGTTGACGGCTTCGACCGACCGCATCAGCGACCCGATCAGGATACCGAACCAGATCATCCCGAAGCCGAACACCAGGATCAACACGAACGCCAGCACCGCCTCGCCCACGCTGCCGCGGATCCGCCAGCCGATGCACAGCCCGGTCACCGCCATCACCGCCACACCGATCGTCGAATGGAGCAGGCTGGCCACACTGCGGCCGATCAGCACCGCCGACCGACGAATCGGCAGCGAGCGGAACCGGTCGATGATGCCCTTCTCGACATCGGCGGTGATACCGGTGGACACCACGAAGGCCGTGAAAACGATTGTCTGCGCCTGGATTCCGGGCAGCAGGAACTCGCGATAGGACGCGCTGCCCGTGGTGGCGATCGACGCGCCGAACACGAACGCGAACAACAACACGAACATGATCGGTTGCACCGTCACGTCGCTCAGCATCTCCGGCATCCGCTTCGTGTGGATCATGTTGCGCTTGACCATGATCCAGGACTGCTGCGCGATGTTCGTCGGCCGGGTGCGGGGCCGGTCCGCGATCGCGTGCGGCTGTTGTGCGGTGACGGTCATGCACCCACCTCCTCGGATGCGTCGCCCTCGGCGCGATGGCCGGTGAGCGACAGGAATACGTCGTCCAGGCTGGGCCGGGACAAGCCGATGTCGTCGACCTCGATCGCGCTGTCCTGCAGCCAGCCCGCGACCCGCGTCAGCTCGGCGATGCCGTCGGCCGCCGTGGTGAGCTGCCGTGCACCCACGTCGACGTGCACCTCTGCCGCCGTGCGCGCCAACAGCTCGCGAGCGGCGGGCAGGTCGGCGGCATGAGAGACCGTCACCACCAGGCTCGCGGTGCCCGCTTGCTGCTTGAGCTGAAGCGGCGTGCCCTGCGCGATGATCCGTCCGTGGTCGACGACGACGATGTTGTCGGCGAGCTGGTCGGCCTCTTCGAGGTACTGGGTGGTCAACAGCAGTGTCGTGCCCTGCGCGACGAGGCCACGCAGCATGTCCCACAGGTCGCTGCGGCTACGCGGATCGAGCCCGGTGGTGGGCTCGTCGAGGAACAGCACCGGCGGTGCGGCGATGAGGCTGACCGCCAGGTCGAGCCTGCGCCGCATGCCACCGGAGTACGAACGCACCGCCCGGTCGGCGGCGTCGGCGATCGAGAATTGTTCGAGCAGTTGATCACTGAGCCGGCTCAGGTCACGTCGGGTGATGCCGTACAGACCGCCGATCATCCGAATGTTCTCGCGCCCGGTCAGGAGTTCGTCGACGGTGGCCACCTGCCCCGTGAGACCCATGTTGCGGCGCACCATGTCCGGTTCGCGGATTACGTCGTAGCCGGCGACCCTCGCGGTGCCGCTGGTCGGTACCGACAGCGTCGTCATCATCCGGACGGTCGTCGTCTTGCCCGCACCGTTGGGGCCCAGCAGCCCCAGCACGGTGCCCGGCGCAACGGCGAAGCTGACACCGTCGACGGCGGTGTCGGCGCCGAACCGCTTGACGAGATCGATCGCTTCGATGGCTGGCTCTGGCATGCCGTCGACCGTATCGACCGACCCCGACTCGAGCCAGTCGATTATGCGCGAGCCGGCCCACGCTCAAGCCGGCGTGGGCCCACGCTCAAGCCGGCGACCGACCGCAAAATGTACGCGCCGCACGGCGTGTCTGCGTACAGACACGGTCGCTCGCGCCAACTAGATGACCAGCGAGACCGAGTTCGAGCGGCGCAGCTTGCCCGACGGGGTCTTCGGGATACTGCCCGGCCCCAGCACCACGACGTTGCGCGGACGCACGTCGACCTCGGTCACCACCTCATGGGCGACCTGGTGCTCGATGCGGCGCACCTCGATCGGGTCCTGCCAGGCATTGGACTCCACGGCCACGGCGAACGTCTCGCGCGAATGACCCGCATCCAGTCGCACCGCGACGGCGCAACCGGGACGGACACCCTCGACGCGGCCGGCGGCCCGCTCGATGTCGGTCGGGTAGATGTTGCGGCCGGCCATGATGATGACGTCCTTGACGCGGCCGCACACGATGACGTTGCCTTCCTCGGTCACATAACCGAGGTCACCGGTGTCGTACCAGCCCTGCTCGTCCTGAGCGGGGATGAAGCCGCCCATGGTGAGGTAGCCGGGAGTCAGGCACTCACCGCGCAGTTCGATGACGCCGACACCGCGCGCCGGCATGATGTTGCCGTGCTCGTCGATGACGCGGGCCTCGAGGTCCGTCAGCAGCGGGCCCAGCGAGGCCAGTCGCCGCGTATTGCCCTTGGTGGCGGGTACGGCGCGGCGCAGCGCGGCGAGCAGGTCGGCGTCGACCTCGTCGACCACGAGGCCGGCGCCGCACGGTGAGAACGACACCGCCAGGGTGGTCTCGGCCATCCCGTAGGCGGGCAGGATCGCGTCGGGCCGCAGACCGAACGGCTTACCCGCGTCCAGCAGGTCCTCGACGTCGGCGGGTTCGACAGGCTCGGCGCCCGACAGGGCGAACCGCAGTGTCGACAGGTCGTACTCGCCGGGCTTGGCCTGGCGTCGCAGCCGCTTGGCGAACAGCGCGTACGCGAAGTTCGGCGCCGCGGTCATGGTGCCCTTGTACTTGTCGATGAGCTTGGCCCACAGCAGCGTGTCGCGCAGGAAGTCCATCGGCGTGACCTTGACCAGCTCCGCGCCGAAGTACATCGGGATGGTGAGGAAGCCGACCATGCCCATGTCGTGGAAGCAGGGCAGCCAGCTGACCATGACGTCCTTGGTGACGTCGTACTCGGCGCCGATGAACATCGCCTCGGCGTTGGAGTAGATGTTTCGGTGCGTGATCTGCACTGCTTTCGGGGAACCCGTGGATCCGCTCGTCAGCTGCATCAGCGCGAGGTCGTCCTCGCCGACGTCGATGGGGTCGATCGGCTCCGACGCCAACAGGTCGGTGACGGTCAGGACCTTGATGCCCTTCTCCTCCAGCACCGGGATCGCCACCAGGAACGGCTCGGACACGATGACGGCCTTGGCCTCGATCATGCTGATGACGTTCATGGTGTCCTCGGCCCAGACCACGAGGTCGGTGCGAGGCGTGGGCTGGTGGAGCATGGTCAGGCTGGCGCCGCGCATCCACAGGCCCTGCGCGGTCGGCGCGATCTCCACCGGGAAGCCGGCAAGCACGCCGACAGCGTCCCCGAGGCCGATGCCGGCCTGCGCGAGGCCACCCGCGACGCAGCGGGCCCGCTCGTGCACCTCACCCCAGGTGTGGCGAACCGGCTCGTACGGTTCACCGGTGACCATGCCCGTGGTAACGGTGCGGGCGTTGCGGTACATCTTGTCGGTGAATCGGCTCACGACGACCTCCTCGGTATCCGGACTGGTAATGCCCGGCTGTAATGCTCCGACTGAACCTTGGCGCTTTCTTGGAGGCGCGCATACAAGTTGGGAGCAGTTAAGTCTCGAAACGGCGATGCCCCTGCTTGGCGGCCATATATGACTAAACGCCCACCGAGGTTGCCGGCGGGCGAAAAAGTCGCGTCTGATGGCTGACCGCTAGTTTTCACCGTCGATCATCTTAAGCAACTCTTAAGTACCTGCCAAACTCTCGCGAGAATTGAGGTCTGGGTCACACCGGCTCGTGATCAAACCGTTGCCGACGCTCGGGTGCTCCACCTGCGCTCGGCGATTTCTGCACCAGGGTCGTGGAGCCAGCGCGGCATGCACAGCCCTCATGCAGAACTCGCCGAGTGCGGTGGTGAACGCGCCGTCAAACCGAAGCCGACGGGGCCGGTACGACCCGTGCACCCTGCACCGGACCGCTGGCCACCCGCACCGTCCGACACACGCCGGCGCCGGACAACTGGGTGGCGACCTCGACCGCCGATACAGCCGATCCGCACAGGAAGGCACAGGTTGGGCCCGACCCCGAAACGATGCCCGCCAGCGCCCCGGCCTCGGTGCCCGCCTGCAGCGTCCGGCGCAGTCTGGGGTCGAGGCTCAGCGCTGCGGGCTGCAGGTCGTTACCGAGCAGCGGCGCCAGCTGCGACGGATCGCCGGACGCCAGGGCGGCCAGCACCGGCTCGGCGTCGTCGAGTTGCGGCGGCGCGTCGTGGCCCGGATCCGCCGTCTCGCGCAACCGGTCGATCTCTGCGAACACCGCAGGCGTCGGCAGCCCGCCGTCGGCGAAGGCCAGCACCCAGTGAAACGTGTTGCGGGCGAGCACCGTTGCCAACTCCTCGCCGCGGCCCGTGCCCAGCGCGGTGCCACCGTGCAGGGCGAACGGGACGTCACTGCCCAGTTGGGCGGCCAGCACGTGGAGGTCGCGGCGCGGAACCCCGAGCTCCCACAGCGTGTTCATCGCCACCAGCACCGCCGCGGCATCGGCGCTCCCGCCGGCCATCCCACCTGCCACCGGGATGGACTTCTCCACGACGATCGCCACGTCCGGCGCCCGTCCGACATGTTCGGCCAACAACTCCGCGGCGCGCCACGCGAGGTTGCGCTTATCGGCAGGCAGCGTGTCCGCCCCCTCGCCGGTCAGCTCGAGCGTCAGCACGTCGGCATCGCGGACGGTGATCTCATCGAGCAGCGAAACCGCGTGAAACACCGTGGTCAGCTCGTGGTAACCGTCGTCGCGGCGATCCCCGACCTCGAGATACAGGTTGACCTTGCCCGGCACCCGCACCGTGACCGATCCGGTGGGAACCCAGTCGGACGCCGTGCTGCCGTTGGACACCCGACGACACTATCGGAGTCGACCGCCTGCCAGCAGCCGTCTCAGCAGGTCAATGTCGCTGATGAAACCCCTAGTCTGGGTACGTGCTCTCGGCCGGCGAGGAGTTTGAAGGCTACGTCGTCGACGAAGCGCTCGGCCACGGTGGCTACGCGACGGTGTACCGCGCGCACGACGCGGATCGCGAGGTGGCTCTGAAGGTTCTCGACGACCGTCACCGCCATCTGGCTCAGGTCGGACGGCTCAGGCGCGAGTTCGAATTCGCCAGTCGCCTGGAGCATCCCCACATCGTGACGGTGTACGCATGCGGAGCCGGCTGGTTGTCGATGGAACTGGTCTCCGGTGGCGGCATCACGCACGTGGAGACGATGACCAAACGCCTTGCCGCACTGGAACAGATCGCCGACGCGTTGGACTACACGCACAACCGCGCGATCGTGCACTGCGACGTCAAGCCGGCCAACATCCTTGTGCACGGGGATTTTACCCGCGCCGTGCTCATCGACTTCGGCGTCGCCCATGCGATCGCCCACGAGATCGGCCACCGCCCCACCCAGGTTGAGGCGTCCCTGCCGTATTCGGCGCCGGAGTTGATCACCGGCCACGCCCCGACGGAGGCGACCGACGAGTATGCGCTGGCGTGCACCACCGTCGAACTGATCACCGGGACCCCGCCGTTCACGGCGCCCACCGGATTCGGACTCGTCGAAGCGCATCTGCACCGGCCGCCGCCACGCAGGTCCCGCGAAATCGACTGGCTGCCAAGAGTATTCGACTCGATAACGGCTAAGGCCCTGGCGAAGGCGCCAGAGGACCGCTACGGATCATGTCGTGAGTTCGTCTCGCTGGTCGCCCGGGCACTGCACTAGCGACGGGCACTAAAACACGCGGACGGAGCCCTCGCGCTGCTGCTCGTCCAGCTGGTCGCGCTCCTCGTGGACAGAGTGCTCGTTGCGGACGGAGTGCTCGTCGTGGACTTCGGCTTCGGCCTTCGGCTCGGCTTTGGGCTCGTCGCCCTCGTCCGAACGTTGCAGAAGTCGGACGAAGTCCGCGACCGACAGCGTCTCACCGCGACGCGACGGGTCGATGCTCGCGGCCAGTAGCCGGCGGGCCGATTCGTTGCCCGAGCCCGCCCATTCGGCGAACGCATTGCGCGATGTCTTCCGCCGTTGACCGAACGCGATGTCGATCAGACCGAACACCTGCTCGCGGAAGCCTTCTTCGGCGGGCCACGGCGAGGCCTCGTAGCGGTCGATGCGAACCAGCCCCGAGTAGACCCGCGGGATCGGCCAGAACACCGTCGGCGACACCATGCCGTAGCGCCGGACGTTGCCGAAGTAGCGGACCTTCACGCTGGGCACGCCGTAGTCCTTGCCGCCCGGTTCGGCCGCGAGCCGCTCGGCGACCTCGGCCTGCACCATCACCATCACGGTGCGGATCGACGGGAACTCGGCGAGCAGGTGCAGCAGAGCGGGGACGGCGACGTTGTAGGGCAGGTTGGCGACCAGGGCAGTGGGCTCCTCGGCGAGCTCGGACCGGCTCAGGTGGAGGATGTCGCGGTTGAGCACCGTCAGCCGGTTGATCTCACTGTGCGAATGCTCGGCGACGGTGACCGGAAGCTGGCGCGCCAACACCGGATCGATCTCGACGGCGGTCACCCTCGCGCCCCGGTCGAGCAGGGCAAGCGTCAGGGAACCAAGGCCAGGACCGACCTCCAGGACGTGGTCGTGCCGGTTGATGCTGGACGCCGAAACGATTCGGCGAACAGTGTTGGCGTCGTGGACGAAGTTCTGGCCGAAGGACTTGCGCGGCCTGAAGTCAATCTCTCTCGCCAGGTGTCGTATCTCGGTCCGCCCGAGTAGTCGAATGGTCAGCGCGCCCCAATCCTCCCGCTGCACGTCGGCCACGCACCCCAACCTTGTCTCGCCCTAGTGACCTCAGCAATCGCGATTTGCTCTTCTCTTGTCGCCAAATCGGCCCTGCCAGCATACCTTAGGCCCCCGCTCCGCTCCCAGGTGTTTTGATCAAATTGGACGCCACCGTAAAATCCGTTGCCGGTGTTGATGGCCCAATTACCTCCAGCTTCGCACCGAGCGAGTGCGTCCCAGATAACTCCGTCGGCGATCACCGGAACTTCTGTACCAGGCTTCACACCCACTCGGAGAATGCCGTCCCGAGCTGGGACGACTACGACATTGGCTACTGGCACTCTCCCCGTCTCGACGCCGTTCACCTTTGCAATGGCAAACGTAACGTCCTGCGTTCCGGGCGTGCCGGCATCCTCGACGACCTGACGGCTCATATTCAGCGTCGGATCGTCGATGCGTTTGTTGTTGGGCGGCAGCGGCACACGTTCGGTGACCTTCTCGATCCGCACCCGCTTCACCTGGATCTGCATGCCGTCGACGATGGGCGACGATGCGGCGGGCACGACCTCGTCGCTCTGCTCCAGCGGCACGCTCGCGGCCTCGAGCAGTCCGGCAACATTCGGTGCGGCCAGGCGCACGGTGCGGACAACGCCCCCGTCGTCGAGCTGCACGGTCTTGGCGCTCACCACTGGCAGTGACATACCCGCCAGCGGGACGCGGCTTCCGCGTGACGCCGCCGCGGGCGCCTTGTCGGTCATCCGTAGCTGGGCGAGCGCATCGGCCACGGTGGACGCGGTCGTCCACACCTCACGGCTGTCGCGACCGTCGGTGGATATCTGCAGCGGCCGGCTGCGGCGCAGCACGATCGTGTCCGATTGATGCACCGGGTCACCGGCGGCCGGGTAAAGGTCGTCACGTTCGCCGACTTCGAAGCCGTTCTCCTCGACGACGTCGATCACACGCGCCTTCATCGTGGGTACGGTCATCGACGCGCCGTCCACCGACAGGGTCACGGTCTTGTGCGCAGCAACCGCGAATCCGCCTGCGAAGGTCAGTGCGAGCAACGTCACACCAACCAGCAGCCGCAACATCGGCGAGCGCTCTTCATGAATCTTGTTCAAAATATTCAAAACGTGGTCAATCCCGACTATCTGACGGCGCGCTGTACCTGGGTAGCGCACCGTGCTTGATCACAAGACGGTAACGAAAACCCCTAGGGGCAGCAACTTGCCAGCCCATAGGCGCCAACGGCCGTCGTAGTACTTTCCCGTGCAATGTCCTCAGCAGGCCTGTTCAGGAGTTCGGCCAGCGCACGCACGGTGTACGGCAGACAATACGGCTCGTTCGGCGCGCCGCGAAATGGATGCGGCGTCAGAAACGGCGCGTCGGTCTCGACGAGAAGTTGCTGAGATGGAATCAGCGTCGCCGCTTCGCGTAGCGCACTCGCATTACGGAAGCTCACCGTTCCGGACAGGCTGAGCAGCCAGCCGTTCGCCACGCACGTCCTGGCCATCGCCGCGTCGGAGGAAAAGCAGTGGAAGATCACAGTGTCGGGCGCACCCTCTGCGCTCAGCACGTCCAGAACCTCGGCGTCGGCGTCGCGGTTGTGGATCATCAGCGGCTTGCCGGTGCGCTTGGCGAGGTCGATGTGCCACGCGAACGCGTCGCGCTGGACGGCGGGGTCGGCGCACCCCTCGAGCTTGCCGGGCCAGTACATGTCCATGCCCGTCTCGCCGACGGCCACCACCCGCGGATGCTGCGCCAGCCGCTCGACGACGGCCTTGGCCTCGTCGGTGAGCGCGTCGGCGCGGGTGGGGTGCAGCGCGACGGCCGCGTACACCCGCGGGTCGGCGTCGGCGGCTTCGGTGACCCAGCGAGCGGATGCAAGGTCGTCGGCGATGGTGACGACGGCCTGCACGCCGACCGCCTCGGCCCTGTCGACGATCGCGCGGATGCTGTCGGCGTCGGTGGCGCCGCAGGCGTCGAGGTGGGTGTGCGCGTCGATCAACGGTGTCAGCGGCTCCGGGATCGGAGGCTTCTCCCGTCTGGCTGGGCGCTTGTCACTCACCGCCACACAATAAGCTGAGCGGCAATGAGCGAGCCTTACTACATAACGACGGCCATCGCCTATCCCAACGGCGACCCGCACATCGGGCATGCCTACGAATACATCGCCACGGACGCGGTCGCGCGGTTCAAGAGGCTGGACGGGTTCGACGTCCGCTACCTCACCGGCACCGACGTCCACGGGCAGAAGATGGCCGAGACGGCCACCGCCCTCGGGATTCCGACCGAGGAGTTGGCGAAGCGCAACTCCGATGTGTTCCAGCGACTGCAGGAGAAGCTCAACATCTCGTTCGACCGGTTCATCCGGACGTCCGATGCCGACCATTACGAGGCTTCCATCGAACTGTGGAAGCGCATGAACGAGTCCGGCGACATCTATCTCGACACCTACGCGGGCTGGTATTCGGTGCGCGACGAGGGCTACGTCACCGAGGCCGAGACCACCGTCAACGCCGACGGGGTCCGGGTGGCCACCGAGACCGGCGCCCCGGTGACGTGGACCGAGGAGCAGACGTACTTCTTCCGGCTGTCGAACTACGCCGACAAGTTGATGGCGCACTACGAGGCGCACCCGGAGTTCATCGAGCCCAACGTGCGGCGCAACGAGGTGGTCAGCTTCGTCTCCGGCGGCCTGCGCGACTTCTCCATCTCGCGCACGACGTTCGACTGGGGCGTGCCGGTGCCCGAGCACCCCGACCACGTGATGTACGTGTGGGTCGACGCGTTGACGAACTATCTGACCGGTGTGGGCTTCCCCGACACGTCATCGGAGTTGTTCACCCGGTTCTGGCCGGCCGACCTGCACATGATCGGCAAGGACATCATCCGGTTCCACACCGTGTACTGGCCGGCGTTTCTGATGTCGGCGGGAATCGAGTTGCCGCGCAAGGTCTTCGTGCACGGCTTCGTCCTCAACCGCGGCGAGAAGATGAGCAAGTCGGTCGGAAACGTGGTCGATCCGATCGCGTTGGTCGACGTCTTCGGTGTCGACCAGGTGCGCTACTTCTTCCTGCGCGAGGTGCCGTTCGGCCAGGACGGCAGCTACAGCGAGGAAGCGATCATCGGACGCATCAACGCCGACCTCGCCAACGAGTTGGGCAACCTGGCGCAACGGTCGCTGTCGATGGTCGCCAAGAACCTCGACGGGATCGTCCCCGAGCCAGGCGAATTCACCGCCGACGATCACGAGTTGTTGAAGGCCGCCGACGGGTTGCTCGAGCGGGTGCGCGCGCACTACGACGCCACCGCCATGCACTTGGCGCTGGAAGCCATCTGGTTGGTGCTCGGCGCGGCCAACAGAGTACTTCTCCGCCCAAGAGCCGTGGGTGCTGCGCAAGTCCGACGAGACACGCTTCCGCACCGTGCTGTACACGACGCTGGAGACGGTGCGGATCGCGGCGCTGCTGAGCCAGCCGGTGATGCCCGAGTCGATGGCCAAACTGCTCGACCTGCTCGGGCAGGCCGACGATCAGCGGACGTTCGCGGCGGTCGGCACGCGCATGGCGCCAGGTACCGCGCTGCCCGCCCCCGTCGGGGTGTTCCCGCGCTATCAGCGTCGGAAGGCATTCCTCTGCGCGAGGAGTTCGGCACGCGACAGTGAAGTGATTTCTCCGCGAGCAGACGGAAAGTTGCACGACATCGCCGGTAAGACAGGCACTTTTGCGTCTGCTCGCGAGTGAAACGGGAGTGACCCGCGTCACTTCTTGTCACGATCGACGGGTGGACGGTGTCTTGAGGGCATGACTGAAAACCACGCACACACCAACCACGCACCCACCAAGGTCGTCGTCATCGGCGGCGGCTACTCCGGAACACTCGCGGCCAACCGTCTGCGCATGCGCGGCGACGGGAACACCCCGGAGATCACGCTCGTCAACCCCAGGCCGAAATTCGTCGAGCGGATCCGGCTGCACCAACTGGTGGCAGGCAACTACGACGCCACCGCCGACTACGGCAGCCTGCTCGGCGAGGGCATCCGGCTCGTCGTCGACACCGCCACCCGTATCGACACCGCGAACCGCACAGTGGAGCTGGCGTCCGGCTCTGCACTGGACTACGACTACGTCATCTACGCGGTCGGCAGCACGGGCGTCGTTCCGGCATCGGTGCCCGGAGCGGCGGAATTCGCCTATCCCATCGCAGAACTGGAGCAAGCTCAGCGTCTGCGCGCTGCTCTCGACGACGTGCACCCGGATGCGCCGGTGACCGTCGTCGGCGCCGGTCTGACCGGGATCGAGGCCGCCACCGAGCTCGCCGAGCAAGGCCGCAAGGTCACCCTGGTCTGTGGCGGGCGGTTGGGGCCGACACTGTCCGTGCCGGGCCGTCGTTCGGTGGCCAAGGTGCTGGCCAGGTTGCGGGTTGCCGTGCTCGAAACGGACGTGGTGACCGAGGTCCGCCCGGATGCCGTCGTTTTCGAAGACGGCGCGGTGCGTCCGAGCGCGATCACCGTCTGGACCGCGGGCTTCGGCGTGCCGGACCTGGCCCGCGCCAGTGGGCTGAGTGCCGACGCGATGGGCCGGTTGCTCACCGACGAGACGCTGACCAGCGTGGACGATCCGCCGGATCGTCGCCGCCGGCGACTGCGCCGCTCCGTCAGACCAGCCGCTGCGCATGTGCTGCGCATCGGCCTCGCAGCTGGGGCCCCAGGCCGCCAACACCGTGCTGAGCCGGATCGCCGGAACAACGCCGGCGAATTTCGACTACGGCTTCGCCGGATCGTGCATCAGCCTCGGCCGCGCGCGGGCATATTGCAGCTCGCCCGCAAGGACGACACGTCGGTGAACTTCTATTTCAGCGGCCGCACTCGCCGCCAAGGTCAAGGAGGCGATCTGCAAGGGCACGCTGTGGGGCCTGCGCCGCGAGGCCCGCAAGCCCGGAATCGGCCTTCTGGTTCAAGGGCGGCCCGCGGCCAACGGAATTCGCTCCCACAGTGGTCGCGAACTCGTGACCACCGAGGGGCCGGTGGCCGGCTCAGCCGGCAGCGGCGAACACGCCGAACGGTTCACGCAGCTGCGGCCGCTGCTGTTCACGATCGCCTACGAGATCCTGGGCAGTGCAACCGAATCCGACGATGTGCTGCAGGAGAGCTACCTGCGCTGGGCCGAGGTCGACCTCGCCACGGTGAAGGACACCAAGGCCTACCTCGCCCAGCTCGTCACCCGGCAGTCGCTCAACGCCCTGCGGGCGCAGAGCCCGCAGGCGCGAGGACTACGTCGGCCCGTGGCTGCCTGAACCGCTGCTGCTTGGAGACCAAGGACGCGTCGTCCGATGTGGTTCTGGCCGAATCGGTTTCGATGGCGATGCTCGTCGTGCTGGAGACGTTGAGTCCGGACGAGCGCGCCGTCTTCGTGCTGCACGAGGTGTTCGGGTTCAGCCACGACGAGATCGCCTCGACCATCGGCAAGTCCGCGGCTAGCGGTGCGTCAGATGGCGCACCGCGCCCGCGAGCACGTGCAGTCGCGGCGCAAGCGGTTCGAGCCCGTCGACCCGAAGCAGTCCATGGAGGTCACGGCGCGGTTCTTCGCCGCGGCGTCGACCGGTGACGTCGACGGGCTGTTGGAGATGTTGTCGCCGGACGTGGTGTGGACCGCGGACAGCGACGGCAAGCGGAGCGCGGCGCGCCGACCCATCTCCGGCGCCGATCGGGTCGCCAGAGTGATCGTCGGCCTGGTCCGCGTGGCCGGGGAGAGCGGCCGCATCGAGCCCGCGATGTACAACAACGCCCCGGCGTTGAAGCTCTACCTCGGCGACAGCTTCGAGGGCGTCATCACCGTCGAGATCACCGACGGCCGGATCAGCCACTTCTACGCGATGCGCAACCCGGACAAACTGGCCGGCGTCGACATCCCGCGGGAGATCAGCCGGTAGTTCTCTGTCACGCTTACCTGGTGCGGATCGAGCGACTCGGCGACCTGGGCAGCGCGCCTGCGGTGCTGCACGCCGTCGCCGATGCTGCGGCCCGGCGCGGGCTGGCCCCGCCCGCCGCACTGATCGGCGAGTGGTTCGGCTCGGGCGCCGTCATCGCGCCGTCGGTGACGGTGACGCCCGTCGACGCCTCCGAGGTGTTCAACGTATTCCCCGGTGCGTCCGGCGATGCGGTCGGCGGTGGATGGTTCGGCTACCTGTCGTATCCCGACGCAGGAGCCGACGGGGTCGGGCCACGGATTCCGGAGGCCGCGGGCGGCTGGTCGGACTGCGTGCTGCGCCAGGACCGCGACGGGCATTGGTGGTACGAAAGCCTCTCGGGTGCACCGCTTTCCGGGTGGGTCACCGAAGCTCTTCAAGATCCAGCGGCTCCGCGTCGCAGCGCCATCGCATGGGGTGAGGCCGATCGCGAGGCGCACCGTCGAGGCGTGCTGGCCTGCCTGGAGGCGATCGCGGCGGGTGAGGTCTATCAGGCGTGTGTGTGCACACAGTTCGCCGGCCGGATCGACGGTGCGCCAATCGATTTCTTCGCCGACGCCGTGCGGCGCACCTCTCCCGCACGCGCTGCCTATCTCGCCGGCGACTGGGGCGTGGTCGCATCGTTGTCGCCGGAGCTTTTCCTGCGGCGGTGCGGTGAGGCGGTGGCATCGAGTCCGATCAAGGGCACGCTGCCGCGCCACGCGGATCCCTCAGCGTTGCGGGCATCGGTCAAGGACGTCGCGGAGAACATCATGATCGTCGACCTCGTCCGCAACGACCTGGGCCGCGTTGCCATCACCGGCAGCGTCACGGTGCCCGAACTGCTGGCGGTGCGTCCGGCACCGGGGGTCTGGCACCTGGTGTCGACGGTCTTCGCGCGTGTCGACGTCGACGTGCCGATGGCTGCTGTGCTCGACGCGACGTTCCCACCCGCATCGGTCACCGGCACACCCAAGCTACGGGCGCGGCAGCTGCTGACCGGTTGGGAGCCGCAGCGGCGCGGAGTTTACTGCGGCACAGTCGGTTTGGCATCGCCGGTTGCGGGGTGCGAGCTGAACGTGGCAATCCGGACGGTCGAGTTCGACGCCCGCGGCCACGCGGTGCTCGGCGTCGGCGGCGGCATCACCGCGGATTCCGATCCCGATCGCGAGTGGGACGAGTGCCTGGACAAGGCGGCGCCGATCATCGATCTTGCCGACCGTTATTGCCGTGAGCGCAGAACCGCATCGTAAAGCTCGCGCCGCGACGGCGCGCCCGGATGTAGGGCTATCACCTGGACGCAGGCGTCCTTGACCCGCATGCCCTGCTCGACGAGCGCGGTCACCTCGGCCACCATCGTCGCCACGTCGGCTGTCGGCGTCGCGCCCGCCAGCACGACGGTGATCTCGCCGAGCACGCCATGCTTCGCCCACTCGGCCAGCTCGCCCAGCGACCCGCGGACGATCTCCTCGTGGGTCTTCGTCAGTTCCCGGCAGACGACGGCCTCGCGGTCGGAACCCAGCGCCTCGACGGCGTCCCTGAGCGTGTCGGCCAACCGGCGCGGCGACTCGAAGAACACACACGTGCGCGACTCGGAGGTCAGGGTGGCGAGCCACGACATCCGCGCCGAGTGCCTGCGCGGGGCAAACCCCTCGAAGCAGAACTTCTCCGAGGGCAGGCCGGACACCGCCAGCGCCGTCGTCACCGCCGACGGACCGGGCAGGCATTGGACCGCTGCCCCAGCGTCGATGCATGCCGACACCAGCCGATAGCCGGGATCGCTGATCAGCGGCATACCCGCGTCGCTGACCAGCAGGACCGTCGCCCCTGCGGCGATCTCCGCAACCAGCCCCGGCACCCGTGTCGCCTCGTTCTGGTCGTACAGGCTGACCACCTTGCCTGCGGGTTTGACGTCCAGCGCCTGGGCCAGGGCGCGGATCCGCCGGGTGTCCTCGGCGGCGATCACGTCGGCGCTGCCCAGGGCGCTGACCAGCCGTGCAGACGCATCCGTCGGCTGACCCAGCGGCGTGGCGCCGATAAGCAGTCGGCCGGTACTCATGGCGGACAGCCTACGATCGCTGTCGTGACCGCCCCCGCCGACGAGCTCGTCGCCCCGCTGCGCGCGGTCCCGGTCATCAGTCCCGCGCCGCTGGTGCCGGTGGCCGATTTCGGTCCCGTCGACCGTCTGCAGGGCTGGGCGATGACCGCGGTCGTCACCGCCCTGGCCGCGGTGACGCGCTTCCTGAACCTCGGATCGCCGACGGACGCGGGCACGCCGATCTTCGACGAGAAGCACTACGCGCCGCAGGGCTGGCAGATACTGCACAACCACGGCCTCGAGGACAACCCCGGCTACGGGCTGGTGGTGCATCCACCGGTCGGCAAGCAGCTGATCGCGATGGGTGAGGCGATCTTCGGCTACAGCGGCCTGGGCTGGCGCTTCTCCGGCGCCGTCTGCGGCGTCATCACCGTGTTGCTGGTGGTGCGGATCGGGCGCCGGATCAGCCGGTCCACCGTCGTCGGCGGGATCGCCGGGCTGCTGCTCGTCGCCGACGGGGTCAGCTTCGTCGCGTCGCGCACCGCGTTGCTCGACGGATTCCTGGTGGTGTTCGTGGTGGCGTCGTTCGGCTGCCTGATCGTCGACCGCGATCAGGTGCGCGAGCGCATGCACATCGCGCTTCTCGAGGGCCGCATCGGCGAGACGCCGTGGGGGCCGAGGCTGGGTGTGCGGTGGTGGCGCTTCGGCGCAGGCGTGCTGCTCGGATTGGCGTGCGCGACCAAGTGGTCCGGCCTGTACTTCGTGGCGTTCTTCGGCGTGATGACGCTGGCGTTCGACATCGCCGCGCGCCGGCAGTACCGCGTCCCGCGGCCGTGGCTCGGAGCCTTCCGCCGTGACCTCGGCCCGTCGTTGTATGCACTCGTGTTGATTCCGTTCGGCGTGTATCTGGCGTCGTACACACCGTGGTTCGCGTCGGAGACCGGCGTGAACCGCCACGAGGTCGGCAGGACGATCGGCGAGAACAGCATCCTGCCGATACCCGATGCGCTGCGCTCGCTCTGGCACTACACGTATGCGGCGTACAAGTTTCACGCCGGCCTGACCAACGCCGACGGCAATCACCACCCGTGGGAGTCCAAGCCGTGGACGTGGCCGATGTCGCTGCGGCCCGTGTTGTACGCGATCGACAACCAGAACGTGCCGGGGTGCGGCGACCAGTCGTGTGTGAAGGCCGTGATGCTGGTCGGTACGCCTGCGATGTGGTTCATCGCGGTGCCGGTGCTGGCGTGGGCGCTGTGGCGGACGTTCGTCAAACGCGATTGGCGCTACGCGGCGATCCTGGTGGGCTACAGCGCGGGCTTTCTGCCGTGGTTCGCCGACATCGACCGGCAGATGTACTTCTTCTACGCCGCGACGATGGCGCCGTTTCTCGTGCTGGCCATCGCGATGATCCTGGGCGACATCCTGTACAAACCGAACCAGAACCCGGAGCGAAGAACGCTCGGGCTCGTCGCGGTGAGTTGCTATGTCGCGCTGGTGCTTACGAACTTCGCGTGGATGTACCCGATCCTGACGGGTATACCGGTTTCGCAGGCCACCTGGAACCTGCAGATCTGGCTGCCGTCCTGGAGCTAGCGCTCGCAGCAGCGTCGAAATCTACGTTTTGCAGCCCGCTACTCGCACTTTTCCAGCGAAACGTGGTTTTCGGCGACGGCGCGAGACTAGAGCGGGTCGCGGGTCGCGGGGCACGACATACAACGGGGCCCGCCGCGGCCCGTGCCCAATTCCGACGCCTCGATCGACAACACCTCGATACCCGAATCTGCGAGCCGCGCGTTGGTTTCGGCGTTGCGCTCGTATGCGACGACGACTCCCGGCGCCACCGCCAGCGTGTTGTTACCGTCGTCCCACTGCTCCCGCTCGGCCGTCACCGGGTCGAGGCCCGTCGCGATCACCCGCAGCTTCTCGATACCCATCGCGTCTGCCGCGGCCTTCAGAAACGGTTGGACGTCATCGATCGCCACCCCACCGTCGCCCTTGCGATGAATCGTGAACGCCGACAATGAGTCGACGATGTTCGGATACATCACGACCGCGTCAGCGTCGACCATCGTGCAGACCGTGTCGAGGTGCATCTGCGCACGCTCCTGCGCGATCGGCACGGCCAACACCGTGTGCGCGAGATCATCGTCGAACAAGCTGCGTGCCAACGCCTCCGCACCCGCGGGTGTGGTCCGCTCCCCCACGCCCACCGCGACCACTCCGGGTGCCAGCAGCAGCACATCGCCACCCTCCACGGGCGCCGACCGCGACTCGTACGCCCGCCGCACGCCGAGGAACCGCGGGTGGTGCGCGTAGATCAGGTCTGTCAGCGACGTCTCGCGCACGCGCGCGGGCAACGCCAGCGACGTGATCGCCACCCGCGGGCCGATCCAGAACGACGAGTCGCGGGTGAACAGCAGATTCGGCAGTGGATCGATGACGAAGTCACCGCCGTGGTGCATCCGCCGCACCAGCGACAGTTCACCACCGCTGAACGGCAACTCGTTGAACGTCATCCCCGCCGTCAGTACCGAAGCCAGCGGTGTCGCGTCCAAAGTGCGCAGGTACGCCGAAAGCTCCTGCGCCAGCGGCAGTCCCAGCCGACGCGAATCCACCGCAGCCGAAACGCCGTGCATGCGGGCAGCGCCGCTGTGGGCCAGCGCCTCGGTCAGCAGATCAGCGAGGAGCAGCACCTCGACACCCCGGTCGCCTAACAGCGCGGCGAACGCGTCGTGCTCGCGCTGCGCCTTGGCCACCCAGGGCAGGCCGTCGAACAGCAGCACGTCGTTGTTGCGCGGGGTCAGCCGCTGAAGTTCGGCGCCGGGCCGGTGCAGGATGACGGCGCGCAGCCGGCCAACCTCGGAATCGCAGCCCAACGTCACACCTAGCACCGTAACGCTGCCAGGGTTGGCGGCCACCTCAACTATGGTTCAGGTCATGGAGTTGATCCACGAACTCACACCGGGTGAGATGTCCGTCCGCAGCGGCGTCGCCGTGTCGGCCTTGCACTTTTACGAACGTGAGGGCCTCATCGTCAGCAAGCGCACCGGCGGCAACCAACGGCGGTACGCCCGCGAGACGCTGCGTCGCGTCGCGTTCATCCGGATGAGCCAACGGCTCGGCATTCCGCTCGCGCGCATCCGCGAAGCACTGGCGACGCTGCCCAACGATCGCGTCCCGACCAGCAAGGACTGGGCCCGACTCTCCGCCGGCTGGCGCCAGGACCTCGACGACCGGATCCTGCATCTGCAGCGGTTGCGCGACAACCTGACCGGCTGCATCGGCTGCGGCTGCCTGAGCCTGAAGACCTGCGCGCTGTCCAACCCCGGCGACGTGCTCGCCATGGAGGGACCCGGCGCCGCACGGCTCTGACCTATTCGAACGCGTGTGCGATAGACTCGCGGCCATGGAGCTGGCTCTGCAGAGCTCGCTGTTCGAGCACGCCGAACGGCGCCACATCGGCAACGGCGCCTGGATCGACTATCGATCGGGATGGCTGGACGACGACGCCGCCGACTCGCTGTTCCTCGATCTGCACACCGACATCCCGTGGCGCGCCGAGCGACGGCAGATGTACGACCGTGTGCTCGACGTGCCGCGGCTGGTGAGCTTCCACGACCTGGTCGACGAGCCGCCACCGCATCCGCGCCTGAAGCAGATCCGCCGACGCCTCAACGACGCCTACGCCGGCGAACTCGGCGAACCGTTCACCACCGCGGGGTTGTGCCTGTACCGCGACGGCGACGACAGCGTGGCCTGGCACGGTGACACCATCGGACGCAGCAGCACCGAGGACACCATGGTGGCCATCGTCAGCCTAGGCGCCACAAGGGTTTTCGCGCTGCGCCCGCGCGGCGGCGGGAAGTCACCGGAGCCGGAAGGCCGGCGACATCGAACTCTGCGCCTGGCTCACCGGCATGGCGACCTGCTGGTGATGGGCGGCTCCTGCCAGCGCACGTGGGAGCACGCGATACCGAAGACGACTCGCCCGACCGGCCCTCGGATCAGCATCCAGTTCCGACCGCACGACGTGCGTTAGACAATCAGCCCTTCACCGCGGCGACAGTGGTGCTGAGGAGATCGCGGGCGCGCTGCGTGTCCACGGGCGCGACGGGCTTGTCGGGCAGCACCAATGGGTTCGCCGTGACGATGACCAAGAACGTTCCGAAGCTCGCGATGTAGTTGAAGATCTCCCCCGAACTCGGCTTGCCGTTGACGATGGTCTGCAGCACGCGGTGAGTCCCCATCGTCTGCGCGTCGCCGATCGTCGGTGCCTCGACAACCTCGACCAGACCACGCACGCCACCACCGGCGAAGCCGACCCTCTGACAGTTGTCCGCAGGGCGGTTGATCGGTACGGCCTCGGAGGTCTCCACCGCGATCGCGATGAACCGGTTGCCGTCGCCCTCTGCCGTCGTGGCCGCCATGTTGCCCTTGACCGCGCCAGGCAACACCTGCTGCGTGGCGAACGACCCGCAGTCCGCCGGGTCGAACTTCATGCCCGCGGGCAGGTTCTGCGCACCGAGCAGTCGCGGGTCGATGCCCGTCGGCCCGACATCGGTCACCTTGAACTGCGAACCGAAGCTCGACCGAACGTCCTTGACGCGGGCGATGTCGGCATCCGAAAGGTCGGCCGACTGTCCGGTCGCACACGCAGCCAGTAGGCCGGCGCATACGAGGGCGAACGGGCTGCCGAGCATTGCGCTCTTGGACATCGCCGCACAGGGTACCCGCCGGCCCGGCGTCAACCCCGTAACGCCGCCACCGTTTTGACCATCAAGGCGTTGGCGAAATCGGCGCCCAGTTGTGGATGCGGCGATCCCGGATCGGTCACGACGGTGATGAACGCGACGTGGTCGTCGAGGTAGGCGGTGACCGTGTCGGCGTGTGAGCGGGTTTCGGTGCCGCCTTCGACGACGGTCATCGTCGCGGTGGCCGTGGCGACGGTCTCGGCGCCCTCGATCGTCGGCGCCGGCGTCAGGGTGACATTGCCGCTCGTTCGTCCGGCCGACAACCTCCACTCCCCGCACTCGGCGGGCACCGCGGGATCGAGACCGCCATTGGCGGCAGACACCACCGCGTAGACGATGCCGCCGGCCCCGGATCCCGACCAGCCTCTCGTCGTGCCGGGTTCCACGGCGGGATCGGCCAGCACGTTGCAACGTGGCGGCTCGACCGTCCACCGGGCGCCGAACCCCCACACGCCGGCCGGCGCGACCGGACCCACGATGTCGGCGACTTCGTAGCCGTCCGGCAACTCGCCGCGCACACGGTCGATTCTGTCGGGGTTGACCTGCGCCGATGCGCCCTCTTGCGTCGACGTCGCGCCCGGCGGCGGCGCGGGAGATGCGCCGCAGGCAGCAGCAACAAGCGCCACCGCTGCACACATCGCGCGCACGCGCTGTTGATACCACAGAGAACGCTTAGGAAAGAGGTGCAACGTCTGGTGTCCGCTAGCCGATAAGCGAAGATCAGGCAAATAAAGATTGGAGGCCCTTATGCGCAAAAGCTGGGGTCTAGCGATAGCGGTGGCGTTGATCGGCGTGATCCTCGCCCCTGCGGGCGCGGCGACAGCGAAACCGGCGCGACAGGGAAATGCGTATCAGACGATCGGCGAATTGGAATCCGTCGGATATGACGTCGTCATCGACCGCGTCGGCAGCGCGCCGCTCGGCGAGTGCTTCGTCACCAACGTGCGTAACCCGCAAGTGGTGACACAGCAGATTGCGGTCGGCAGGGGTGATGATCGTGAGATCATCACCGTTGTCAAGAGCCGGTCGATCAGCGTATCGCTGAACTGCGACGTCTGATTTCACCGTCAGGCGGCCGCCTCCGCGCCCGCATCGTCGGAGCTGGAATCCGTTTCGCCGGCAGTGGTTTCGCCGTCGCCGGAACGCGTGGCTGACGGAGTTTCAGGCTTGTCCTGTGAGTCGAACTTGATAGGACCCCGCACCGCGGGCTCTTCGCGCTGAGTCGCCGGCGTGTGCGCCCCGGTCGTGGTCTCCTCGGTGGCGTCTTTTTCAGTGACGTCCTCTTCCGTGGCGTCTTTTTCAGTGACGTCCTCTTCCGTGGCTTCTTCCTCGGTGGCGTGCCGTTGTCGTGTTTGTGTTTTGTTGCCCTCGGTGGCGGACCCGCCCGGTTCGGTCTCGTCCTCATCGAGGCCGGTGGGTTCGACGGAGTCGTCGCCGATCCGTGCCGACATCACCAGCGCGGCATCGTCTTCGGTCGACGGCGGGTCTGGCAGCTCGGGGCCGCCGACACCGAACGGACTGGTCACCGGGTCGGTTCCGAGCGGCCGGTTTGTCGGGTCGCCGGTGGCCTCGGCGATCGCGTCGTCGATGCCCGTCGGGATCGCCTTGATGATGTTCAGGATGGCCTGCACCGGATGTCTGAACGGGAGCAGCCCGACCTTGGTGACGATGCCGGGATTGACGTCGCGCGCGTAGGCGCCCTCGATCGCGGCCCGCAACGGCGCGTCCAGCGCGGTGAGGATCGGCGAAGGAATCAAGCCCTCGAACGGCATCAGGATGGGCAGTCGCGGCGTGGGCACGATGTAGTAGTCGGTGTCGCCATACGAGCCCTGATAGAGGGCGTCGTCGAAACTGGCGTTCTGCATGTTCCCGTGCAGCAGCACGTATCCCATGATGGCGTTCACCACGGCGAGCACGTTCGTGAGGCCGACGGCCGCGTCACCGCCGAGGCCGTCGTATTGCGCTGCGACATCGACGGTTTCGTAGCAACTGCCCGTCTCACAGCTGTTCGTCGGAGTGGCGCCATAGAAGGTCACGCCCAGTATCGGAATCCTCAGACCCTTGGGACCGCGCGACAGGAAGCCTCCGTTGGGGCGCATCGGGTTGGACAACAGGAAGAAGAAGAGGTCGCTCGGCGCGACGTCGGGGTCTTCGACGGGGTTGTCGATCAAGTCCTGCTTGAGCAGCGAGGCGATCACCGCGCTCTGCGAGTAACCGAAGATCACGAACTCATCCCCCGCGGCGGGCGGATCCGTCGGAGGGCCCGGTCGACAGCGGGCACAGCCGGGTTGTAGTCGCAGTCGTCCGACCCGCGAATGCACCTGCTCAGATTCGCGAGGCCGGCGGCCACAGAGGCATCGAATGTCATCAGGCCGAATATCGGGAAGAACTGCTCGGGGGTGATGACGGCATAGCGGTCGTCGCCGTCGCCCACCGATTCGATCGGGTCGCCTCCGGTGCCCGTCGGTGCTTCCGACGCGGGGTTGATGAATCCGTTGACCGCATTCGACATGTACGGGTTGATGAAGCTCACCGGGTCATCGGCCGGCGAGCTGAGGGGATGATCGGTACCGCCCATGATGAGTGCGGTCGCCGCCAACTGCACGACGGTCGTCGTGGTCCACGCCAACAACAGCGCGACGGTGCTCAACAAAGCCAGACACGTCGCACCCAGCGAACGCATGATCACCCGCATGTCCGAACCCCTCCCGGCAAAGCGTGCCGCCTGTTCGCAGCACAAATACATCTTGCCCCAGAATTAGCCGCCACGCGGCCAAACCCTTGGCAACTTCGGAGCAAAACTCAGACGTGGCATGATCGGGAAGCCGACCGTAGGCTACGGCGAGATTTACGAAGAACGGGAGACCCAATGACCATGTCAGTGAGGGCCGGCGCAATCGCCATCGCGGCTGTCGCACTCGGCCTCAGCCTGGCCGGCTGCGGATCCGACACCAAGACTGAGCCATCCGCGAAGGAATCCACCACCTCCAGCGAGGCGACGTCCACCACCAGCGGGGCCGCACCCTCCACGCCGGCGAAGCCGGCGGGACAGAACTACACGATCGTCGACTACATCCGCGACAGCGGCATCATCGAGACACCGGTGAAGCGCGGGGACCCCGGCTCACCCACCATCGACCTGCCGTTCCCACCCGGATGGGAGGACGCGGGAAGCCGCACCCCGCAGTGGGCCTACAGCGCAATCCTTTCCACGGACTCCGCCTTCGCCGCAGATCCGCCCACCATCATCGCGCTGGTGTCCAAGCTGACCGGCAATGTCGACCCGGCCAAGATCCTCGAGTTCGCGCCCGGCGAACTCAGGAACCTACCCGGCTACGACGGCGCCGCGGAAGGCAGCCCCAGCGAGCTCAGCGGTTTCGACGCGTCACAGATCGGCGGCACCTACACCAAGAACGGCGTCAAGCGCGCCATCGCCCAGAAGACCGTCGTCATCCCGGGCCAGGACGCGCTCTACGTCCTGCAGCTCAACGCCGAAGGCCTCGAAGATCAGATGGGTGCCCTGATGGACGCGACCGCGGCCATCGACGAGCAAACCACGATCACGCCCTGACGAATCTTGTGAGTTTCGGTGTGCTGGACGCAAAAGTACAAACGTGGGCAGTCAGGGCAACGCTGACTCGTCAGCATGTGCACAGGGGAAGCTCGGTTGAGGTAGGAAGTCATGTCCTTAAGCGCCGGTGAGAACTTCGCCGGATACACCATTCTCCGGCGACTCGGTTCCGGCGGAATGGGTGAGGTCTATCTGGTCCAGCATCCGCGACTGCCGCGTCACGACGCCTTAAAGATTCTGCCGCCCGAGCTTACGACTGACAACGACTTCCGTGAGCGATTCAACCGCGAAGCCGACCTCGCCGCCGCCCTGTGGCATCCACACATCGTCGGCGTACACGACCGCGGCGAATACGACGGGCAGCTATGGCTTTCCATGGATTACGTCGACGGCATGGACGCGTCCCGTTTCCTTCGTGACCGATATCCCGCCGGTATGAAAGAAGAGGAAGCGGTCGAGATCGTCAAGGCGATCGCCGACGCGCTGGATCACGCGCATGATCGAAAACTCTTGCACCGCGATGTCAAACCAGCCAATATTTTGCTTTCGTTTCACCAACAGCGGATAAGCAGAGTTTTACTCGCGGACTTTGGCATCGCACGGAAGCTTGACGACGTCAGTGGACTCACCGTGACCAACATGACGATCGGAACAGTCATGTACGCAGCACCCGAGCAACTGATAGGAGAACAGCTCGACGGACGCACCGATCAATACGCGCTTGCCGCAACGGCATATCACCTTCTTGGTGGGACTCCTCCATTCGAACACTCCAATCCGGCAGTGGTGATCGGCAATCACCTCCATACATCGCCTGCTCCGCTGTCCCGGTTGCGAAGCGAGCTAGCGCATCTGGATGAGCCGTTGCGAAGGGCCCTTGCAAAAGATCCTGCGCACCGGTTTAACACTTGCACCGACTTCGCGAACGCTTTAAACCGGCCGACTAATTCGCGGCCTCGCACGCTTCACACTGCGGTCGCAGAGACTGCGCCTTCGCACCCACCGTCCCCGCCGCAGTACTCTGCCTCGTCCGCGCCGAAGCAGCACGCTGTCTCGTCCGCGCCGACGCAGCACGCCGCCTCGTCCTTTGCAACGCGAGACGCTGTTTCGACTTCAACCTCTCCCCAAACTGACGGCCACAGAGCTAGTCGTCAGACATGGATAATCGTCGCAGCGGTGAGTGCGATTGCAATCGTCGGGGCAATAGCGGTTGCATTTGTCCTTACAACCTCGAAAGAGGACTCGCCGCAAGGTGAATCCCCGACGTATTCATCGTCAACTCGCTCGCCGACCTCCGCGCCTTCGTTACCGACGACACCTTCCCGCTGCGTTGCCACGCCACCTGCACCGGCTCCGTCTCCCAGTTCCGGTTACACGATCGTCGACTACATCCGCGACAACGGCATCGTCGAGACACCGGCGAAGCGCGGGGACCCTGGCTCACCCACCATCGACCTGCCGTTCCCACCGGGATGGGAGGACGCGGGAAGCCGCACCCCGGAGTGGGCCTACGGCGCAATCCTTTCCACGGACTCCGCCTTCGCCGCGGATCCGCCCACCATCATCGCGCTGGTGTCCAAGCTGACCGGCAATGTCGACCCGGCCAAGATCCTCGAGTTCGCGCCCGGCGAACTCAGGAACCTGCCCGGCTACGACGGCGCCGCGGAAGGCAGCCCCAGCGAGCTGAGCGGTTTCGACGCGTCACAGATCGGCGGCACCTACACCAAGAACGGCGTCAAGCGCGCCATCGCCCAGAAGACCGTCGTCATCCCGGGCCAGGACGCGCTCTACGTGCTGCAGCTCAACGCCGAAGGCCTCGAGGATCAGATGGGCGCCCTGATGGACGCGACCGCGGTCATCGACGAGCAAGCCAAGATCACTCCCTGAGTCATCCACGCGAAGTTGACGAGTCCGATGCATGCGAAGTGGACGCCAGGCATTGAAAAGGTGTGCCGCCGGATCGTCGTCGTCAACGCACCCTAAGCACGTGACACCGCGGACGCCGCCGCGATCTGTTCGGCGTTCGGGCGCACACCGGTGTAGCGCTCGAACTGCTCGGCCGCCTGCAGCGCGATCACTTCGGCCCCGGTGATGACCGCGATGCCTGCAGCGCGTGCGGCGGTGATCAATGGGGTCTCCGACGGCAACGCCACGACGTCGAAAACGGTGTGCGCCTTGGCGATCGTCTCCGTGGCGAAGGCGAGGTCGTTCTCCCCGGGACCGCCCGCCATCCCCACCGGGGTGATGTTGACGATCACGTCGGCGGACCGGGCCCCGACTTCAGGGGCGTACTCGTAGCCGAGCCGCTCGGCAAGGGCCCGACCTGTGTCCGCATTGCGCGCGACAACCGTGCCCTGGTGAAAACCGTTGTCCCGGAAGGCCGCAGCAACAGCGTTCGCCATGCCGCCGCTGCCCCGGAACAGCACCGACTGCGACGGCTGCAGACCGTGCTCGGCGATGAGGCGCTGGATCGCGATGTAGTCGGTGTTCGACGCGGTGAGGTGGCCGTCATCGTTGACGATCGTGTTGACGGCGTGGATGGACTGCGCCGACTGCTCCACCTCGTCGACGAGCGCGATGACGTCCTGCTTGAACGGCATCGACACCGAACAGCCTCGGATGCCGAGCGCGCGCACGCCGCCGATCGCGGCGACGATATCCGTTGTCGTGAAGGCTTTGTAGATGTAGTCGAGGCCCAACAGGTCGTACAGGTAGTTGTGGAACCGGGTGCCGATGTTGCTCGGCCGACCGGACAGCGATATGCACAGCCGGGTGTCCTTCGAAAGCGGCGCCCGCATCAGCCGACCGCCTTGGTGACCTGGGACGTCACGCCGCGGATCTGTTGGACCAGCCTCGACGGCAGGCGCAGTGACCGCGGGTCCGGGACATCGACGACGGTGGTGACGACACCGAGATCGTCGCGATACCAGGCCGCGTCGAAGCGGTCCAGGATCGTCCGCATCGGGTGGTTGTCGGTGAGTACCCGCGCTGTGAAGCGTTGGACGCCAACGTAATCCGCTGTGACGACGAGTGCTCCCATCAGAAATGTGCCGATGCCGCGGCCCTGGTAGTCGTCGCCGACGATGAACGCCACCTCGGCGACGGCCGGATCGGTCTCGTCACGCACGAACCGGGCGTCGGCCACCACCGGGCCCTCGGGCCCCTCGGTCATCACCCAGACGAAGTGGTGGATGTAGTCGACCTCGAAGAGATAGGTCATCAGCGATTTCGTCGGCGTGCGCGGCGACTGGAAGCGGCGGTACAGCGTCTCGCTGGAGAACTCGACGTGCCCGTGAGTGGTGCGTTCGCTGTCGCCGGGCAGCACGGGCCGCAGGTAGTAGGTGGACCCGTCGCGCAGTTGCACCGGGATCGGGGTGATGAAGGCGGCGAGCCGCTGTCGCGCCGTGCGCACCAGTTTTTCCAGCATGCCCGGGATCTCGAGCATGGTGGCGAACGCTTCGCGGCCACCGACCCACCCTGTCAACGGGTCCGTCGCCACCACCGTCGCGGTCCGCGGCGCGTCGCGCAGCAGGGCGATCTCTCCGACGATGAGGCCGGGCTCCAGTTCGGCGACGGTCTCGTGGCCGTCGACGCCGGCATGGGTGACTTCCGCGTGCCCGGATGCGATGAGTAGGAAGGAAACTGCGAGCTCGCCCTGATGCATGAGCACCTGTCCGGGCGCCGCGGCCAGCGGCCGCAGCTGCGCCGCGAGCGGGACCAGGGCTTCGGTAGGGCAGCCGGCGAAGACCCCCAGTTCCGCGAGTTCGTCGGCTCGGACAACAGTCAGGCCGGACACGTCACGAGGCTACGGCGTCGCCGTCGCGACGAGCAAGGAGCGACGGCGCGAACCTATAGGGCACTATTCGAGGGTGAGCGACGATCGGTTCAGCACTCATGTCGAGCTATTCGATCTGACAGGGAAGCGTGCCCTGGTCACCGGCGGCACCCGGGGTATCGGGCTGATGATGGCCCGCGGACTCCTGCAGGCCGGCGCCCGCGTCGTGATCAGCTCCCGCAAGGCCGACGCGTGCGACGAAGCGCGGGCGACGCTGTCGAGTTTCGGCGACGTAGAGGCCATTCCGGCCGACCTCTCCAGACACGACGAATGCCTGCGGCTCGCCGAACAGGTCACCGTCGACGGCCAGCACCTGGACATCCTGGTCAACAATGCCGGCGCGACATGGGGCGAGCCGCTGGAGTCCTTCCCGGACTCGGCGTGGGACAAAGTGCTCGATCTCAACCTGAAGTCGCCGTTCTGGCTGGTCCAGGCGCTGCTGCCCGCACTGCGCGGCACCGCAACCGCAGCGGATCCCTCACGGATCATCAATGTCGGCAGCATCGACGGCCTGCGTCCCAGTCAGCTGCCGGTGTACTCCTACGGCAGCAGCAAGGCGGCTTTGCACCAGCTGACGCGGATGCTCGCCCGCGAACTCGGACCGCAGCACATCACCGTGAATGCCGTTGCGCCAGGACCATTCCAGTCGAAGATGATGGCCGCGACGCTCGATGCGTTCGGCGAGCAGATCGCGGCAGCGGCGCCACTGCGCCGCATCGGACGCGACGACGACATGGCCGGCATCGCGGTGTTCCTGGCCAGCCGGGCGGGCTCCTACCTCACCGGAGCGGTCATTCCCGTCGACGGCGGCCTCGCCACGACCGCGAGCGGGTGAGGAGTGGGCACGAAGGAACAGCGGGACGGCGTCGACCTCACCAACCTCGACGAGCCGCTGACTCCTGAAGCCGGGGCCACCAAGCGGGATCTGGTCGACTATCTGGACGCGGTCGCCGATCGCATGCTGCCCGGCCTCGTCGACCGACCGCTGACGGTGCTGCGGGTACTCCGCGGTCGCGAGCCGTTCATGCAGAAGAACGTGCCGAAATACACCCCTGACTGGGTGCGCACGTCGACGATGTGGGCCGAAGCCTCCCACCGCGAGGTGCACTATGCGCTGTGCAATGACCGGCGCACGCTGCTGTGGCTGGCCAACCAGCGCGCTGTCGAGTACCACCCCACGCTGGGGCTGGCCGGCGACGTCTACCGCCCGACGCACCTCGTGCTCGACCTGGATCCGCCGGACGACGACTTCGCGAAGGTGGTGGCCGTCGCGCACCTGGTGCGTCAGGCGCTCGCCGACAGCGGGCTGGTCGGTGCGGTGAAGACCAGCGGGGCCAAAGGTGTGCATGTGTTCGTCCCGATCGACAGCCGCGTTGATCACGCGGCACCGGTCGACGATGTGGCCGCGGCGACCCGGGCCCTGGCCGCCCGCGCGGAGGCTCTCGATCCGGACATCGCGACGACGGCGTTCATCGTGGAGGACCGCGGCGGCAAGGTGTTCGTCGACGCCACCCGCGCAGGCGGGGCCACTGTCGCCGCGGCATACAGCCCGCGGCTACGCCCCGGCACGCCGGTGTCGTTTCCCCTGGAGTGGGCCGAGCTCGACTCGATCACCCCCGCCGACTTCACGGTCCACACGGCACTGACTGCGCTCGACGGCCGACCGTCCTGGACGGAGTCGATGCCGGCGCCACAGCGGCTGCCGACCGAGCTGATCGAACACGGCCGGACGATTCCCGTGGCCCGGGTGGCGGCGATGCACGAAGGGAAACGACGCGCGAAGGCCCGCCGCGAATCGCCCTAGGCGCGGCCAAAGGTAAACTCAATCCGCACGTCGCGGTCCGCCATGGCCCGCCATCGGCCCGCCGCACGCAACAGGGAGACGCTTGAACGCGCTTATCAGCGACGAGTACCACGTGCCGTCCCGTCGAACAGACCCGCAGGCAGCGTCTGAGATAAGTGGACCGCTGGCCCCTGTCGTCGACGACCTGCCCCAAGGCCTGGCCGATACCGTCGCCGACCTCATCGGGCGGCCACGCGCCCGCGGCTGGATCCACGCCTGCTCGGCGGTCACCGCCACCGTGGGCGGATTGGCCCTCGTGTCGGTCGCCGCCATCGCCTCGTCAACCACGGCGGTCCTCGCGACCCTCATCTATACCGTCACCATCGTCGCGATGTTCAGCGTCAGCGCGATCTATCACCGCAAGCACTGGCACAATCCGATCGCCCTGAAATGGATGAAGCGGCTCGACCACTCGGCGATCTTCGTCTTCATCGCCGGCAGTTACACGCCCTTCGCGCTCTTGGCCATGCCGCCGCGCACCGGCTTAGAAGTGCTGACCATCGTGTGGACCGGCGCTGTGGCCGGCGTGGCGCTCAAGATGTGGTGGCCGTCGGCGCCCAGGTGGGTGGGCGTGCCGCTCTACCTCTTACTCGGCTGGGTGGCGATCTGGTTCGCAGGCACCCTGCTCGACGGCGGGGGTCCGATCGTCGTCGGACTGCTCGTCCTGGGCGGGGTCCTCTACAACGTCGGCGCCATCCTCTACGCCATCCGCTGGCCGAACCCGTGGCCACATACGTTCGGCTATCACGAGTTCTTTCACGCCTTCACCGCAGCCGCGGCCGTGAGTCACTACGTCGCCGTCTGGTTCGTCGTCCTATAGGGCGACCTCGAGCTGAAGCAGCTCGTCGAGGACGGCCGGAAAAGCGTCGGCCAGGTCCCACACATCAGGAACGAGATCGGGACACGAGATCACGCCGATCCCGAGCTTGCCGTCCAAGGACATCACCGTGATGTTCAGCCCTGCGCCGATCACGATCGGTCCGAACGGGTATAGCGCATTGATTTCACAACCAAGGAGATACAGCCGCTCCTGCGGTCCTGCAACGTTGGACAGCACGAGGTTGTGCACAGGACGTTCGGGCAGCGGGATGTTGCGCACCAGCTTCATCACCGCGTTGAGCGTCGTCTGTCCTGCCATCTCAGCCCAGTCCTGCAGAAGCGTCGGGGACATCGCCGAACCGTGCTCCTTGGCGAGCGACGTGCTCTCGGCCACCACGCCGAGGCGCTCGCCGGGATCTTCGACGTCGGTCGCCAAGCGGCAGAACATCCATGTCGTCTGGTTTCGGCCAGGTCGGTCGGACTTGTCGCGCACGGACATCGGCACGGTGGCGATCAAGGGCTCGTCGGGCATTTCATCGCGATCGAGCAGGAACTGCCGCAATGCTCCGGAGCACATGGCCGTCACGACGTCGTTGACGGTGATGCCGAACCGGTCCTTGACCCTCTTGACGTCTTCCAGGTCGACCTGGGTGAAGGCGATATTTCGACGACACGTGAACGGTGCGTTGAAGACCGTTGCCGGCGCCGCGAACGGCGGTGCCATGGCCCGTCCACTGATCGCCCGCTGCACGGTGCGCACGACGGTCATCGCCGTGTCGGGAATCAACGTCGCCAGCCGCTGTGGGCGACGTAAGAGATCGACCAACCCCGAGGCAGCGATCTCGACGCGGTTCGCACCACCCGGACCGTCGACCGGCGCGGGCGCCGGGGCATCGACATCGAGACTGCACAGCTGGAACATGAGGTCCGCTCCGGCGACACCATCGAGTGCCGCGTGATGCGACTTCAGCATCACCGCGAGCGCGCCGGAGTCATCGGGGCTCTCGATCACCCACATCTCCCACAGTGGGTGGGCACGGTCCAGCGGCAACGCCGCGATATGCCCACAGATCTGTGCGAGTTCGGTTCGTCCGCCGGGGCGGGGAAGGCCGACGCGGTTGAGGTGGCGGTCGAGTCGGAAGTCCTGGTCCTCGATCCACACCGGGTACGCAAGGTTCAGCTGGCTGTCGGCCAGCTTCATCCGGAATTCCGGGACCGCACCGATCCGGACGGCAAGTGCGTCTGCGAACCGGTCAAACGTGTACCCACCAGGCATCGTGCCGCTGTCGACCTCGAGCAGACAACACACATTGACAGGCTGGGTGCTTGACTCCAACTCCAAGAAGAACGCGTCGTATCCGCTGAGTCGCTCCATCCCCACGGCAAGGCCCCCCGCCTGCTTTGTCGCGTGCTTCTACACGACAGGTCGGGTCCGTATGCCCGATCGGACGGTGGCGTAAACGGATCCTCGTTCGTTTCGTGGATGTCTCTTCAACTGGATGAACGTCGAGTACTACCGTCGATGCCACCGACGACGGAGGTGCGCATGGCCGGGCGAATACCCTTGGTCGACTATCTGGTGCTGGACGGCGACGAACCACATTTGATCGCACAGGAGTGCACAAAGTGCGGCGCCCGGTTCTTCGACCGGCGCAACGCGTGCGCCAACTGCTTCGCCACCGACTTCAGGACGGTGCCGATCGCGACCGAGGGCACCGTGCGCGCGTTCACGATCGTCGCGTTCGCAGCACCGGGAATCCCCACCCCGTTCGTCGCCGCGGTCGTCGATTGCGGCGGGACCCAGGTCCGCGCCAACCTCATCAACGTCGAACCCGATGCCGAGCACGTTCACGACGGCATGAAGGTGCGGCTTGCCACCCAATCGATCGGCACCGACTCCGAGGGCACCGAGGCGATCGGCTTCGGCTTCGAGCCCGTCGGCTGACGACGCCGACCCGACACACGATGAAGGAGCACCAGCGATGAGCGCGAGCGACGAGGTCTGGATCCTCGGCATCCAGATGACCAAGTTCGGCAAGCACCCCGACCTCGACAGCATCGATCTGGCGGCGCAGGCCGCGACGGGTGCACTCTCCGACGCAGGCGTCACCATGGCCGACATCGGCGTACTTGCGGCGGGCAACCTGATGAACGCGAATGCCAGTATCGGACAACAGCTTCAGAAGCAGATCGGCCAGACCGGTATCCCCGTCTACAACGTCGCCAACGCATGCGCGACCGGCGCCACCGCGCTGCGGACCGCCATCATGGCGGTGAAGGCCGGCGAAGTCGACTACGGTCTGGCCGTCGGCGTCGAGAAGCTTTCCGGCGCAGGCCTACTCGCGGGCGGCTCGATGAAGAAGGACTCCGACACGTGGACGCCGGCGGGCCGCTATGGCGCGGTCGCTGGGATCGACGGTCGGATCGGCACCGAGACCATGCCCGGCGTTTTCGCCCAGATCGGCATGGAGTACGGCCACAAGTACGGCGGCACCAGCTTCGAGTTGTTCGCCAAGATCAGCGAGAAGAACCACGCTCACTCGACGCTGAATCCGCTTGCGTCCTACCAGAAGAGGTTCACGCTGGACCAGATCATGAACGACGTCATGATCGCGTACCCCAACACCCGTCCGATGTGCTCGGCCAACTGTGACGGCGCCGCTGCCGCGGTCGTGTGCAACGGCGAGACGCTGAAGTCCCTGTCGCTCGAACAGCGGCGCCGCGCGGTGAAGGTGTCGGCGTCGGTGCTGACCACCGACCCCTACGAAGAAGGCTGCCAGGTTCTGCCGAACGTCAACACACTGACCCGCAAGGCCGCCGCCATCGCCTACGAGCAGTCCGGCGTGGGTCCGAGTGACCTCGATCTGGTCGAGTTGCACGACTGCTTTGCGACGGCCGAACTGGTGCACTACGACAACCTGATGCTGTGCGAAGAAGGCGGAGCCGCAGACTTCTTCAACTCCGGTGCCACATGGCGGGACGGCTCGACACCGGTGAACGTGTCGGGCGGGCTGGAGTCGAAGGGTCACCCCATCGCGGCCACCGGCATCGCCAACATCTGGGAGGTCTGCCACCACCTGCGCGGCGAGGCCGGTGACCGCCAGATCGAGAATGCGAAAGCCGGGCTTGCCCACGTCATCGGACTGGGTTCCGCCTGCGGCGTCCATATTCTGGAGCGATCAGCCGCTTAGTGTCCTGAACTGATCCGCCCATCGATGCAGTAGCCACGCCAGCGGAATCGTGATCACTAGGGTCACGATGAAGATGACCGGCATCGAGCCCGTGAAGACCGGCCAGTGCAACACCGACGCCATCACGATCTCCATCGTGATGACATGGAGCAGGAAAATCTCGTAGGAGATCTCCCCGAGCCAGACGATGGGAGCGGCGCTCAGCAGTCGCTCGAATCTGTTGGTACCACCTAGCACCAACAGCGCCACCACGGAGCATGCAATCGCGGCGTACAGGGCGACCTTCAACATGTTCTGCCACAGTGTGACCTCACCGGTGTTGACGTCCCCGGCGATCTGCGCGGACACGATCAGGTAGCCGAGCACCGCAGTCGGGCCGGCAACGAGCAGCGGCACCCGCACGCCAAGGACTTGCAGCACTGCGAGCACCATTCCGCCGACGAAGTAAAGCAAATGGGCCGGCAGCCACATGCCGGCCGAGCTAGGCAACCAGTCGGTGGCGTCTTGCAGCCACAGCCACAATGGAGTGAGCGCGGCCAGGCAACCCAGACCCGCGAGCAGCAGCCCCGGTCGCCATATTCCCTTGCAGAGCACCGTCAACAACATCGCAGCCATCAACGGCAGCGCCAAGTAGAACGCGAATTCGACTGCCAGACTCCAGGTCTGGGTCAGGCCCTGATGCATCACGAAGAAGTAGACCGGCTCGTAGATCTGAGTCAGGGTGAGATGCTCCAGCAGACCCATCCAGGTGTGCCCGGGATTGGGCCCAGCGTCACGGAATTCGTACAGCGCGTAGGCGACCAGAACCACGACGAGGTAGGCCGGCGCGATACGCTGCATGCGACGAAATACATAGCGGCGCATCGACGGTGGCGAAGTTCCGTGCGCAGCCGCCCGCACCCACGGGCGGAACAACAGGAACCCCGACAGGACGAAGAAGATCGGGACGCCAACCTCTAAACGCGCATAGAGCGCCCCGACGTAGCCATTCGCCAGCTGCCCGGTGCCATACGCTGCGTGCGTGCCCATGATCAGCAGCGCTGCGACTGCGCGTAGACCGGTGAGCGAGGCCGCCCGATCCGCGCTGAGCGACTGGGGAAGTCGCTCAGTCACTCACGTTGATTGCGGGCGACTCGACCATGCGACGCACTATACATATAGTAAAGCTAATTACCTGACGTCGCCCGATCCAGGCCGAAAAAGTCGCGGCCTTTGCATAGGGTTCTCTCAGTTCAGTCTCAGATGCGTAAGGCAAGGTGGGCTAATCAACTGTGAAATCTAAAGATTCAGGAAACCAAAAAGAAGTCATGACCACTCCCCCGCACGCCCCCCAACATCCGCACTATCCGCCGCTCGCGAATCACGTTATGGGACAAGCACAACCGATCTGGCGTCAGCGACACCATCGTATGGCTCTCCCTACGACTGGCGCTACGCGCAGCAAGCAGTTGTTCCACCCTATGATCCGTATCACACTGTGCATCAGCCGATTCCGGGACCAGCCGGGATTCAGCGGCAGAAGCGATCACGTGGCCGCATCGCAATGCTCGGCGGAGCCGTCGCCGTGGCCGTGGTGGGCGGAGGCATCGGCGCGGTTGCCATAGCGGATCGGCCAGACCACTCAGCCGCCGCGTGCAGGCCGCTGTGGCCGAGGCGCCTTCTGCCAAGCCGGCGGCAAGCCTTCCCGCCGGCTCGGTGGAGCAGGTTGCAGCCAAGGTGATGCCCAGCGTGGTCAAGTTGCAGATCGACTCGGGCGGCCAGAGCGGAGAGGGCTCCGGCATCGTGCTCACCTCGGATGGGCTGATCCTGACCAACAATCACGTTGTCGCCGCCGCCGCCGGCGCCGACGACACATCGGGTTTCGGCAGCGGTGGCGACATTCGAACCACCGTGACCTTCTCTGATGGCCAGACTGTCCCGTTTTCCGTGGTAGGAACCGATCCAGCCGGTGATATCGCCGTCGTTCGCGCCCAAGGGGTTTCGGGCCTGTCACGCCGATCGCAATGGGTTCGTCGAACGATGTGGCGGTCGGCCAGGACGTCGTCGCCATCGGCTCGCCGCTCGGCCTTCAGGGAACCGTGACGACGGGGATCATCAGCGCGCTGGACCGTCCCGTTTCCGCCGGGGGTGATTCGAGCGGCCAAACCACGGTGCTCGATGCCATCCAAACCGACGCGGCGATCAACCCGGGCAACTCCGGCGGTGCCCTGGTGAACATGAATGGTGAACTCATCGGCGTGAACTCCGCGATCGCGACGCTCGGTGGCGGCCAACAGGGTTCTCGAGGCGCCGAATGGCTCGATCGGTCTCGGCTTTGCGATCCCCGCCGATCAGGCGAAGCGCATCGCCGACGAGTTGATATCAAACGGCACAGCCACTCACGGCTCGCTAGGGGTTCAACTCAGCAAGGACGCCACCGCCCACGGAGCATCAATCGCCGGTGTGGTTGACGGAGGCCCTGCCGCCGCTGCCGGATTGCCCAGCGGCGCTGTGGTCACCAAAGTCGACGAGCGTCTCATCGACGGTCCCGAGGCGCTGATCGCGGCAGTGCGGTCAAAAGCGCCGGGCGACAACGTCACGCTCACATTTCTCGACGAGTCCGGTGCAGCTCAGAAGACCCAGGTCACCCTCGGACAGGCGTAGTCGCTTCGCGGGCCGTCAGGCCGAGCAGGCGAGATCGCTCGGCGCGCTTGCCGATTCGTCGGGGTCGACCGCGCAGGGGGCGTAGTAGTTGACGTTGATCAAGCCCAACAGCGTGGCGATGAATTGATCGATCGGCGACAACACTCGGATCGGGGCTGGCAGGACGTACCCGCGTGCCAGGCCCGCATCGGTCGGAATGTCGACTATGACCTCGCCCGGATCGCCCGGGGTGCCGTAGATCCCGGTGCGCGTCTCCGGGTTGTATACCCGGCGCTCGTACATGTCGGTGAGCCAGCCCTGGGTGAGTACGTGCACGGCCTCGACGTTCTCCGGGGTCGAGGCGCCGAACAACAGCGACACCAATAACTGCGGAATCCCGAACAGGGTAGAGCTTCGGAATGCGTCCGAGTGCGCGCCGCCGACCAACTGAATGCCGTTGAACTGCCCCGGCCGCTTCTCGGCCAGTAGCGGGTTGGCGTCGCCGAAGAGGTTGACCGGCGCTGGCTCCGCCGTGATGTTCAGCACCGGGATCGTGACGGGCAGCTTGTCCAGGGCGTTTGAAAGTGCGCTTCCCTTCGCGGCGCCTCCCGTGTTGGAGACGTCGTACAGGATCACGCCGACCATGTTGGGCTTCTCGTTCGCCGGGGCGAACTGGTGGTAGTAACGCGCCGCGGCCACCGCCAGCGGCGCGCCTGCCGACTGACCCGTGAACACGAACTGCTCGGGCAGCGTGCCCTCGTATCCGGCTGCTCGGGCGCTGGCCAGCAGCGCCGCGCGGTCGCCTTCGAAGAGTCGCGCCACTGCGGCCTGCATGGGTTCGCCGCTGAGAGCGCAGGCGTCGCAGGCGAAGATGTTGCTGGTGATGTTCGGCGCGACGACGATCGCGTTGTTGCGCTCGGCGAGTTCCGCCAAGGTGAGGTTGTAGAAGCCCGCCCGGGCCGGGAAGCCATGCTGGAAGTAGATGAACTTGTCGGGTTCGCCCTCGGTCGGGAAGTACCAGTCCGCGTCCGTCGTGTAGCCGTCACCGCAGTCGATCTGCAGCGTGCCCCGCCCTGCCGTCACCGTGCTGCCCGGTGGAACCGCCGGAGGAAAGTCGATCAGTTTCGTCACCATGTCGAACAGGCCCCAGAAGAACGACCCGACCACGTTGAGCAGGGACGGCGTCGGCGCGGGCGCCACTTCTTGCGCCGCCGTCATCACGAGCCGCGCGGCCGCAGGCGAGGGCTGCGCGTCGAAGGTGGTGGCGGTTTCGGCCGTACTCGCCTCCACCACCGGCTCGCGTTCCGCGGCGAGGTCGGGCGTATGCGGCAACCCGGCGTCTTCGTCACCTGGGTCTTGTCGGTGACGGCGAGTGCCGTGTCGTTTGCCTGGTCTGCGGCCGCTGACAAATCGGAGGTGTCTGCCGTCGCCTCGGGCTCGTCGACGCCGATGGCTCCGTCATGTTCGGACCCGGACTCCGTCTCGCCGACGGCGGTCTCGACCTCTTCTTCGTCGGCGGGTTCTTCGGCCTCGTCGTCGGTGAGCGAATCGTCGGGAGCCTCGTCGTCGGCGGGCTCTTCTGCCTCGTCGTCGGCAGCCTCATTGTCGGCGGGTTCGTCGGCCTCGTCGTCGGTGACGGACGCGTCGGTCGCCCTGTCGACGGGATCGGTTCTGGCGCTCGGCTTGTCGGCGTCGGACTCCGTCTCGTTACCAGTGGACGCCGTCGACTGTGACGACGTCGTCGCGTTCGCGCCGGCGTCATCGTCGGCGGCAGCCATCGCCGCCCCGGCGATGGTCGCCGCAGACACCCCGGCGGCCAGTACGCCCGCGCTCAACCACGCCAAGATTCGGTCAGTCACGCCATCTCCCGTCCCCGACTGCGCAAACGGTAACCGCGATACCGGCCGACTAGGGCGGTTTACACGAAGTCCTGTCGGTGCAGGCGGGCGCGCTCGGAGCGGGTCAAGACGTCGCAGAAGCCTAGTGGGACACCGCGATTCGCCATGCCTTTTCGCGTTTAGCCGAGGCGAAACATTGTGGAGCTGAGGGGATTCGCAATTTTGGTCCCTGACCTGAAGAAACGTCTTCTGAGCTGCATAGACGGTTTCGGCGCCTCACGCGAAAGCACGCGAAACGACGCGAAACGACGCGTAACGACGTGCGGGAAGAGCACAACGTGTCGACGGCGTCAACGCCTCCCCCGATGCCAAATCGCTTCGTCCGCCCAGCGTCCACCCGTGGATCGGCGGGTCGAGATCCACGTCATCGGAATGGCCGCGCGCGTCGCGGAGCCAATCGCTCGACTAAGTGCCCATCCTCGGCGCATGGTCGACCCCGAGGATCGCGGCCCCGTCTTCGACGGTGTCCGGATCGGCCGGCCCGCAACTGGCGCGCTCCTCGACGCCGGTTACCGCGCCATCTCAGACCTGCCTACGGATCTCGATGGCCTCCTCGCCCTTCACGGCGCTTGCTGCCTGGAAGTGCATCAGGGCAGGATTGGCGGCGGATGCTTCGCCGAGGACTCCGGGTAGGAAGGCTGGTCTCGGCGAACAGGATGTCCGGGACCCTGGTCGAGTTCACTGTCTTCGCCGGCGACCAGCGTTTCGTACGCGAAGTGGTCGTGCATCCACGCCAGGTGGTCGTTACGTGAGGCGACGATCCGCTCGGTGTCCCACCTGGGCATTTTCTGCTGCCGAAAATGTGCTTCCATCAGCGCGGGGTCAACCTCGTAGACGTCGTCAAGACGCATGATCACACCGTCGGAGATGCGACGCGCTTCCGGACGTGTGTACTGCTGTTTGTAGATGAATTTGCGCATGGCACTAGTCCTCGTACGCCTCGTCGAGCATCTGCTTGCCGGGATTCATGATGTTGTTCGGATCCAGCATGCGTTTGATCTTCTTCATGACGTCCCACCCGCCGCCCATCTCCTGCGGGACCAGTTCGGCATCACCGATGCGGGTGGTGCCGTGGCAGTTGCTCATCGAACCGCCGTATTTCAGCGACACCTTGGCCAGCTCCGTCTTGAACCGCACCCACGCCGCCCAGTTGTCGTCGTTGAGCTTCTCCTCCCAGATGCCGATGTCAATCTCGGCGAGATAGTCGCCCCACGGCTTGTACGACGCGCTCGTATAGCAGTACATGCCCCAGTTGTCGAAGATGCCGTACTCGTCGATGTAGCGCTGCGCGATGGCAGTCCACTCCTCGCGCACCTTGGGCAGCACGCTCCAGTTGAGCGATGCGTCTTCGCAGTGCCACGACATCGGCGCCACCTGGCCGCCGGCAACCCGCCCATGCAGCGGGTTGGCGTAGCGGTCGTGTCGTGATGCCCAGTCGCCGACAGCCATGTGATCACCGGTGTAACGCCCGCCTTCGGCACGTCCCTTGGCCATCAGGATCTTCGACGCCGCGGCCACCTCCGCTTCGGTACCGTAAAGTGCCGTTGCAACAATGGAATTCACCCATGGCGGCATCGGTATAAAGGCCTCGTCGTCGCGACGCAGGTATTCGACCTTTTTCTCGTCGAACAGCACCGTGCCTGCGAGCGTGGCGATGCCCGAGGTCACGATGCCATAGACGGTGCGGTGGGCCTTGAGGTAATCGTCGAACGCGAAGAACGCGGCGAATTCGGCCTCCGGCTTCGGAACGACCTCCAGGGTTGCTTCGGTGACGATGCCCAACGTCCCTTGATGACCCATGAACAGCTGCTTGAGGTGATACCCGGTCGAGGACTTTCGGATCTTCTTACCGCCACCGTCACCAACACGGATGATCTCACCGGTCGGCAGCACGATCTCGAACGAGATCGCCAAATCACGGGAGTGCCCGAATCGCGTACCCAGCAGCGAGAATCCGCTGCACGCGATCCGACCGCCGACCAGCGAACAGGGATAGGACGCTGGCGTATCAGGATGGAACACACCGTATTTGCTCAACTCTTCGTTGAGTTTCATCATGCTGATCCCCGGCCCCACCGTGACGCAACGGTCGGCCAGATCGATCTCCTTGATCTGGTCCATGCGCTTGACGTCGACGATGATCCCACCGCGCAGCGGGACCGCACCGTCGTTGAGCCCGGTGCCACCCGCCCGCGGCACCACCGGGATGCCCGCACGGTTCGCGAGTTTCAGGATCTCCGACACCTGCTGTGCGGTGCGGGGCAAAACCACTGCGGCGGGGACGTATTCGCCCCACCGGTGCACGGGGAAGGGTGCAGGAACCCGAGTTCTATTGGTGCGACTCGACAGGTTCGTCAGCACCGAACCGGGCTCACCCATGATCGCTTCGAGGTCGGCGACGACGGCTTCGTCCAACGTCCGAACGGCGGCGGTGGTCACGGCGTCACCACCGATTCGGACGCGCCGCGCCGGCCACCGATATCGATACCGGCCGACTCCGCGACGAGTTCGATGATGTCGGCCACCTCGATGTCGACATCGTGACCCGCGGTCGCTAGTGGCCGCTCGGACCACACGCAGGCGCTGACCAGCATGTCCACCCCGAGTTCCCGGGCCCGCGCCAGTCGGGTGCGAGCGATTTGAGCGGTGATCTCCGGTTTCTCGATCGGCAGCCCGCCGCCACCGCCCGAGCAGTACGACCACTGTGTGACGTGGTCAACGTCCTTGAAGGTCAGCCCGGGGATGGAGTTGAGGATGAAGCGGGGCGCCTCGTGGATGTTCTTGCGCTTGTTGAGCCGGCAGGGATCGTGGTAGGTGACGGTCTTATTGATCGGACGTTCCAGGACCAGCTTGCCGTCCTTGATGAGTTCGGCTACCAGCTCAACGATTTGGACCACCTCGAAATCGAAGTCCGCGCCGAAGTAGACGGGGTAGTCCTCGGTGAAATGGATGTAGTCGTGGGGTTCGATCGCGATGATCCGCTTCACACCTGAGGCCCGCCAATCCTGGACGTTGTGCTCGGCGAATGCGCGGGACTGTTCGACATAGCCCATCTCCGCCGCCGGCCCGCCACAGCACCATTGCTCGTTCATCAGCCCGAATTGCACACCGGCCTTCTGCAGCACCTGCGCGGTGGCGCGCGTGTTGGATGTCCGGTAGAACGCCGCCTCACAGTCGACGAACATGATGGTTTCGCCGCCGATCGGAATGTCGAGTCCCTCGGCCCAGTTTCGGACGTAGGCCTGCCCCTGCGGCTGCCCTTCATCGGTGGTACCGAGTACCGGCTCGTTGGTCAGATCCTTGGTGAGCCGGGTCCACAGCTTCCAGCCCTCGCGATCCAGCCCCTTGTCCACCATCAGCGCCCGTGCCGCCCGCACCACCTTCACGGTCTCAGTACGGGCCTGATAGAAGTCGCCGACGAACAGCGTATTGGGACAACGGATTTCGCATCCACCACACTGCACACAGTGGACGTAGTCATCGGCAACATCTTCGATGTTGAGTAGGCCTTGATCCATCGCGATGATGTTGGCCATGAACGCCGTCGGCGTGTGGTTCTCGTTTCGGGTGACCTGGGTGACTGGGCACACTTCGCGGCAGAACTTGTGCCCCGACGAAAAGCAGTTGTAGCCGTTCTCGCGCCATCGGTCGACGAATTGCTCTTGGCCATCTGTCGGAGGTTTGCCGGAGTAGCTTGCCTGCTCCTTTTCGACCGTCATCTTCTCTCCTCGATCGTTGTAGGTAGCACCAACCGATCTGCAGACCAAGCGTAGTCCGGTGGGGACCCCGTCGACCGAACAAATGCAGAGATGAAACACGCAGTTAGGCAAGCGAAAACTACTGCTGCGTACGTATTCGAAAGCGCTACGAGCGCCCGGTAGCGGTGAGAAAATGCCAAAGAAAACCAGCCGACGATAAGGGAGTTCGGCATGACCGAAACGGCTAAACCACCACCAACCGCCGGCTCGGATGAATCGCACCTGGCCGCGCTCGGCTATTCGGGAACCGACTTCCACCGCTCAATGAGTCTGTGGTCGAACATGGCGCTGGGGTTCACCTACCTGTCACCACTCGTCGGGGTCTACTCGCTGTGGGCGTACAGCCTCGCTCTGGGCGGCCCGCCCGCGGTGTGGTGGATCATCATCGTGGGCTGCGGCCAGTTCCTGGTGGCGCTCGTGTTCGGCGAAGTGGTTTCGCAGTTTCCGCTGGCTGGCGGCATCTATCCCTGGACCAGGCGGCTGTGGGGCCGCAAGTACGCGTGGATCGTCAGCTGGGTGTACCTGTGGGCGGTCATCGTCACCGTGACGGCCGTCGCCGAATTCGGCGGCGGCTTCATCGCCGCGCTCTTCGGAATCGAGCACACCCCAACCGTTCAGCTGATCACCGCGGTCGGTTTGCTGCTGTTCGCGTTGGCAGTCAACTTCAGCGGTACGCACATGCTGGCCAGAGTTGCCAAGATCGGACTGGCGGCCGAGTTGATCGGCGTGATCGCACTGGGGTTGTATTTGCTCATATTCAAGCGGGTTCAACCGTTTTCGGTCTTCTTCGACTCAATGGGTGCCGGTGGCGACACGGCCTATATCGTGACCTTCTTCGGTGCAGCGTTGAGCGGCCTCTTCTTGTTCTACGGCTTCGAGGCGTGCGGCAACCTCGCTGAGGAAGTGGGCGATCCCACGCGGCGGATCCCCAAGGCGATGATGCTGACCATCCTCATCGGCGGCGTCTCGGGATTGCTGTCCTATATGGGGTACGTATTGGCCGCGCCCGACCTCCAGGCGATCGTGGACGGCGAGGACCCCGATCCCATTCCCGCCATTCTCGTGAGCTCGCTCGGAACGGCAGGATCCAAGGTCTTCCTATGTGTTGCGGTCCTTGCGTTCGTTTCCTGTGTGCTGTCCCTTCAGGCCGCGGGAAGCCGACTGCTCTATTCGTCCGCCCGGGACCGCATGCTGCCGATGAGTGGGTGGCTGTCGCGCATGTCCGAAAAGCACGCCATACCCAGCAACGCGCTGTTGGTCGCATGCGTCGTGCCCATCCTGATCTGCCTGTATGTCTTTGCGTTCCCGAACCAGTTGCCGAGAATCACGGCATTCGCCGTATTGGGCATCTACATCGCGTTCCAGTCGGTCGTGCTCGCCGCTCTGCGGCAACGCGTGAAGGGTTGGCAACCGGCCGGCAACTGGAACCTGGGGCGATACGGCTTCATCGTCAACGTCGCCGCACTGGCATACGGGCTGATGGCAATTGTGTTGCTGCTCAAACCAACCGCCACCGGTTCGTTCCTGGACAAGTATGTCGTCGCGATCGGCCTGTTGATCGTCTTAGGTACCGGCCTGGTGTATCTCTTCCTCGCCCGCCCGGATCGCCACTCCGACGACGTTGCCGAGGGTGACGCGATCGAGGTGGCGGAGACCTTGCGCTCGCTTCGGCGCGAAACGGGCGCTCATTGACGAGCGGGTGAAACGCGGCTACCCGACGTCAGACACCGAGTCCGCCGTGTCAGCGGAAGTTCGGCATGACCTCGTCCGCGAGCAGGTGTAGTTGTTCATCGACGGTGGCCACACCTTCGACCGTCTGCCCGGTGAAAACCTTGACCAACGAGGCGTCGGTGATTGCGACGATCACATGGTTGACGCCCGTTCCGTCGATCTCGGCCCTGATCTTGGCCGTGACCTCGTCGGGCGTGCCGGCGATCGACAGCATGTCGGCCAACTTCGGGGAGGTGAGCTCTATGCCCTTGGCTAGGTCGCCTGCGCCAATGGCTTCGATGATCGGGGTCAGCTCGGCGGGGTCGACCCCGTTGCGCTCGAGCTGTTCGCGGGGCATCGAGGATGCATAGATCCCGACCATCGATCGAGCGGCCTCCTTCGCCGCGGCGGAGTCATGTCCGACCGCGGTCACGACCCACGCCGCGAAGTCCAGCTCGTCCGGCTTCTTGCCTGCGCGCTCGGCGCCGATGCTGAAGTGCTCGTAGCCGTACTCGTACGCCTGCCGGGTATAGCTGAGCGCGTGGTGGCAGCCGTCGGAGAACTCACCGGCGACCTCGAAGGACTTCGGACCACGCATCGACCCGATCTTCACCGGCAGGTGCTCCTGCACTGGACGAGCGAAGGTGAACAGGCCGTTGTACTTGAAGAACTCGCCCTCGAAGGTGATCGCACCGTCGTCGAGGAGAGTACGGATCACTTGGACGCCCTCCTTGACCCGAGACAACGGCTTGGTGCGCGCCCACTCGATGTCGTACTGGGCGAGCAGCCCGAAGTTCCCCGACCCGAGCACCACCTCCGCGCGACCGCCGGTGAGCTCGTCGAGCGTGGCCGCCGCTTGGGCAATGAGCGTCGGCTCGCGGAGAACTACACCGGACAGGCTCGGTCCGAAACGGATGTTCGTCGTGTCCCGCGCCGCTGCCGCGAAGAGCAGCCACAGATCCTTATGCCACGTCTCGTCGGCGGCGTAGCAGGCGTAGAACCCGAGCGCGTCGGCCAGCTTGATCGCCCGCAGAGACTCGTCGAGCGGGTAGTCCGGGAGCATCACGTAGCTGAACCTCATGTCACCCTTCCTTGGGGTCACCTAGCGCGTCGATTCGCTTCCTCAATCAGACCACCTCGGCCGCCAGCCGGTCCACACCTCCGGGTGGGACGATCGAGCCATCGACGGCCCGTAAGGGCCGCCCTGGCGACACCATCGCGCCACAGACAACGGACGGTACATGGGCACCAAAGTCGACCCGGACATTCGACGAGGTCGCCGATCACTGGCTGACGTCGCGCGACGCCGATCCGTCAATCGGGCCGAAACCGTTTGCACAAACCGCGAGTCACTGGCCTACGCGGCGCGTGTTCGGCGCGGTTCCGGTCCAGAAGCTCACGCCCACACGCAACATGCGCTGGCTGACCAAGCCAACAGAGTAGCCATTGCTTTAGGTTAGGACCGATGAGGAAATCGGTTACGGCGAGGCAATTTCGGCGCTCACGAACGGATCGAACTACGTGATCGACACATCGCGCAACGGCGCCGGCCCGACCGACGACCCGCTCTACTGGTGCAAGCCCAGCGGCCGGGCACCGGGTACCCCGCCCACCACGGCTACCGCGGGCGCGCATGCCGACGCCTACCTGTGGGTCAAGCGTCCCGGTGAATCCGACGGATCATGCGACCGCGGGGAACCCTCCGCGGGCCCTTCACGAACCAGTACGCCATTGACCTCGCCCGCAACGCGGGCCAGTAGGGACGCGTATACACCGCGGCTTGGTCGGGTGCCAGAACCCGGTCGCGGATGTAGCCAGCCCCACGAATCTCGCGAGCCATCCGCAACATGTGAAAGTACGTTCTGAACTGCTGAAATATGGTGGAGCTAAGGGGATTCGAACCCCTGACCTTCTCGATGCGAACGAGACGCGCTACCAACTGCGCCATAGCCCCTGATACCGGTAGCACAGGCTACCAGTCGCGGCCCGCCGGTCGAAACCGGCGAGGCTACTGGCCCGCTGCGCGCGGCAGATCGAAGTGGCGCGCGAACGGGGCGTAGTCCAGGTGCTCGAAGATCGGATCCTCGTCATCGATCTCGAGAACCACCGAACCCGGCCGCCGCAACCGCGCAGGCACCACGTCGAACTCCCTGTCGTCGGTGTTCTCCACGCCGAGCCGTGACCGGGCGATGCGCTGCGCACGGCGGCGCCGCAGCCGTTCCTCGATACGTGTCTGGCGCCGCAGATACCCCAGGTAGAGCAGCGTCACGCCGCCGATGGCTCCGCACGTCCACCACAGCACAGGCATCACGGTGTATGCCGCGACGGCCGAGCCGATCACCAACGCGGCCATCACCATCAGCATCCGTTTGCGGAACTTGTACTTGCGCACATCGACCGCAACGGCGGTCTTCGACTCGTGCCTGCGCCTGCGTGCCGCGCTCAGCGAGTCGGCCAGCTCGAGTTCGGTGTCCGACGGCGCCTCCAGACCCGACGAATCAGCCACGTACTCGTACTCGTCGTCGGAGCCGTCGGGTTCGGGTGCGTCCTCTGCCTGCTGGTTCCTCGGCGTCTTCGGCGATGGGCTCCTCATCGACCGGCTCGTCGAAATCCAGTGCCAGTTCATCAGTTTGGCGCTCGACGCCTTCGGGGCCGCCCCCGGCGCGCGCGGACACGCCGACGGGTAGCGCGCTGGCGTCCTCATCGATCACGTCCACATCGAGGTAGTCCGGCCCGGTGTCCGGCTCAATCTCTGCCGCGGCGACCCGCACCACCGTTCGGCGCGCCGGTTCCTCGTCGACGTCCTTGTCGGCGTCCTTGTCGACGTCCTCATCGAGGTCGTCGTCGGACGGCCGCCAGTCCGGGTCACTGGCGTGGCCGGCCGCAGGCGCCTTGCGGCGCAGCAGCCGTGTTCTGACACCGTCGTTGAGAACCCGTGTCGCCAACGCCACGTCACTGGTGCGGCGCACAGCATCTCGCTTGCTGATCAGCATTGGCACGAGCACGAAGAGCCAGAGAACGACCAGAGAGATCCACAGAAGTGATTGGGGGATGCTTGGCATTTCGCCTGCTCCTTTCCCCGATAAGGCTAGGTCTGTGACCTGCGCATCCGTGGATGGCGCGCCGAGGCAATTACACACCTGTAATTCACTGATGACAAGCACCAACAGTCACAAGTGTCACTTTTGTAACAGTTGGGCTTCCTGAAGGCTGCCGCGACTTCTGCATCAGGGTCGTGAATTCGACCTCAGCGCACAGCCCTCGTGCAGAACTCGCGCGGAGCGCCCGCTAGGCCCAGCTGGCGTGGCCTTGACGCACCAGAGCAGACGACGCCGAGCCGTTGAGTTCGTCGACGGTGATGGCCACCAGCAGGTGGTCCCGCCATGCGCCATCCACGTCGAGATAGCGACGCAGCAGGCCCTCCTCCCGAAAGCCGACCTTTGCCAGCACTGCGCGGCTCGCCGCGTTCTCGGGGCGCACTGTGGCCTCGACACGGTGCAGCCGGACGACGCCGAAGCAATGGTCGAGCCCCAACGCCAGCGCGGCTGTCGCCACCCCTCCCCCGGTGGCGAAGCTCGCCACCCAGTACCCGATCCACGCCGATCGCAGCGCGCCGTGCGTCACGTTGCCGATCGTCAGTTGGCCGGTGAATTGACCATCCAGCTCGATCACATACGGCAGCATCCTGCCCTTGCGCGCCTCCGACCGCAGCCCGGAACATACCGACGGCCACGACGTAATGGCATGCCGCGCTTCCCAACTCGCGCCGGTAGCAGGCTCCCACGGCTCCAGGTGGGACTGATCGGACATCCTGATGCGGCTCCACTGGGTGCCATCGCGCAACCGCACCGGGCGCAGCCGCACGAGTCCGGCCGGCACCCGCAGCGGGCCCGCGGGAAGCGGCCACCCGGGATGCAGAGAACTGGAACGCCATAGGTTCATGACGACTTGGCCGGCGTCGCTCAGCCGCGCTGGGCCAGGAACGCGACGTCGACGATCTCGCCCGTGCGGACCTGCTCGGCCTCGCTGGGAACGACCACCAGACAGTTTGCCTCAGCCAACGTCGCGAGTAGATGCGACGGCGCCCCCGGTGTACCACCAAGTGCCTGAACCAGGTATTCGCCGGTGTCCTGATCGCGCATCAGCTGGCCGCGCAGATACCCCTTGCGGCCGACCACCGAGGTGATCGGCGACAGCGTGCGGGCCTGCACGATCCGGCGGTGGGCCTGCCGCTTGCCCAAGGACAGCCGGATCAGGGGGCGCACCATCACCTCGAAAACCACGAGCGCGCTGACGGGGTTGGCGGGCAGGAGGAACACCGGCACACCGTCGCGGCCCAGCTGCCCGAAGCCCTGCACCGAGCCGGGATGCATGGCGATGCGTGTCACTTCCATCTCGCCGAGTTCGGCGAGGACCGTCCGGACACCCTCAGCGGCCGCCCCACCGACCGCACCGGCGATCACGACGACCTCCGCGCGGTTGACCTGACCCTCGATGACGTCGCGCAGCGCCTTGGGATCCGTGTCCACGATTCCGACTCGGTTCACCTCTGCGCCCGCGTCGCGGCCCGCCGCGGCCAGCGCGTAGGAGTTGACGTCGTACACCTGACCGTTGCCCGGCGTGCGCGAGATGTCGACGAGTTCACCGCCCACGCACATCACCGACAGTCGTGGCTTCGGATGCACGAGCACACGGACGCGCCCGACCGCGGCCAACAGGCCCACCTGTGCGGGGCCGATGATGGCGCCCGCCCGCACCGCGACGTCGCCCGGCTGGACGTCGTCGCCCGTCCGGCGGACATACGCCCCGGAGCGCACACCGCGCAGCACCGTCACGCGCGCTTCACCGCCGTCGGTCCAGCGCAACGGGAGCACCGCGTCGGCGAGCGTCGGCATCGGCGCGCCGGTCTGAACCCGCGCGGCCTGGCGCGGCTGCAACCGGCTGGGGGTGCGCGCACCGGCCTCGATAGAGCCCATCACCGGGAGGCTCACCTCACCGTCGGAGCCTTCCCCGGACTCTTCGGTGCCGTCGCCCTCATCACCGGCGCCGACACCGAGCACATCCACGCTGCGGACCGCGTAGCCGTCGATGGCGGCCTGATCGAACCCCGGCAGTGGGCGCTCGGTGACGACTTCCTCTGCGCACATCAGGCCCTGCGCCTCGGCGATCGCGACCCGGACCGGTCTGGGGGCCACCGCGGCGGCCGCTACTCGAGCCTGCTGCTCCTCAACCGACCGCACAACACGCCTTTCTAGGTGTCGGGGCAATCGATGCGAGTCAGCAATCGATCAACCCCAAGCGCTCGACCAGCCATCGCCGTAGCTCAGGTCCGTAGTCGTCGCGCTCCAACGCAAAGTCAACCGCAGCCTTGAGGTAGCCGCCGGGATTTCCGAGGTCGTGTCGAGAACCGCGGTGCACGACCACGTGCACCGGATGGCCTTCGTTGATGAGCAGGGCGATCGCGTCGGTCAGCTGGATCTCGCCGCCGGCCCCCCGCGGAACACGCTTGAGCGCGCCGAAGATCGCGCGGTCGAGCACGTAGCGGCCCGCTGCGGCGTACGGCGACGGCGCGTCCTCGGCATTGGGCTTCTCGAACATGCCCTTGACCCGCATGACGTTCGGGTTGTTGGTGTCCTCGACCGGTTCGACGTCGAATACGCCGTAGGCGCTGATCTCATCGCCAGGCACCTCGATCGCGCACAGCACCGAGCCGCCGCGTTTGGCACGGACCTTCGACATCGTCTCCAATACACCCGTGGGCAGCACGAGATCGTCGGGCAACAACACGGCGATGGCGTCGTCGTCGTCGGTAAGGACGCTCTCCACGCAGCCGACGGCGTGGCCGAGGCCCAGCGGTTCGGCCTGAACCACCGATTCGACCTTGATGAGCGCCGATGCGCGGCGCACCTTCTCGAGCATCACGTGCTTGCCGCGCGCTTCGAGCGTGCCCTCGAGGACGAGGTCCTCGACGAAGTGAGCGACCACACCGTCCTTGCCCTCGGAAGTGACGATGACGAGTCGTTCGGCGCCGGCCTCAGCCGCCTCCGCGGCGACCAACTCGATGCCCGGTGTGTCGACGACGGGCAACAGTTCCTTGGGCACCGTCTTCGTGGCAGGCAGGAACCGCGTCCCCAAGCCTGCGGCAGGGACCACCGCGGTGCGCGGAATCGGTACGTCGGGCCGTGTCATCGTTCACACATTAACGTCATTGGGTTGGTTGAACCTGCCAGGGCGCGGTGTTTGGAGGCGGTGCGGTGAGCAAATCGAAATCCGAGCTGCGGGCGGCGCTACTCGAGGCCCGCCGCGGGGTGTCACCGCACGAGCACGACGCCGAGGCACAGGCGCTGGTTCGCCACCTTCCTGCGCTGGTCGCCGGGGTCGAAACCGTCTGCGCCTACGTGCCGGTCGGTTACGAGCCCGGCTCGATCGAGCTGATCGACGCGCTCCATCGACGACTGCGGGTGCTGCTGCCGGTCGCGCGCAGCGACGCCACAGGTAATCCGCAGCCGCTCCAGTGGGGCGAGTACCGCCCTGGCGAGCTCGTCGACGCGCGATTCGGGCTGCGCGAACCTGCGGAGCCGTGGCTGGCGACCGATGCGGTCGCACAGGCGTCGGTGATCTTGGTGCCCGCACTCGCGGTCGATCGTGGGGGCGTCCGGCTGGGCCGCGGCGCCGGGTTCTATGACCGCTCCCTGCCACTGGCCGATCCGGCGGCCCGCATGGTCGCGGTCGTGCGCGACGACGAACTGGTCGACCTCCTGCCCGCCGAACCGCACGACGTTCGCATGACTCACGCATTGACCCCGCGGGGCGGACCCATGGCACTGGGCTAACAGTCGTCCAGTACCTCTTCCATCGCCCGCTTCTCGTTCGCCGACACCCACAGCCGGTAGGCCGCCTTCACCTCGACCTGGCGTGCGACGAACTCGCAATGAAACGCCTCGGCGGGCGGCAGCCATGCCGCCGCATCGCGAAAGGCCTTGTCGAAGTTGGCTTTTCCGCCGACGGCAAGCAGGTTGCGCGGATCGTTGGCGAAGTCGCGCCTTCGTTGGTCGTCCCACTCGCGTGCGCCCTTGTACCAGGCGTCGGACAGCGACACGACGTGGTCGATCTGGACCGCATCAGAGGTGGTGGGTCCGCGAACGAAGGGGATCGACACACCGGTGTACGGGTCGAGCAACACGCCGGTCTCGGCATAGCAGGTGCCTGACCTCACGACCAGTTCCCTGAGATCCCGGCGCAGGATGTCGTCGCGGGTGTTGCAGCCGTTGCGGCCGAACTCCACCGCGACATCGTCACTCCAGGGTTCGCCGAACCGGTAGCGCGAGAAGTCGGTGTGGCGGTCCCAGCCTTTGACCGGAAGGGCCGCCAGGAGCGTCCGCGTCCGTTCGTAGCCGGGCGTCGCGGTGGACTCGGCGGTCGTGGGCTCATTGCGCCAATGCACCCATCCGAACACCGCGACGCCGACCGCGATGATCACAATCAGCACGGGAATGACCCGATGCCGCCGGGTGGGAATGCTGGAGCCCACGTAGCGGTTCTAGCACTTGAGCCGGTAGAGTGCTAAGTAGTTTGACTATCTCGGAGGTTTTCGTGCCCACGTATTCCTATGCGTGCACCGAATGCAGCAATCGGTTCGATGCGGTGCAGGCGTTCAGCGACGATGCGTTGACCACCTGCCGCGAGTGCAGTGGCCGGCTGCGCAAGCTCTTCGGCAATGTGGGAGTCGTGTTCAAGGGCAGCGGCTTCTACCGCAACGACAGCCGCGAAACGGCCAAGAGTTCATCGTCGAATTCATCGACGTCGACCAACGGTTCGTCCGGCGGCTCGGAATCGTCGACCTCGTCGTCGGAGAAGTCAGAGAAGTCGGAGAAGTCGGCCTCCAGCAGTTCGTCCGGTTCGTCCGGCGACTCGGGTTCCAGCTCCTCGAGCTCCGCACCCGCCGCCGCGGCATCCAGCTAGTGGTGTGTCCCCTCACTGACTAACTGCTTGGAGCGCAACTCCGCCACGGCGGAGGGTTTTCGGGTCGTCGTTGTGGGCGTGGAGGTGGCGAAAGCGCTGTTTGCGCTGATCCTCGGTTGGACGACCATCGTGTCGACCCGCAACATCGGGGTCATCACGACGTTCGGCCGACCGGTCGCGCGCGGACCAACGGGCTTCACGTCAAGGCGCCGCGGCATTCGGCGAGCGAGATGAACGACTCCATCCTGATCGTCAATCGCGCCAGCGAGAACCGCGACCACGGTAAGCCTGCCGCGGCCGATGAATTGTTTCTTGGACTAGCACGACTTCGAAGAGTTCGCGCGACAACCCTGGTGAGCCGGGAATCGCGGGCTGCACCAACGAGGTGTTCGCCCGGTTCCGGAGAACCGCATCAATGAACCCAAAGTCGATAGGACCAACGGTCGCATCGCCGAGCAGCGCGCACCCAGGCCGCGGCGAAAACATCGAGGTCGACGAGATCCTGCTGGCGTCGGTGTCCAGCGATACCCACCGTGCCGATCAGCAAATGCCTGGGCGAGGGCGGGGAAACGGACATCGCCCAGCTGGGTTACTGGCCGAAAACCACCACAGCGCGGACGGTGCCCGCCAGATAGGGGACGGTCCACGCCCACCGCGTCGACGGATGGACCAGAGCGGCGCCGGCGATCGCGTCCCGAATCAGAGCGGCAAACGAACTTCGAGTGCCCCCGATGACGACGGAGCGCCGCCTACGGCTGTTACTCCGGATCGGGAGCAGGTCCGAACGGCGCGCGGATGTTGTCCAGCGCGCGTTGCGGCGTAGTCACGATGTCCTTGAACGCGCGTCCCGGCGCCGTCACGATGTCCTGGTACGCGCGTCCCGGCGCCGTCACGATGTCCTGGTACGCGCGTCCCGGCGTGGTCACGATGTCCTGGTACGCGCGTCCCGGCGCCGTCACGATGTCCTGGTACGCGCGTCCCGGCGCCGTCGCGATGTCCGCTGCCGCTTGTCCGGGTATTCCGACGATGTGGCACAGGATGGCCGGAGCGCAGGCGACCGAACTCCCCTGAGCTGACGCGGGCGCAGCAGTGAGAACGCCGACGGCGCCGATGAGTCCGGCCACGACAATCAAGCTCTTCTTCTCATGATGCCCCCCTGAGTTGGTCAACTAAAGCTAGACAGCAAAATCGAGCACTGCTTGCCAGCAAATCTCCCAGCAATCGACGTAAATGTCAATGACAAACTCCTAGTACGTGACCGGCGCGCGCGGCGTCGCGCCGGGCCAGGCGCCGCTGCGGGCTGTGCGGTGCAGCCCACGATCTGATGTGAGACCGGTCGGCATAAGGCGAAATCCGAGACGCCGGCGTCGACGAGCCGCCGCTTGCCGGCTATTCCTCGTACGAACACCCTATTTAGAGTTCACCGCGATGTTTCGAAACGTCCGCAACAACCTGTGACCCGGATTGCGCGCTGCGTTCAACGAGGTGTTCGCCTGGTTCGACCCGCTCGCGGGCTCCGCGAGCGCGAACGCCGAAGACGCCAATATGCGGGCGCTGGGTGACGAGGTCGCCGATAAGCTGCGCTCGAAGGTCGGCGATCAGATCGATATCCTCAATGTGATTGTCCCGCTGGTGAATTACGACCAGGCGACACAGGACCGCATGAACGCATTGAATGTCGAGAAGCCCAACACTCGCCTCGCCGGGCAGCGCGCCCAGACCACGACGGCCGAGGCCCGGTCCAACGAGATCCTGGCGGCGTCGGTGTCCAACGATCCGACGTGCTGGCCAGCAAATGCCTGGACGCGCCGCGGAAAAGCGGAGATCGGCCCGCTTGGTTGCTGGCCGACGACTTTCGCGACCTCGATGTGCTGGCCAAATCAACTCACTGCGTTCGACGCCCGCTACAACACCGCCGCCCGGACCATTCGACTGGCGATTCAACCACAGACGACCTCAACCGACTCCTACACGAATCGCCGCATAACCCCCGACGAACTCACGGGCGTGACCACTAGCACCCCGAAGTTATCCACAGGCACGGGAGCCAGCACGCTCCACCACGAGCACTTGCCGCCTAATTTGGCACCCATGGGGGACTCTCTTAATCCGTCGGCGCTGAGCCGACTCTCAGACGCGTTGCGGCCGGACTGGTCGCGCACCGTGGCGGCCCGGCGAATCGCGGCGGGCGCGCTCGTCGTCCTCGCCGCCGTCGCGGCATTACGACCCGACCCGAGCAACGAGAGCGTCGACGTCGTCATCGCCGCGCGCGACCTGGCACCCGGGGTTGAACTCAGTTCCGCCGATGTCCGGATCGAAAGTCGCATGGCAACAACGGTTCCCGACGGTTCACAGTCAGATCTCGCTGCGGTGATGGGCGCGACGCTGGCCGGTCCCGCCCGCCGCGGCGAGGCGCTCACCGATGTGCGGCTTCTGGGCCCTCGGCTGGCCGAGTCCGCCGCCGGGCCCAATGCGCGCATCGTTCCGTTGCACCTCGACGACACGGCGCTACTCGATCTGATCCGCCCCGGCGACGTGGTCGACGTGCTGGCCGCCGGCGTCGACGCGGGGGTGGATGTCGAAGCGGCACCACAGGTCGTCGCGACCGACGCGGTGGTGGTCCTGGTGTCGGAGAAGCCGGCAGGCGCGGCTAGCGGCGGCGATCGGGTGGTGCTGGTGGCGCTACCGGCTCACGACGCCAACGAGGTGGCTGGAGCGGCGCTGGGGTCAGGCGGTCACGCTCACCTTTCACTGAGCGGCGTCAGGGGTGCGGCGCGGGACAGCGGCGTGGTCGTCGGGACCGCCGCGACGCCGCCTTCGATCACGTCCATGACCATGTCGGCCAGCTCGTCGGACGTCGATCCCGGCTGGATGGGTCCGGGGGGCGGGGCCGGTTGAGCGTTGGCCGAACCCACCGCGAACACCGAAGCGCCTGCGAGGATCCCCGCTACTGCCGTCAACACCCACCGCATCGCAACGTCACCCATGAACGCAAAAGCTAGCACCGGAGCTCGACCGCCGCAGGTCCACCACGACTAACGTTCTATGTCTGACGGATAGACGAGACCTGCAGGAAGGATTCGCACGCATGCTGAAGGGGTTCAAAGAGTTCATCGCCCGCGGCAATGTCATCGACTTAGCCACCGCGGTCATCATCGGTGCGGCATTCACCGGACTGGTGACTGCATTCACCGACAACGTGGTGCAGCCGCTGATCAGCCGGATCGGCGCGACACCTGATTCGGACTACGGTTTCCTACGAATTCCATTGGGCGACGACATCGCCATCGATTTGAACGCCGTGATCTCAGCGGCGATCAACTTCCTGATCATGGCGGCGGTCATCTACTTCCTCATCGTGGTTCCCTACAAGAAGCTCAAGGAACGCGACACCAAGGTGGAGGAGGAGGAGACCCAATTGACTCTGCTCACCGAGATCCGCGACCTATTGGCCGAGAACGGCAGCACCGCCGGCAAGCACGGCGCGGAAGCTGCCCTCGGCGCCGACAAGTCGAAGTCCGACGGCGGATAGCCCCGCTGACGACGAAAACAGCCCCCGGAGTGTTCCGGGGGCTGTTTCGTTGGCCTGGGAGAGGTGTTAGTTCATGTTCCAGGGCTCGCCATAGGTGGTGACGCTGTCACCGGACGAGGAGATGAGCCGCGCGAACGGACGCAGCAGCACGCCACCGGCCGCGCCGGTCACCGTGCCGTGCGCGTTGGACACCGCCACACCGCCGCTCTCACCCGCGACATCCACCGAGAACGTCGCGACCTCCTGGATACCGGGACCGTTGCCCAGGTCGGCGCTGATCGACACACCCGGGAACAGGTTCGGCGTGGTGAACGCGGCACCCAACGGCGCAGCCGGTGAGAACTGGTCCAACAGGATGTTGGGAGTGGTGTAGCTGAAGTTGATGCCCACACCCAGCGACCACGGGAAGCCGATCTGATAACCCAGCTCCAACGTGCCCTCGAACTCATCGGCACCCGCGCCGGCCACGATGTACTTGGCCCGGCCACTGTGGAACCACTCACGGGTCAGCCGGTTGCGGTCCAACGGGAACACACCATTGAGGAACGTGTCCCACTGCTGGATGGTCAGCGTCCGGTCTTGGCCGTCAACAAGGCTCAGCTCGTTGTCCAGCCCGGCGTGAGAGGTGCCAGTGCTCACGAACAAGGACGCGATGGCTGCCACCATCGCAATCAGCACCCGACTGAAGACCTTCATGTTCCCCCTGCAGTTCTAATGTTTCGCTCACCGTTGACAGGAGGAACATATCGGCCCGCCAACGGACCGGCAACGGGGGGCCTCACTTTCCGGCCTCGCGTCGAGTCTGCGCATCGCACCCTTTGCCAGCCGACGAAAACAGCCCCCGGATGTGGTTCGGGGGCTGTTTCGTTGGGAGAGGTGTTAGTTCATGTTCCAGGGCTCGCCATAGGTGGTGACACTGTCACCGGATGAGGAGATGAGCCGCGCGAACGGACGCAGCAGCACGCCACCGGCCGCGCCGGTCACCGTGCCGTGCGCGTTGGACACCGCCACACCGCCGCTCTCACCCGCGACATCCACCGAGAACGTCGCGACCTCCTGGATACCGGGACCGTTGCCCAGGTCAGCGCTGATCGACACACCCGGGAACAGGTTCGGCGTGGTGAACGCGGCACCCAACGGCGCAGCCGGTGAGAACTGGTCCAACAGGATGTTGGGAGTGGTGTAGCTGAAGTTGATGCCCACACCCAGCGACCACGGGAAGCCGATCTGATAACCCAGCTCCAGCGTGCCCTCGAACTCATCGGCACCCGCGCCGGCCACGATGTACTTGGCGCGGCCACTGTGGAACCACTCGCGAGTCAGCCGGTTGCGGTCCAACGGGAACACACCATTGAGGAACGTGTCCCACTGCTGGATGGTCAGCGTCCGGTCTTGGCCGTCAACAAGGCTCAGCTCGTTGTCCAGCCCGGCGTGAGAGGTGCCAGTGCTCACGAACAAAGACGCGATGGCTGCCACCATCGCAATCAGCACCCGACTGAATACCTTCATGTTCTCCCTAGCTATGTCGACAGTTGACCCGACCGGCCCACCGTGTGTTGTTGTTCGTGCCTGGTGCTACCGCTACACCTCACACGACGCAGGAGCCTCATGTGAGGCAAATGAGGAACCTCACATGCTGCTCTTACGTTTTGCTCATCGTTGACACGAGGAACATAACGGTCGGACATCAGCCCGGCAACGTGAGATCGCCTTGAATGTGGCCCGCGTTACCAGACCTGCCACTTTGCTCACTCCAGTAACGCGGCGGGGTAACGGTGCGGTCGCCGGCAAAGCGGATTCGGTCGAGCGTTTCGCTTTGCACACCAGTGACAGGGACTGTCACTAAGGCGCCACCCAGCCGATACCTGTGGTTAAGACGAAATCACAGGTCACTGGTGGTGCGGCGGCGTGTTTTCCCGCAACCACCGGTCGTGTTCCGTGTCGTCATCAGGCGATGAACCGTCACTGTCGTCCTTAGACTTCTGGCGCAACGGATCCCCGAAAATTTCGTTAACTGCGTCGCGCGAACGCCTCTGCCGGTCCGCCATCACATACCTCCAGTGTGACGAAGATCACATTCTTGGCCCGAGTCGTCGGCTGTGCCTCAGATCTCCAGGCTGGAGAGCTGCCCGATGATCTGGATCGCCAGTGGGGTGAGCGTCGCCATGCCGTCGCGCACCGCCGCGCGGGAACCGGCCAGGTTGACGACAAGGGTGCTGCCGGAGATTCCCGACAGGCCGCGTGACACTCCGGCGTCGACGATTCCTGCCGACAGACCCGAGGCACGCAGGGCCTCGGCGATACCGAGCAGCTCGCGGTCGAGGATGTCGAGGGTCGCTTCCGGCGTGACGTCGCGCGGGGTCACACCGGTCCCGCCGACCGACACCACCAGGTCGACTCCGCCGATGACCGCCGTGTTCAGCGCGTTGCGGATCTCGACCTCGTCGGCGGACACCACGACCACACCGTCGACGACGAAGCCCGCCTCACCGAGCAGTTCGGTGACCAACGGACCGCTGTGGTCCTCCTCGTCGCCGTGCGCAGTGCGATCGTCGACAACCACGACCAGTGCGCGGCCCACCAACTCCCCTGGCTGTTCCATGAAGCCAACCGTATATCTGGGCAGAGACAGCGGCGCGGCCACTGTCAGGGTGACCGATCCGGAAGTCACCTCGGACCTCACTGCTGGGCCTTGCCGAGGGTGACCTCCACGCTCTGCGGCTTACCCGCGGGGTCGAGATACGTCAGGGTCACCTTGTCGCCGGGCGCCTTGGATCGGACCGCCGCGACCAGCGCGTCGGCACTGTTGATCACTCGATCATCGACCTTCGTGACCACGACGCCGCTCGGCAGGCCCGCCGCCGCGGCAGCACCGCCACCGGTGACTTCGACGATTCGCGCGCCGTCTGTGGCCGCGTCATTACCGACCTGCACACCAAGGGAGGCGTGTGAGGCGGAGCCGTTCTTGACCAGCTCGTCTGCGATTCGCTTGGCCTGGTCGACCGGGATGGCGAAGCCCAGCCCGATCGAACCGCTCTGCGCCTGCGGCCCCCCGGCGTCACCGCCCAGCGTGGCGATGGCCGAGTTGACGCCCACCAGCTCTCCGTTCATGTTGACCAGCGCCCCGCCGGAATTGCCGGGGTTGATCGCGGCGTCGGTCTGTATCGCATCGAGCACGGTGTTCTGGTTGTTCACGTCGCCACCCGCGGCGACCGGCCGGTTCAGCGCGCTGATGATGCCCGTGGTCACCGTGCCCTCGAGACCGAGCGGTGAGCCGATCGCCACCACATCCTGGCCCACCCGCAGGTTGCCCGATGAGCCGATCGTGATCGGCGTCAGCCCGGACACCCCTTCGGCGCGCACCACGGCGATGTCGCTGCTCGGATCCGTGCCGACCACGCTGAACGTGGCGGTGCCGCCGTCGGCGAAGGTCACCTTGGTCTGCGCCCCGCCCGGACCGGCAGGCGCATCCGGCGCATCCGGGGTAGGCGGTCCACCCGGGCCGCCCTGGGCGGCCGACACCACATGGTTGTTCGTCAGGATGAGGCCGTCGGACGACAGAACGATCCCGGAGCCCTCCTCGGACTGCCTGCCGAAGTCGACCTCGAGCTTCACGACGCTGGGAACCACCTTCGCCGCGACCTGTTCGACCGAGCCTGCAGGCAGGCTGGCGGCGGGCACGCTGGGGGCGGCGCCGTTGATGCTCGACGTGGCCGCGGGCCGGTCGGGCTGCACCAGCAGCGCGACTCCCCCACCCACACCTGCGGACACGATGGCTACCGCGATTGCCCCCGCTGTCAAAGCACCTGCACGGGAACGCTTTTGGGGCGGCAGCACCGGCAGAGGTGCCTGAGGGTAGCGCCCGGTCCCCGGCGACGCAGGCGCGCCGCGGTAGGGATCGTAGGGCGCGCGAAACGGCTGCTGTTGCTGTTGGGTCTGGTACCGCCAGTCGTACGGCTGCTGCTGGTACGGGCCGCTCCGCTGCGGACCGGTGTACCCGGGTGCCGCGTGCTCAGGTACGCCGGGCCGACGACCCGGTGGCGGTGGCGGCGGCGAATAACTCGGGTAGTTGGTCATATCGCTGCGGTGCTCTTCCTCTCAAGGGGTCCGACATCAGGAACAACGGCGTTCACATCGTCAAAGTTGCCTAAGCGGGCTGAGAATCCACTTAGAGAACATTCGGAAGGCGCACAGACTATCTTTCCCCGTGGCGCGTCTCCGCTAATCATTGTCGGCGCTGACCACCGGCAAGTCCACGCGCGAGACCGCGTGTCGCTCGGTGCTATCAGGCATCGGCCGACCGGGCAGCACGATATGAATGGCGGTGCCCGGTGGCTGCCCGCCGGGCACGGCGTCCTCGACCCGTAGCGTGCCGCCGTGTTTGAGCACAACCTGTTTCACGATCGCCAGGCCTAGCCCCGAACCCGGCATCGCCCGTGCGGAGGTCGAGCGGAAGAACCGGTCGAACACCAGCCGTCGCTCCTGTGGAGGTATGCCGGGCCCCCGATCGGTCACCACCAGTTCGGCATGCATCGGGTCGATCTGCGTCAACCGAACACCGACCCGCCCGCCGGGCGGGCTCCATTTCGCGGCGTTGTCCAGCACATTGAGCACCGCGCGGCCCAGTCCACTGCTGTCGCCGTAGACCTGCCACGGCATCAGAGTTGCGTCGAACTCAATGTCGTTGCGGCGACGGCGAACTCGCTCCAGTGAGTGGTCAACGATCTCGGTCATGTCGACGGGCTCGTGGATGACGACGCCGGCCTCGTCGCGGGTGAGATCGACCAAATCGCCGACGAGGGTGGACAGTTCCTCGATCTGGGCGATGACGTCCTCCCGCAGGCCCTCCATCTCCTCCTCGGGCAGCCTCGGCGCACCGGGGGCCATCGACGCCATCAGGAGTTCGACGTTGGTGCGCAACGACGTCAGCGGCGTGCGCAGTTCATGGCCGGCGTCGGTGACGAGTCTTGTCTGGCGCTCGCGTGATTCAGCCAGTGCGCGCAGCATCATGTTGAAAGCCTCGGTGAGACGGGCGAGTTCGTCGCTGCCGAACACCGGGATCGGTCGCAGGTCGTCGGTGCGGGCGACTCGTTCGGCCGCCTCGGTGAGCCGCGCCACCGGCCGCAGGCCTGCCCGGGCGACCGCGCCACCGGCCATGGCCGCCACCGCCACGCCGATGCCGCCGACGATGAGTAGCACCGTGCCCAACCGTTTGAGCACCTGATCCGTCGGCACCAGGCTCTTGGAGATCAGCAACGAACTTCCGTTGGACAGGTGCAAGGCCAGCACTCGCTGTTGGTTGACGGATCGCTTCGACATCCACAGTTCGCCGCGGATGACCGCCTTCTCGGGATCACCCAGCGGCAGCGTCTGCCCCTCCTGATTGGCGGTGTAGATGGAGCGGCCGGGATTCACCAGCATCGCGTTGACATCGGAATAGGCCGTGCCCTCGATCACCTTGGCGGGGTCGGTGGTCAGCGAGCCGCTCTCGATCAGCAGCCGGGCCCGGCTGTGCAGTTGGTTGTCCATGTCGTCGTAGAGCGCACGCGAGACCACGGCGTAGACGGCCACGGCCATCAACACCACGACCATCGCGACCATCGACATCGCGAGCAGCATCACCCGCCAGCGGAGCGACAATGAACTGGCCGTCGGCTGCGCCGCCAATGCGTACGGCTGGGGCCGAAGCGAGAACTTCGGGGCAGACATCAGGGAGGTGTCTCGCGCAGCACATAACCCACCCCGCGCACGGTGTGGATCAGTCGCGGCTCTCCTAGCGCCTCGGTCTTGCGGCGGAGGTACCCGACGTACACCTCGAGTGCGTTACCGGAGGTCGGGAAATCGAAGCCCCAGACCTCCTCGAGGATGCGGCTCCGGGTGAGCACCCGCCGCGGGTTCGCGATCAGCATCTCCAGAAGCGCGAACTCGGTGCGGGTCAGGCTGATCGAACGTTGGCCGCGGGTGACCTCGCGGGTGACCGGGTCCAGGGACAGGTCGGAGAACGTCATCGCGGGCGACTCGGTGCCGTCGTCGGGCGTGGTGCGCCGCAGCAATGCGCGCATACGGGCGAGCAGTTCCTCCAGCGCGAACGGCTTGGGCAGATAGTCGTCTGCGCCCGCGTCCAACCCGGCGACACGTTCGGATACCGAATCGCGCGCGGTCAGCACGAGGATGGGCAGGTCGTCGCCGGTGCTGCGCAGCTGGCGGCACACCTCGAGTCCATCCAGCCGCGGCATCATCACATCGAGAACCAGGGCGTCGGGTCGGTCGCTGGCGATCAGGTCGAGGGCTTCGAGCCCGTCCTGCGCCAACTCGACCGAGTAACCGTTGAACGAAAGCGATCGACGCAGAGATTCGCGTACAGCGCGATCATCGTCGACGACAAGTATGCGCACAGCCACAGTGTCAACCCCGTGTCTGAGAGCGACCTGAGAGGCGCGCCGGGGATTTAGCGGCGGTCGAGATCGATCAGACCGAGGCGGGCGGCCTTGAGCAGACGGCGCGGCACCTTGTGCTGCTGACCGGCGACCGTCACGCCGACGAGCTCGGGGCGCTTGGCCTTCCACTGCGAGCGCCGGCTACGGGTATTCGCACGCGACATCCTGCGCTTGGGGACAGCCATGATCGAAAATCTCCTAGTTGAGAGGTGCTACCGGTGATGAAGTATGTGCCGCGCGAGGCGTTCAGGCATCGGCAAGTGCCCTTCAGGATAGCCCGTGAGCTGTATCTACTCCAAAATGCGTCGCCGGTATCAGCGCCCGCCGCAGAATGCGCATGACACGCAGTGTGTCCGACAACGAGGAGCGGCGATGAAACAGCTGGTAATCGCGGGCGTTGCGGCCCTGGTGCTGGCCGGGTGCGGGGGCGGGACCGAACCGGCAGCCGAGAGCCCCGCCGGGTCCGCGGCCTCGTCGGCGACGGGGTCCACCACGGCCCCCGCGACGGCCTGCACCGGCAGCGGACTGGACGCCATGACGGCATTGGCGGACTTCCAGCTGGAAATGGACGATGCCCAGAAATCCGGCAAGATCACACTCGACCAGCTCACCTCGGCACGCGACAAGCTGTTCAACGAAACGCAGGCGGCGCAGGAGAAGGAGGACTGGACCGCGTACTGCAAGGCGATCGACGACACCCGCGCCGAGCTGGGGCTCTAGCGGCTACCGCCGCGGCGCGGGCTTGACGTGGGACCGGCGGTACGGGTTAACCTACCGGTTGGTTGGGCCGGTCTGAAATAACGACGGGAGCATTGCGTGACGCCTGCGGTCCGCATCGGCAACTACTCGGGCTTCTACGGTGACCGGCTCGCGGCGATGCGGGAAATGCTCACCGGCGGCGACCTGGACTACCTCACCGGCGACTATCTCGCCGAACTCACCATGCTCATCCTCGCGCGCGACCGCGCGAAGTCATCCGACCGCGGTTACGCCAAAACCTTCCTCGTCCAACTCGAGGAGTGCCTCGGCACCGCGTTGGACCGCGGGGTGCGCATCGTCGCGAACGCGGGCGGGCTCAATCCCGGCGGGTTGGCCCTGGCCGTGCGGGCACTGGCCGACCGTCTCGGGTTGAGCGTGCAGGTGGCTCACGTCGAGGGCGACGACCTGCTGCCGCGGGCGAAGGAGCTGGGCCTCGGAGCCGCAGCGGTGGCGACATCAGGCGGGGGCACGCCGCTGGCGGCCAACGCGTACCTCGGAGCGTGGGGCATCGTCGACTGCCTGAACTCTGGCGCAGACGTCGTCGTCACCGGCCGTGTCACCGACGCGTCCGTCATCGTCGGGCCTGCTGCCGCGCACCACGGCTGGAGCCACACCGACTACGACCGGCTGGCGGGCGCGATCGCCGCGGGCCACGTCATCGAGTGCGGGGCGCAGGCCACCGGCGGCAACTATTCGTTCTTCACCGAGATCGCCGACCTCACCCATCCGGGTTTCCCGCTGGCCGAGATCCATGCCGACGGGTCGTCGGTGATCACCAAGCATCCCGGCACCGGCGGCGCGGTCACCGTCGACACGGTCACCGCACAGCTGCTCTACGAGATCACCGGCGCGCGCTACGCCAATCCCGACGCGACGCTGCGGGTCGACACCATTGAGCTGTCCGACGACGGGCCCGACCGCGTTCGGATCAGCGGCGTGAAGGGGGAGCCGCCGCCGCCGACGTTGAAGGTGTCGCTCAACAGCGTCGGCGGGTTCCGCAACGAGATGACGCTGGTGCTCACGGGCCTGGACATCGAGGCCAAGGCCGCCCTGGTACGCAGACAGCTCGAGAGCAGCCTGCCGGTCAAGCCGGCTGAGATGCAGTGGACGCTGGCACGTACCGACCATGCGGACGCGGACACCGAGGAAACGGCCAGCGCGCTGCTGCGGTGCGTGGTACGCGATCCGGATCCCGCCAATGTCGGCCGTCAATTCTCCTCGGCCGCAGTCGAACTCGCATTGGCCAGCTATCCGGGCTTCACCAGCACCACGCCGCCGGGCGATGGTCAGGTGTACGGGGTGTTCCAACCCGCCTTCGTGCCCGCCGAGGAGGTCACCCATGTCGCCGTGCACGCCGACGGCAGTCGTACCGAGATCCCCCCGGCATCCGAGACCTTCGAACTGAAATCCGTGCCGCCGTTCGCGTTGCCGGAGCCACTTCCCTTCGGCGAAACCCGGCGAGTCCCGCTGGGAACGATCGCGGGGGCGCGCAGCGGCGACAAAGGGGGCAGCGCGAACGTCGGGGCGTGGGTACGCACCGGCGACCACTGGCGGTGGCTGGCGCACTCGCTGACGGTCGAGAAGCTTCGTGAATTACTGCCTGAGACAGTCGATCTACCGGTCACCCGGCATGTGCTGCCGAACCTGCGGGCGGTCAACTTCGTGATCGAGGGCATCCTCGGTCAAGGGGTTGCGTATCAGGCCCGCTTCGATCCGCAGGCCAAGGGGCTGGGCGAATGGCTGCGCAGCCGGAGCGTCGATATACCCGAGGAATTCCTATGAGCATCTGGCACACCCCTGAACGGGAACAACTGCGAAAGACGGTGCGCGCGTTCGCCGAACGCGAGGTGCTTCCGCACATCGACGAGTGGGAGCAGTCCGGCATGCTGCCGCGCGAGCTCCACATCAAGGCCGGCGAGGCGGGCCTGCTGGGCGCCGGCCTGCCGCAGGCCGTGGGCGGTGGCGGCGGCGACGGCGCCGACGCGCTGGTCATCTGCGAGGAGATGCACTACGCCGGTGCACCGAGCGGGGTGTTCGCGTCGTTGTTCACCTGCGGGATCGCGGTGCCGCACATGATCGCGTCGGGCGATGCGCGGTTGATCGACACCTACGTGCGGCCCACGCTGCGCGGGGAGAAGATCGGATCGCTGGCCATCACCGAACCGGGCGGCGGGTCCGACGTCGGGCACCTCACCACCAAGGCCACCCGCGACGGCGACGACTACCTCATCAACGGTGCCAAGACCTACATCACGTCGGGCGTGCGGGCCGACTACGTCGTCACGGCGGCACGCACGGGCGGGCCTGGCGCAGCCGGTGTTTCGCTGATCGTCGTCGACAAGGGCACCCCAGGCTTCGAGGTGACCCGCAAGCTGGACAAGATGGGCTGGCGGTCCTCCGACACCGCCGAGTTGTCCTACACCGACGTTCGGGTCCCGGTGTCCAACCTCATCGGCGACGAGAACAGCGGCTTCGCGCAGATAGCCGCGGCGTTTGTGTCCGAGCGGGTGGGCCTGGCCGCCCATGCGTATGGCGGCGCCCAGCGCTGCCTGGACCTCACCGTCGAGTGGTGCCGCAACCGCGAGACGTTCGGCAAGCCGCTGATCGCGCGACAATCCGTTCAGAACACGCTGTCGGAAATGGCGCGGCGTGTCGACGTCGCGCGCGTCTACACGCGCAACCTGGTCGAGCGGCAACTCGCGGGCGAGACACAACCTGATCGCCGAGGTGTGCTTCGCCAAGAACACCGCCGTTGAGGCCGGCGAGTGGGTGGCGAACCAGGCGGTGCAGTTGTTCGGCGGCATGGGTTACATGATGGAGTCGGAGGTCGAACGCCAGTACCGCGATATGCGGATCCTCGGGATCGGCGGCGGGACAACGGAAATCCTCACCTCGCTCGCCGCCAAGATGCTGGGATACCAGTCATGACGTTGCCGACCACGACCGCGACCGCGAGTGTGAAACCCCTGCGAAAAATCGGCGGGGATTTCGCAGTAGCTTCACGCTCGGCGGATGAGGTGCTGAGATGACCGCTCTGAAATCGACCATCGACCCGCGGTCGGCGGCGTTCTCCGAAGCCGCGAACGTGATGACCGCCAAACTCGCCGAACTCGACGCCGAGCACGCCAAGGCGCTGGCCGGAGGCGGCGAGAAGTACGTCAAGCGCCACCACGACCGCGGCAAGATGACCGCGCGCGAGCGCGTCGAAATGCTGGTCGACCCCGACTCGCCGTTCCTGGAACTGAGCCCACTCGCGGCATGGGGAACCGACTTCGCCGTGGGCGCGAGCGTGGTGACCGGCATCGGCGTTGTCGAAGGTGTCGAGTGCATCGTCGTGTCCAACGACCCGACGGTCAAGGGCGGCACGAGCAATCCGTGGACACTGAAGAAGATCCTGCGCGCCAATCAGATCGCGCTGCAGAACCGGCTTCCGGTGGTCTCGCTGGTGGAGTCCGGCGGCGCGGACCTGCCGACCCAGAAGGAGATCTTCATCCCCGGCGGGCAGATGTTCCGGGACCTCACCCGACTCTCGGCGGCGGGTATCCCGACCATCGCCCTGGTCTTCGGTAACTCGACAGCGGGCGGCGCCTACATCCCCGGAATGTCCGACCACGTCGTGATGATCAGGGAACGGTCCAAGGTATTTCTGGCCGGTCCCCCACTGGTGAAGATGGCCACCGGCGAGGAATCCGACGACGAGTCCCTCGGCGGTGCCGAGATGCACGCCCGCACTTCGGGACTCGCTGACTACTTCGCGCTCGACGAGCTCGACGCGATCCGCATCGGCCGCCGCATCGTGGCCAGGCTGAACTGGCGCAAGCAGGGACCGCCGCCCGGCCCGGTCACCGAGCCCCTGTTCGACCCCGACGAACTGGTCGGCATCGTGCCCGCCGATCTGCGCATCCCGTTCGATCCGCGCGACGTCATCGCCCACATCGTCGACGGCTCGGACTTCGACGAGTTCAAACCGCTCTACGGCGGCTCGCTGGTGACCGGCTGGGCCACCCTGTACGGCTATCCCATCGGCATCCTGGCCAACGCACGAGGCGTGCTGTTCTCCGAGGAGTCGCAGAAGGCCACCCAGTTCATCCAGCTGGCCAACCGCTCCGACACTCCACTGTTGTTCCTGCACAACACGACCGGCTACATGGTAGGCAGGAAATACGAGGAAGGCGGCATGATCAAGCACGGCTCGATGATGATCAACGCCGTCTCGAACTCCACCGTCCCGCACATCTCCCTGCTGATCGGCGCCTCCTACGGCGCGGGCCACTACGGCATGTGTGGGCGCGCCTACGATCCGCGGTTCCTGTTCGCCTGGCCGAGCGCCAAGTCTGCGGTGATGGGCGGCACCCAACTGGCAGGTGTGTTGTCGATCGTCAGCCGGGCGGCCGCCGAGGCACGCGGTCAAGAATTCGACGACGCCACTGATGCTGCTATGCGGGCCGCTATAGAGGCGCAGATCGAGGCGGAGTCACTGCCGATGTTCCTCTCCGGCAGGCTCTACGACGACGGGGTCATCGACCCGCGCGACACCCGCACCGTGTTGGGAATGTGCCTGTCCGCCATCGCCAATGGCCCGATCAAGGGGACGTCGAACTTCGGCGTCTTCCGGATGTGAAAGCGATGAATTCCCCTATGCCCGCCGAAACTGAGCTTATGCACGCGATTTTGTCGATTTCTCGAGCACAAGCTCAGTCTCGGCAGCGGAGTACCCCATGATCACCCGTGTCCTGGTCGCCAACCGTGGCGAGATCGCCCGGCGGGTGTTCGCCACGTGCAGGCGTCTGGGTATCGGAACCATCGCCGTCTACACCGATCCCGACGCGGCGTCCCCGCACGTCGCCGAGGCCGACGCCCGGGTGCGGCTCGAGGGCACCCGGGGCTATCTCGACGCTGCACAGCTGATCGCCGCCGCGCGGGCGGCCGGCGCCGACGCCATCCATCCCGGTTACGGGTTCCTCTCGGAGAACGCCGAATTCGCCGCAGCAGTGGCCGACGCGGGCCTGACGTGGATCGGTCCGCCGGTGGCCGCGGTCGCGGCGATGGGCTCCAAGATCGAGGCGAAGAAGTTGATGGCCGCCGCCGGCGTGCCGGTGCTCGACGAACTCGACCCCGACACCGTGACCGCCGACCAGCTGCCGGTGTTGATCAAGGCCTCAGCAGGCGGCGGCGGCCGCGGCATGCGGGTGGTCGACGAATTATCCGCGCTGCCCGGGCAAGTGGAGGCCGCTCGCCGCGAAGCGCAGTCGGCCTTCGGTGACCCGACGGTGTTCTGCGAGCGCTACCTGGCCACCGGTCATCACGTCGAGGTCCAGGTGATGGCCGACGAACACGGCACCGTGTGGGCCGTCGGCGAACGCGAATGTTCCATCCAGCGCCGTCACCAGAAAATCATCGAGGAGGCTCCATCGCCGCTTGTCGAACGCACGGAAGGCATGCGCGCCAAGCTCTTCGAGGCCTCACGGCTGGCAGCGGAGGCTATCGGGTACACCGGCGCGGGCACGGTCGAGTTCATGGCTGACGAAAATGGCGACTTCTTCTTCCTGGAGATGAACACCCGGCTGCAGGTCGAGCATCCCGTCACCGAGGCCACCACCGGCCTGGACCTCGTCGAGTTGCAGCTGCATGTCGCCGACGGCGGACGGCTCGACACCGAACCTCCACCGTCGCGCGGATCTTCCATCGAGGCCAGGCTCTACGCCGAAGACCCGGCCAAGAACTGGCAACCGCAGGCGGGTACCGTGCACCGCTTCGACGTGCCCGCCGCTGCTGAATTCGATCCCAACGTGCGCGGTGTGCGCGTCGACAGCGGCATCGTCGACGGCTCGGAAGTATCGATCTTCTACGACCCGATGCTGGCCAAGGTCATCTCGTGGGCGCCGACGCGACGGCAGGCTGCCGGCGTCCTTTCCGACGCCCTGGCCCGTACCCGCATCCACGGCGTACGCACCAACCGCGACCTGTTGGTCAACGTGCTGCGGCACCCTGCGTTCCTCGACGGTGCTACCGATACGGCGTTCTTCGACACCCACGGCCTGGACCGGCTGGCCGCACCACTGGGCGACGATCGTGCTGTCACGCTCTCCGCGGTCGCCGCGGCGCTCGCCGATGCCGCGCTGAACCGTGACAGCGCAACGGTGTTCGCCGCAGCACCGAGTGGCTGGCGAAACCTGGCATCGGGATTCCAGACCAAGTCGTACGCCGACGCCGCCGGTGACGAGCATCCGGTGCGCTACCGGTTCACCCGTGCCGGCGTCTACCTGCCCGACCATGACGACGTCACGCTCGTGTCGGCGGCCCCGGATCGCGTCGTACTGGCGGTCGAGGGCGTGGAGCGCCCGTTCGACGTCGCGCGATACGCGTGCGACGTCTTCGTCGACTCGCCTCTGGGCCCAGTGCAACTCGTTGCACTGGCGCGCTACCCGGATCCCGACGCCGCCGTCGCACAGGGGTCGCTGCTGGCGCCCATGCCCGGTTCGGTGCTGCGCATCGGCGCCGCACTCGGCGACACCGTCTCCGCCGGACAGCCGCTGGTGTGGCTGGAGGCGATGAAGATGGAGCACACCGTGACCTCGCCCGGCGACGGTGTGCTCGCCGAACTCAACGTCGAGGTCGGCCAACAGGTCGACGTCGGCACCGTGCTCGCCCGAGTGGACAATTAAGGAGAGGACCCCGCAATGTCCCTGAGCAGTTTCGTGGAAACCGAAGAGCAGCAGGCGCTGCGCAAGGCCGTCGCCGCGATGGCCGCGAACTACGGCGAGAGGTACTACCTGGAGAAGGCCCGCGCCGGCGAACACACCACCGAACTATGGAGTGAGGCAGGCAAACTCGGTTTCATCGGGGTGAACCTGCCCGAGGAGTACGGCGGCGGCGGCGCAGGCATGTACGAGCTTTCGCTGGTGATGGAGGAGATGTCGGCCAACGGCTGCGCGCTGCTCCTGATGGTGGTCTCCCCCGCCATCAACGGCACGATCATCTCCAAGTTCGGCACCGAGGAGCAGAAGAAGCGGTGGATCCCGGGTATCGCCGACGGTTCGATCACCATGGCGTTCGCGATCACCGAACCCGACGCCGGGTCGAACAGCCACCGCATCACCACCACCGCGCGCCGCGACGGCAGCGACTGGATCCTGTCGGGCCAGAAGGTGTTCATCTCGGGCGTCGACCAGGCTCAGGCGGTCCTGGTGGTGGGCCGCACCTACAAGGACGGAGTGGCGAAGTCCGAATCTCTGCGGCCCGCGCTGTTCATCGTGCCCACCGACACCCCCGGCCTGTCGTGGACGAAGATCGACATGGAGATCGTCAGCCCCGAGAATCAGTTCCAGCTGTTCCTCGACGAAGTCCGACTGCCCGCCGACGCGCTCGTCGGTTCCGAGGACGCCGCCATCGCGCAGTTGTTCGCGGGGCTGAACCCCGAGCGGATCATGGGCGCGGCCAGCGCGGTCGGCATGGGCCGGTTCGCCATCAACAAGGCCACCGAGTACGTCAAGACCCGGCAGGTGTGGAAGACGCCCATCGGCGCGCACCAGGGCATCTCACATCCGTTGGCGCAGAACCACATCGAGATCGAACTGGCGAAGCTGATGATGCAGAAGGCCGCCACTCTCTACGACCTCGGCGACGACGCCGGCGCGGCCGAAGCCGCCAACATGGCCAAGTACGCCGCGGGCGAGGCATCGGTGCGCGCCGTCGACCAGGCGGTGCAGTCCCTCGGCGGCAACGGGCTGACCAAGGAGTACGGGATCGCATCGGTGCTCACCGCGTCGCGGTTGGCGCGCATCGCGCCGGTCAGCAGGGAGATGATCTTGAACTTCGTCGCGCAGACCTCACTGGGCCTGCCGCGGTCGTACTGATGACCGCGCTCGTCCGCTACACCGTCGACGGCAGCGTCGCGCGGTTGACTCTGGACTCGCCGCACAACCGCAATGCGCTGTCCAGCTTGCTCGTACAACAGTTGCACGACGGGTTCTCTGCGGCGGCATCGGACCCGTCGGTGCGGTGCGTCGTGCTCGGCCACGCGGGCGGCACGTTCTGCGCAGGCGCCGACCTCAGCGAGGCCGCCGGTCGCGAGCCTGGCGAGTTGGCGGTGGACCGGGCACGCGAGATGACGCAGCTACTCCGGTCGATCCTCGAACTTCCGATGCCGGTCATCGCGGCGGTCGACGGGCACGTCAGGGCGGGTGGAATGGGCCTGGTCGGTGCGTGCGACATCGTGGTCGCCGGGCGGGCCAGCACGTTCGCGTTGACGGAAGCACGCATCGGCGTTGCGCCGTCGATCATTTCGCTGACCCTGCTTCCGAAGATGACCGCCCGCGCGGCTGGTCGGTACTTCCTGACCGGCGAGAAGTTCGACGCGGCAGAGGCGGCGGACATCGGGCTGATCACGCTCGCCGCCGACGACGTCGACGCGACCGTGACGTCGTTGACGACCGCGATCGGCAAGGCCTCACCGCAGGGGCTCGCCGCGTCAAAGGCACTCACGACCGCCTCGCTTCTGGCCGCATTCGACCGGGACGCCGAGACGCTCACCGAACAGTCCGCCCGATTGTTCGTCTCCGAGGAGGCCCGCGAAGGCATGCTGGCGTTCCTGCAGAAGCGCCCGCCGAAGTGGACCCCGTCAAGGCTTTAGGGTGTAGGCATGGCGTCGCGCGTCTTGGTCACCGGAGCGACCGGCACACTGGGCCGGAAGGTGGTGGGCACAGCTACCGCCGCCGGTCATCATGTGCGTGCGATGAGTCGGCGCAGTCACGTCGGGTACACAGGTGTGCATTGGTCGCAGGCAGACCTCCTCGCGGACACCGGGGTCGACGAAGCGGTCGACGGGCGTGGACGTGATCGTCAACTGCGCCACCCAGCCAACCCGCGACAAGGACGTCGCCTCGATGCAGAACCTCTCGGCGGCGCAGCGCAACGCCGGGGTCCGCCACGTCATTCACGTTTCGATCGTCGGCATCGATCAAATCCCGTTGCCTTACTACCGAACCAAGCTGCGTGTCGAACAGGCGCTGGAGGCCTCCGGCGTCGGCCATACAGTGCTGCGCGCCACGCAGTTCCACGACCTGATCGCCACCACCTTCTCGATCCAGCGGTACTCCCCCCTTCTGTGGGCCCTCCGCAACGTGCGGTTTCAACCGATCGACACCGGCGACGTCGCGGCCCGACTCGTCGAGTTGGTCGGCGCCGAACCCGCGGGCCGGGCGCCGGACATCGGCGGACCGACGGTGCACACGCACGCAGAGTTGGCGCAGATGTACCTTGCGGCACGCGGCGGGCGCCGCAAAGTCGTTGCCGTGCCGGTGCCCGGACACATCGGTGCCGGCTTTCGGTCGGGCGCAAACCTTGTTCCCGAGAACGCGGTCGGCACCTTGGGATTTGCCGACTACCTGACGGCGACCCAATAAAAGTTTGATCGTCTATCTGCTTCGCCGGGACCGATGAGAGCACAGTTTGGCCAACGGCCTTGCATGTGCCAGCGTTCGTCGTAGGCTCGTCAGTGATGAGCAATCCAGCGTCGCGGAACGGTTCGATGCGTGCTGCCGACACCGATCGGATTCAGGTGGCGCAGTTGCTGACCGATGCCGCGGCTCAGGGCAGGCTTCAGCTGAGTGAGTACGAAGATCGCCTGACCAGGGCCTACGCCGCGCAGACGCGCGACGAACTCGACCGGCTGTCCGCCGACCTGCCCGGCGCGATCACGCGAGGCCGCAGTGGCGGGCCGGTCCATCCCGCGCCGTCGACGATGCTGCTGGCGATCATGAGCGGCTTCGAGCGCCGTGGCCGCTGGAACGTACCCAAGCGGATGACGACGTTCGCTCTGTTCGGCGGCGGCATGATCGATTTGCGGTATGCCGACTTCACGTCACCGGACGTCGAGATCCACTCGTACTCGATCTTCGGCGGCCAGACCATCCTGATACCGCCCGAGGTGAACGTGGACCTACGCGGCGTCGGGGTGATGGGCAACTTCGACCAGAGTGTGAGCGGCGACGGCTCACCCGGCGCGCCGTGCGTGCACATCCGCGGTTTCTCGCTGTGGGGCAGCGTCGGCGTCAAACGCAAGAAGCGTACGAGCGCCTAGCGCTCTGTTCGGTTCGTCGCGCAATCGCTCAACGCCGGCGGCGCGAACGCAGATAGTCGCCGACAACAGCGGCGCCCAACCCGTCGAGATCGGGCACGACGACGCGGCCCTCGACGCGGCGCGCCACCTGATCGATGAACTTCGCCAGCCCCGGGTCGCTGCCCAGCCGGAAGATCGTCACCTGCGCACCCAGCCCCGCCATGTCGTCGAAGCCCTTCACCGTGTGGGCGATGGTGCGCGGGTGTGGCGGGTAGTCGAAGAACACAGACGTGCCCTCGCCGTCTCCAGATGCCTCCAGATGCGCGGTCGGTTCACCGTCGGTCACCACGAGCAGCACCGGCTGCGCGGTGGGATGGCGGCGCAGATGCCTGCCGGCCAGTGCCAACGCGTGGTGCAGATTGGTGCCCTGCTCGTACACGCCCTCCAGCCCGGTCAGTTCGGCTGTGGACACGGTGCGCGCATAGCGGCCGAAGGCGATGATCTGCAACGCATCCGAGCGGAATCGCGTGCTGATGAGGTGGCTCAATGCCAGCGCCGTGCGCTTCATCGGCAGCCACCGGTTCTCCATCACCATCGAGAACGATGTGTCGACCAGCAGCGCCACCGCGGCCTGCGTGCGTGTCTCCGTCTCGGAGATCTCGACGTCTTCGACGGTGAGCTTCAGCGGCATCTCGCCGGCAGCGGTACCCGCCTGCCGCAACACCGCATTGGTCAGCGTGCGCGTGACGTTCCAGGGTTCTGTGTCACCGAACGCCCATGGCCGCGTCGCGCCGGTCAGCTCACCGGCCGCACCGGCGCGACGGGTGTCACGCTCGCCGTGTCGTCCTGAAAGCTGTTGCGCCACATCTCGTAACGCGGCCTGACCCAGCTGCCGCATCGCCTTCGGCGACAGTCGCCACTGCCCGTCCGAGCCACGGTCCAGGAATCCCTGATTCACCAGTGCTCGTTCGAGTTCAGCCAGTGTTGCGGCGTCGACCGCGGCGTCGTCCCCGAGTTGGCGGGCCAGCGCCTCCAGGTCGACGTCCTCCATGGTGGCGCCGGCGTAACTCTGGGACAGCGCCTCGGCGAGCTCTTCGAGTTCGGCGATGTCGGCCATTGCCTGGGCGCCTTCGCCCATCCCCATCGGGTTGTCGCCGGAGAACCGCGAGGAACCCTCCCAGTCCTCGCCGGGCCGGGCCGCCTGCAGATGGCCATCGAGGCGGTTGAGCGCATTTATCAGCGAGGGCGAGCCGAATGCCTGCTGCGCCAACGCATCCAGCTCGGCGCGTTGATCGGCCGAGAGGCTGTTGCGGAAGCGCTGGGCGGCGGCCGCCCGCTTGGCCAGGGAGTCCAGAAGTTCGTCGACGTTGCTCGGGTTCTCCGGGAAGAACTCGCCGTGCTTGTCCATGAAGTTCTGGAAATCCTGGTCGGTGTCCTCGCCGCGGGCGTGTTTGTCCAGCAGGTCGTTGAGATCGTCGAGCATCTCGTTGACCCGCTGACGATCCTCGTCGGTGGCGTTCTCCAGCGCCTGCTTCATGCCTGCGAACCGCTGGTCGAGCATCTCGCGGCCGAGAAGATCCTTGATCTGCTCGTACTTCTCCTGCGCCTCGGCGCTGCGCCACTCGTAGTCGGAGAGCTCCTGCACGGCCTTGGCAGGCGACGGCGGCAACGACTCGATGCGCATCTCGTTGAATCGGGCATCGTCGTCGAGCGCGCGAGCCAACTCCTTGCGCTCGGCCAGCACCGCTTCATCGAGCAGCTTCTTGATCTCCTGCAGGGTGCCATCGAGATTGTTGCGCTGCAACAGTTCCCGTCGACGGCGGTTGGCCTCGGCGGCGAGCCTGTCGGCCCCGCGCATGTTCTTCGTGCCGCGGCGCATCAGCTCGGACAGGGCACGGCGGGGCGAGCTGCCCTCCATGACGTCCTGGCCGATCTGCTCCAGCGCCTCGCTCAGATCGACCGGCGGTGCCAGCGGATCCGGGCCGCCGGTGTATCGCGAGTACCGCGAAGTACGTTTAGCCATAGACGGTTTCGCCTTCTGAAGACACCTTGTCGATCCGCTTCGCCAGATACAGCGCTTCCAGCGCCAATTCGACGGCCGCCGCACGCTGTCCGTCCGTCGTCGCCTCGAGGCGCTTCTGGATCTCCGCGATCGCAGGTACCTCGGGCACCGCGGCCAGCACCTCGCGCGAGGACACGCGCTCGCCGGTGGTGACCGCCGAACCGTTCTCGATCGCGACCACCAGGGGACCGACGTCGATACCGCCGAGCAGTCGCTGCGCGGTGTCCGCGGTGGCTCGGCGAAGGAGGTGTTCGAGCACGGCCTGCTCGCGACCCTCTTCGCCGGACTCGAACTCCAGCTTGCCGCGCAGCACGTCGATCACGTTGGACAGGTCCACCACCCGCGCCACCGGATCCTGTTCGCCCAGAACGGCCGAGCGGTGCCGCGCCGACGCGGCGACGGTCTCGGCGGCAGCGATCGCGAACCGTGCCGACACGCCCGAGCGTTGGTCGATGGACCGCGACTCCCGCAGATAGCGGGCGAACCGGGCGAGCACGTGCAGCAGGTACTCGGGCACCTCGGCGGACAGATGCGACTCCTGCCGGATGACGCCGACCTCGGCCTCGAGCTCCAGCGGGTAGTGGGTGCGGATCTCGGCGCCGAAGCGGTCCTTGAGCGGCGTGATGATGCGACCGCGGTTGGTGTAGTCCTCGGGGTTGGCACTAGCTACAACAACAACGTCCAGCGGCAGTCGCAACGTATAGCCGCGCACCTGGATGTCGCGCTCCTCCATCACGTTCAGCATCGACACCTGGATGCGCTCGGCGAGGTCGGGCAGCTCGTTGATGGCGACGATGCCGCGATGTGCCCGCGGGATGAGGCCGTACGCGATGGTCTCCGGGTCACCGAGGCTTCGGCCCTCGGCCACCTTGATCGGGTCGATGTCGCCGACGAGGTCGGCCACGCTGGTGTCGGGAGTGGCCAGCTTCTCGGTGTAGCGCTCGCTGCGGTGCCGCCAGGCGACGGGCAGGTCGTCGCCCGAGTTGGCCGCCCGCCGGATCGACTCCGGGGTGATCGGGCTGTACGGGTGCTCACCCAACTCGGAGCCCGCGATGACGGGGGTCCACTCGTCGAGCAGACCGGTCAGCGCACGCAGCAGGCGCGTCTTGCCCTGCCCACGCTCGCCAAGAAGCACCAGGTCGTGGCCGGCGATCAGGGCGCGCTCCAGCTGCGGGATGACGGTGTCCTCGAACCCCAGGATGCCCGGCCACGCGTCGCGTCCCTCGGCGAGCGCGGCCAGCAAGTTTTCCCGGATTTCCTGCTTCACGCCCCGCTCGCGGTGGCCGGAGGCCTTCAGTGCGCCGACGGTCGAGGGCAGATCATGAGGTGGTGTCACCACTCCACGCTACGACGCTTTTCGGAGTAGGGGTCGATTGACCGTCATTGGCTGCCCGGCCGCAGCATCTGGAAACCGTCCAGGATCGCCGTCGAGTCGCGGATGAAGGTGGGGTCGTCGGCGTCGGCGCTCTGCACCGTGACCGCGACGCCGTACGTCGAGCCGCCGTCGAACATGACGCCGATGAGCACTTCGGCCGGACGGGGCTCAGCCGTCCCCATCAGCGGCGACATGTACCCGCCACGCATCGCCGGCAGTCCGCACAGCGTGGTGTCGGTGAGGGTCAGCGCTGTGACGCCCAACTCGGACACCTGTCTGCGCTGCTCGGCGAACAGCGTGTCCGGCGAGATCTTGCCGGGGTGTGATTCCAGAGTCACCACCGCCGTGGGGGCGACTCGGTCGACGGCGAGGTCGTCGTTGCGCATCACGAACCGGATCATCTCCGAGTCCAGCGATGTGATCCGGTTCCAGCCAGGTGGTTTCGGGATCCGCAGCACAGGATCTGAATTGCTCGATCCACCCGGCGGCGGTCCCACATCGGCGAGCGGGAAATCGACCGCCGCACACGCCGCGGCACCTTCGGCGGCCAGCGGTCCCGCGTCGGCGGCGGCCACCGGGCGCGCGTCGTCGACCACTCGAGTGCACGACGACACCAGCACAGCCACGATTCCCGCAGCCACCCCCACATACAGGCGAAGGCGGCGTCGGCCGTGGGTTCCCATCACCGCTCCACGCTACGACTGCGGTCGCTCACCCATGCGTTGAGCCTGTGAAAACGCATACCGATGAAATAAAAGCCGCCTGCAGCGGGCACCCTGCAGCCGACAGACCAACAGTGGAGGTGCCCGCCATGCCCAATCCATCGATCAAGAACGAGAAGCTGTACGAGGACTTGCGCGAGGAAGGCAATTCGAAGCAGAAATCGGCCAGGATCGCCAATGCCGCCGCCGCACGCGGCAAGTCCGCTGTGGGCCGCAAGGGCGGAAAGTCCGGGACCTACGACGACTGGACGGTGTCGCAGCTCAAAGGGCGCGCCAAGGATTTGGGCCTCTCGGGCTACTCCGCGCTCACCAAGTCGAAGCTGATCGACAAGATCCGCAACTCCTAGCGCGCGAACGTGGGTTACCCGCACGTTTGAGCGCCTCGAAGCGTGCGGGTAACCCACGTTCGGCGGAGCTTCAGTGCGCGAAGTGGCGCGCGCCCGTCAGGTAGAGCGTGATGCCCGCCTTGGCGGCCGCCGCGGTGACCTCCTCGTCGCGCACGGACCCGCCGGGATGCACGACCGCCTTGACGCCGGCATCCGTGAGCACCTCGAGCCCGTCGGGGAACGGGAAGAACGCATCCGATGCGGCGACGGCGCCCCGTACACGTTCGCCTGCCCTCTGCACGGCCAGCTTGGCGGCGTCGACCCGGTTGACCTGACCCATGCCCACCCCGACGGTGGCGCCGTCGGCGGCGATGACGATCGCGTTGGATTTCACCGCGCGGCACGCCAGCCATGCGAACTTCAGGTCGGCCAGGGTGGCCGGGTCGGCCGGTGAGCCGGCGGCCAGAGTCCAGTTGGCCGAATCGTCGCCGGGTGCGGTGAACTCGTCGCGCTGCTGGATGAGCAGCCCGCCGCTGATCTGGCGGAACTCGGTACCGCCCTGCTGCGGCTCGGACGCCAGCAACACACGGATGTTCTTCTTGCGCGCAAGCACTTCCACCGCGCCGGACTCGTAGGCGGGCGCGATGATCACCTCGGTGAAGATGCCGGCGACCGTCTCAGCCATCTCGACCGTCACCTCGGTGTTGGCCGCGATCACCCCGCCGAACGCGGACAGCGGATCGCATTCGTGTGCCTTGCGATGGGCGTCGGCCACCGATACTGCGGAGACAGCGATTCCGCACGGGTTGGCGTGCTTGATGATCGCCACGCAGATCTCTTCGTGGTCGAACGCGGCACGCCACGCCGCATCCGCATCGGTGTAGTTGTTGTAGGACATCTCTTTTCCGTGCAACTGCTGGGCCTGGGCGAGACCCGGCCATCCCCCGTCGTTGCGATAGAGCGCGGCCTGCTGATGCGGGTTCTCCCCGTACCGCAGCACGGCTTCGCGTCGCCACGTCGAACCCGTCCACAAGGGCAGGGACGGCGGAGCGGTGTCGCCTTCTCCGGCGAGCACCGACGACATCCACGCCGCGACTGCGACGTCGTAGTCAGCGGTGTGCCGGAATGCCAAGGAGGCCAGCTTCTTTCGCTCCTCGAGAGTGAATCCGCCGGCCCGCACCGCGGCGAGCACGCCGTCGTAGCCCAGTGGGTCGACGACCACCGCGACACTGGGATGGTTCTTCGCGGCGGCGCGCACCATCGACGGGCCGCCGATGTCGATCTGCTCGACGCAGTCGTCTTCGCCCGCGCCGGAGTCGACGGTCTGGGTGAACGGGTAAAGGTTGACGACGACGAGTTCGAACGGTGCGACGCCGAGTTTGGCCAGCGCCGAAACGTGTTCCGGCTTGCGCTGATCGGCCAGTAGCCCAGCGTGCACATGCGGATGCAGCGTCTTGACTCTGCCGTCGAGCACCTCGGGGAACCCGGTCACCTGTTCAACCGGAGTGACCGGAACACCGACGTCCGCAATGGTTTTGGCGGTCGACCCGGTGGAGACGATGTCGACGCCCGCCTCGTTCAGGCCGCGCGCGAGGTCGGCGAGACCGGTCTTGTCGTAGACGCTGATCAACGCGCGCCGAATAGCCCTACGGTCAGTCATCCTATGGTTGCCTTTCGTCCGGTCCATGTCACACCGCGGGTCGCCACCGCGGCCAACACGTCCACCAGCAGTCGCCGTTCAACGACCTTGATCCGCTCGTGCAGGGTTGCTTCGTCGTCATCGTCGTATACGGGCACGGCTTCCTGCGCCAACAGCGGCCCGGTGTCGGTTCCGGCGTCGACGAGGTGCACGCTGCACCCCGTCACCTTGACGCCGTACTCCAGCGCCTCGGGAACCGCGTGCGCACCGGGGAATGCAGGCAGCAGTGCCGGATGCGTGTTGATGATCCGACCCATGAACCGGGAAAGGAAATGAGGGCCAAGGATTTTCATGAATCCGGCGGACACGATCAGATCGGGTTCCTGCAGTGCTGTCGCATCGGTGATCGCGGTGTCCCACGCCTCGCGGTCCGGATGATCGCGCAACCGCACGGCATAGCTGGGCACCGACGCCGACGCCGCGATGGCCACGGCCGGGCAGTCGCGATCCACGCCCACCGCAACGATCCGGGCGGGGTACGCGCCACCGGTGGCGTCGACCAGGGATCGCAACAGCGAACCGGTGCCCGAGGCCAGCACGACGACCCGTGCAGGCACCTTCGGGGGCACACGAAGCGGTTGCTGCACGCCTGGCAGCCTAATCGTCGGTGTCGGGCGCCCGGTCCGTGGTCGCGCCGGGCGTGGCGTTGTCGTCTGTGAGGAAATGTTCCTCGGGGTCGTCCAGCGCGCCCGGCGGTTCCGGTTCGCGCTCCGACTGGGCCGGCGGCGGAAAATCCGGAACGTCCTCCGTGTCGAGGTCCTCGGCGTCACGGTCCTCCGCGTCGGGGTCCTCGGCGTCAAGGTCCTCGTCCTGTGGCTCCGGTTCGGGCTCAGGCGCTGGTTCAGGCTCCGGCGCCGGTTTGGGCGCCTTGACGCGACGGGTGATGCCACCCGACATCGCCACGGTCAGGGTCCCGATGCCCGCGAACCACAGGAACACTGCGGGTGCGAAGGTGACCTGGTCGACGCCGACGGCGCCGAAGTTGCCGAGCCGCCCGCCACCCGCATAGCCGAGTACCGCCATGGTCAGCGCCGCAATCGCAGCGGCGACGATGAGCTTGCCCAAGGCAGGCAGCAGAGGCAGCGGCTGGCGCGCAGACTGCTGGCCTACCGCGACGCCCGACGCCGCGGCGACGATCAGCAGAGCCACCCACGCCGGGCCCAGCGGCGGCGTCGGCACGGCGGCCAGTATCGGCAACGCCGGGATGTCGCCGCCGAACACGGTGAACGAACTGAACGTCGCCAGCCCGACGTGCGCACTGGAACCCACGGCGACCGCCGCGGTGCCGACGAGCACGTTGGGGATGTAGAGCGCCGACAACAGCGTGAGGCTGAACTGACCGAACACCGAGTCGGTGATCGAGTAGAGGTCGTTCATCGTCGCCCAGTGCACGACCATCGAGCCGACCATCACGACGCCGGAGAGCCCGAGAAGCGCCAGCACTCCGGCGCTGGCGGCGCGGAACGCGTCGGGCAGCCACGAAGGCAGCGGCGAGGCCGTCAGCAGTCGGCGGCCGACCCGCGATCCGACCCCGATCACCGCGCCGACCGCGTGAACGGCCAGCACGCTGCCGAATGCGCGCAGGGCGTTCGGCGTCTGGAGCTGGGTGAGCACCGAGGCGGCGTCGTGGACTACGGCCAGCGAGATCGCCGCGATCAACAGCGGCCCGCCCAGCGCCGACGCGACCACCCAGCGCGTCACGAACCAGGAACCCCGAGGCGAGGTCGCCGCAGCGGTCGTGCGTGCGGTGCCCCACACCATCGCCAGCACGGGCAGCAGCGGCATCACGCCGAGCTCGTTGCCACCGATCGAGATCGGCACCGTGTGCACGCCCAACCACATGCTGGCGATCGCGCCGGGCGCCGCGGTCATGTCGCTGTTGGCGATCAGCAGTTGCAGCAGCGCCACTGCCGCGATGATGCCGAGCGCCACGATGGATGGCCCGAACGCGACCCGAAGCAGCTCACGCGCCTGGCGTGTGCCGACTGGCCGGTTGTCCACTAAGGCCGCTCCTCGCGCAAGCTCACGCGTGCGAAGTTGACGCACGCGCGGCTCAGACTACGACGGCTCAGGCCCGGACTGCGTGGAAGACGCCGGCGTTTGCGTCGGCATGGGCGCCTCGCGAGTCGCCCCGGAGTTCGACGGCGGCTGGCCGTAGGTGGGGAATCCGGTCGGCGGGGTCGGTGGTCCGCTCTGTTGGCCGCCGGCGTATCCGCCGGTCGAGGACCCGCCCCCCGGGTAGCCACCGCCGTAAGGCGACGGATACTGCGGACGCTGCGCATGGACCTGCTGCTGCTGGTGTTGCGGCGGGCCACCGTGCGGCAGCTGTCCGTAATACGGCGCGCCGGGGCCGCCGTACTGGCCGTACTGCTGGTCGTACCGTGGCGGCTTCGGCGCCGGCGGGGTGATGACGCCCGCATCGAACAGGAGCACCGCCACCGCGACGATCGCCTGGATCACCGTGAACGCGATGATCAGGTAGAGGCCCCAGTCGATGGTCACGCCATCCGGCGCTGTCAGCACGATCGCGATCACCAGGAGGAACGCCAGCACCGACAGCACTGCGACCAGTGCAGGCAGGGCCTTCTGCTTGGGCAGCAACGAGACGCCCGCGATCAGCCCGGCGGCGATCGCCGCGACGACCCCGAGATCCAGCAGCGTCGGTGTGAAGAAGTCCGCACCCGACGTGAACAGCGGTCCGAAGCTGGACAGGTATACCGCCAGCCCGAGCACCACGACCGCGGCAGTCAGATACATCGGCAGCTGACTCGGACCCGCAGGGGCGGCGGGAGCGGGCTCGGCCTTTACGAACTGTTGGGTCGGCGCGGTGAACTGCGTCGTCGGCTGCTGTGCGGGCGGGTATCCGGGGCTACCGGGCGGGTAGGTCATGACCTCTCCTGTGCTGGACGGCTTCGGACCCACGCTAGCGCACCCGTGGTCAAAGCGACGCGAGCGAGGGTGCGCGCACGGGATCTCCTGCATCCTCTTCTGATCGCTCGATTTCGCGCACCAACGGCAGCACCCGCGAACCGAAGTACTCGATCTCCTCCTGGAAATGCAGGAAGCCGCCGAGGATCAGGTCGACCCCGCGTTTGCGGTACGCCGCAACGCGTTCCGCGATCTGCTCGGGGGTACCGATCAACTGTGTGCGGAACCCGTCGTTGTACTGCACCAAATCCTCGAACGTCGAATCGGCCCACATGCCGCGCTTGTCAGACGACGAGTTGCCGGCCTGCTGCACGGCGGCATGGAATCCGTCGACAGCGGGGCGATTGGCCTTGTCGATGATCTCGCGCAGCGTTTCTTTCGCCTCCTTCTCCGTATCGCGCGCGATGATGAAGCCGTTGAGGCCGAAGGAGACTTCGCGGCCGCCCTGCAGGATTCCGGCTCGGCCGCGGGCGTGGTCGCGCACCTCGACGATCTGCTCGGTGACGCCGTCGAAGTCCTTCCCGTTGGAGAAGTACCAGTCGGCGTAGTAGCCGCCGTTGCGCCGGGCCGCCGTCGAGTTTCCGCCCTGGAAGATCTCAGGATTCGGCCGCTCGGGCGTGTTGAGCGGCTTGGGCTTGAGGGTGAAGTCGTGGATGCGGTAGAAGTCGCCGCGGAATTCAACAGGGTCGTCGTTCGTCCAAAGTTCGCGCAGCACCTGCAGGAACTCGGCGCTGCGGCGGTAGCGCTCGTCGTGTTCGAGCCACGGCTCGCCGAGGTGGGTGAACTCGTCCTTGAACCAGCCCGAGACGACGTTGACGGCGAAGCGGCCGTTGCTCAGGTGATCGGCGGTGGCCCCGAGCTTGGCCAGCACCCCCGGCTGCCACAACCCCGGGTGCACGGCGGCGATCACCTTGAGCCGCTGCGTGGCCAGCAGCAGCGCCAGCGAGAAGCTGGTGGATTCGTGCTGGTACTCGGCGCCGTAACTGGCCTCGTAGCGGACCTGGGACAGCGCGTACTCGAAGCCGTTGTTCTCGGCGGTCTGCGCGAGTTTGACGTTGTAGTCGTAGTTCCAGTCAGTGCGCTGTTCGATGTCGCTGGTGACCAGGCCGCCGCTGACGTTGGGCACCCAGTACGCGAACTTGACGTGGTCGGCGATGTGTTCGGTCGTCATGGTGTCATGACAACAAGCACCGCTACAGGGGTCACGGGTAACGATCCGCGTGACCCTAAGTTGCCATCGCCGCGGCGGGCCGACGCACGGCTAGCAGACCCTTGAAGCGTTCGTAGCTGCAGATGGCGCAGATGTAGAACCTCAGTGGCTGGTCGCTTGCCCCTCAGACTGAAACACGTTCTAATTCTGGGCATGGACTACGGGCTCGTACTCTTCACCAGCGACCGGGGCATCGACCCGGCCTCGGCCGCCAAGCTCGCCGACGAGCATGGCTTCACCACCTTCTACGTGCCCGAACACACGCACATCCCGATCAAGCGCGAGGCGGCGCACCCGACCACGGGCGACGAGTCGCTGCCCGATGACCGCTATATGCGCACGCTCGATCCCTGGGTGTCGCTGGGCGCCGCGTGCGCGGTCACCTCGCGGGTGCGGTTGTCCACCGCCGTGGCACTGCCCGTCGAGCACGACCCGATCACCCTGGCGAAGTCGATCGCCACGCTGGATCACCTCTCCGGCGGCCGCGTGTCGCTGGGTGTCGGATTCGGCTGGAACACAGACGAATTGGCCGACCACAACGTGCCACCCGGGCGGCGGCGCACGATGCTGCGCGAATACCTGGAAGCCATGCGCGCACTGTGGACCGAAGAAGAAGCGTCCTACGAGGGCGAGTTCGTCAACTTCGGACCCAGCTGGGCGTGGCCCAAGCCGGTGCAGGCCCACATCCCGGTGCTGGTCGGCGCGGCAGGCACCGAGAAGAACTTCAAGTGGATCGCCAGCTCCGCCGACGGCTGGATCACCACACCGCGCGACTTCGACATCGACGCCCCGGTCAAGCTGCTGCAGGACACCTGGGCCGCGGCCGGGCGCGACGGGGTCCCGCAGGTCGTCGCGCTGGACTTCAAGCCCGACCCCGACAAGCTGGCCCGATGGGCCGAGCTCGGCGTGACCGAGGTGTTGTTCGGCCTGCCCGACAAGTCCGAGGCCGAGATCGCCGCCTACGTCGAACGGCTCGCGGGCAAGCTCGCCGCACTCGTCTAAAGCGATATTGCCGCTCGCGTGAACTAGGCTTTGCCACGGCACCTGAAGCCATCCGGGACCTGGGGAGGTCGCAGCGCATGGGCGGAACCGACCTCGTCTGCGGCACATGCGGCACCAAACCGCGAGCGGGGCGCGGTTCTGCGACGGCTGTGGTGCTGCGATCGCCAACCCCTCGGCGGCGGCCGAGTACAAACACGTGACGGTGCTGTTCGCCGACGTCGTGCGCTCGATGGATCTGGCGGCCAGCCTCGACCCCGAACGACTGCGCGACATCATGGCCGCCGTGTTCAACCGGTCCGCCGCTGTGGTGCAGCGGTACGGCGGCACCGTCGACAAGTTCACCGGCGACGGCATCATGGCTTTGTTCGGGGCGCCAGTCGCTCTGGAGGACCACGCTTTTCGCGCCTGCCTGGCGGCGCTGGACATCCAACATGCGATGGGCACGCTGGCCGCCGAGGCGCTGGCGCGTGACGGCATCGACCTCCGGTTGCGCATCGGGCTGAACTCGGGTCAAGTCATCGCGGGCGACATCGATTCCGGCCCAGGTGGTTACACCGCCATCGGCGTGCACGTCGGTATGGCCCAGCGGATGGAATCGGTCGCACCGCCCGGCGGGGTGATGATCAGCGACACCACCGCGCATCTGGTCAGTCACATCGCCGTGCTCGGTGAACCCGAAACGGTCCGCATCAAAGGCTCCGACTCCCCGGTCACCGCGCATCGACTGCTCGGTACAGGCGATCCCGGACGCCATCGTCGACACGACACCACCCTGGTCGGGCGTACATGGGAACTGACGGCGTTGACTGGGATCCTCGAGCAGGCCATCACCGGCGCAGGCGCCATCACACGTCGTCGGGCCACCGGGAATCGGCAAGAGCCGCATCACATCCGAGCTGTCCGACATCGCCGCGCATCGCGGGGTCGAGGTGTTCACCACATATTGCGAAGCCCATGCCGCCGACATCCCGTTCCATGCCGTCGCACGCCTGCTGCGCGCGGTCTTCGCGTCACGGGCACCGACGCCGAAACGGCCCGCACCCGAGTCCGTGCGCGACTGGATGGCGCGCCCGCCGACGACCTGCTGCTGCTCGACGACCTGCTCGGCATCAGAGACCCCGAGACGGCTGCACCCGAAATCGACCCCGACGCGCGACGGCGCCGCCTCACCAGCCTGATCAACACCGCCTCGCTGGCCCGCACCACTCCCACCGTCTACGTCATCGAAGACGCCCACTGGATCGACGACGTCAGCGACTCCATGCTGGCCGATTTCATCGCCGTCATCCCGCATACCCCCTCACTCGTGGTGACCACCTATCGGCCCGAGTACCGGGGCGAACTGACGCGGCTGCCCCGTTCCCAAACCATAACCCTTGCGCCGCTTGACAACTCGCAGACCACATCATTGACCGCCGAGTTGCTGGGAGGTGATTCGTCGATCGGCGGACTGGCGGCCCGCATCGCGGACCGCGCGGCGGGCAATCCGTTCTTCGCCGAGGAGATCGTTCGCGATCTGGCCGAGCGCGGCGTCATCAACGGTCGACGCGGCGACTACGTCGCCCACGGCGATCATCGCCGACATCACGGTGCCGTCGACCCTGCACGCCACCATCGCAGCCCGCGTCGACCGCCTCGACGCTGCGGCCAAACGAACGCTGAACGCGGCGGCCGCCATCGGCTCCCGGTTCAGCGCCGACCTGGTCGGCAGGCTCGTCGACGACACCGACCTGTCCGCGTTGGTCGCCGCCGAACTCATCGACCAAGTCGTATTCACCCCACACGCCGAGTACGAGTTTCGGCATCCGCTCATCCGCACCGTCGCCTACGACTCGCAGTTGAAGTCCAGCCGCGCCGACTTGCACCGGCGCCTGGCGATTGCCATCGAGTTGAACGACCCGGCCGCCGCTGGACGAGAACGCCGCCCTGATCGCTGAACACACTACGAGGCCGCAGGCGACCTGACAGCCGCCTACAACTGGCACATGCGGGCGGGCGGCTGGTCGAGCTTTCGTGACCTCACCGCGGCGACGACCAGCTGGGAGAACGCCCGTCAGATGGCTGACAGACTGCCGGCCGATGATCCCAACCGCCTCGCGATGCGTATTGCCCCTCGAACCCTGCTGTGCGGCAACTCATGGCGTATCGGCGGCACCGTCGCCGATACCGGCTTCGACGAACTGCGCGAGCTCACCGGCGCCGCGGGCGACAAGGTGTCGCTGGCCATCGGCATGACGGGGTGGATAACGGCGTTGACCTTCAACGACCGCATCGCCGAATCGGCGGTGCTGGCCGAATGAGCTCGTCGCACTGATCGAGTCGACCGGTGATCCAGCCCTGATAGTCGGGCATGCTTCCCGGGGCGATACAGGCGAAGTGTCAAGCCGGTGAGGTGTCCGAGGCGCAGCGATTGGCCAAGTCGCCTCATCGAACTGGCGGATGGCGACGCCACGATGGGCAACCTGGTCATCGGATCGCCACTGACGCTCGGCTTGATGTTTCGCGGCAACTTCCAAAATGTTTCAGGGGCTAGCCCGGCTTCGCTGAGGACTACGAGGCGGCCCTCGCGATAGGGCGGCCGGTCGACACCGACCTGTCTTCGCGTCGGCCGATGTTGTTCCAGTGCAGTGGCGCCGTCCGTTGGCGCGTTTGTGCCCGACGACGCAGCACTGCGCCGACTACTGAGGACCTGCTCGTGCTGGCCGAATCGCGGCGACAACTTCGCGGTTGGCATGCCGCGATGGCAAGCCGCGGAATGCTGCTGGTCCATCCGTGGCGGCTCCGACGCCGAACTCGGCTGCGATTTGCTTCTGAGGGTTCGCGAAATGAGCCTCACACATCGCTGGAGCATGAGCGGTCGGCATGTCGCATCGCCGACATCCACCTTGCCAAGCACAAGACTGATGACGGGCGGATCTCGACTGGCAGCCATCGACATCATCGGCCCCGCCATCGACACCGCACTGCGCGCCGGCGACAACTTCTGGGTAGGCAATGCGACCGTCACTCTGGTGGAGGCGTTGGCTCCAGCGGGGAACCGCAGGCCGACCTTCAAGCGGCCCAGTTCGCGATCGAGCAACTCGCAGCCATACCGATCGATCCCGCGTTCGTCGTGCACGAAGTCCAGCTGTTGCGGATGCGTGCGCTCCTGGCACGGGCGCATGGAGACGACGCCGGCTACCGGTCGTATGTCGAGCGCTACCGGACCCGGGCCGCAGCGTGCGGATACCCCGGCTCCGTAGCGATCGCCGAGACGATGTGACTACGCCGGCTTGGCCGTATTCGTTTCACCGTCGGACGTCACCGATATCGCCGCCCCCAACGGGTCGCCGTCGGACATCAGCGCCACCAGATCGTCGTCTTCGGTGGTGGCCATGAACGCGGCGTCGTCTGAATCGAGGCGTCCGACGATGACCCCGTTCGGATCGGCCAGTCGTAGCGCACCGAGTACGTCTCGATGGTCGCGGTACCATCCGGCGTCTTCGGTGACCTCGACCTTGGGCAGCGCGGCGATATCCTCGTTGATCTGCCGCACTGCGATCGGCCGCCAGTCGAGCGGCGTGGTGGAGTAGATGCCCACGGAGTACTTGCTCATGATGCCGCCGTTGGCACCGACGAGACCGAATTGTCCTGGCTTGTCGCGCATCTGGGCAACGGTCTCGGCGATGCCGTGCAGCGAGTAGCTATTGCCCGGCCCGCCGAAGTAGGGCAGCCCACCGGTGAGCGTCAGCCCGCGAGGGTCGCCGCCGTCGAGCCCAACGCTTCACAGATGACGAACACCGGGAACGGGAAGCAGCTGTACAGATCGAAGGTGGCGACGTCGTCGACGCCGATGTCGGCCACCCGCAATGCTTCTCGCGCAGCCAGCACCGAGGCGGGACTGGCGCCCAGATCGGCGCGGGCCAGCATCGCCTGTTCGATCATGTCGGCGTGCCCGTGCACGTAGACCCACTTGTCCTCTGGCCACACCGAGTCTGCGCGCCGCTTCACGGACATCAGTACCGCCGCCGCGCCCTGATTGACCTGGTCGCGAGCGACGAGTAGCCGCGGGTACGGGTCGCAGATCATCCGGTTGTCGTCGGTGACGGTGATGATCTCGTCGACCGTTCTTTCCACCGGTGAGGATGAAAACGGGTTCTTGGCAGCGACTTTCGAGAACGGCGCGAAGAGTTCGGCCATCTTGCGGCGGTAGTCGGCCGACGCTGAGTTGCAGTCGGCCCCGCCGCGCGTTCTCCAGCAGGCCGTACTGCACCGGCGCGCCGGTGAGGCCATGCTGAATGGTGTATTCGTCGATGTAGCTGAAGATCTGGTGACCGCGGTCCTCGAGCTGCCCGTCGATGTGCTCGGTGAAGTCGGGCTTGTCATCCCGGGTGGCGAAGTAGCGAGCCGTCGACCCCGGTTCGGAGCCCATGATCATCACCACGTCGGCGTCGCCTGCGACGATCGCATTGCCCGCACTCGGTGACGAGCTTCTGCGGGCTCGTTGCCGCCGATGGTTCCAGCACCACGCGGGCGGGGTCGCCGCCCAGCCGGCTCATCACCGAGCGCAGGATAGTTGTTCGACTTGCCCAGCGCTGCGGGCATCGGACCGGGAGATCTCGAACTGGCGCAGCCGCGAACACCGTGTCGACCGCCTTGGCGACCGCCGCCGCGTTGGCGCCGGTGTCGGTCAGCGCCGCCTGCGCCGCCGCCGTCGCGAGCTCGACCGCCGACATGCCCCGGTAGGAGGGGTCGTCGATGCGCTCAGTGAACTGGCCGACACCGACCAGGACCGGCGTACGCGGATCGACCGCCATTACAGGCCTCCTCATTCCCCGCGAGCGACCGCTTTTGTACGGCCGAAACCGGCGTGTCGACGTGCAAACACGGTCACTCGCGGCCGGCGACAGCTACTGGCTCTGCAGGATCTCCCGAGCCAGGCGCGCGGTCTCGGACGGGGTCTTGCCCACCTTGACGCCCGCCGCCTCCAGGGCTTCCTTCTTGGCCTGGGCGGTGCCCGACGAACCCGACACGATGGCGCCGGCGTGGCCCATGGTCTTGCCCTCCGGTGCGGTGAACCCCGCGACATAGCCGACGACCGGCTTGGACACGTTGGCCTTGATGAAGTCGGCTGCCCGCTCCTCGGCGTCGCCGCCGATCTCGCCGATCATCACGATGACCTTCGTCTCGGGATCCTTCTCGAAGGCCTCGATGGCATCGATGTGCGTGGTGCCGATGACCGGGTCACCGCCGATGCCGATCGACGTCGTGAAGCCGAAATCGCGCAACTCGAACATCATCTGGTAGGTCAGCGTGCCGGACTTGGACACCAGCCCAATCGGGCCGGGACCGCTGATGTTGGCCGGAGTGATGCCGACCAGCGACTGACCGGGAGTGATGATGCCCGGACAGTTCGGGCCGATGATCCGGGTCTTGTTGCCCTTCTCGACGTTATACGCCCACGCATATGCGCTGTCCTGCACCGGAATTCCCTCGGTGATCACGACCAGGAGCGGGATCTCGGCATCGATGGCCTCGATGATCGCGTCCTTGGCGAACTTCGGCGGTACGAAGATGATCGACACGTCGGCGCCGGTCTTCTCGATCGCCTCGACGACACTGCCGAACACCGGCAATTCGATGTCGTTGTCGTCCTTGTCCTTGTGCGACACCGTCGTTCCGGCCTTGCGCGCATTCACGCCGCCGACGATCTGGGTGCCGGCCTTGAGCATCCGCGCGGTGTGCGTGGTGGCCTCGCCGCCGGTGATGCCCTGCACGATGACCTTGCTGTCCTTGGTCAGAAAGATTGCCATGTCAGTCCTTTCAGGCCTTCGCGGCTTCGGCGGCCTTGGCCGCTGCTACGTCGGCGGCTTCGTCCATCGTGCCGATCTCGGTTACCAGCGGGTGGTTGGCCTCGGCGAGGATGCGGCGGCCCTCCTCGACGTTGTTGCCGTCGAGGCGGACCACCAGCGGCTTGTTCGCCTCGTCGCCGAGGATCTTGAGCGCGTTGACGATGCCGTTGGCGACCGCATCGCATGCGGTGATGCCACCGAACACGTTGACGAACACGCTCTTGACCTGCGGGTCGTGCAGGATGACGTCGAGGCCGGCGGCCATCACCTCCGCGGAGGCGCCGCCGCCGATGTCGAGGAAGTTGGCCGGCTTGACCCCGCCGTGCTTCTCACCGGCGTAGGCCACGACGTCCAGGGTTGACATCACCAGGCCTGCGCCGTTGCCGATGATGCCGACCTCGCCGTCGAGCTTGACGTAGTTGAGGTCGTGCTCCTTGGCCTTGAGCTCGAGCGGATCGGTCGCATCGCGGTCCTCGAACTCCGCGTGGCCCGGCTGACGGAAATCGGCGTTGCCGTCGAGCGTGACCTTGCCGTCCAGCGCGAGGATCTGGTCGTCGGGCGTGCGCACCAGCGGGTTCACCTCGACCAGGGTGGTGTCTTCCTTGACGAACACCTCCCACAGCTTCGCGATGGTCACCGCGGCGGCGTCGAGCACCTCAGCCGGCAGGTGGCCCTGTTCTGCGATCGAACGGGCGAACGCCTCATCGACACCCTTGACGGCGTCGACAGGCACCTTGGCCAGCCGCTCCGGCTTGGTCGCGGCGACCTCTTCGATCTCCATGCCGCCCTCGACGGAGCACATGGCGAGATACGTGCGGTTGGACCGGTCGAGCAGGAAGGAGATGTAGTACTCCTCGGCGATGTCGCTGGCCTCGGCGACCAGCAGCTTCTTGACGACGTGGCCCTTGATGTCGAGACCGAGGATGTTCTGCGCGTGCGTGAACGCATCCTCGGGGGTCGCGGCGTACTTCACGCCACCGGCCTTGCCGCGGCCGCCGACCTTGACCTGCGCCTTGACCATGACCGGCTTGCCGATCTCCTCGGCGATCGCCTTGGCGTCCTCGGCGGTGTCGGTGACGCGGCCGGGTGTAGTGGGCACGTTGTGCTTGGAGAACAACTCTTTTGCTTGGTATTCGAAGAGATCCATGGACTCACTGTCTGTCGAGCGTTGAGGTCGAAGGTTTGGGCCTGACGGGCTCGGGGGAACTTTATCCACACGAGGTTGCGACCTCAGAACCGCCCACCCGGTCATGTGGTGGATCTCACCGCCGGGCATCAGTGATACATCTCACATTCGGCCGCGGAATACCCCCTCAAGTTGCAAGCAACATTGGGATTTGGTTAACGTGCCTCTGGTCTAGGTAGATAACGAACTGATCACGACCAAAGGGACTTTCAGCTTGGCTAAGCACCGTTCGTCCAGATCTCCCGCTGGAGCATCGACGAATCGGCGACTCGGTCGCGTCACCGAAGAAGCCGCTGAAATCACCGACATCATTCCTTTCAACGAGTTTGGCGACCTCGCTGAGCTGGACTTTTACCAGAACAGCGCGTTCGACCGTGAGGCCCGGGTCATCCACGCTCCGGAGCTCGACGACCTGCACGACACCGACGATCAGCTCCCGCAGCGACTGGCCGTGCCGTCCGAATTCCGCCGTCGATCCGCGCGACGAGCGCCGTTCATCGCGTGCTTATCGCGACAGCTCTACCGACGTCAGCGACGGCATGGCCGCGACCGACGTCTTCGCCGTCGCCGGCCGCGGTGGCCAGCATCGCAAGCAGGAAGTGCCCGTCAGGGGCCGGCTGATGGTCGCTGCGATGGCGGTCGGCGCGACAGCGGCAGGCGCGTACACCATGGCCAACTCGTCGGAGGAAACTCCCGCGACCGTCCTGGCGGCGGACCAGTCCGTGCTGGGCGGAGCGATCACCGGATCGACGGACGGCATGCAGGTCGTGGCCGTCACCCCGGCGTCGACCTCGGCGCTGCACGCCGAGGAGATCACCAAGGCCTCCGCGTTCGCGCAGGAGCGTGCAGAGCGCGAGGCCCGTCTGCAGCGCCCGATGTTCGTGATGCCCACCAGGGGCGCGTGGACATCGGGCTTCGGATACCGCTGGGGCGCGCTGCACGGCGGCATCGACATCGCCAATTCGATTGGCACCCCAATCCTCGCGGCCTCCGACGGCGTGGTCGTCGCAGCGGGTCCACAGGCCGGCTACGGCAACTGGGTCAAGCTGCGCCATGCCGACGGCACCGTGACGCTCTACGGCCACCTCAGCTCGTGGCAGGTGGATATCGGGCAGCGCGTGTGGGCAGGCGACCAGATCGCCAAGATGGGCAACACCGGCAATTCGACGGGCCCACACCTGCACTTCGAGGTGCTTCTCAACGGCACCGACCGCGTCGACCCGGTCGGCTGGCTGTCGAAACGCGGACTCTCTCCGGCCAATTAGTCTGGCTGAGTGGCCAGCGACGACGACGCGAGTTCTCCACGAATAATCCGTCGCCATCCCACTGGCGAGATCCCCGTCAGCGCGGAACCGCAGACCAGCATCATCCGGCGTCATCCCACTGGCTCTTTCCCCGCCGCCGCCGTCGACCCGCCGACGAGTTACATACCGCGGGCCAGGCCGGCCGCGGTGGGGCCATCGAAGTCCACCCGCCCCAATCCGCACACCGCGATCGCCACGGCGATCGTGAGCATCCTCAGCGGCTGGGCGACGGCTGTCATCGCCACCGACCTGATCACCGGCTGGTGGCGATCGGACCGGTTGTTCTGCGTGGCGATCGGCTTCCTGACCGCGGTGTCCGCGGCGGCGAGCATCACCGGTCTGATCGGGCTGCTGTTGCGCCGGCGGATGAGCAGGCTGCTGATCGTGGTCGGCGCGGTCGTGGCGCTGCTGATCTTCTCGAGCCTGTTCGTCGCGGGCGCGAAACTGCCGCCGGTGGTGTACGCGATTCCGGCTCTGCCTCTGGCCAGCATCCTGTTCGCGCTGCTGCCCGGCACGCGACGGTGGGCGCTGGCGCGCAGCGTTAAAGCACAACGCAATCATCGTTTTGCAGGGAAAGTACGAGTGCGACCTGCGAAACGTTGATTTCGACTGAGCCGGCTAGAGCTTGGAGACCGGCGCGTGGTTGTGCATCAGCTTGACCCGGCCCGCGCTGCCGAAGTCGATGAGTGACATCGCCGATTCACCGACGCCGGACACCTCCTCCACACGGCCGAGGCCGTACTTGTCGTGGTTGACCCGGTCGCCCGGCTCGAGCACGAGCAGGGGGCGCTTCCCGGCGCCCGAACGCGACGGCGACGGCCGCGGCGTGCCGAACCGGCCCGCACCGCTCACCGGTGACGGCAGGGACGGGCCCGGGTCGGTGCGGCGCCAGTCGATGAGATGCTGCGGAATCTCCTTGAGGAACCGCGATTCCGGATTGAGCATCGGCTGGCCCCAGGATGAGCGGATCTTGGCCCTGCTGACATAGAGCCGCTGGCGGGCGCGGGTGATGCCGACGTACGCCAGCCTTCGCTCCTCGCACAGTTCGGTCGGATCGCCCAAGGCCCGCATGTGCGGGAACATGCCGTCCTCCCAACCCGTCACGAACACCACCGGGAACTCGAGCCCCTTGGCGGTGTGCAGGGTCATCATCGTCACCACACCCGCACCATGCTCCGGTAGCTCGTCGGCGTCGGCGACCAGCGACACCCGCTCCAGGAACGCCGCCAAAACACCGGTGTCGGGGATGTCCTCGTCTTGCGGCTCGGACTCCGCCAGCGCCTGTGCATTCGCAAGGTCGGTACTGAATTCGTGTGCGACGCTGACCAATTCGTTGAGGTTGTCGAGCCGGGCGAGATCCTGCGGATCGCTCGACGATTCCAGCTCGGCGCGATAGCGAGTGCGGTCGAGCACCGCCTCGACCAGTTCGCCGAGTTCACCGTCGAGGAGCCCGCGCAGTTCGTCGAGCATCTCGACGAAGCCCGCGATCGCCTTCTCCGAGCGGGTGTTCAGCATCGGTACCTTGCCTTCGGCGGCGGCCTGCAGCGCGTCGTTGAAGCTCGCGCCGGTGTTCTCGGCGTACACCGCGACGCATGCCTCGGCGCGATCACCGATGCCCCGCCGCGGCGTGTTCAGGATGCGACGCATGCTGACCGAGTCGCCGGGATTGTCCAGCACCCGCAGATAGGCGACGATGTCGCGGATCTCCCTGCGCTCGTAAAAGCGAACGCCGCCAACGACTTTGTACGGAATGCCGGCGCGGATGAAGACCTCTTCCAGCGCACGTGACGAGTTGTTGGTGCGGTAGAACACCGCGACGTCGTTGTAGGTGATGTCGCCCCGGTCGGCGAGCGCGTCGATCTCCCCGGCCACGAACCGCGCCTCGTCGTGCTCGTTGTCGGCGACGTAGCCGACGATCAGCTCGCCCTCACCGGAGTCGGTCCACAGCCGCTTATCGCGGCGGCCGGCGTTGCGGGCGATCACCGAGTTGGCGGCGTTCAGGATGTTCTGCGTCGAGCGGTAGTTCTGCTCCAGCAGAATCGTTGTGGCGTTGGGAAAGTCGCGCTCGAAGTCCTCGATATTGCGGATGGTCGCGCCGCGGAACGCGTAGATCGACTGGTCGGCGTCGCCCACCACGCACAGCTCGGCGGGTGCCACGCCGTCCTCGGTCTCACCGTCCGACGAGTTCGCGCACCAACACGTACTGCGCGTGGTTGGTGTCCTGGTACTCGTCGACGAGAATGTGCCGGAACCGCCGACGGTAGTACTGGGCGATCTGCGGAAAGGCTTGCAGCACAGCGACTGTCTCGCCGATGAGGTCGTCGAAGTCCAGCGCGTTGGCCGCGCGCAGGCGACGCTGGTACTCCCCGTACACGTCGGCGATGATGCGCGCCAGCTCCTCCTCCGCCTCCGACGCCTCGGCGGCCGCCTGCTCCGGACTGATCAGCTCGTTCTTGTGGTTGGAGATGCCGTTGGCGAGCAGCCGCGGCGAGTACCGCTTGGTGTCAAGGCCCATGTCCTTGCCGATCATCAGCAGCAGCCGTCGCGAGTCGTCGGCGTCGTAGATCGAGAAGTTCGAGTTGAGCCCGGGCAGCAGCGAGGCCTGGTTGCGCAGGATCCGCACGCAGGTGGAGTGGAACGTCGACACCCACATCGATCTGGCCCGCGGGCCGACCAACGCGACCACGCGTTCGCGCATCTCGGCGGCGGCCTTGTTGGTGAACGTGATGGCCAGCACCTGCCCGACGCCGACCTCACGGGCGGCCAGCAGGTAGGCGATCCGGCGGGTCAGTACGGCCGTCTTGCCCGACCCCGCCCCGGCGACGATGAGCAGCGGCGAACCCTCATGCAGCACCGCCAGACGCTGCTGGGAGTTGAGCCCGTCGAGGAGTTGGTCGGTATCGGTGGCCGCCAGGTTCGGATGGGACATATCGTTGTCGAACTTACCGCTGTACAGCGACACTTTGCGCCGACGCGACCGTTGGTGGCACACTCACTAGGTGCTCATGCAGCAAGGACGATTTTTTTACGGGTACCGGCCAGCGGTGCCCGTGGTCTAGCTGCTTCGCAGAGCCCCGCGGTCCGCTTCCGGATCCGGGGCTCGTCTCTTGTGTGAGGCCCGAAGCCGGATGAGGCCAGGTCCACCACACAACGAGATGACGGAGAATCCATGACTATCGAGGCCGAACAGTTGCCAGACATCGACGACCTTCGCCAGGAGATCGACCAGCTCGACGCGACGATCCTGGAAGCCGTCAGGCGGCGCACCGAGGTGTCCAAGCTCATCGGCAAGGCGCGGATGGCCTCCGGCGGCACCCGCCTGGTGCACAGCCGCGAGATGAAGGTCATCGAGCGCTACAGCGAGCTCGGACCCGAGGGCAAGGACCTGGCGATGCTGCTGCTGCGCCTGGGCCGCGGCCGCCTCGGCCACTGAGCGGGTTCGGCGTGTCCGGTCGCGCTCAACGCGACCAAACACGCCGAAATCATTGATGCAATAGCTCGGGGATCAGCTCGCGGGTGTCGGGCACGAACGGCCACGCCGGGTCGGCCAGCCTGTGCGCCAGCTCGGCGTCGGTCCACCACCAGCCATCGGCAATCTCGTCGGGTTGATGACGGATCGGCCCGTCGTAGCGGATGCCGAACGCGAACAGGTGACACCGCATCGGCCGACCCGCCCATTCGCCGTCCCAGGCCACCGTCGCGAGCGGCGCCAGCGTCTGCCCGGTGATGCCGAGCTCCTCTCGCAGCTCCCGGGTCGCCGTCTGCAGCGGCGTCTCACCCGGATCGATCACGCCGCCGGCCAGACAGTCGTGCATCCCCGCGAACACGGCCTTCGTCGTGGTGCGCCGGTGCACATAGAGGCGCTGACCGTCCGCCGAGCGCACCAGCACCCCGGCGCTGCCGTGCCACAGCCCGTCGGCGTAGACCTGCGACCGCGGGGCCGCCCCGACGACGCGGCCCTGCGCATCGAACACCGTGACCTGTTCGCCCATCGCTAGCGCAGCGCGTCGGTCAGCCACGGCGTCAACCACTTCACCGCGTCCGGTGTCGGGTGCACGCCATCGCTACGCACGCGGATGCCGTCGATCCTGTTGGTGTAGGCGCCGTTCGGGCCGAGTTTGCGGTTGAGGTCCAGCACCGAGACATTCGGGCGGGCGTTGGCGACGCTGCGCAGTAACGCGTTCCACTCGTCAACGCGATCCGGGTCGTCTTCGGGATACAAGCTGCCGTCCGACTTTTCGGCACGCCGGTTGTAGGGCTCGGTGGTGACGACGATCCGCGCGCCGGTCGAACCGAGAATGTCCAGCGCACGGTTGAGCTCGCCACGCAGATACTCCTCGTAGCCCGTCTCGCCGATGTGGGTCCAACGGCCCTCGTTCATCCGGTCGACGACCTCCCAGCGGCCGACGATCAGCAGCACCACATCGGGCCGGTCGTGGTTGATGCGCTGTGACCACCGACTCGGCCAGGCGTCGCATTCGGGCTTCTGGTTCAGCGTCTGGCCGACATACCGATAGGGGCCGCCGCGGGCGATGCCGCACCCGATTGTCGTGTAGTTGGTGAACGCGAGTCCCGGCGTCGGCGGCAGGTACCGCATCATCGTCCACGCGACCGAGTCACCGAACACCGAAACGGTCCGGGTGCCGGGATCGTGCGCGAACGGTTTGCGGACTTCGACGGGCACCTCCGGCGCGATCAGCGCGGCGGAATCGATCTCCGGACCCGGCGCCACCTCGGGTTTCACGCCCACCGGCAACACCGTCATCGTCAGCACGGCCGCGGTCGCGGCCGTTGCACCGGCCAGGGGCAGCATCGGGACGATCACGGGGCGCCAGCGTCGGATCGGCTGTTCCAGCAGCCACCACGACGCCGCGGCCAGCGCCACCGTCGCCGCGCAGCGCAGCGCGAACAGCGGCCAGCCCGACCACCCCGTGCGTTCGCCGTTGAGCGCCAAGAAGATCGGCCAGTGCCAGAGGTATACGCCGTAGGAGATCGCCCCGAGCCATACCAGGGGCCGCCATGCCAGGGCGCGTGCGACGGGCCCGTCCTGCTCGAGCGCGACGGATGCGACGACGAGCACGGCCGCGAGAGCCACCACGATCATGCAGGCCGCGGCGGAAATCGCTGACACTGCCCGTCGCGTAGTGCGCCGCCGCGGCCAGCACTGCCAGCCCGATGAACGGCAGGATGCGCGCGACGATGTGGCCCCACCGCGTCCGGATGAGGGTGCCGCCGTCGTTGAGCACCGACCAGTCACGCACCAGCAGGGCGGCCGCCGCGGCGCCCACGAGCAGTGCCTGGGCGCGGGTGTCGGTGCCGAAGTAGATCCGGTTGAGCGTCGTGTCGGTGGTGAGCACGATCGTCGCGGTCGCCGAGGCGATGACCCCGACGGTGGCCAGCACGAAGACGGCCAGGCGCAGTCGGGCCCAGAACAGGGCGGCGACGGCGATCAGAAGCAGCGGCCAAAGAATGTAGTACTGCTCCTCGACCCCGAGCGACCACGTGTGCTGCAGCGGCGACGGCGGAGCGCCCTGCGAGAAGTAGTCGGTCTGCTGAGCGACGAAGGCCCAGTTGGATATCCAGAAGAACGAGGCGACGGCGTCGTCGCGCAGCGAGACGGTGGATTCGGGCGAGAACAGTTCACGGGCCGCGACCACCGCGAGCACCATCACGATCAGGGCCGGAAGCAATCTGCGGGCGCGCCGGATCCAGAAGTCGGCGAGGCGGATCCGGGCGGAGCGCCGGTGTTCGTCGAGCAGCAGCGAGGTGATCAGGAATCCGCTGAGCACGAAGAACACGTCGACGCCGAGGAAGCCACCTGACAGCCCTGGAATGCCGCCGTGGTCGGCGAGGACGAGTGCGACCGCGACGGCCCGTATCCCGTCCAACGCGGGGATCCCCCGTCGGCTTTCAGCGGTGCGCACTGCCGAAATCTTGCCCGCGCGAGCAGACGCAAAAGTCCCCGACACGCCGCGGCGGCGGGACTTTTGCGTCTTCTCGCGCTGAGAGGTGAGCTACTTGGTCAGAGCGATGTACTTGACGTCGAGGTACTCATCGATACCCTCGGAGCCGCCCTCACGGCCGAAGCCCGATTCCTTGACCCCGCCGAACGGCGCGGCCGGGTCGGAGATCACGCCGCGGTTGATGCCGACCATCCCGGCCTGGATGCCTTCGGAAACCCGGAGCGCGCGGTCCAGCGACTGGGTGTAGACGTAGGCCGCCAGCCCGTACTCGGTGTCGTTGGCGGCCGCCACGCCCTGTTCCTCGGTGTCGAAGCCGGTGATCGGCGCGACGGGCCCGAAAACCTCCTCCTTGAGGATGCGGGCCTCGGCGGGCACGTCGGCCAGCACCGTCGCCGGATAGAAGTTGCCCGGCCCACCGGGGGCGACGCCGCCCACCGCGACGGTCGCGCCCCGAGACACCGCGTCGGACACCAGATCCTCGACGGTGGCGACCTGCTTGGCGTTGATCAGCGGGCCCAGCGTGGACGACTCGTCGGTGCCCTTGCCGAGGGTGAACTCGCTCATCCGCTTCACCAGCTTGTCGGTGAACTCCTCGCGCACCGAGTTGGCGACGTGGAAGCGGTTGGCCGCCGTGCACGCCTCGCCGCCGTTGCGCATCTTGGCCAGGATCGCGCCGTCGACGGCGGCGTCCACGTCGGCGTCGTCGAACACGATGAACGGCGCATTGCCGCCGAGTTCCATCGACGTGCGCAGCAGTTTGTCGGCCGACTGCTTGACCAGTGCCTTGCCGACGCCCGTCGATCCGGTGAAGGTCAGCTTGCGCAGCCGGCCGTCGTTGATCAGCGCCTCGGTGACCGGCCCGGGACTGTTGGTCGGCAGCACCGACAGCACGCCCTTGGGCAGGCCCGCCTCATCCATCAGCTTGGCCAGCAGCAGCATGGTCAGCGGCGTCTCCTGAGCGGGCTTGACGAGCATCGTGCAGCCCGCCGCGAAGGCCGGGCCGATCTTGCGGGTCCCCATCGCCAGCGGAAAGTTCCACGGGGTGATCGCGTAACACGGGCCGACTGGCTGCTTCGTGACCAGGATGCGGCCGGTGCCCGCCGGGCTCGGGGTGAACCGGCCCGCGACGCGCACCGCCTCCTCGGCGAACCAGCGGAAGAACTCCGAGCCGTACTTGACCTCACCCATGCTTTCGCGCAGAACCTTGCCCATCTCCAGGGTCATCAAGGTGGCGAGGTCCTCGGCGCGGTCGGTGATCTTCTCGAAGACCGAACGCAGGATCTCGCCGCGTTCGCGCGGCGGCGTGGCGGCCCACTCGGCCTGCACCGCGCAGGCGGCGTCCAGCGCGGCGACCGCGTCGTCGGCCGTCGCATTCGCGACGGAGACCAACACCTTGTCATCGGACGGGTCGAGCACATCGAACGTCGAGGAACCCTTGCGCTCCTCGCCCCCGATCCACAGGCCGGTGGGCACAGACGACAGCAGCTTCGCGGTATCCATAACTCTCTCTTACACCTTTGGACATTTGGCCGCATTAGTGTCGGCTACATGACCGCCGATACCCAGCAGATTCCCGACATCACCACCACTGCCGCGTGGCAGGCCCTGCAACGGCATCACGACGAGATCGGCGAGAAACACCTGCGCGAACTGTTCGCCGACGATCCCGCTCGCGGCACGGAGCTGGCCGTCACTGTCGGCGATCTGTACATCGATTACAGCAAGCATCGCGTGACCCGCGAGACGTTGACGCTGCTGGTGGATCTGGCCCGCGCAGCGGGACTCGAACAGCGCCGCGACGCCATGTTCTCCGGCGTCCACATCAACACCTCCGAGGACCGGGCGGTGCTGCACACCGCGCTGCGGCAGCCACGGGGCGCCGAGCTGACCGTCGACGGTCAGAACGTCGTCGAGGACGTGCACGAGGTGCTCGACAAGATGGGCGACTTCACCGACCGGCTGCGCAGCGGCGAGTGGACCGGCGCCACCGGTGAGCGCATCACGACCGTCGTCAACATCGGCATCGGCGGCTCGGACCTCGGGCCCGCGATGGTCACCCTCGGCCTGCGCCACTACGCGGACGCGGGCATCTCGGCGCGGTTCGTGTCCAACGTCGACCCCGCCGACCTGGTGGCCAAGCTCGACGGACTCGACCCCGCGACAACGCTTTTCATCGTCGCGTCCAAGACGTTCTCGACGCTGGAGACGCTGACCAACGCGACCGCGGCACGTCGCTGGCTCACCGATGCGCTCGGCGACGCCGCGGTGTCGAAGCACTTCGTGGCTGTGTCGACCAACAAGAAGCTGGTCGACGACTTCGGCATCAACACCGAGAACATGTTCGGCTTCTGGGACTGGGTCGGCGGGCGCTACTCCGTCGACAGCGCAATCGGATTGAGCGTGATGGCGGTCATCGGCCGCGAGCGGTTCGCCGATTTCCTGGCGGGCTTCCACATCGTCGACGAGCACTTCCGCACCGCACCGCTGGCGGCCAACGCGCCGGTGCTGCTCGGCCTCATCGGGCTGTGGTACAACGAGTTCTTCGGCGCGGAAACCCGTGCGGTGCTTCCGTATTCGAATGACCTGTCTCGGTTCGCGGCCTACCTGCAGCAGTTGACCATGGAATCCAACGGCAAGTCGGTGCGCGCCGACGGGTCACCCATCGCCGGCTACAGCACCGGCGAAATCTTCTGGGGCGAACCGGGAACCAACGGCCAGCACGCGTTCTATCAGCTGCTCCATCAGGGCACCCGGCTGGTGCCTGCCGACTTCCTCGGGTTCTCCCAGCCCACCGACGACCTGCCGACCGCCGACGGCACCGGCAGCATGCACGACCTGTTGATGAGCAACTTCTTCGCCCAGACGCAGGTGCTGGCGTTCGGCAAGACTGCCGAGGAGATCGCTGAAGAGGGCACGCCGGCGGATGTCGTGCCGCACAAGGTGATGCCCGGCAACCGGCCGAGCACATCGATCCTGGGCACCAAGTTGACGCCGTCGGCGCTAGGACAGTTGATCGCGCTCTACGAACATCAGGTGTTCACCGAAGGCGTCATCTGGGGTATCGACCCCTTCGACCAGTGGGGCGTCGAACTGGGCAAGACACAGGCCAAGGCGCTGCTGCCGGTGATCACGAACGACGACTCCCCCGCCGAGCAATCGGACTCCTCGACCGACGCGCTCGTGCGTCGGTACCGGGCTGAGCGGGGCCGCAGCGCCTAGTCGTGCGCGCCGA
>CAVTSZ010000006.1:0-24718 GCA_963737385.1 uncultured Actinomycetota bacterium
CACTTCGACCCGGAGGGTAACGGCCACCGCGGCAAGGAGGCGATCGCGGCGTTCTACGACAAGGCGATCGCTCCCAGCGAGCTCACGTTCAACTTCGAAAAGACCTACCAATGCGGCAACGAGGAAGCCAACGTCGGCCACATCGTTATCAGGGCCGCCGGATACGAGGTCATCGCCGAGGGCGTGTTCACCTACCGCGTCAACGACGAGGGCAAGATGGTCGCCTTACGCGCCTACTGGGAGCTCGACCAGGCCACTGCGAGCGCCCGAAAGATGTAGCCCTGCGGTGCCCGGCTATCAGCGGTGAAGTCGCTGTGGGAGCGAATTTCTCGCGTCAAGGTGGGCACGAAGAGCACCAATGCCGACGGTCGTCGGCCACTTCAGCGCGACAGCCGATCCGCGGCCGCGGTCACCGCACCGAGGGCCAATCGCTTCGTGCGCCGGGCGGCGTCGGACAGCAGCTGCCGGGGCGCGGTCGCCCGTCGGAGGGCGACGTCGTCACCGGCGCGGAGCGGCCCGTTCGAGTTCACGCTGCAATAGATCCCGAGGCACCGCTGCGCCTTGACCGCCACGGCCTTGGTAATGCGGCGATCGACATCGAAGCCCGGTTGCGCGCGACTGGGCACGACGCAGCGGATCGTCGGCATGAGGACGTCAAGGACCACACCGCCGACTGTCAGATGCGCCCCGGTCCAGTGGGACTCCGGCAAGTCGTCATCCGGGTCATCCAGCGCGAGAAGCACATTCGGCCGGAATCTGCGCGCATCGATATCGCCGCCGATCTCCGCGCCGATGGTGGCCAGGCTGGTTTGGCTCATGACATGGACAGGGGCCAGGTCGACGAACATGCCGGGCGGTGTGGAGTAACGAGCGAACGTGGCCAAGTCGGACATCCGGAACATCGAGACGTCCGGAAGTTTCTCATCCTCGGCGATGCCGAAGTCCGTGCGCAGCGACGCCGCCGACATGTCGGAGCGCTCCTGCCGGCTCAGCCGGTGCAGGCTGGTGTCGCCGGCGGCTGGCAGCGCGGTCAACCGGACGTCGCGGCCGGCCAGTTCGGAAAGCTTCGCGTGCACACCGTCGTCGCTGCTGGACAGCACGTTGCCGTCGGGGAAGGTGATCTCGACCTCGGGCGCGTTGCCCGGGCCCGCATCCGAAGCGACCGGGTTCACGTACCGGGCCGTGGCCGTCAACAGGACAGGTATGCGCCGGGCCGACGCCGTGACGTCACGCTCGAGGTCGCGCACGGCCCACAGGCGGTCACCCAGCAGACCGCGGGGGCCGACATCGACCTGCTCGACCTGCTCGCCGCCCAACGATTTCACCGGATAGCGCCACAGCGCGAAGACGTGACCGATCGACATATGAGGTACGGTACGGCCCGCCAGTCGGCGTCCGGCCTCATTCCTTCGACATAGTTACGCGAGGTGATCTTTGTGCCGTTGACGCCGATTGGATCAATCGACCAGTCTGGCCGGCTCTGTGCGTAGCTGCGTACGGCCTCGGGCGCATGGTCGGTTACCCGGGCGGGGGTGAGACCCCGCCGCTCGGGCCGTCGCCGTCGAATATCGGGGCCGAGACGACGGTCGAAGCAATATAAGTTAATGATCATGCTTCGCAGCCGCACGACTGTGCCCAGTGGTCCTGTCGAGCGAGCAGCCACCTCAGACGGCGTCCGAGGCCTGCACTAGAGGTCTGAACAGCAAGAATGTTTGACCGAATTCTCTGTGAACCATCCTTCGAACAGCGGAATTGGCGCGTGCCGGCCGTGTCTCTGCTGAAATAAGTTAATAATGATTCGAGAAAACGTTGACGGCACGAGATGCTCGGCTATACCGTGTCGAAGCGGTAGCGAAGGGCTACCGAGCGTTGCTGGCCTTGTCGAGGCCATCTCTATCGGGGAGGCCGTCGACCTTTTGCGTATCCGGTTTCTGAATGCGAGACGATGACCGCGACACATGAGCGCGCGTCCGATCGCGGCGCTCCGCGAAACGGCGCCGGCGCCATGGAGGACTGGGTTTCCGGATACGCCAGGCGTCATCCGCTGGCCTCACTGGAAACGGTCGGCGATCAATTCGTCATCGGTCTACGCACCGTCCAATACCTGTTCGTCGACCTGGTGACCGGTCAGTTCCAGTGGCGGGAGTTCGTTCGGCAGGCGGCCTTTATGGCTGGGACGGCGGTGCTGCCGACCGTCCTGGTGGCTTTGCCGATCGGCGTCACCCTGTCAATTCAGTTCGCCCTGCTGGCAGGTCAGGTGGGAGCGACCTCGCTGGCGGGTGCGGCGAGCGGACTCGCGGTGATCCGGCAGGCGGCCTCGCTGACTGCCGCGATCCTGATGGCTGCGGCGGTAGGGTCGGCGATCACCGCGGACCTGGGTTCACGCACGATGCGTGAAGAGATCGACGCTATGGAAGTAATGGGCGTATCGGTGATCCGGCGCCTGGTCGTGCCGAGGTTCGCGGCCGCCATCATGATCGGCGTCGCGCTCACCGGCGTCGTGTGCTTCGTCGGCTTCCTGGCGAGCTATCTGTTCAACGTGTACTTCCAGAACGGTGCGCCTGGCAGTTTCGTAGCGACGTTCGCCTCGTTCGCCACAACGGGAGACATGGTCGTGGCGCTGGTGAAGGCTGTCATATTCGGGGCAATCGTCGCCGTAGTGTCTTGCCAGAAGGGCTTTTCGACCGTCGGTGGGCCGACGGGCGTCGCCAACTCGGTGAACGCGGCGGTGGTCGAATCAATCCTCGTGCTGATGGTTGTCAACGTCGCCATCAGCCAGCTGTACATCATGCTGTTCCCCCGGGTAGGGCTGTGAAATGGCGGCGTCGACTCACGTCCCTACCCTCGTCGCCCCATGGGGCCGGCTTTACAGGAGGGCTGCCGCGCCGGTCGTCCGGCTGGGTCACATGCTGGTGTTCTTCGTGCGTGCCATCGCAGCAATACCCATTGCGCTGCGTCAGTATCGCAGCGAGTTCGTTCGATTGCTGTCCGATATCGCCTGGGGCAACGGCTCCCTGGTGGTGGGAGGTGGAACCGCAGGCGTAGCAGTCGTTCTCGGCATCACGGTAGGCGCCCTCGTGGGCATCGAGGGATACAACTTCCTCGATCTGCTCGGACTGGGTCCCGCGACGGGAATCATCTCCTCGCTGGTGAACACCCGCGAGCTGGCACCGATTGCGGCATCTCTCGCCTTCGCGACTCAGGCGGGCTGCCGATTCACCGCCCAACTCGGGTCTATGCGCATCGCAGAAGAGATCGACGCCTTGGACGCGGTGGCGGTCCGCCCTATCCCGTACCTGGTGACCACACGACTGATGGCCTCGGTCGTCGCGGTGATTCCCCTATATGTGGCATGCCTGGCGGTGAGTTACCTGACGACTCAAGGCGTGGTGCATCTGATCAGTGGCGGTTCGACCGGCTCCTATCTGCATTACTTCACGCTGATGCTGGCCGGTCAGGACATCGTCTACTCGCTGATCAAAACCGTCATCTTCGTGTGGATCGCGTCGACCGTGCAGTGCTACTTCGGGTTCTACGCCTCCGGTGGACCCGAAGGCGTGGGAGTTGCTGCGGGACATGCCATGCGGGCCAGTATCACCGTCGTCATCGTGGTCAACATGCTGCTCACCATGGCGCTGTGGACGGTCGACTCCGGAGCGAGGTTTGGGGGATAAATGGGGAATTCCCTCGAGCCAGACGGGCGGGGAGTGTCGGACCGCCAGTTGCTCGGTTGTGGCATCGCGGTGGTGCTGGTGGCGGTGCTCGTGACGGCAATCCTGTTGACCAAGGCCACCGGGCGACTCGATTCGCATGTCCGCGTAGTCGCAGCCCTGATCAACGTCGGGGACGGACTGCCGCAGCGGTCCGATGTCAAATACCACGGCGTGTTGGTCGGAATGGTGAATGGCGTCACCCCGGCGGCGAACGGCGAGCCGAACTACGTACACATCGATCTCAATCCGACCTACGCCGCATCGATCCCCGCATCGGTGACCGCACGGGTGGTGCCTAGCAATGTATTTGCGGTGTCCTCGGTTCAGTTGGTCGACCGCGGGCCCGGGCCCGCGATTCGTAGCGGGGCGAAGATCCTCGAGGACACCGAGCTACCGACGGTGCTGTTCCAGACCACAATCAGCAAGCTGCGCGACATCCTCGCCGCGACGGGCCGCGGTCGCGAGGACACGACCGTGGGAATTCTGGCCGCCGTCAACGCGGCCACGGAGAATCGCCGCACAGAACTGCTCACCAGCGGTGCTCAGTTGAACCGCCTCGTCGATGAACTCGACGCGATCGTGGCCACCGAGCCGGGTCCGACGACCGTCTCCGCGCTGATCGACGCCACGCGCGGGCTGCAACAGACCGCGCCGGAACTGGTGGACGCACTGCATAAAGGCATACAGCCGATGCAGACCCTGGTGCAACAGCGCGCACAGCTCACCGCACTGATCGACGGCGGCGTGCACACCATGGGTACGACGCACACGGCGTTGAACAACCACACCGACCGACTGGTGAAGATCACCGGGGAACTCACGCCCGTCGTGGCTCAGCTGGCGGAAACCTCGCAACACTGGGTGCCCGCCTTCGTCAAGCTGAACCAGCTGGTGGACAAGTTCTTCAACAACGTGTGGATCGGCGATCGAGATATCGGCAACATGCGGGTGAACCTGTCGTTCACGCCCACCTACACCTACACCCGCGCAGACTGCCCCCAGTACGCCGGCCTCAAGGGGCCGAGCTGTTTCACCGCCCCGCTGGTGCCGACGCGCCCCGAGTTGCCCGATGTGCTTCTGCCACAGAACTATCAGCCGCCCAAGGACTTGGCGCCGCCCCCGGGAACCGTCCTAGGGCCCAACGGGAACCTCGTCGCCGTCGGCCCCCCGTACCTCAACCCGAACCCGAGCCTCGCCGATCCGAATCCGCCACTGCCGCCAGGGATGTCGCCCTCGCCTCCGGTGCCGGGGACGGCCAACCCTGCCTTGATCCCCGTCCCGCCTCCGCCGGTGCCGCTGTCACCTCCCGCGCCGGTGGCACCGAAGCCGGGCGACCCGCCCTTGCCCGCCGAAGCAGCGCCTGCGTCATTCGGTGGCAACGTCGGTCCGGTCGGTAGTGAGCAGGAACGACGCCAACTCGGCGCTATCACGGGACAACCGGCGTCGACAGCCACCCAGCTGCTGCTCGGTCCGGTCGCACGCGGGACGACCGTGGCCGTGGCAGAACCGACTTCGGCGGGGAGCACCGGATGAAATATCGCGGCGCAATGGTGGGGCTCTCGCTGTTCATGGTGGTGGCGGTGGCGTTGACCTGGTTGGTCTACGTCACGCTGCGCCGCGACGTGGCCGGCCAGACCGTCCCGTATGCGGCGGTGTTCTCCGACGTGTTCGGCCTCCGCGAGGGCGATGACGTACGGATGGCCGGGGTACGCGTCGGGCGCGTCGAGAAGATCGAACTGCAAGGCGATCTCGCCAAGGTGTCGTTCGTCGTGCAGAACGGTCAGCAGCTGTTGGGAACCACCGTCGCGTCGGTGACCTACCAGAACATCGTCGGTCAGCGATACCTGGGACTGTCGCTGGGCAACATCGGTGAACCGGGGCCGCTGAAGCCCGGGAGCACCATCCCGATAGAGCGCACCGACCCGTCGTTCGACGTGGGGGCGATGCTCAACGGCTTCGAGCCGTTGTTCAGCGTGCTCAACCCCCGCGACGCCGACAACCTCACCAAAGGCGTGATCCAGTCTCTGCAAGGCGATGACGCATCGATCGTCGGCCTGGTCGACCAGACGTCGCGGCTCACCGAATCCTTGGCAGGCAAGGACGAGCAACTCGGCGAGGTCATCACCGATCTGAACGTGGTCGTCGACAACCTGGCCCGGCACAACGACAGCCTCGACGAGATCATCAGTCAGACCCGCGACGCCGTGTCCACCTTCGATGCGCGCCGCCCCGAGCTGGTGTCGTCGCTGGGGTCGATCTCCCGTGTGGTGCGCCAACTCTCGACCATTGCGGACGAGGTCCATCCCGCGCTCAACGAACTCGTGCTCCGCGAGCCCGGTTTCGCCGAGCACATGGCCGGCATCGAGCCGCAGTTGGCTTTCACGGGCGCTAATCTTCCGTTGCTGCTGAAGGGTTTCGCACGCATCACCAACGAAGGCGCATACGCCAACGCCTATGCGTGCGACCTGAATGCCACCGGCTTCTTCCCCGGCCTCAACGACGTGGTGCCGATCATCGTCGACGCCGCAACCCCCGGAAACAAGGCGTGGTACACGCCGAGATGCAGGAACATGGGCAATGGCTGACTCAGCTGATCGAACCCGCAGGCACCCGCGCAGGCGCCGGCCCCTGGAGAGCTACAACAAGGCGTGGCTCGGCTTCGGCGCGATCGCCGTGGTGGCCGTCCTTATCGGCGCGATGCTGTTGGTCAAGGTCGCCGACGTGGGATACCGGCACTACACCGCGCGGTTCCTGCAAGCTGCGGCGCTGCAGACGGGCAACCCGATCACGATCGCCGGGATACCGGTCGGCGAGGTGACGAGCATGAAGCTGGCAGGCGATCACGTGGAAGCCGGCCTCAAGGTCAGCAAGGACGTGATCCTGGGGGAGGACTCCAGAGCGATCATCAAGGTCACCACCATCCTGGGGTCCCGGTACCTGGCCCTGGAACCCGAAGGCCCGGGTTCGTTGCCCGACAACACGTTCGACGTCAGCCAGACCGAGGTGCCCTACGACCTCCAAGAGGCGTTGGCCGACGTCACCACGACCTACGAACAGGTCGACTCCGACAAGTTCGCGGAGACACTCGGCATCCTCGGCAAGGAGTTGGAAGGCCTTCCCGCGGTGCTGCCCCAGGCGCTGGAGAACACCCGTACCCTGTCGACGATCATCGCCGACCGGCGCGACCAACTCGGCACGCTGCTGCAGACCACGGAGTTGGTCAGCAACACGCTGCGCCGCCAGCAGTCGAACATCGGCAGCCTGATCAACCAGGGGAACGATCTGATCGGTGAGTTCGTCAGCCGGCGCGAATCGTTCCAAGCCATGATGCAGGCACTGACCAACCTCGTCCAGACGCTCAGCGGCATCGTCATCGATGACCGGCCGGAGCTGGAGAAACTGCTGGTGAACATTCGCGAGCTGTCCGACATGCTCGGCAAGCATGACGACCTGCTGCGCAGCACACTGCAGGCCGGTCCCCCGGCGTTGCGAGGGCTGGCCAACGCTACCGGCACGGGCAACGCGGTGGACCTCAACGCGAGCAACGGTCTGCTGGTGGACTCCTGGATGTGCGCAATCAGCGGTCGGGCAAAGCAATTCGGGATGATCGAGTACTACCAGGACTGCAAGTGAGTCGCTCCCGGAGGAAGGTATTCGCCGTCGCTGCAGCGGGTCTGGTGCTGGCCGTGGTGGTGGCCGCCGTCGCCTGGTCGTTTGTCGAGGACACGATCAACAGCATCAGTGTGACCGCCCAATTCGACAGTGCCGCCGGACTGTACGAGGGCAACACGGTCGCGGTGCTCGGCATGCCGGTCGGCAAGGTCACCACGATCACTCCGAAGGGTGGATACGTCGAAGTCGAGTTCACGGTGGACAAGGACGTTGCGGTCCCAGCCGACACGCAGGCGGTGACCATCTCGAACTCGATCCTGACCGACCGCCAGATCGAACTCACGCCACCCTATCGCGGCGGGCCGAAACTGCAGAACCACGACACCATCGGGCTGAACCGGACCAAGACTCCGGTCGAGTTCGCGCGCGTGCTCGACGTTCTCGACAAGTTGTCCGGTTCGCTGCGCGGTGACGGAGTAGGCAATGGTCCCGTCGCCGACCTCGTCAACGCCAGTGCGTCGATCGCTGACGGGAACGGCCGGGACATGAAGGACGCCCTGGGCGAGCTGTCGAATGCCTTGCGGCTGAGCGTCGATCGCGGCGCGGTCACCAGGGACCAGTTGACCACCATCATGCGCAACCTCAGCTCACTGTTGGATGCCGCCGCCGCCAATGACGCGACGTTGCGTGAGTTCGGGTCGACTGTCCGTACGCTCAGTCAGATCCTGGCCGACGAGAACCTCGGCACCGGCACGACCGGCAAGAAACTCACCGAGGTGATCACCACGGTCGGCGAGGTCCTCGACACCCATCGCGAGGAGATCAAGCAGATCGTCGCCAACGGCGACACCGCGCTGAAGACAACGGTCGACCATCAGCGTGATCTCGCCGAGTTCCTCGATCTCACACCGATGACGCTGGACAACCTCTACAACGCCATCGATCAGAACAACGGGTCCGTCCGCGTCCACGTGCTCGTCGACAAGGTGCTGTTCGATACCCAGACGGTGAAGGAGGTCTGCAACATGATGGGCCTGCGCCAGCTCGGCTGCAGCACCGGCACGTTGCAGGACTTCGGGCCGGACTTCGGACTGTCGTACATGCTCGACGGCCTTGCGGCAATGGGGCAGAAGTGATGGCGATGCACCGGAAACACGTTCTGCCCCTCGCGTTGTCGATATGCCTGACGGCAGCCGGATGCGGCACCGAAGGTCTGGCCAGTCTGCCGCTGCCCGCTCCGGGGGTCGGCTCCGGTGGGTACACCCTGACCGCGGTGTTCTCCAATGCGCTGAACCTGCCCGCCAATGCCAAGGTGAAGCTGGCCGGCGCCGACGTGGGCGAACTCGAATCGATGGTGGCGCGCAACTACACCGCTGTGACGACACTGCGCATCATGGACGGTGTCCAGCTGCCGCGGGGCAGCACCGCCGAACTCCGCTCCGCTACTCCCCTGGGTGACGTGTTCGTGGCGCTGAAGCCGCCCAGCCCACCGGATCCGGGCACTCCGTTGCTCAAGGCGGGCGACAGCATCGAGCTGGAATCGACGACGGCCGCGGCGACGGTCGAGTCGGTGCTCAGCTCAGCGGCGATCCTGGTCAACGGCGGTGCGGTGCGCAACTTCACCAACATCGTCAACGGTCTGGGCAAGGCGACCGGTGACCAGGGTCAGGCCTTCGGCGATCTGATCCGCAAGACCAACCGCACGCTGGGCACGCTCAATGCGCGCTCCGAGGAGATCTCGACCGCGCTGACCGAGACGTCGGCGCTCGTCGCTGAGATCGAGTCCAAGAACGACCTGCTCGGCGAACTGATGTCGGAGGCCGGACCGGCCACCGAGACACTGGCCGCCCACACCACGCAGATCGCCGACCTCGTCCAACAGATCGGTGCCACCAGCGAACAGCTCAGTAAGTTCCCGTCGATCGCGGGCACCGATACCAGCGGGCGAAGCGTCATCGCCGATGCCAACCGGGTGGCCGGCGCGTGGAATGACGTCGCGCTGACTCCGGACGCCACGCTGTTCGCGCTCAACAGGTTGATGCCACCTTTGGTGAAATCAACGGCGGGTGCGGCGATCTCGACACGGGTGAGCATCGACCGACTGATTCTGGGATCGATACCGGATATCGGCTTCGGCGGTGACCCGGGGCTGCACGGCCCGAAGCGATACAACTGGCAGCAGATGGTCGGCTCCATCAAATACACGCTGTTGCGTCTACAGGAGAGAATCGTCGGGAAGGGGCCCGGCGTACCACAGGTTCCGGTGATACCCAGCCTGACCGATCCGGGACAGGTAGAGGTCGTCCCGCCTGCGCCCGGCGCACCTGCCGTCCCGCCACCGGCGAACGGACTGCCCGTGCCACCGCCGCTGCCAGCGGAGGCGCCGCGATGATCACCGCCGCCGCAGACACCATCGTCACGATTGTCCGGGCGGGCCACCGCCGGCGCTCCTGGCTGTCGGCGGCTGGGCTGATCCTCACGTTCGTCGTGGCGAGCGGATACCTGTTCCTCGGTGCGCTACGGGTCAATCCGCTTGCGTCGAGCTATCGGATCACCGTCGCGCTGCCGGACTCCGCCGGGCTGTTGCCGAATCAGGACGTGACGCTGCGTGGCGTGCCGATCGGCCGGGTGGAACGCCTTGACATCACGCCAACCGGCGTCAACGCCTTGGTCAACGTGGAATCGACGGTGCCGGTACCGGTTTCGAGCGAAGTGCGGGTATCGGGGCTGTCGCCGGCAGGCGAGCAGTACATCGACTTCGCCGCCGACTCCGATGCGGGACCCTATCTCAGCGATGGAGCCGTCATCGCGCAGGGCAAGGCCACCGTGCCGGTCAGCCTGGCGGAGCTACTGGCCCATGCCGATGGTGCGCTGGCCCAGGTCGACACGTCCAAGCTCGAGCTCATCAAGAAGGAACTGAGCCTGAGCGACCAGGGGCCGCAGAAGCTGGCCGACATCATCGACGGCGGTACCTTCCTGTTGTCGACGCTGGATTCGGTGCTTCCAGAGACGACCAGTGTGCTGAGGACCAGCCGGATCGTGCTCACGATGGCTGCGGACAAGAGCGACGGAATCTCGGTCGCCTCGGACAATCTCAGCTCGACCTTCGACGGCATCACCGAGATGCGGGACGGCTACCGCCGGCTCACCGACGAGGCGCCGGGCACCCTGCATGCGATCGACGACCTGTTCACCGACAACTCCGACACCATGGTGCAACTGCTCGGGAGCCTGACGACCACCTCTCAGCTGCTGTACCTGCGGGTGCCTGCGTTGAACGCGCTCTTTCCCAATTACCGCACCTCCGCGCTGGACGCCATCGGAAGTGTCATGCACGACAACGGGTTGTGGGCGACCGGAGACATCTACCCCCGGTACGCATGCGAGTACGGAAATCCGCGCAGGCCACCGTCAGCGGCGGACTACCCCGAGCCGTTCCTGTACGGCTACTGCCGCGACGACCACCCCGGTGTGCTGGTCCGCGGGGCGAAGAACGCGCCGCGGCCGGCCGGCGATGACACCGCGGGTCCGCCCCCGGGTGCGGACCTCGGTCGAACCACGGATCCGACCCCGAGGGGCCGGTTCACGATTCCCACGCCGTACGGCGGCCCCGTGTTGCCGATCGAGCCACCACGCTGATCAACCGACACGCCGATTCGAGGAGATGACCATGACAATGACCACCGATGAGAAGGCCCATCCGGCCGACGAGAAGACCGAACCCGCGGACGAAAGCGCCTCGGCTGCGGTGGAATCCGATGCCGCGACGGTCGCCGCTGACGCCGCACCCGACGTCGATGAGCAGGCTTCGGCCACCGACACCGACGAGCGGCAGAGCGGGCCGCGGTCATGGCTGCGCCGCGTGCTCGTGGCTGCGGTCGCCCTCGTCTTCATTGCCGCACTTGCCGTCTCGGGAGTTCTGGGGTGGATGCTGTGGCAGGAGCGCGAGGTGACCCGCGCGGGAGAGCAGGCCCAGCAGGCCGCGGTCGCGTACGCGCAGATCCTGACCAGCATCGACTCGAACAAGGTCGACGAGAACTTCAACCAGGTGCTCGACGGCGCGACCGGTGAGTTCAAGGACATGTATTCGCAGTCCAGTGTCCAGCTTCGCCAACTGCTCATCGACAACAAGGCGTCCGCACACGGGGTCGTCGTGGAGTCGGCGATCCAGTCCGCGTCCAGGGACAAAGTGGTCGTGCTGCTCTTCGTCGACCAGTCGGTGTCGAACACCAACGTTCCCGATCCTCGCATCGACCGCAGCAGGATCAAGATGACGATGGAGTTCGTCGACGGGCGTTGGCGTGCAAGTGACGTCGCGTTGCCCTGAGGATCGGAGAACTGACGTGCGGATGAACATGCTCGTTGCCGTGGTGTCCGCCGTCGTGGCGGCCACGGTCAGCGCCCCCACTGCCGCGGCTTCGGCACTGTCGTTCTGCGACAGATTGGGTGGCCAATGGAACGGCCAGTACTGCCAGACCTCGGTGCGCTCGGAGCGCAACGCGGTGCGCGACATCAAGGTGGCCATTCCCGCCGAGATCGTCGACGACCCTGTCGCCGGACCCGTTGTGCGCGAATACCTGACGACCCTGGTCGACAACTGGAAGCGGGTTGGCGTCAGCATGGTCGCCGACAGTTTCGGCGAGGGCAACTACGAGATCCACCGTCGGGGCAACACGTTGTCGGCGGTGTTCCGCGAGACCTATCACGCAGACGGTCCGGACTTCAACAACGCCTACCGCACCTTCACCTTCGACATGTCGGCCGGCCGACAGTTGCAGCTGTCGGATCTGACGAAGCCCGGCGTCGACCCGCTCGCCGCGATTCCTCCGCTGGCGCAACCGTTTGTCGAGCACGCGCTGGACCAGGCGCCGCCCCCGCACCAACCCCGCACCTACCCATTCGTTGCGGAACGGTGGACACCGGACAAGGTCTACTCGGGCGGCTACAAGGCATGGGCACTCACCCCCGACGAACTCGTCCTCTACATGCCGGATTACCCGGTGGCACGGGACACCCCCCTCGACTTCACCCCGGCTTTGATGAAGTGGTCGATGGACGGCGGCACCGTCGTGGCGCACATTCCGCTCGCAGCACTGAGCCCGATACTGCGGCCAGAGTTCGGCGGCGACTAGCCCTGCCCGCCGGTGCGAATTGCTTGCACACCAGTAACTTACGTCCGAGACCACGGTCAGGGGTGGCTATCCAGATGAGGTTCACTTCACGCCGTTGGCGCGAAGCTGACGTGAGACTGGTGAGATGTCGCCTGCGTCGACCGTGAGTGCGGAGCGCCGACGGCGACCGAGAGACCGAAAGTCGCAGATCGCCCGAGTTTCAGCCGAAGCGTTCAGCGAGCTCGGCTACCACGGTGTGAGTATGGACGACATCGCCGGCCGGATCGGAGTGACGGCCGCCTCGCTGTACCGCCATTACTCCGGAAAGTACGACCTCTTCCAGGCTGCCGTGCTGGGCCTGGGACAACATTTGGTCGACTGCACGGCGTTCATCGACAACGATGACGCGGATCCGCAGCACGCGTGGGACCGTGCGGTCGCCGCACTGATCGACACCACGCTGGCGAACCGGTCCAGCGGAGGTCTCTATCGGTGGGAGGGTCGCTATCTCGACCACGGTGACCAGTTGGTGCTGAATGAGCAGATCAAACTCGTGAATCGCAGACTGCAACTGCTGATGTCACAGTTGCGCCCGAATCTTGACTCGCGGCGCCGCGGGATCCTTTCCTCGGCGGTGCTCAGCGTCATCGGCAGCATCACCGCCCATCATGGGAAGCTCACTACTGATCGGATCCATGCGACCCTGGCCAAGATTGCGCGGGACGTGCGCGACACTGACCTGCCGCAAGTGGCGGCATCGGTAGATCGCACACCCCTCCGAGTCACGGTAGGCGCGGAGGCAGGCGAGTACGAGCAGATCCTGCACTCGGCGATGGTGCTGTTCAACGAGCGTGGTTACCGGGACACCGGGATGGATGATATCGGCGCCGCGGTCGACATACCCACGACGAGCATCTACCGACTCTTCTCCGGGAAGGCTGCGATCCTCGCGGCGGTGTATCGGCGTGCCGCCGACCGGGTGTCGGGTGATCTCTCTTCTATCCTCGCCACAGCTGACGGTCCCCAAGATTCGGTCGGCCAGCTTGCAGAAGCCTATGTGCGACGGTCATTCGCCAATCCGGAACTCGCTTACGTCTACTACGCGGAGCGGCTCAACGTACCCACCGAAGATCGGGTCGCGCTGCACAACATCCAATGCGCGACCGTGGATGCGTGGGCCCGCCAGGTGGCCGCCGTGATGCGGGAGATGTCACTGGACGAAGCGCGTTTCGCCGTACACGCCGGCTTCGCCCTTGTGGTCGACCTGGGCCGGTTCGTGCACTATGCCCCCTCAGAGTCGGCATTGGCGGTGGTTCGCCACCTGGTTCTGACAACCCTGCTCGGTGACGGCGAGCAGGGCCTTGGCACCGGCCGCGACACGCAAGCCTGTCGCAGACTAGAGCTCCTGCAGGCCCGCCATGTAACGACGGGCCAGGTCCTGATAGGCGCCGGGGTTGGTGTTCACCCACATCTCGGCGCCGGTGCCTGCTATCGGTCCCCGGACCTTCGCGGGCGCACCGGTCACCACCACCTCGTCGGGGATCTTGGTCCCGCCGATGACCAGAGAATGCGCGGCGATGAGGCTGCGCGCGCCGATGACCGCCCCGTCGAGGACCGTGCAGTGGTTGGCCAGGACGGCCTGGGCGCCGATGTGCACGCCGTGCACCACGCATCCGTGCGCGACCGTGGCGCCCGGGCCGACGTCGACCGGAATGCCGGGCGGGGCGTGCAGGATGCTGCAGTCCTGCACGTTGGCCCCCTCACGGACCACGATCGGGGCGAAATCGGCCCGCAGGACCGCGTTGAACCACACCGACGCACCCGCCTCGACGTGCACGTCGCCGACCAAGGTGGCGGTGGGGGCGATGAAGGCGCCGGGGTCGACCGTCGGTGACCGGCCTTCGAATGAGTACAGGGGCATCGTCTAGATATACCGCAGGTAAAACGCATTTAGATTGCGTGCCGGGGGTTAAAAACTGTAACGTGTTCTAGTTAGAGACACCGAAACGGGAGGCCCACCGTGACTACCGAAACTGCAGGCATCCGCGAAATCGACACCGGCGCGCTGCCGGACCGGTATGCGCGTGGCTGGCACTGCCTGGGCCCGGTGACCGATTACCTGGACGGCAAGCCGCACGGCGTGGAGATTTTCGGCACCATGCTGGTGGTCTTCGCGGACTCCAACGGCGACGTCAAGGTGCTGGACGGCTACTGCCGCCACATGGGCGGCAACCTGTCGCAGGGCACCATCAAGGGCGACGAAATCGCCTGCCCGTTCCACGACTGGCGGTGGGGTGGCGACGGTAAGTGCAAGCTGGTGCCCTACGCCAAGCGCACCCCGCGCCTCGCCCGCACCAAGGCGTGGCACACCGATGTCCGCGGCGGCCTTCTGTTCGTCTGGCACGACCATGAGGGCAATGCGCCCCAACCCGAGGTGCGGATCCCGGAAATCGCGGAGTTCGCCAGTGACGAGTGGACCGACTGGAAGTGGAACTCGATCCTGATCGAGGGCGCCAACTGCCGCGAGATCATCGACAACGTCACCGACATGGCGCACTTCTTCTACATCCACTTCGGCCTGCCGACGTACTTCAAGAATGTCTTCGAGGGCCACATCGCCTCGCAGTACCTGCACAACGTGGGCCGGCCCGACGTGAACGATCTGGGCACCTCCTACGGTGAGGCGCATCTGGATTCGGAGGCCTCGTATTTCGGGCCGTCGTTCATGATCAACTGGTTGCACAACAACTACGGCGGCTTCAAGGCCGAGTCGATCCTGATCAACTGCCACTACCCGGTCAGCCAGGATTCGTTCATGCTGCAGTGGGGCGTCATCGTCGAGAAGCCCAAGGGCCTCGACGAAAAGACCACCGAGAAGCTCGCGACGACGTTCACCGACGGCGTCAGCAAGGGCTTCCTGCAGGACGTCGAGATCTGGAAGCACAAGACGCGCATCGACAACCCGTTGCTCGTCGAGGAAGACGGCGCGGTCTACCAGATGCGCCGGTGGTATCAGCAGTTTTATGTCGATGCAGCGGACGTCACCGCTGACATGACCGACCGCTTCGAGATCGAGGTCGACACCACGGCGGCCAACGAGAAGTGGCACGTCGAGGTCGAAGAGAACCTCAAGACGCAGGCCGCCGAGCAGGAGAAGGCCGAGCACGCCAGCTCATGAGCCCGCGCGAGGAAGCTCCGGATGTCGACCAACTGGCGAGGTCGATGCTGCTTCTGCACGGCGTTCATGACGATGACGATGACCACGCGCACGGCGAGTTGGGTGGAGATTCGAAGGAAACTTGGGCCCGAACATGGTCTAAGGCACCGGCTTTCGGCGATGAGCGCGCAGAGGAGCTGCGGGAAGCCACTGCGCGCGACCGCGAGCGCTACCTGACATCGGGGCTGGTGTCGGTCGACTGCAGGTTCTGCCACGTGGCGGTCGACGTGAAGAAGCTGGGGCCGGGCCACACGTCGGTGCAATGGAACTCCGAGGCGACACGGCGATGCGCCTACTTCGCCGACATCCGGGAGTCCGGCGGCGAACCCGCGCGCGCCCCGTCCTGCCCGAAGCTCGCCGACAGCATCAAACACGCTGTCGCCGAGGGATGTCTGGAGGAGATGTCCACCGCGCCGCCCGCCGGCGACGGCTGAGCTCATCCTGCGAGCTGGGCCCACACGTAAGTTGGGGAACGTGAACTTCCCCCAAACACGGCGTGTCCGGGGCATTTTGTGTCTGCTCGCGCTGGTTGTGCCAGGTTGTACCCAGGTGGTCGACACCCCTCAACCGAGGTCCGCGCCGCCTGTGGCGCCGATCACCGCCGGACAGGTCGCTGACCTGTTGAGCCCGAGTGTCGAAAAGTACGACGGCAACCTGTTCTCCACCGTCGAACCCGAGGAGTGCAGCGGCGTCGCCAAAGAGGTGGACCCGCCCTTCATCTTCGACCGCGATCCGGCAGCGACGGACGGTGGGCACTGGATGGTCGACGACCACGGCCGCGAGGTGTACATCGAGGAGATGGTCGGCGTCTATCGCGCGAACTACGACGCGAAGAACGCACTGTCGCAGGCGCAGGGCACATTGCAATCCTGCGAGAATCTTCCGTTCACAGTCACCGACATGAAGGGCCGCTCGTATGACTTCACGCTGCTGCCACCGGTGACATCCAGTTCCCCCAACATCCTGCTGTGGTCCTTCAGAGCCGACGACTGGGCCTGCGACAGTACGTTCGTCGCCGCCCATAACGCGGCAATCGAGATCTCGACGTGTGGGGCGGTCGGCGGCTATCCGGTGCACATCCTGGCCGCGGATGCGTTGAATCGCATCGAGGGCCTGGCCAATACGACAGCCTGACCGTCACAGCCCCGTGAAGCGCTCCTTGACCTGCTCGTCGGTCAGGCCGTAGTCGGCCAGCGAGTAGGTGTGCTTCGGAGCGCGGGGACCCTTTTGGCTCTCGGCGTGAGAATCGGCAATCGCTCGGCGCGCCTCGTCATTGAGATCGATGCCGAAGTGCTCGTAGATGCCCTCGACGCTGGACACCGGATCCTTGACGAACTCGAAGTAGTCGACGTCGCAGAACTGCGCGGGGTCATGATCGGCCCGAACGTCGTTGAACCGCTTCAGACCTCGCGACCACGTCTCCAGGGCGTCCTCACCGATCTGCGCGCCGACGAAGGAGTTCGACCAGCCCGCCGTCGTGTGCTGCGCCAGCGAGCACATCGACGCCATGATGGTCTCGGCCGGCCGGTGGCATTGCACCACCAGCGCATCCGGATAGGTCTCGAACAACGCGTCGAGCGCGAACAGATGGCTCGGATTCTTCAGCACCCAACGCTTCTCGGCGTCGTTGAGACCGATCAACTGCAGATTCTTGCGGTGCCGCTGATAGGACTTCGTCCAGTCCTGATTGGCCAACCACTGTGAGTACGTGGGCAGGTGTGCCAGCGTTTCGTACGACACCGAATGCAGCGACTGGCGAAGCAGCTGCCAGCACTCCTCCACCTCGTCGGCGGTCATGTAGTGCAGGCCGGTGTAGTCCGGATCCTCCGCATGCGCCTTGGCGAACTGCGCATCCAGCTGGGCGAAAACCGGGTTCTCCGACCATGTCTCGCGCGGTGGGCGCGGCTGCGGGAACTCAGCCAGCCACAGTTCCAGACCCTGGTGCCGGGGGTCGGCAGTGAGCAGCCGGTGGATGACGGTGGTCCCCGTGCGGGGCAATCCGGTGACGAAGATGGGCCGGTCGACGGCGACATCGGTGTGCTGCGGGTATTGCTTCCAGGCCGCCTCCGACACCAGCCGGGCCACCAGGGCGTTGCGCACGAAGAACCGGTTCATCTTGCTGCCGAGCTCGGTGAGGTCGGCGTCGCGCCGGAACGACTCCAGCAGCACGGACAGCGCCTCGCGGTAGTTGTCGTCGTCGACACCGAAATCGTCCAGCCCGCATGCCTTCGTCGCCGACGCGTGCAGGTCGTCGACGGTGCCGACATCAGTGCGGGGAGGAGACATCAGGCCTTGTACTCCCCGCAGTTGACGTCGAGCGCCTGTCCGGTGATACCGCTGGACAGATCGCTGGCCATGAACAGGATCGCCGAGGCCACCTCGTCCTCGGTCGGCAGGCGCTTGAGATCGCTGTTCACCGCGGCCGCCTTGTAGATCTCATCGACGGTGGTGCCGTACTTGCCGGCCTGGTGTTCGAAGTAGCCCTGCAGGGTACCGCCCCAGATGTAGCCCGGCAGAACAGAGTTCACTCGGATTCCCTGCTCGCCCAGCTCAGTGGCCAGCGACTGCGACATGGCCAGCAGAGCCGACTTCGCCATCTTGTACGCGCCGTACTTGGCCTGCGAGTGGCGCACGACCATCGAGTTCACGTTGACCACCGACCCCTTGGCCTCCGCGAGCGCCGGGGTGAAACCCTGGATCAGCCGCAGTGCACCGAATGCCGTCAGTTCGATGGCGTCGCGCATGTGATCGAACGTGGTGTTGGCCAACGGTCTCATCGACGGCACCCGGAAGGCGTTGTTGATGAGCACGTCGACCTTGCCGAACGCCTTCAATGTCTCCTCGACGAGATTGCTCACCTGCGCGTCGTCGGTGATGTCGGTGCCGACCGTCACCGCACGCCTGCCGATGTCGGTGATCTGCTTGGCGACATCCTCGAGCCGCTCGACGGTGCGGGCTGCCAGCACCAGATCCGCGCCCGCCTCGGCACACCGCCGGGCCAGCGTGGTGCCCAGCGCAGGACCGACGCCACTGATGACAACAACTTTGTTCTCGAGCATCAACCCACCATCCTGTCGCCGATCTGCTTCTGGCGCAGCGCGATCCGCGCACGCCAGTCCTCGTCCGAGATTTTGTTCGAGTCGTGGTACGGCAGCGCCGCGGCCACCTTGTCGACGTCGAGCACCTCGACAGTCGGCCCGTCCGCCTCGGTCAGCTCGCGCGACAGTCGCTGCCAACGGAACTGCAGGTACCCCTTGCGGTGCCCCAGGGTTTCACACCAGTTCGTCACTGAAGGATTGGCGTCGGAGACCACGATGCGGATCTTGCCGTCCGGATCCGCCTGCGCCTGAGCGCCGTTCAGCGACGTCTGATGGTTGATGTAGTCCAGCGAGATGTACCAGAGACTGCCGAGCTGGAAACCGAGGTACGGCGCGTCGGTGACGGGAAGGGTGATGATCATCGCCTGATCCGGCGTGAGGTCGAAGTGCCCCACGGACGAGTACTGCGTCGCCAGACCACCCGGGGTCAGCCGCGGCGCGATCATCGTGTTGACCGGCAGCGTGTTGTAGAACCACTGCGGGAACTGCAGCCAGGTCTTCACCCGCTGCACCAACTGCTTGCCCGCCACGGCGTAGCGCTTCTCGATCAGCTCCTTCGTCAGCGGCGGCGGCGCGGTGCCCGCGGTGTCGGTCCTGGCGATGCTGATGTAGCCGCGCTGGGCCGACCAGTCGTTGTAGACCTCGCGAACCACCAACTGCGACGGGCTCTTCGGGGTGACCCGCCACTCGTAGTTGCCGTCGGCGTCGATATCGAGCTCACGGTCGTCGAACGCGGCCTGGCTCTCCGGCACGTTGTCGTCGGTGTACTCCCCGCCGAGCATCTGAAAGCAGAGGTCGGTGGTGGTGCCGCGCTTGCCGGTGACGACATACTCGTGCCCGGGCTGCACACGGGTGCCGAAGTACATCGCGTCCGGGTTGTCCAGGCCCATCTTGGTGAACGGGCCGGTGCCGGACTGCATGAACGGATGGTCGCGGTCGTAGTCGAACGCCAGATGCGTACATCCCGAGATACAACCGGCGAGGTACTGCAACCCCTCCAGAAGGTCGGCTTCGGATTCGATGAACGGGGCGGCGGCGACAAGGCTCTCCGCCTCGGCGATCGCGTCGATCAGTGGCTGCGAATACACATCTTGAAACTAGAACGCGTTCTAACAAGAGTCAATATATCGACCGCGGCGGTACATATATGGAACGAAAGGTAGTCTGCAGAGGTGTCCGCCCCCGAGTCCTCCGGCCGCGCTTCGCCGCCGACCGATCGGGTCGTGCGCGTCCTCGACTTCCTCGCCGGCCGACCCGACGAACGCTTCGGGTTGTCCGAGTTGGCCCGTCACATCGGGCTGAGCAAGCCGACCTGCCTGGGCATCATCACCTCTCTCGCCGACGCGGGCTATCTGGTGCGCGACGCCGCCGACAAGACCTACCGGCTCGGCCCGTCGCTGATCACGCTCGGGCACAAGGCGCAGGAATCGCTGCGGGTCAGCCCGGCGGCGCGCGAGGAACTCCGTCGCCTCTCAACGCGATTCGGCGTCACTGCGGCGCTCTCCGGCGTGATCGACGACCGCATCACCCTGCTGGACCTGGTGGCGCCCGCCGGTGCGCGGCGCCGGCGTCGAGGTGGGCCAGAGCTACCCCTTCGCACCGCCGGTCGGGCTGATGTTCGTGCTGTGGGACGACGAAGCCGAACGCAGCTGGCTCGCCAAGGAGCCGACGATCCCGCTGCGCACACACTCAGACCGGCTCAATCGTGTGATCGCCAGGTGTCGCGACGACGGCTACCTGGTCGAGCGTCTGACGCCAGGCGGCCGACGGCTGTACTCGTTGATGGCGGGGATGTCGAGCAATCTGCCCGATGAACTGCGGGCACTGCTGGGCGAACTGGTCTCCGACATCGGCGAGCGGGTGTATCTGCGCGACGAGAACGGATCGGGGGGAAAGCGCCGCACGACCCGTTTCGAGATCAGCGTGATCTCGGCGCCGGTCTACGACCACTACCAGCGGCAGGTGATGGTGGCGTCGATGCACATCGGAAAATCGTTGACGGACAACGAGATCGTGGAGCGGGCACGCGCACTCGTCGCGACGGCGGATGCGGTCACCGCTCAGCTGGGCGGCGCGAAACCCGGGCGCTAGATCGCGCCCGGGTACGCACCCGAATCCGATTAGAGGTCGGTCAGCGCCTCAGTGATCGGAGTGGGTGCCACCTGGACACCACACTGGCTGGCGAGGTCGATCGCCGGCTGGTTGATCGTCATCAGCTCGGTCTCGACCTTCGGGTTCTGCGCGAAGTACGCGCGGAAGCCCTCGGTCACCTCAGCGGGCGACTGCGTCACGATCTGTGAGAGCGCGTCGTCGGCCGCAGGGTTCGAGGCCAGGTACGTGCTCGTGGACTCCGACACCGCGCGTGAGGTGTCGGCGATCGCGCTCACGCTGCAGTTGTCCGTTTCCGTGCCCGGCGCGGGCTGAGCGTCGGCCACCGGCGAAACGATCGCGGCGGAACCGAATGCAAGCAGACCCCCCGCGAACATGCCGAAAAGGCCGCGTTGCACGGTCGTTGCGGACATCTTCATGGAATTTCACTCCTTCAATATGCGAACATTTGTCGCAATCGAAGGCGTAACCGGTATGGGGGCGGGTCTAAACAACCCCTGGCGGGACGGCGTGTCAGATGTCGGCGAGCACCGTGAGCGCGTCGGTCGGCGAAACCTGCAGGCCACAGCGGTTCTTGAAGTCGGTCAGGGGCGCGTTGATGGCCCGGATCTCGTCGGCCTGTTGCGGGTGCTCAGCGAAATACCCGTCGACCTGTCCGATCGCCACGAACGACGGCTGCCTGGTGATATCGATCAGCGCCTGGTTCGCGTCGGGGTTAGCGGCAAAGTACTGGGACAGCGACGACGTCACGGAACTGATCGTCTGCGCAAGGGTGGCGGCATTGCAGTCGTCCACCGGCGCGGCTACGGGCGCGGCAGCGTCTGCGGGCGCCGGCGCGGGTGCGGCGGTGGTGGGCGCGGGTTGCGGTTCCGGGTCTCCCTGCGCCTGCGCGGAGGGCAGGCTGACCAGGACACCTGCGACAACAGCCGCGAGCAGACCGAACGTATTGCGGCCTACGTGTGAGGCTCGATTCATGGGTTCACTCCTCGGTTCGGGCCGCACACGGTCTTCCCCGGCCACTGGATTGACTTCGCATGCGACTGCCGCCGTGTTACCCAGGTGACGGAAGTGGCTGGTCAGCTGGTGCTGGCCAACGCGAAGGGAAGAACGTCGACAGCGCCCGCCGCACGCACGACCCTGGCGGCCATCGTGAACGTCCACCCGCTGTCGGACAGATCGTCGACCAGCAGTACCGGCCCACCCGCCGCGTCGATCACGCCCGGATCGGGTGCGAGCCAGGCCCCGTGCAATGCGGCGACCCGGTAGGCGGAGTTCGCGGCTGTCACGGGCCGGCGTTCGGGCGCGTACCGCAGGGTGCCGAGGTCGGTCAGCCTGCCCAGTCGGGCCAACTCGCGGGCCAGCGACGAGATCAGCAGCGGATGGCTGTCCGAATCCAGTGCCATCACCGCCGTCGGCCGAAGCGCCCAGTCCCACGACGCCAGCACCTTCACCGCGGCCGCCACCACGTCGTCGGACACCTCGCCGTCGGGTTCGTCGAGCACGCGCCGCAACCGCGCACCCCAGCCCAGATCGGTCAGCCTGCCGATGACGCGACCGGGTGCGGGCCCGTCGCCGATTTTTCCGCTCAGGTCCACGCCGAGCTTGGCCAACCCGGACGGCCACTGCTTGCGCGGCGTGAGTTCCACTCCCGGCCGCATCAGCCGTTGCCGGGTGTCCTCCGCGGCGCCCGCGTCGACGTCGGCGGACAGGTGCACTCCGGCGCAGTTGTCGCACCGACCGCAGCGTTCGTTCTCGCCGAGTGAGGGATCGTCGAGTTGGCCACGCAGAAACGCCATCCGGCAGTCGTCGGTGACCTGATAGTCGAGCATGGCCTGCTGTTCGCGCCTGCGCGCCTCGTCGAGCTTCCGGTAGCGCGGCTCGTCGTAGTCCCACGGCTGGCCCGTGCCGACCCAGCCGCCCTTGACCCGCCGCACCGCGCCGTCGACGTCGAGCACCTTCAGCACCATCTCCAACCGGGACCGGCCGAGGTCGACGAGTGGCTCCAGCGCCGGCGTCGACTGCGGACGGTCGGGTTCCAGCACGCGAATCACGTTGCGCACCATGGCTTCCGACGGGAACGCCACGGAGGCGAAATAACGCCAGACATCCTGATCCTCGCGACCGGGCAGCAGGATCGCCTCGGCGCTCTCCGTCGACCGCCCGGCACGGCCGACCTGCTGGTAGTAGGCGATCGGTGAGGACGGGGCGCCGAGGTGCACCACGAAGCCGAGGTCGGGCTTGTCGAAACCCATGCCCAGAGCCGACGTCGCGACGAGCGCCTTGACCCGGTTGGCCAGCAGATCGGCCTCCAGTTGTTCGCGTTCAGCCGCTTCAGTGGATCCGGTGTAGGCGGCGACCTCGTGGCCGTGCTCGCGCGAGCAGCGACGCGACGTCGTGTGCCTGCGCGACGGTCAGGGTGTAGACGATCCCGGAGCCCGGAAGCGAATCGATATGCGCGGCAAGCCAAGCCGCGCGCTGGGCCGGACTGCCGGCCTTCACGACCGACAGTCGCAGCGACTCGCGGTCCAGCCCGCCCCGCAGCACCAGGGTGTCCTGTCCCCCGACGCCCAGCTGCGTCGCCACATCGTCGACCACTCGGTCGTTGGCGGTCGCCGTGGTGGCCAACACCGGGACGTCGGCGCCCAGTTCGCCGATCAGGGTGCGGATACGCCGGTAGTCGGGCCGAAAGTCGTGGCCCCAGTCGGAGACGCAGTGCGCCTCGTCGACCACCACAAGGCCGGCGTCGCGCGCCAGCGCGGGCAGCACCTGATCGCGAAAGTCGGGGTTGTTCAACCGTTCCGGGCTGACCAGCAGGACGTCGAGATCGCCACGGCGCACGCGCTCGTGGATCTCGTCCCAGTCGGCGACATTGCTCGAGTTGATCGTTGCGGCGTGGACTCCGGCCCGCTCGGCGGCGGCCACCTGGTTGCGCATCAACGCCAGCAACGGCGACACGATCACCGTCGCGCCGCGCCCCGCTTCGCGCAGCAGTTTGGCGGCGATGAAGTACACCGCCGACTTGCCCCAGCCGGTGCGCTGCACGACCAGCGCCCGACGACGGTGGACCACCAGCGACTCGATGGCCGTCCACTGGTCGTCACGCAATGTTGCCGTCGGACCGGCCAACTGTTCGAGAAGCGTCTGTGCGGCTCGCGGGTCGTCATGGCCCCATGGTGCACATCGGGTCCGACGGGTACCGCCGAAAACGCGTACGGATTCACGTGCTCGCGGTGCCAGGTATTTGGCTGGTGCCGCCTCTTGTTCGCGCTTGATCTCCAGCGCGATGTCGATGAGCTGATCCTCCTGGCCGCCGATCAGCTTGCGCTGGCCCGCCCGGTGCAGCAGTGATGCGCGGGTACGCCGTAGCGTTCGGACTGGCGGATGGCGTGCTTGAGGAAGCTGGAGTACACGCCGAGTAGCCCATGATCAGCGCGTTGCGGTCGAGCAGGCATTCGCGGGCATCGCGGGCGCGACGACCTCTTCGGCGGCGTCGGCGATATCGAAGAAGTCGATGCCGGTCTTGACGCCGATCTTGTCGAACACCCCGATCAGCGCCTCGACCGGCGCGTTGCCCGCACCGGCGCCGAAGCGGCGGCACGAGCCGTCGATCTGCTTGGCGCCCGCCCGCACGGCCTCGATGGTGTTGGCGACGCCGAGCCCCAGGTTCTCGTGGCCATGAAAACCGACCTGGGCGTCGTCGCCGAGTTCGGCGACCAACGCCGCGACCCGGTCGGCGACACCCTCGAGCACCAGCGCCCCTGCGGAGTCGACGACGTACACGCACTGGCATCCGGCGTCGGCCATGATGCGGGCCTGGGCGGCCAGCTTCTCCTGCGGGATGGTGTGACTCATCATCAG
>CAVTSZ010000007.1:0-15083 GCA_963737385.1 uncultured Actinomycetota bacterium
TGCCCCCGGCAGGATTCGAACCTGCGGCCTTCTGCTCCGGAGGCAGACGCTCTATCCCCTGAGCTACGGGGGCGCACATGGGTGAAGCTGCGCCGATGGGCGTGCACAGCCTAACGCATCGGTTTGGCCGGAAACGGATTCGGGGCCTGACCACCACAGACCATAGGATGGACCCCCGTGACCCCCGCCGACCTGGCAGAGCTGCTCAAGACCACCGCGGCCGCGGTGCTCTCCGAGCGCGGCCTCGACACCTCAGCACTGCCGGCCACGGTCACCGTCGAGCGCCCGCGCAACCCCGACCACGGCGACTACGCCACCAATCTCGCTCTTCAGCTGGGCAAGAAGGTCGGCGCGAACCCCCGTGAGCTGGCCGGCTGGCTTGCCGCCGCGCTGCTGCAGGCCGACGGTATCGCCGCCGCCGACGTTGCAGGCCCCGGCTTCGTCAACCTGCGCATCGATGCGTCCGCTCAGGGCGTCATCGTCAACAATGTCATCGATGCGGGCGCGGCATACGGACACTCCGACGCTCTCAACGGCCAGAACATCAATCTCGAGTTCGTCTCGGCCAATCCCACCGGCCCGATCCACATCGGCGGCACCCGCTGGGCCGCGGTCGGCGACGCACTGGGCCGACTGCTGTCGACACAGGGCGCCCGCGTCCTGCGCGAGTACTACTTCAACGACCACGGCGCCCAGATCGACCGGTTCACCAACTCGTTGATCGCGGCCGCGAAGGGGGAGCCGACGCCCGACGACGGCTACGCCGGTGACTACATCAAGGACATCGCCGCCCAGGTGCTCGCCAAGGACCCCGGCGCACTGGGCCTGCCCGACGATGAGATGCGGGAGACCTTCCGCGCCATCGGCGTCGACCTGATGTTCACCCACATCAAGGCCTCACTGCACGACTTCGGCACCGACTTCGACGTCTACACCCACGAAGACTCGATGCACACGTCGGGACGGGTCGATCAGGCGATCGCGAAGCTTCGCGACGCCGGCAAGGTCTACGAGAAGGACGGCGCAGTCTGGTTGCGCACCACCGACTTCGGTGACGACAAGGACCGGGTCGTCATCAAGAGTGACGGTTCGCCCGCGTACGTCGCCGCGGACATCGCCTACTACCTCGACAAGCGTGAGCGCGGATTCGATCTGTGCATCTACATGCTCGGCGCCGACCACCACGGCTACATCGCCCGGCTCAAGGCGATCGCCTCCTCGGTGGGCGAGGACCCCGCCACCGTCGAGGTGTTGATCGGGCAGATGGTCAACCTGGTGCGTGACGGCCAGCCGGTCCGGATGAGTAAGCGTGCTGGCACGGTGATCACGCTCGACGACCTCGTCGACGCGATCGGCGTGGACGCCGCCCGGTACTCGCTGATCCGGTCCTCGGTGGACAGCCCGATCGACATCGACCTCGCGTTGTGGTCGTCGGCGTCCAACGAGAATCCGGTCTACTACGTGCAGTACGCGCACGCCCGACTCTCGGCGCTGGCGCGCAACGCCGCCGAGCTGGGCATCGCCGCGAGCACCGAGCACCTCGAGCTGCTGACGCACGACAAGGAGGGGGTGCTGGTTCGCAACATCGGCGAGTTCCCCCGCGTGCTGAAAACCGCTGCGGCGCTGCGTGAACCGCATCGTGTGTCCCGTTACCTCGAAGACCTGGCCGGCGATTACCACCGGTTCTACGACTCCTGCCGCGTGCTGCCGCAGGGCGACGAAGCCCCGAACGACCTACATTCCGCGCGCCTGGCGCTCTGCGATGCGACACGGCAGGTCATCGCGAACGGCCTCGGCATCCTCGGCGTCACCGCTCCGGAGCGGATGTGATCGCGCACCCGGCCGGTCCCCGGCACGCAGAAGAGGCCCACCACGGCAGCGCGCCGCCTCGGCCGCTGTCCGCGGCAGAGGTGCTGCAGCTCGCGCCGAACGTGTGGCCCCGCAACGCCGTTCGCGGCGACGACGGTGTGGTGTCGATCGCGGGAGTGGCCGTCACCGACATCGCGGCGGAGTTCGGCACCCCGGTCTTCGTGATCGACGAGGACGACTTCCGGTCACGCTGCCGCGAGATCGCCGCAGCCTTCGGCGGCGGTGAGTACGTGCGCTACGCGGCGAAGGCGTTCCTGTGCACCGAGGTGGCGCGCTGGATCGACGAGGAGGGGCTGGCGCTGGATGTCTGCAGCGGCGGCGAGCTCGCCGTCGCGCTGCATGCCGATTTCCCTGCTGATCGAATCGCATTGCACGGCAACAATAAATCGGTCGATGAGCTGAAGGCGGCCGTCAAGGCCGGCGTCGGACACGTGGTGGTCGACTCGATGACGGAGATCGAACGTCTCGATGAGATCGCCGCCGCGGCGGGAGTCGTACAGGACGTGCTGGTGCGCGTCACCGTCGGCGTCGAGGCGCACACCCACGAGTTCATCTCCACCGCCCACGAAGACCAGAAGTTCGGTCTGTCGCTGGCAAGCGGGGCCGCGATGGTCGCTGTGCGCCGCGTGTTCGCCACCGATCATCTGCGCCTTGTCGGTCTGCACAGTCACATCGGGTCGCAGATCTTCGACGTCGCGGGCTTCGAGATCGCCGCGCACCGCGTGATCGGTCTGCTGCGCGATGTCGTCGTCGAATTCGGTGTCGACAAGACGTCGCAGATGTCGATCGTGGATCTCGGCGGCGGCCTTGGCATCTCCTATCTGCCGCATGACGATCCGCCGCCGGTGCACGACCTCGCCGCGAAGCTGAGCGCCATCGTCCGCGACGAATCCGCGGCGGTCGGGCTGCCCGCCCCGAAGTTGGTGGTCGAGCCCGGTCGCGCCATCGCCGGCCCGGGCACCATCACGCTCTATCAGGTCGGCACCGTCAAAGACGTCGCCGTTGCGTCCGACAGATATCGCCGCTACGTCAGCGTCGACGGCGGCATGAGCGACAACATCCGCACGTCGCTCTACGGTGCGGAATACGACGTCCGACTGATCTCCCGGGTCAGCGAAGGCTCCTCGACGTTGGGACGTATCGTCGGAAAGCATTGTGAGAGCGGCGATATCGTCGTACGAGACACGTGGGTGCCCGACGACATCGAACCGGGCGATCTGCTGGGCGTCGCGGCCACTGGCGCCTACTGCTATTCCATGTCGAGCCGCTACAACCTGATCGGCCGCCCCGCCGTGGTGGCCGCGCGCGACGGGCGAGTACGCCTGATCCTGCGCCGGGAGACGGTCGACGATCTACTCAGTCTGGAAGTGAGGTAAACCATGGGAACCGACGAAAAGCCCATCGGCGTAGCGGTATTGGGTCTGGGAAATGTGGGCAGCCAGGTCGTCCGCATCATCGGCGAGAGCGCCGAGGACCTGACCGCCCGGATCGGCGCGCCGCTGGTGCTGCGCGGCATCGGCGTGCGCCGAGTGGCCGACGACCGTGGCGTGCCGGTCGACCTGCTGACCGACAACATCGACGAACTGGTATCGCGTGACGACGTCGACATCGTCGTCGAGTTGATGGGGCCGGTCGAACCCGCGCGCAAAGCCATCCTGTCCGCGCTGGAGCAGGGCAAGTCGGTCGTCACAGCCAACAAGGCGCTGATGGCCGTCTCCACCGGAGAACTGGCGCAGGCCGCCGAACACGCCCACGTCGACCTCTACTTCGAGGCCGCCGTCGCCGGTGCCATCCCGGTGATCCGTCCGCTGACCCAGTCACTGGCGGGCGACACCGTGGTGAGAGTCGCCGGCATCGTCAACGGGACGACGAACTACATCCTCTCCGAGATGGACAGCACCGGCGCTGATTACAGCGCGGCGCTGGCCGACGCGAGTGCGCTGGGTTACGCCGAAGCGGACCCGACCGCCGACGTCGAGGGCTACGACGCCGCCGCGAAGGCCGCGATCCTCGCATCGATCGCCTTCCACACCCGCGTCACCGCCGACGACGTGTACCGCGAAGGCATCACGAAGGTCGCCCCGGCGGACTTCGTCGCGGCGCGCGCCCTCGGCTGCACGATCAAACTGCTGGCGATCTGCGAGCGGCTCACCACCGATGAAGGGCTGCAGCGTGTGTCGGCCCGCGTCTATCCGGCACTGGTGCCCTTGACCCACCCCCTCGCCGCCGTCAACGGCGCCTTCAACGCGGTCGTCGTCGAGGCCGAGGCGGCCGGGCGGCTGATGTTCTACGGCCAGGGTGCCGGCGGCGCACCCACCGCCTCCGCGGTGATGGGCGATCTCGTCATGGCCGCGCGCAACCGGGTCCAGGGTGGACGCGGTCCGCGTGAGTCCAAGTACGCAAAGCTGCCGATCTCACCGATCGGGTTCATCCCCACCCGCTACTACGTCAGCATGAACGTCGCCGACCGGCCTGGCGTTCTGTCCGCTGTCGCAGCCGAATTCGGCAAGCGCGAGGTCAGCATCGCCGAGGTGCGCCAGGAGGGCATGGTCGACGAGGAAGGCCAGCGGTGCGGTGCGCGCATCGTCGTCGTCACGCACCAGGCCACCGACGCCGCCCTGTCGGAAACCGTTGAGGCGCTGGCCGACCTCGACGTCGTACAGGGCATCAACAGCGTGCTGCGCATGGAAGGAACAAGCGAGTGAGCGATGAGCCGCTTGCGCGAAGAGCAACGGGCACAGCGCAGCCGAGGGCCGTACACCAACCCTGGCCCGGGCTGATCGCCGCCTACCGCGACCGCCTCCCGGTCGAGGACAGCTGGACACCCATCACCCTGCGTGAGGGCGGCACTCCATTGCTGCCCGCGCCGCGACTGTCCGAATACACCGGCTGCACGGTGCATCTGAAGGTCGAAGGTCTCAATCCGACGGGTTCGTTCAAGGACCGCGGCATGACCATGGCGGTGACCGAGGCGGTCGCGCGGGGGCAGCAGGCCGTGCTGTGCGCGTCCACCGGCAACACCTCGGCGTCAGCCGCGGCCTATGCGGCGCGCGCGGGCATCACCTGCGCGGTGCTGATACCGCAGGGCAAGATCGCGATGGGCAAGCTCGCCCAGGCCGTCATGCACGGCGCGAAGATCATTCAGATCGACGGCAACTTCGACGACTGCCTGGAGTTGGCCCGCAAGCTCACCGCCGACTATCCGACCATCTCGCTCGTCAACTCGGTCAACCCGTTCCGCATCGAGGGGCAGAAGACCGCCGCGTTCGAGATCGTCGACGCGCTCGGTGCCGCTCCGGACGTGCACTCGCTGCCCGTCGGCAACGCGGGCAACATCACCGCGTACTGGAAGGGCTACACCGAGTACCACCGCGACGGGTTGTCGGACCGGTTGCCGCGCATGCTGGGCACCCAGGCCGCCGGTGCCGCGCCCCTGGTCCTCGGTGAGCCGGTGCGGAACCCCGAGACCATCGCGACCGCGATCCGGATCGGCTCGCCCGCGTCGTGGACCTCGGCGGTCGAAGCGCAGCAGCAGTCCGACGGACGCTTCCTTGCCGCTACCGACGAGGAGATTCTTTCGGCATATCACCTGGTGGCGCGCACCGAGGGGGTGTTCGTCGAGCCCGCGTCCGCGGCCAGCATCGCGGGCCTGCTCAAGTCGATCGAGGACGGCTGGGTCGCCAAGGGGTCGACCGTGGTGTGCACCGTGACGGGCAACGGGCTCAAGGACCCCGACACGGCGCTGAAAGGCATGCCGGCCGTCACCCCGTTGCCGGTCGACCCGTCGGCCGTCGTCGAGAAGCTGGGTTTGGTCTAGCGGGTGGCTTCGGTGACTCGGACTCTGCCTGCCGGGCTGACGGCCACTGCCGTCGTCGCAGCGTCCAGCGCCAACCTCGGCCCCGGGTTCGACAGCCTGGGCCTCGCGTTGAGCCTGTACGACGAGATCGTCGTCGAGACAACCGAATCCGGTCTCACTGTGGAGGTCGAAGGGGAGGGCGCCGGACAGGTTCTCCTGGACTCGACGCATCTGGTCGTGCGCGCGATCGAGCACGGGCTGCAGACCGCAGGTTCCGAAGTGTCGGGACTCAAGGTCCGCTGCCGCAACGACATTCCGCACTCCAGAGGGCTGGGTTCATCGGCCTCGGCGGTCGTCGGCGGGCTCGCCGTCGTCAACGGCCTTGTGACGCAGGCAGGTTCGGCTCCATTCACCGAGACCGAGCTGATCCAGCTGGCCAGTGAGTTCGAGGGTCATCCAGACAACGCTTCGGCCGCCGTCCTCGGCGGGGCGGTGGTGTCGTGGACCGAACACGAGGGCGTGCTGCCTCGCTACTCAGCGGCCCCGTTGCGCCTGCACCCCGACATCCGCCTGTTCCCCGGCATCCCCGAGGAACGCTCCTTGACGGTCGAGACTCGTGTGCTGCTGCCGGAGCAGGTCAGCCACACCGACGCGCGGTTCAACGTGAGCCGCGCTGCGCTGCTGGTTGTGGCGCTCGCCGAACGGCCCGATCTGTTGATGGAGGCCACCGAGGACGTCCTGCACCAGCCGCAGCGGGCCGCCGCCATGCCGAGGTCCGCGGAATACCTGCGGATTCTTCGGCGTTGTGGTGTTGCGGCGGTGCTTTCCGGCGCCGGGCCTGCGGTTATCGCGATGAGTACGCAATCGGAATTGCCTCCAGAAGCTTTGGAGTACGCCGCCGCCAACGGGTTCACCGTCAGCGAGATGACGGTTGGCGAGGGCGTCCGCTGGACGTCTGGTGTTGCCGTCCAGAGTTGATTGCAGCCCGGAGGCATCAACAACATGAGTCACATGTGAACCATCGTGATTCTTGCTTCCGGCACGGAAGCGGGTTATCCTCGCTCTCGTCCAGCAATTGCAGCGTCTCTGCCTGCGTCGACACTAGGACGACCACTCTTCTTTCAAGTGTTCATCTCGTGGCCTGACGGTTCGCCGTTGATCGGCGAATCCCGGCGATCACTGTTGCAGAGGCAATGGTGGACGTACGCGCTCAGCGGATCAGCTGACCGCACCGAACCCCCGCATGACTCGATCAGCGAGGGAAAGAAAGGAAATCCGTGACCGAAACGGACCTGATCACGGCTGGTGGCAGCGGCGAAAACGAACAGCTGCCGATCTCCGTGAATTCAGACATCTCGACTCCCGTGGCAGAGGAAGCGTCCACCAGCACGCCCACCGCGGAAACCGCACCGACGGCCGACGTGGCCTCCGGCGATCGTGCCGCATCGTTGTCCACGATGGTGCTGCCCGAACTGCGGGCGCTGGCCAAGCAGATCGGCGTCGAGGGCGCCTCCGGAATGCGCAAGAGCGAGTTGGTCGCCGCCATCCGTGAGCACCGCGGCGAGTCCAGTGGCTCGGCCCCGAAGGCGGCCGCCGACAGCGGTTCGGCCGCCACGACGCCTGCCTCCGATTCCACGACCGAGACCGGCACCGACGACCGGAACAGCGGTGTACAGACCGACCAGCGGCCACCGCGCCGCGAGCGTCGCGGGGCCTCCCGTGAGACGGGCGCCCCGGGCGGCTCGGACCAGACCGCACAGGACGGCGGCCAGGGCGCCAAGACCGACGCCGACAGCGAGCAGACGGCCAAGCAGCGTGGTGGCAGGTCCGAGGGCGATAAGTCCGACGGCGATGACCAGCAGGGCGGCCAGCAGAACCGCACCAACCAGAGCCGCAACAACCAGAACCGCAACAACCAGAACCAGGACAACGACAACGACGACGACGGCGAAGGCCGTGGGGGTCGTCGGGGCCGTCGGTTCCGGGACCGCAGGCGCCGTGAGCGCGGCGGCGACGGTGGCGGTGGCGGTGACCGTGGTGACCGCGATACCGAACTGCGTGAAGACGACGTCGTGCAGCCCGTCGCGGGAATTCTCGACGTCCTCGACAACTACGCCTTCGTCCGCACATCCGGCTACCTGGCCGGCCCGAACGACGTGTATGTGTCGATGAACATGGTCCGCAAGAACGGTCTGCGCCGCGGTGACGCGGTGACCGGGGCGGTCCGTGTGGCCAAGGACGGCGAGCAGCCCAACCAGCGGCAGAAGTTCAACCCGCTCGTCCGGCTGGACACCGTCAACGGCGGACCCGTCGAAGACGCCAAGAAGCGTCCCGAGTTCACCAAGCTCACTCCGCTGTACCCCAACGAGCGGCTGCGCCTGGAAACCACATCGGAGAAGTTGACCACCCGGGTGATCGACCTGATCATGCCGATCGGTAAGGGTCAGCGCGCCCTCATCGTGTCGCCGCCGAAGGCCGGCAAGACCACGATCATGCAGGACATCGCCAACGCCATCACCAAGAACGACCCGGAATGCCACCTGATGGTGGTGCTCGTCGACGAGCGTCCGGAAGAGGTCACCGACATGCAGCGCTCGGTCAAGGGTGAGGTGATCGCCTCCACCTTCGACCGCCCGCCGTCAGACCACACTCAGGCTGCCGAGCTCGCGATCGAGCGCGCCAAGCGTCTCGTCGAGCAGGGCAAGGACGTCGTGGTGCTGCTCGACTCGATCACCCGGCTCGGCCGCGCCTACAACAACGCGTCGCCCGCATCAGGCCGAATCCTGTCCGGTGGTGTCGACTCGACCGCGCTGTATCCGCCCAAGCGGTTCCTCGGCGCGGCCCGCAACATCGAAGAGGGCGGCTCGCTGACGATCATCGCCACCGCGATGGTGGAGACCGGCTCGACCGGTGACACGGTGATCTTCGAGGAGTTCAAGGGCACCGGCAACGCCGAGCTCAAGCTGGACCGCAAGATCGCCGAACGACGGGTGTTTCCGGCGGTCGACGTCAACCCGTCCGGCACCCGCAAGGACGAACTGCTGCTCTCGACCGACGAGTTCGCGGTCGTGCACAAGCTGCGCCGCGTTCTGTCGGGCCTCGACCCGCACCAGGCCATCGACCTGCTGATGAGCCAGCTGCGCAAGACGAAGAACAACTACGAGTTCCTGGTGCAGGTCTCCAAGACCGCCCCGGGCTCCGCGGACGCCAACTAAGACGCGATTTGTGTGCGTTTTGTTGCGCTGAGCGCTCCAATACGCACACAAATCACACGGCGGGATCCTGCCTCAGGCCCGGCATCAGATAGCGACGGACCTGGACGAGCAGCGCATCGCCGTCGGCGGGATCGAGGGTGTCACCGGGCACCGTTGCGAGTGAAATCAGTACGCGCGCAACCCATTCCGATGCTTCGGCGATGTTGGTGTCCGGATGGATTTCGCCGCGGTCGCGCGCCGCGACGAGGTAAGGGGACCAGAAGTGGGCGAGATCGGGCACCAGGCCCTGGACGCCGGCGCCCGCGCAGGCCGCGAACTCCTCAGGCTCCGCCATTCGCAGTTTCATCAGCAGCGCACCGGGATCGTCGTATGCGGTGCGGGCGTGGCGGATGCCCAATGCCATCTGGCGGTCCAGACCCTCGACGCGCTCGAGCATGGCGTGCGCCTCTGACCAGTACATCTCGTTGAGGCGCACGATCGCCGCACCCAGCAGCGAGACCTTGTCGGAGAAGTGGCGATACAGCCAGCCACGCGACACCCCGGCGACTTCGGCCACCTCCGACACCGTCGTCGCGCGGATCCCCTTGGCGCGCATGCAGACCTCCGCGGCGTCGATCAAGCGATCGCGGACGTTCTTGGTGGCAGTGCCGGTCGTCACCACAGCATTGTGCCATCGTGAACACTTTTGCGGATCTGTTCACCACGCAGGTGCCCCTCGCGGCGAACGTGGATTACCGTCACGCTTAAAGGCGTCAGGCGTGGCACAAGCCCACACTCGCGCCGGATGACCGTGGAATAGCGAGCCTGCCGCACGCGTTTAGGCCTTTGGCGGTTGACCTGGCATAATGGCGCCGACACCCTCGGTTCCGGTTCACGCCGATACCTCCCAGTCAACGGAGGGGCGACCCGGGGCCCACGATCGAAGAGGAAACCATGAAATCGGGTATTCACCCTGACTACGTCGAGACGACGGTGCACTGTGGCTGCGGCCACTCGTTCACGACGCGCAGCACGAAGACGGGCGGACAGATTCACGTCGAGGTCTGCTCGCAGTGCCACCCCTTCTACACCGGCAAGCAGAAGATCCTCGACAGCGGCGGCCGCGTGGCCCGCTTCGAGAAGCGCTACGGCAAGCGCAAGGGCGCGGGCGAGAAGTCGCCCGAAACAGGCACAGACAACTAGCTGTCGTTGCGACGCCCGATTCTGCGTGCGAGCGCAGGCCGGGCGTCGCGTCGCGTTCGGCGATAAAACAGCTGGAGTGCATTGCGGGGAAGGGGGACGACATGAGCGAGACGGCGCCGGTGATCGACGCGCTGCTGACCGAGCTTGCCGACCTCGAGCGTCAACTCTCCGACCCCAACCTGCATGCCGACGCCGACGCGGCCCGCAAGGTCGGCCGGCGGTTCGCGCAGGTCTCACCGATCGTTGCGACCTACCGCAAGCTGGAGGTCGCGCGAGGCGACCTCGAGGCGGCCCGTGAGCTGGCCGCCGACGACGAGTCGTTCGCCGCGGAGGTCCCCGAGCTGGAGGCCACCGTCGAGCAGCTCGACACCCAGCTGACCGATCTGCTCGCACCCCGTGACCCACACAACGCCGACGACATCGTGCTCGAGGTCAAGTCCGGTGAGGGCGGGGAGGAGTCGGCATTGTTCGCCGCCGACCTGGCGAGGATGTACATCCGATACGCCGAGCGGCACGGCTGGACGGTAACGATGCTCGGCGAGACCACGTCGGACCTCGGCGGCTACAAGGACGCAACCCTGTCGATCAGGAGCAAGGGCGACGCGGCCGACGGTGTGTGGGCGCGGCTCAAGTTCGAGGGCGGAGTGCATCGCGTGCAGCGCGTGCCGGTCACCGAGTCGCAGGGCCGCGTGCACACATCGGCGGCCGGCGTGCTCGTCTACCCCGAGCCCGAAGAGGTAGAAGCAATCCAGATCGACGAATCCGATCTGCGAATCGACGTCTACCGTTCGTCGGGTAAGGGCGGCCAGGGCGTCAACACGACGGACTCCGCGGTGCGAATCACGCACCTGCCCACCGGAATTGTCGTCACGTGCCAGAACGAGCGCAGCCAGCTGCAGAACAAGGCGCGAGCACTGCAGGTGCTGGCCGCTCGACTACAGGCCCTCGCCGAGGAGCAGGCGCAGACCGACGCGTCGGCGGACCGGGCCAGCCAGATCCGCACCGTCGACCGCAGCGAGCGGATCCGCACCTACAACTTCCCCGAGAATCGCATCGCCGATCACCGGATCAACTTCAAGGCGCACAACCTCGACCAGGTCCTCGACGGTGACCTCGACGCACTGTTCGACGCACTGGCGGCCGCCGACAAGCATTCAAGGCTGCAACAAGCATGACCCGGCCCGGCCGGGTGCCGGCATGTGTCAACATCCGCCAGGCGATCGATGCCGCCGCGGCGGCGTTGACCAAGGCGGGGGTCGGATCGCCGCGCGCCGACGCCGAACTCCTCGCGGCCCATGCCGCAGGTGTCGACCGCGGACGGTTGCCCCTCGTCGAAGCCGGGCCCGGTTTCTTCGAGCGATACGGCGCGCTCATCGCCCAGCGCATCGAGCGCAAACCGCTTCAGCACATCGTCGGCACCGCCGCGTTCGGCCCGGTGACCGTGCACGTCGGTCCTGGTGTGTTCATTCCGCGGCCCGAGACCGAAGCGATGCTGGAATGGGCTGTTGCGCAACCGCTGTCGCAGGATCCCGTGATCGTCGACCTGTGCACGGGTACCGGCGCGCTGGCGTTCGCCCTGTCGAAGAACTGGCCCGAGGCCCGCATCATCGCTGTCGACGATTCCGACCTCGCGCTGGAATACGCGCGCCGAAATCTCGCAGACACCGACGTCGAACTGACCCGGGCCGACGTGACAGAACCGGGTCTGCTGCCTGAACTCGACGGCCGCGTCGACCTCCTCGTCGCCAACCCGCCCTATATCCCAGACGGCGCGGTCCTGGAACCCGAAGTGGCCGAACATGATCCACCGCACGCGCTGTTCGGCGGCCCTGACGGGATGGCGGTCATCGACTCCATCACGTCCCTTTCGGCCAGGTGGCTGCGGCCGGGCGGGCGCTGCGCCGTCGAGCACGACGACACCACGTCTGCCCGGACCGTCGAAGCATTTACCCGGGCAGGACGATTCGACGATGTCACCCCCCGACACGACCTTGCGGGACGACCCCGGTTCGTCACCGCGGTCCGGAGCCGGTGAGATGCTGACGTCATGACCGAAACGTTCGACTGTGCGGACGAACAGGGCCGGGCAACGGGAATCGCCTCGGCGATCAGTGCGCTCAAGGGGGGCCGCCTGGTGGTGCTGCCCACCGACACCGTCTACGGCATCGGCGCCGACGCCTTTGACGGCGACGCCGTGTCCGCGCTGCTGTCGGCCAAGGGCCGCGGTCGCGACATGCCCGTCCCGGTACTCGTGGGTTCGTGGCACACGATCGACGGTCTGGTGTACTCCGTGCCGCACACCGCACGCGAACTCATCCAGGCGTTCTGGCCGGGCGCCCTGAGTCTTGTGGTGCGCCAGGCGCCGTCGCTGCAGTGGGATCTCGGCGATGCGCACGGCACAGTCATGGTGCGCATGCCGTTGCACCCGGTGGCCATCGAGTTGTTACGCGAGGTGGGGCCGATGGCCGTGTCGAGCGCGAACATCTCGGGTCGGCCCGCCGCGGTCACGGCGCAGGACGCACGGGACCAACTCGGCGACCTCGTCGACGTCTACCTCGATGCGGGACCGTCCGAAAGACAGGCGGCGTCGACGATCGTCGACCTCACCGGTGCGCACCCGCGCGTGCTGCGGCAGGGTCCGGTGACCGTCGACGCGGTGGCCGAGGTCCTGGGTGTGGAGCCCTCCACGCTGACGGATTGATCTGGGGCAACGTGGCGTACGGTTCATCGGTGGTCTTCGCGGCAGACACTCTGCTGGCGCTCGACGATCGCGGAGCGGGTGTCCCGCTACGTGAGCTCGCGCTGGTCGGGCTGACCGCGGCCATCATCACCTACTTCGCGACAGGGTGGGTGCGCGTGCTGGCCCGGCGACTCGGCGCCGTGGCGTATCCCCGCGAACGCGACGTCCACCTGCAGCCGACCCCCCGGATGGGAGGGCTGGCGATGTACGTCGGCGTGGTGGCCGCCGTCCTGCTGGCATCGCAGCTTCCGGCTCTGACGCGTGGGTTCGTGTATTCGTCGGGCATGCCCGCCGTCGTCGTCGCGGGCGGGCTCATCATGGTCATCGGCCTGATCGACGACCGCTGGGGCCTGGACGCGTTGACCAAGTTTGCCGGTCAGATCACGGCGGCCAGTGTGCTTGTCACGATGGGCGTCGCGTGGAGCGTGCTCTACATCCCGATCGGCGGCGTCGGCACCATCGTCTTGGACCAGGTGTCGTCGATCCTGCTGACCCTCGCTCTCACGGTCGCGATCGTCAACGCCATGAACTTCGTCGACGGACTCGACGGTCTGGCCGCCGGACTGGGGCTGATCACCGCGTCCGCCATCTGCATCTTCTCGATCGGACTGCTGCGCGATCACGGCGGCGATGTCCTGTTCTATCCGCCCGCGGTCATCTCGGTGGTGCTCGCCGGGGCGTGCCTGGGATTCCTGCCGCACAACTTCCACCCCGCGAAGATCTTCATGGGTGACTCGGGTTCGATGCTGATCGGCCTGATGCTCGCCGCCGCCTCGACCACCGCGGCGGGCCCGATCTCGCAGACGGCTTACGGCGCTCGCGATGTGTTCGCTCTGCTGTCGCCGTTCCTGTTGGTGGTGGCGGTGATGTTCGTGCCCGCACTGGACATGTTGTTGGCGATCGTCCGCCGCACGCGTGCGGGCCGCAGCCCGTTCAGTCCCGACAAGATGCACCTGCACCACCGGTTGCTGCAGATCGGTCATTCGCACCGACGGGTGGTGCTGCTCATCTACCTGTGGGTGGGCATCGTCGCTTTCGGTGCGGCGAGCACGATTTTCTTCGATCCGCGCTACACCGGTGCCGTCATGCTGGCAGCGATTCTGGTCGCGATCGTCGTCACGCTGATCCCCCTTCTGCGCCGCTCGAATGAGCAGTTCGAGGAAATGTACGACAAAATGTAGTAGGCCCCATTTAGGGCCTCCACCATGTGTTAGGGTTCAGTCAGAACCCGAAAAAACCTCGCGGGTTGCCGGCCTCCGGGCCATCGGTTCGCCACCGATCGGACCGGAAAAACGACCGACAAAGGGAGCTGCCCCTTGGGTGATTCCAGCGAGCCCGACGCCCTCCGATACGCTCGTGGCGCCACTCACAGAAACTTTGGGATCATTCGGGAACTTCCTTCCGACCGCGGGATTGAGGTGAAGCAGTGACGACGCCAGCGCAGGACGCGCCGTTGGTGTTTCCTTCCGTGGCTTTCAGGCCGTTGCGCCTGTTCGTGATCTGTGTGGTGTTCGCCGGGTTGGTGACGGCCGCGGCCGCGATGCTGGGTCACCCGATGGTCGGCGTATTCTTCGGCGTCGGACTCGTCCTGGGTTTGCTCAACGCGATACTGGTGCAGCGTTCGGTGGAATCCATTACGGCCGAGGATCATCCGCTGAAGCGCAAGATGGCGCTGAACTCGGCGACCCGGCTGATGGTGATGACGGTCGTCGGATTGACCATCGCGTTCATCTTCCGGCCGCAGGGTCTGGGTGTGGTGTTTGGCATGGCCTTGTTCCAGGTACTGCTCGTGATATCCACCGCGCTGCCGGTGATGAAAAAGCTCAAAGCAGGCCCAGCTGAAGCCGACGGAAACGAAGGGGCACAGCAATGACCGAGACGATTTTGGCCGCCGAATCCGGCATTCAGGTCGGCCACCATACTGAGGCCCACTGGTTCGGACTGACGGTCAACACCGACACGGTGCTGGCGACCGCCATTGCCGCGGTGATCGTGCTCGGGCTGGCGTTCTTCCTGCGCGCCAAGGTGACGTCGACGGGTGTGCCCGGTGGCGTGCAGCTGTTCTGGGAAGCGATCACGACCCAGACCCGGACTCAGATCGAGAACGCGATCGGCATGAAGATCGCGCCGTTCGTGCTGCCGCTCGCGGTGACGCTGTTCGTCTTCATCCTGGTCGCAAACTGGATCTCGGTTTTGCCCGTGCAGTACACGGACGCCAGCGGAGCCATCCACGAACTGCTCAAGCCGCCCGCATCCGACATCAACTTCGTACTGGCGCTCG
>CAVTSZ010000008.1:0-14665 GCA_963737385.1 uncultured Actinomycetota bacterium
GGTCCGCCGGTCGACGGTCGAGTTCACGAAGCTGGTCCGCAGGCGCTTCCGCCGCTGACTTGATCAGCGCAAGCAGACGCAAAGTGCCCCGACACACCGCAGATTTGCGGCACTTTGCGTCTGCTCGCGCAACTTAGCGCGGGGCGAACACCGACTTGAAACAGTTCAGCGAATCCCGGATATCGCCCTTGAGCGCACCTGCGACCAGCATGCCGATCGGGCCGAACAACGCGGGTCCGCCGAGGTGCACGTCGAACGTGACCGTCGACCCCATCGGCCGCACGGTTTGACCTTGCCGATGAGTTTGACCTTCACGCCGCCCACACCGACGCCGTCGAGCGTCATCGCTTCCGGCGGCTTGTAGTGGACGATGGTCCACTTGATCCGGTTGGGCATGCCCTTGACTTCGACGATCGACTCGATGACCGTGCCCTTCTCCAGGGTTTCGGGCAGCTTGCTACGCCAGACGCGGTGAATGCTGAGCCACTCCTTGTAGCGCGACAGGTCGGACGCACACTCCCACGCCTTCTCCGGCGGCAACGGGACGTCGACGGAGACGGAGAGTTTGGCCATACGTACTAGGGGCGGGTGGGGCCGTCGGGGGTTGCTGCTGCGGCGGGCTCCCCGGCGGCGGCTGAGGTGGCGGAACCTGACCCGACTGCTGCGTCGGAGGCACCTGGCCGGTTTGGTTGGCGTTGCTTTTGTCCACGGCCTTCCTGGCCGCATCCTGCACCTTGTCGACGTGCTGGGCGTACTTGCCCTGCGTCTTCTTATCGACGATGTCACCGGCCTTGTCGATCGCGGTGTCCACCTTGTCGGCGTTCTTGGCCAGCAGACTCTTGACCTTGTCTAGGAATGCCATGTGCCTACCCTACCGCTGCCTCCACAGCCGTCGGCGTTCTCCGAGAATCGCTCCCTGGACCCACCAGATCACCTCGATCGCAGCGGCCCCGACCAGGCCGATAACCAACGCCATTGACGTGATCGTCACATTGGACACATCCAACATGAACGCCTCTCGCGCCAGCGGAATCGAGAAGATCACCACATACGCCAGCGCCCGACGCGGTCACCAGCGCCACCCGCCACCACTGGTACGGCCGGGCCACTACCGCCAGCACCCACACGCCGGAAACCAGCAGGGTGATCAGCGCCGCGGTCGACGCCTGTGTCTGTTCGGTCGGCGTGGCCTCGCGGCCCTGATAGGCGACCAGATAGGACGTGAACGTCGCGATCCCGACCACGAGTCCCGACGGCAGCGCCGCCGTCATCACCCGACGCACGAAGCCCGTGTGCGCGCGTTCGTTGTTGGGCGCCAGCGACAGGACGAACGCCGGAATGCCGATGGTGAACCAGGCCGCGATCGTGACGTGGATGGGCTGGAACGGGAACGGCAGTGGATCGGATCCGAAGAGCTTGGACGACAGCCCCGCCAGGCCGACGAGAATCGCCAGCAGCACCGAGTAGACGGTCTTGGTGAGGAACAGGTTGGAGACCCGCTCGATGTTGCCGATCACCCGACGGCCCTCGCCGACGACGTACGGAAGCGTCGCGAACTTGTTGTCCAGCAGCACGATCTGAGCCACCGCGCGGGACGCCGAACTGCCCGAGCCCATCGCCACGCCGATGTCGGCATCCTTGAGCGCCAGCACGTCGTTGACCCCGTCCCCCGTCATCGCCACCGTGTGACCGCGGGACTGCAGGGCATGCACCATGGCCCGCTTCTGGTCGGGCCGCACCCGGCCGAACGTCGTGTACTCCTCGAGGGTGTCGGCCAACTGTTCGGGTGTGTCGGGTAGCTCTCGGGCGTCCATCGTCTCGCCGTGAAGGCCGAGCGACCCAGCCACCGCGCCGACCGACACCGCATTGTCACCCGAGATCACCTTGATCGAAACCTTCTGCGAGGCAAAGTAATCAAGAGTGTCACGGGCGTCGGGCCGGATGCGTTGTTCGAGCACGACCAGCGCGGCCGGCGTGACCCGGCCCGGCGCGTCGGGGTGGTCGACGGAGATGTCGCAGGAACCCAGGAGTAGCACCCGCAGACCTTGCGCGCCGATCTGCTCGGCTTGTTCGGCGACCGGGGATCCCGGTTCAAGCAGCACATCGGGCGCACCGATCACCCAGTTGCCGTGCTCGCCGTAGGACGCGCCGCTCCACTTGGTGGCGGACTTGAACGGCGCGGCGGCGGTGGCGTCCAGCCGGGCGGCATCTTGTAGGCCTCGCCGATGGCGGCCATGCTCGCGTTCGGCCGCGTGTCGTCGGCCGCGAGTTGCGCGAGGATGTCGGCGACGCCACGTTCATCGAGCCGCTTGAGATCCGAGACCCGCATGCCGTTCTCGGTCAGCGTGCCCGTCTTGTCGGCACACACCACGTCGACACGGGCCAGACCCTCGATCGCGGGCAGTTCGTTGACCAGACATTGCCTGCGGCCCAGTCGAACGACGCCGACCGCGAACGCGATGGATGTCATCAGGACCAGGCCCTCGGGCACCATCGGCACCAAGGCGCCGACCATCCGCAGCACCGACTCCCGCCATCCCGCGTCGGTGGTGAACAGCTGGGTGTAGATGATCAAGATGCCTGCGGGGATCAGCAGGTAGGTGATGAACTGCAGGATCTTGTTGATACCGCTGCGCAGTTCGGAGTTCACCAGCGTGAACTTGCTGGCTTCTTCGGCGAGCTTGGCGGCGTAGGCTTCCCGGCCGACCTTGGTGGCGCGGTAGGCGCCGGTGCCTGCGACGACGAAGCTGCCCGACATCACCGGATCGCCAGGATCTTTGGCCATCGAGTCGGCCTCACCTGTGAGCAGGGACTCGTCGACTTCGAGGTTGGCGTCCTCCACGACCTCGCCGTCGACGACGATCTGGTCGCCGGGTCCCAGTTCGATGATGTCGTCGAGCACGATCTCGCTGGGGCAGCAACTGCTTTCAGCGGCCGGACTGCCTGCGCACCAAGGGTTTCGCCTGCCCGACGATGGCCAGCTTGTCGAGCGTCTGCTTCGCCCGCAACTCCTGGATGATGCCGATCGCGCTGTTGGCGATGATCAGCAGACCGAACGCGCCGTTGATGACCGAGCCCGTGGACAGCACGATGACGAGCAGCACGCTGAGGATCGCGTTGATGCGGGTGAAGACGTTGGCCCGCACGATGTCGGACACGCTTCGCGCCGCGCGGGTCGGCACATCGTTGGTCTTGCCTTCGGAGACACGCTGGGCGACTTCGGCGTCCGTCAGCCCCGTGGAGACGATTGTGGTCAACTGTGCACTCTTCTCTTCACGCAAGCGCTCATCGGAAGAACGACCCCTTCTTGAACGTGTCGTAATACTCGAGCGTCAGCTTGTCGCCTTCGAACGTGGCCTTGGAAACCGTTCCAGGCGGCGCGTTTTCGGTTACGAACCAGAAGGCGAACTCATTGCCGTCCCAGTGTTCCAGTGGCACATTCAACTTCGTGCCCAACGCGAGCTGCAGCTTGCCGTCCTTCTCCGTGACACGCGCGGGACCCCAGTAGTCGTTGTTGTACGTGCCGACGTAGGAAGCCAGCGGGGCGGCGGGCGCGGGCTTGGCGACGGGCTGGCTGCCGACCAGCGAGCCCACCGGTTCGTTCATCGGTTCGAAGATGTCTGTGTAGAGCTTGTACCAGTCCTCACGCACCTCGCCGAACTGAACCAAGTCGGCGAACTCGGCGGTCAGCGTTTCCGGGACGCCGATCGGGGTGGCATTTGTGAGCGCGACGATCGCCACGTCGGCGGACGGCAGAATGAGAAAGTTGGTGCCCGAACCGAGTTCGAATGCCCCGGAATGACTGAGCTCCATCCGCGCCGCCGATGTCGAGCCCACGTTGAACCCGTAGCCGTAGAAGCCCGACCGCATGGCGGGTTCGCTCGCCGGGCTCGACACGATCTGCGGGGTGACCGCAGGCAACAGCGCTTTGGCATCGACGACCTGCTTCCCGTCGTAGCTGCCGTTGGCCAACACCATCGCCAGCCATCGGGTCATGTCGTTGACCGACGAGCTGGCACCGCCGGCGGGTGATTCCGCATCCGCCTCGCGGACATACCGTGGCTCGTAGCCACCGTCGACATGGATATGGCCGATCGCCCGGTTGGCCCGCGCTTCGTAATCGGCGAACCGGAAACTGGTCGAAGCCATTCCCAGCGGCCGGAAGATCACCTCGTCGGCGAGCGCCTCCCAAGGCTGACCCGCACTCACCGCAACCGCCTCGGCGCCCGCCGTGAACCCGAAGTTGGTGTAGGCATACGAGATTCGAAACGGGTCGAGCGGCAGTTGACGGAGCCGCTCGAGCACGTAGCGACGGTCATAGCCGAGATCCTCGAGCATGTCCCCGGCGTGGTCGGGCAGTCCGGAGCGGTGCGACAGCATGTCGCCGACATTGACCATCTGCGTGACCGCAGGATCGGACAGGGCGAACCACGGAAGCTTGGAGACGATCGGGGTGTCCCAGCCGATCGCGTTCACGCCGACCTGGTGCGCCGCCACGGTTGATGACAAGGGTTTGGACAACGATGCCAGCTGAAACACCGTGTCTCCGTCGACTTTTTCGCCCGTCTTGACATCCTTGACGCCGAATCCCTTGGAGTATATTGCTTTTCCACCGTGTACGACGGACACCGCCATTCCGGGGATGCCGGACTTGTTCATCAGGTCCTCGGCGAGGCCGTCGAGTTTGGCGACGGCGTTCTCGACCGCGTTCTCGGGCAACGCCATCGCGGGCACCAGCGGCGGGGGAACGTCCGACTGTGCCGGCGTGGACGGCGGCGCCGGTTCGGCCGGCTGTTGCGCAGTGCAGCCGAGCAGGAGCGTGAGCAATCCCACGACGGCCACTCTGGCCAGTACGTTCATGACGTGCACCGTATCCCGTCGCCTGCACGGTCGTAGCGGTTGAAACGCGGGTGGCTAAAGGTGCCACCACGGGTCGATCGCCGACGCCGTCTCGGGCAGCACCCGCTGTCCCGGCTTAGGCACGGCGACCTGGAGGCTCTCCGATTCGGCGGCTTTGACGAGCCGCTCGATCGGTTGGGCCCACGGATGCGGTGCGAGGCGGAACGTCGCCCAGTGGATCGGCACCAGCAGCCCCGCGTCGGTGACGTCACGGTGCGCACGGACCGCGTCCTCGGGATTCATGTGAATATCGGGCCAGCCGGGGTGATACGCCCCCACCGGCATCAGAGTGAGGTCGAACGGTCCGTGGTCGGCACCGATGTCGGCGAAGCTCTTGCTGTATCCGGTGTCACCGCCGAAGAAGGCGCGGTGACTCGGCCCGATCAGCGCCCACGACGACCACAGGGTCACATTGCGCGTCAGGAACCGCCCGGAGAAGTGGCGGGCGGGTGTGCACACCAGGGTGAGTTCGCCGAGTTGGGCGCTCTCGTTCCAGTCGAGTTCGACAATCCGATCGGCGGGGATGTGCCAGGTCCGCAGGTGCGCGCCGATGCCGAGGGGCACGAAGAACTTGGCCCGCTGGGTGCGCGCCAACTGTTTGATGGTGTCGATATCCAGGTGGTCGTAATGGTCGTGGCTGATGATCACCGCATCGATCGCGGGCAGTGCTTCCAGCGGAGCGGGTACCGGATGCAGCCGCCGGGGACCCACCGCACGGGAGGGTGAGCAGCGGTCGCTCCAGACGGGGTCGGCCAGCACGCGGTAACCGTCGATCTCGATCACTGCCGACGAGTGGCCGTACCAGGTGACGGCGAGGTCGGCCACGGCCAGGCTCGGGTCGGGGACGACCACCGGGACGGGTTCGGAGGGATGCTGGCTGGAACTGCCGCCGACGACCTCGCGGACCAGCAGGAACTGCTCCTGACGGGTCAGGCTGAACGGGCTCGCCGGTTCAATGTTGACGAACTCCCCGTCGTGGTAGTTCGGAGAGCCCTCGGCGATGCCGTCGATCTCCACCGGCGACGCGCCCAGGGCCGAGGGCGTGCCTTGCAGCGCGCGCAACGCCCAGCCGCCGGCCAGCAGCGAGGCCGTTCCGAAGCCGATGCGCAGGGCAGCCCCGATCATCAGGCCCCCTGGAACCTCGGTGGGCGCTTCTCGATGCGCGCCACCTGGGCCTCGATGACGTCCTGACTGGCCCAGGCCCGGTCGAACAGGCTCTGGTGATCGGGCCACGGATCCTCGTAGGCGCCGTCGTCGTTGAGCACCCGCTTCGCGTGTTGCAGGGCCAGCGGCGCGAAGCCCGCGATCTCTGAGGCCCATGCCTGTGCGTCGGCCAGCGTTCCGATCCGGTTGGCCATACCGGTCTGCAGGGCGACGTCGGCCGTGAGCCGTTCGGCGCCGAACAGCATGCCCCGCGCCCGGCCGGCTCCCACCAACGACGTCAACCGACGGATGCTCCAGTTATCCAGCGCCAGGCCGTATTTCGCGACGGGAAACTGGAAGTACGCCTCCGGTGCCACGACGCGCAGATCGCAGATCATCGCGAGGATGACACCCGCGCCGATGGTGGGGCCGTTGATCGCGCCGATGACCGGGACGGGCGCCTTGTCGATGGCCAAGTTCAGTGCCTTGGCCTTGTCGGGCAGCTCCTCGGCCACGCCCGCGGCGTCGGTCAGGTCGGCGCCCGCGCTGAACACCGCGCCCTGGCCGGTCAGGACGATGGCCCGGATGTCTTCGGCCGAGGCCTTCTCGACGGTCTCGCGCAGACTGTCGACGAGTTCACCGTTCAGGGCATTTCGGCGCTCGGCGCGCTGCATTTCCAGGGTCATCACGTGGCCGTCGCGGGTCACACCAATCATGGCTCCACCCTATTAGCCTCTTGTGGTGTGAGCCGGATCGGCGCCATCGCCCTGCGCGACACCGTGCTCGACGACGGGTCTTTCCGCAGCTGGGACACCACGCCACGGGCCGTCGACGGCAGCGCCGAGTACCGGCGCGAACTGGCCGCGGCGGCCGCCAAGACCGGCCTGGACGAGTCGGTGCTGACCGGCGAGGGCGCGGTTTTGGGCCGCCGCGTGGCCTTTGTGGCCTGCGAGTTCGACTTTCTGGCGGGCTCGATCGGCGTGGCCGCGGCCGAGCGGATCACCGCCGCAGTGGAGCGAGCGACGGCCGAGGGGCTGCCGCTGGTGGCCTCGCCGAGTTCGGGCGGCACCCGCATGCAGGAGGGCACCTTGGCGTTCCTGCAGATGGTCAAGATCGCGGCGGCCGTCGAACTGCACAAGCGGGCGCACCTGCCGTACCTGGTGTATCTGCGCCATCCGACCACGGGCGGGGTGTTCGCCTCGTGGGGTTCGCTGGGCCATGTCACCGCCGCCGAACCGGGCGCGCTCATCGGATTCCTCGGCCCGCGTGTGTACGAGCACCTCTACGGCGAGCCGTTCCCTCCCGACGTCCAGACCGCCGAGAACCTCGAGCGCCACGGCGTCATCGACGGCGTGGTCCCACTCGAGGCGTTACGCTCGACGCTCGATCGCACGCTCAAGGTCGTCGCCGACCCGCCCGATGTTCCGCCGCCGTTGCCCGACGGGGCGCCGGTGCCCGACGTACCCGCGTGGGAGTCGGTGGAGGCGTCTCGCCGGCCGGACCGCCCCGGCGTGGGATATCTGTTGCGGCACGGCACATCCGAACGGGTGCTGCTGTCGGGGACGGGCCGCGGTGAGGACGCCACCACGCTGCTGGCGCTGGCCAGGTTCGGTGGCCAACCGGCGGTGGTGCTCGGACAGCAGCGGGTGGTCGGCGGCCCTGGTTCAATCCCGGGTCACTCCGCTCCTGCCCTCCGCGTCGGCCCAGCGGCGTTGCGGGTGGCGCGCCGGGGCATGGCGTTGGCCGCAGGCCTCAAGCTGCCACTGGTGCTCGTCATCGACACTGCCGGACCCGCCCTCACCGTCGAGGCCGAACAGGACGGCCTGGCCGGTGAGATCGCCCGCTGCCTGGCCGATCTCGTGACGCTGGACACGCCGACGGTGTCAGTGTTGCTCGGTCAGGGCAGCGGTGGACCGGCACTGGCGATGGTGCCCGCCGACCGGGTGTTGGCCGCGCTGCACGGCTGGCTGGCCCCACTGCCGCCAGAAGGGGCGAGCGCCATCGTGTTCCGCGACGTCGATCACGCCCCGGAACTGGCTGCGGCGCAGGGTATTCGATCGGCCGATCTGCTTCGCAGCGGCATCGTCGACGCGGTCGTGCCCGAACGGCCGGATGCGGCCGACGAACCACTGGCCTTCACGCTGCGGTTATCGGCGACCATCGCCACCGAATTGCACACGCTGAGTGGGGTTCCCGACGCCGAGCGGTTGAGTGCGCGACTGGCACGGTACCGGCGGATCGGATTGACCTGAAAAAGCGAGCGGCCACTCACGACGGCAGCGCGACGCGAGCGCGTCCATTACGCGGGCGCTAGTCAGCAGGGGTCGCCGGGAGGCGTGTAGTACGGCACACCCTCAACCGTGTAGCACGGCACCTCACCCGGAACATACGGAGCATGCGCCGCGGCGATGGCAGTGCCTACCGCCACGTCACCGACGACGTTCGTGCAGCCGCCCGCCGCGAAATGGCGTCCGTGCGCGCCGGCGCAGATGTCCGCGTTCGCGGCCGGCGCACTGAGTACCGGCGCCACCGCCGCCGCCGCGAGCGCTGTGAACAGTGCGGCCGTCAGCTTCTTCATTTCGGACTCCTTGTGCCGGTGCAGCAAAAAAGACGTGCGTGGCAGTCAATTTAGTCCTACCGAACGTCGACGCGGGACGAACTGCGGCATTCACGGCGCCTCGAGGTAGCGCTGAACTGTGGGGCCCAGCCAGGCGACCGCCTCGTCGTGTGGCATGCCGACGATCGGCGGCAACTGCAACACGTACCGGCACAGCGCCAGTCCGAGCGTCTGCGTCGCGATCAGCGCCGCGCGGCGTTCCGGCGCGTCGGGGTTGATCTTGGCGACCACCGGTAGCAGTTGACTCGAGAACATCATCCGCATCCGTTGCGCCGCTTCGGCATTGGTCGCACTTGACCGCAACAACACGATCAGCGCCTCGTCGCGTTCCCACCGGTTCATGAAGTGGTCCACCAGCGCGGCGCCCACCTGATCGCGAGGGACGTCGGACAGATCCGGTATCTGCAGATCCAAATCAGCCGCGGCGGCAAACAGCTGGTCCTTGTTGCCGAAGTACCGCATCACCATCGACGGGTCGATGTTCGCATCCGCGGCGATGGCCCTGATGGTGGCCCGTTCGAACCCCGACTTGGCGAATCTCTCCTTCGCCGCCGCCAGGATCACGGCCTTGGTTTCCTCCGACGATCTGCGCATGCCAACAATTGTAGGCCAACAAGTGTTGACAAACCCCCACGACCGGAACATAGTTATGCCAACAAGCGTTGGCATAGATCAGCAGAGAAGGAGAAGCACATGTACGACACCGATGTTCTCGTCGTAGGGGCCGGTCCGACCGGCTTGGCGTTGGCCGCATCTCTGATGGCCCGCGGGATCGCGACCACCGTCGTCGACCGGGCGCCCGAGGGCGCCAACACCTCACGTGCGGCGGTGGTGAATGCCCGCACGCTGGAGGTTCTCGAACACCTCGATGTGGCCAGGCGGCTCGTCAAGGAAGGTGTGCAGGCACCGGTGTTCACGATCCGCGACCACGGTCGCACCTTGATCCCGATCGATTTCAGCGCCCTGCCGACGGAGTATCCGTACTCGCTGATGGTTCCGCAGTCGACGACGGAGCGGCTGCTGCTCGACCGACTGGTCGAACTCGGCGGTTCCGTGCTGCGGCCGAAAGCGGTGACCGCGATCGCCCAGGATGCCGACGGCGTGACCACGACGCTCGACGACGGTGGCGTCATCCGGGCGCGCTACGCCGTGGGCGCGGACGGCATCCGCAGCATCGTCCGCGAGCAGGCCGGCATCGGCTTCGAGGGCGGCGAGTACGAGGAGTCCTTCGTGCTGGCAGACGTCCGGCTGACAGGTGACGTGCCGCGCGACGAGGTCATCCTGTTCTGGGCGAACGCGGGATTGACCGTGGTCGCGCCACTGCCCGACGGTGTCTATCGAATCGTCGCGCCGGTCGCCGACGCGCCCGAGGAACCCTCCGGGTCGTTCGTTCAGGAGATCCTCGACACGCGGGTGGGGTCCGGCGTGTTCGTCGTGACCGACGTCATCTGGGGTTCGCGGTTCCGGATCCATCACCGCGTCGCCGACACGTACCGCGCAGGTCGCCTGCTGCTGGCCGGTGACGCGGCGCATGTGCACAGCCCCGCCGGGGGACAGGGCATGAATCTGGGCATCCAGGACGCCGTCGCGTTGGCCGATGCCCTCGCCGCCGTCCTCGGCGGTGAGCCCGACACCCTGCTCGACGATTACAGCTCTGCACGCCGACCGATCGCCAAAGGCGTTGTGACGATGACGGATCGGCTGACCCGGCTCGCGACGCTGCCGCGGGCGGTTCGCCCGATCCGCAACGCCGCGATCAGCCTCCTCGGGCGGGTGCCTGCCGTTCGGCGCGCACTGGCCCGACAGCTCAGCGGTCTGGTCTACCGATGATCTGGCGTGCCGGCCAGAAACGAATATTGCATTGCGGGCTGTGGTGGTTGATGCACTGCAGCCCTCAGTGCAACGAAGCGGCCTCTGCTGCGGACGTACAGCGCAGCGGCGGCGGCCGTGACCTCGACGAGTGCGACCAGAGTCGCCACCACCATGAGAGTCGACGGCGATGGCGCCGCTGCGCTCGTGGCGCCGTGGTGATGCGCGGGCGCGGGCAGATGGAGCGCGATCATGGCGAGGTTCATCAGGGCGACGACCACCCAGGCCCGCTCAGTGCCGTCACGCCAGAGTTCGCGCGCGCAGTACAGGCACGCCGCGATCATCGTCGCCAGCACGCCTGCCGCGATCGGGTTCGACGCGTGGCCCAGCATCGCGGCGTGTAAACCGGCGGAGGCGGCCGCCAGCGCTGCACACGCCCGTCTTCCCAAGGTCGATGCAGATGTCACACAGATAGAGACTCGCCCCGGCGCCGTTTTTCATCCCTCCGCGGCGTGCAGGCCGAGAATCTTGACCGTTTCGGCGCGCATCTCGACCTTGCGGACCTTGCCGGTGATGGTCATCGGGAACTCGTCCACGACGTGGACGTAGCGCGGGATCTTGTAGTGGGCCAGCTTTCCGCCGGCGAAATCGCGAACGGCCGCAGCGTCCAGCGGGCTACGCCCCGGCTTCATCCGGACCCAGGCGCAGATCTCTTCGCCGTACTTGTCGTCGGGGACGCCGATGACCTGGGCGTCCTCGATGTCGGGATGGGTGTACAGAAACTCCTCGACCTCGCGCGGGTAGATGTTCTCCCCGCCGCGGATCACCATGTCCTTGATGCGCCCCACGATGTTGCAGTAGCCGTCGTCGCGCATAACTGCCAGGTCGCCGGTATGCAGCCATCCGTCATCGTCGATCGCCTCACGGGTCTTGGCCTCGTCCTGCCAGTAGCCGAGCATCACGGTAGTAGCCGCGCGCGCAGTACTCACCGGGTTGGCCCCTTCGACGACGTCGCCGGTGGCCGGGTCGATGATCTTGATCTCGACGTGCGGCTGGGCACGGCCGATCGAGGCGGTGCGACGTTCGAGGTCGTCGTCGATGCGGGTCTGGCAGGACGCGGGCGACGTCTCGGTCATGCCGTACGCGATGGACGAGCTCGGTCAGGTTCATGTCGCTGATCGCGCGCTTCATGACCTCGACGGGGCAGACCGACCCCGCCATGATGCCGGTACGCATCGAGGACAGGTCGCGGTCGGCGAGGTCCGGGTCCCCCAGCATTGCGATGAACATCGTCGGCACGCCGTAAACTGCTGTGCACCTTTCTTTTTCGAGGGCATCCAGCGTGAGCGTCGGATCGAACCCCGGAGCGGGAATGACCATCGTGGCGCCGTGGCTGGTGCAGCCGAGGTTGCCCAGCACCATGCCGAAACAGTGATAGAACGGCACCGGGATACACAGCTTGTCCTTCGGCCCAAGGTTGATCAGCTCGGTGGTGATGAACCCGTTGTTGAGGATGTTGCGGTGCGACAGCGTGGCACCTTTGGGAAAACCCGTTGTGCCCGAAGTGTATTGGATGTTGATCGGGTCGTCGTTGCCGAGTGTGGCCATGCGGGCGCGCAAGGCGTCGACGGGAACCGACTGTGCGCCGTCGACGAGGCGCGTCCAGTCGTCGGTGCCGAGGAACACCACCTCGCTGATCTCCGGCGCATCCGGTCGAACCTCGTCGACCATGCCGACGTAGTCCGACGTCTTGAACTCCGTCGCGGAGACCAGGGTTCGGACGCCCGACTGCTTGAGGACATAGGCCAGTTCGTGGGTGCGGTAGGACGGATTGATGTTGACCAGGATGGCGCCGATCTTCGCGGTCGCGTACTGCACGATGGTCCACTCGGGACAGTTCGGCGCCCACATGCCGACGCGCTCACCGCGTTCGATGCCCAGCGCCATGAGACCGCGTGCGACCACGTCGATTTCGTTGTTGAGTTCGGCGTACGTCCACCGCCGACCGCTTGCCATGTCAACGAGCGCTTCCCCGTTGGGGTTTGCCGCGACCGTGCGTTCGAAGTTCTCCCCGATCGTCTCCTCGAGAATCGGGATGTCGGTCGGACCTGCGTCGGATGAATTCATCGCTTCCTCCCGCCCTGGCGTGCCTCAATTGCACGCCAGACTTCTCGCCGGGCGACGGGTTTTGCCAGAAATGACCCGTGACAAGATCGAGGCATGGCTCAGATCACCCCGTTTCGCATCTCCGTGTCCGACGCCGACCTCGACGATCTCCGGGCACGACTGGCCCGCACCAGATGGCCGGAGGCCGAATGCGTCGACGACTGGAGCCAGGGCATCCCGCTGGCCTACACCCGTGAGCTGGCCGACTACTGGGCCAACGACTACGACTGGCGCGCACGCGAAGCCGCATTGAACCGGTTCGACCAGTACACCACCGAAATTGACGGACTCGACATCCATTTCATCCATCAGCGGTCCAAGCGCGACGACGCGTTCCCGGTGGTGATCACGCACGGCTGGCCCGGATCGACCGTCGAGTTCCACAAGGTGATCGAGCCCCTCACCGAGCAGGGGTTCGACGTGGTGTGCCCCTCGTTGCCGGGATACGGGTTCTCCGGCAAGCCCGCACACACGGGGTGGGGAATCGGCAAGATCGCCGAGGCGTGGGACACGCTGATGGGCACGCTCGGCTATGAGCGGTACGGCGCACAGGGCGGTGACTGGGGCGCGGCGGTCACCACGCAGATCGGCCGCAACGGTGGCCGGTGCGCGGCGATTCACGTCAACATGCCCCTGGGGTTTCCCCCCGGCAAACTGGAGAACCCGACGGCCGAGGAGCAGGCGGCGCTCAAGGCGGGCAAGCATTACGCGGACTGGGACTCCGGCTACTCGAAGCAACAGTCGACACGTCCCCAGACCCTCGGCTACGGGCTGGTGGATTCTCCTGTGGGCCAGCTGGCGTGGATCGTCGAGAAGTTCTGGGCGTGGATGGACTGCGACGGCCACCCCGAGAACGTCCTCACCAAGGACGAGATCCTCGACAACGTGATGATCTACTGGCTGACCGCGTCGGGGGCGTCGTCGGCGCGGCTGTACTGGGAGAGCTTCAATTTCTTCGGCGGCTTCGAGCGTGTCGAACTGCCCACCGGTATCGCGTCTTTCCCGAAGGAGATCCTCAAGGCGCCGCGCAGTTGGTGCGAGGCCGGCTACAACATCACCCGGTTCACGACGATGCCGCGCGGCGGCCATTTCGCGGCGTTCGAGCAGCCCGAGCTGTTCGTCGATGACGTCAGCGCCTTCTTCGCTACCGTGCGTTAGATGTCCAGGACGATAGAAGCCGACTACCTGGTGGTCGGTGCGGGCGCGATGGGTCTTGCGTTCATCGACACGTTGGTCGACGAAACCGACGCCACGGTGGTGGTCGTGGACCGCAACGACCGGCCCGGGGGCCACTGGACCACCGCCTACCCGTTCGTGCGGCTGCACCAGCCGTCGGCGTACTACGGCGTGAACTCACGCAAGCTCGGCAGCGACACCATCGACCTGGGTGGGCTCAACGCCGGCTACTACGAGTTGGCCAGCGGCGCCGAGGTGTGCGCCTACTTCGACGCGGTGATGAATCAGCGCCTGCTGCCGTCCGGGCGGGTGACGTACCTGCCGATGAGTGAGTACCTCGGCGACGGCCGCGTGCGCACCCTCGCCGGCGACGAGATCGAGGTGACCGCGCGCCGCGTCGTCACCAGCCACATCGAGATCACCGTGCCGTCGATGCGCGAACCGTCGTACGCCATCGCCCCCGGCGTCGAATGCGTGCCACCCAACGACCTCCCCCGGATCCGCGACGCCAGGGACCGTTACGTCATCGTCGGCGCGGGCAAGACCGCGATGGACGCGTGCCTGTGGCTGCTGCGCCACGAAGTCCCGGCCTCCCGGTTGACATGGATCAAGCCCCGCGAATCCTGGATCCTGGACCGCGCCGGGATCCAGCCCGGATCGCAGTTCTCCAAACGGGTGCTTCGCGACTTCTCCAACCAGTTCGCCGCAGTGAATGACGCCGAATCGCTACCCGACCTGTTCGTGCGACTGGAGGCCAAGGGCAGCCTGATGCGCATCGACCAGTCGGTCGAACCCACGATGTATCGGTGCGCGATCCTGTCGCAGGCCGAACTCGAAGCGCTGCGGCGAATCGAT
>CAVTSZ010000009.1:0-22522 GCA_963737385.1 uncultured Actinomycetota bacterium
GTGTCGCGGTCATCGTGTCGCATTCAGAAACCGGATACGCAAAAGGTCGACGGCCTCCCCGATAGAGATGGCCTCAACAAGGCCAGCAACACTCGGTAGCCCTGCGCTACCGCTTCGACACGGTATAGCCGAGTATCTCGTGCCGTCAACGTTTTCTCGAATCATTATTAACTTATTTCAGCAGAGACACGGCCGGCACGCGCAAATTCCACTGTTCGAAGATGGTTCACGGAGAATTTAGCCAAACATTCTTGCTGTTCAGACCCCTAATGCAGGCCTCGGACGCCGTCTGGGGTGGCTGCTCACTCGACAGGACCACTGGGCGCAGGCGTGCGGCTGCGAAGCATGATCATTAACTTATATTGCTTCGGCCGCCGTCTCGGCCCCGGATGTTCGACGGCCCGAGCGGCGGGGTCTCACCCCCGCCCGGGGAACCGACCATGCGCCCGGACGCGGTACGCAGCTACGCACAGAGCCGGCCAAACTGGTCGATTGATCCAATCGGCGTCAGCGGCACAAAGATCACCGATGTTTTTCGCGTAACTCTGTCGAAGGAATGAGGCCGGACGCCGACTGGCGGGCCGTACCGTACCTCATATGTCGATCGGTCACGTCTTCGCGTTGTGGCGCTATCCGGTGAAATCGTTGGGCGGCGAGCAGGTCGAGCAGGTCGATGTCGGCCCCCGCGGTCTGCTGGGTGACCGCCTGTGGGCCGTGCGCGACCTCGAGCGTGACGTCACGGCGTCGGCCCGGCGCATACCTGTCCTGTTGACGGCCACGGCCCGGTACGTGAACCCGGTCGCTTCGGATGCGGGCCCGGGCAACGCGCCCGAGGTCGAGATCACCTTCCCCGATGGCAACGTGCTGTCCAGCAGCGACGACGGTGTGCACGCGAAGCTTTCCGAACTTGCCGGCCGCGACGTCCGGTTGACCGCGCTGCCGGCCGCCGACGACACCAGCCTGCACCGGCTGAGCCGGCAGGAGCGCTCCGACATGTCGGCGGCGTCGCTGCGCACGGACTTCGGCATCGCCGAGGATGAGAAACTTCCGGACGTCTCGATGTTCCGGATGTCCGATCTGGCCACGTTCGCTCGTTACTCCACGCCGCCCGGCATGTTCGTCGATTTGGCCCCTGTCCATGTCATGAGCCAACCAGCCTGGCAACTATCGGCGCGGAGATCGGCGGCGATATCGATGCGCGCAGATTCCGGCCCAATGTGCTTCTCGCGCTGGATGACCCGGATGACGACTTGCCGGAGTCCCACTGGACCGGGGCGCATCTGACAGTCGGCGGTGTGGTCCTTGACGTCCTCATGCCGACGATCCGCTGCGTCGTGCCCAGTCGCGCGCAACCGGGCTTCGACGTCGATCGCCGCATCACCAAGGCCGTGGCGGTCAAAGCGCAGCGGTGCCTCGGGATCTATTGCAGCGTGAACTCGAACGGGGCGCTCCGCGTCGGTGACGACGTCGCCCTCCGACGGGCGACCGCGCCCCGGCAGGTGCTGTCCGACGCCGCCCGGCGCACGAAGCGATTGGCCCTCGGTGCGGTGACCGCGGCCGCGGATCGGCTGTCGCGCTGAAGTGGCCGACGACCGTCGGCATTGGTGCTCTTCGTGCCCACCTTGACGCGAGAAATTCGCTCCCACAGCGACTTCATCGCTGATAGCCGGGCACCGCAGAGCTAGATCTTTCGGGCGCTCGCAGTGGCCTGGTCGAGCTCCCAGTAGGCGCGTAAGGCGACCATCTTGCCCTCGTCGTTGACGCGGTAGGTGAACACGCCCTCGGCGATGACCTCGTATCCGGCGGCCCTGATCACGATGTGGCCGACGTTGGCTTCCTCGTTGCCGCATTGGTAGGTCTTTTCGAAGTTGAACGTGAGCTCGCTGGGAGCGATCGCCTTGTCGTAGAACGCCGCGATCGCCTCCTTGCCGCGGTGGCCGTTACCCTCCGGGTCGAAATGTGAGGGGCCGATCGGGTCTTCGACGATCGCGTCGTCGGCGAAGTTCGCGAGCCACGCTTCCTTGTCATGTGCGATCGCGGCTTCGCGAGAGCATTTGCCCGCCAGGTGAACCGGGGCATTCGGGTCGGTGACCGTCACCGTCTTTCAGTCCTGCCATCCGGAGTGGATGTAGGTGTCGGCGAAACGCTTCATCGAATCCTGCTTCGCCTCCAGCGGCGCATCGAAACCGAGCCCGTCGAACATCCACGGCATGACGATGTTGTCGGTCACGCCGGCCGCGGCGAGCTCACGGTGCCCATCGACGCCGAACTTGTCGATGCACACCACCTGGTACTCGAACGGGTCGTCGGCGCGGCCCGCCTCGGCGAGCAACTTCTTGATCTTGTCGATGGTCTCGGCCCGCCTGTTCGCAGGTCATCATGGCGCTCGTCCAACCGTCACCTATGCGCACGGCGCGCCGCAGCGCGACATCGGTGTGGCCGCCGACGTAGAACGGCACCGGCTCGTGGGCGCCGGGCTCATCTGCAACTTGTCGAAATCGTAGAACTCGCCGTGGAACTCGACCATGCCGCCGCCGAGGAGGAGCTTGATCACCTCGATCATCTCGTCGACGCGCTTTCCGCGCTTGGCATACGGTTGACCGCACCACTCGAATTCCTCAGGTGCCCAGCCGATCCCGACGCCGAACCCGAAGCGGTTGTTGGTCAGGTTCGCGACGGATCCGACCTGGCGAGCCATCAGCACCGGGTTGCGCGAACCCAGCTTCATCACGTTGGTGTAGAAGCGCAGCGTCGAGGTCACCGCGCCCAGACGCGGCCGCGACGATGAGCGGGTCGACCCACGGCGTGTTCTCGTCCCACAGTCGCGAGCCGTCGGCGGTGTAGGGGTAATCCGTCGACTGCTTCTCCATGTAGAAGATCGAGTCGGGCAGTGCGATGTTGTCGAAGCCCACTTCTTCCGCGGTCTTGGCGAGTCCGTTGAGTTGATCGATGGGACTCATCGCCACACTGACGGTGTACTGCATGCGCGTCACGGCTTGTCCGCCGAAACCACCCACATGGAGTAGTACTGAGCGCCGCCGCCGTAGGCGTGGCCGAGCGCCTTTCGCGCCCCGTCGATCTGGTGATCGCCCGCCTTGCCCATGACCTGGATCGCCGATTCGGCGAAGCGGATCATGCCGGACGCACCGATCGGGTTGGACGACAGCACGCCGCCGGACGGATTGAACGGGATGCGGCCGGTCATCGCGGTCTCACCCGCCTCGGTGAGCTTCCAGCCCTCGCCTTCGGGGGCGAAGCCGAGGCTTTCCAACCACATCGGCTCGTACCAGGAGAACGGCACGTACACCTCGGCGACGTCGATCTCGTCGATCGGGCTCTTGATCCCCGCCGCCTTCCACAATGCCGCGGCGGCATCGCGGCTGGCCTGCGGGTTGACCTGGTCGCGGCCCGCGTAGGCCAGCGGTTCGGTGCGCAGCGCCGTTGCGTGGATCCACGCGACGGGGTGACCGTTGGCCACATGCGCGTCGGCTGCCTGTTCGTTGCCGATCACCATCGCTGCCGCGCCGTCCGACGACGGGCACGTCTCGTCGATAGCGGATCGGGTCCCACAGCATCGGCGATTCCATCACCTTCTCCAGGGTGATGTCCGGTTGGTGTAGATGCGCCAACGGATTTTTCGCCCCGTTGAGCCGGTCCTTGACAGCCACCATCGCGCCGATGTGATTCGGCGCGCCCGCGCGGCGGATGTAGGCCCGTATGTGCGGGGCAAAGTAGCCGCCGGCGCCCGCGCCGACAGGCTTGGTGAACGGCACCGGAATACTCAACGCCCACATGGCATTGGATTCCGACTGCTTCTCCCACGCCATCGTGAGCACGCGGCTGTACTTACCCGATTGCACCAGGCTGGTCGCGACGATCGCGGTCGATCCACCCACCGAGCCTGCGGTATGGACGCGGATCAATGGCTTGCTGGTCGCGCCCATTGCGTCGGCCATGAACAGCTCGGGCATCATGACGCCCTCGAAGAAGTCGGGCGCCTTGCCGACGACGACGGCATCGATGTCGTCGAACGTCGATCCCGAGTCGGCCAGCGCGCGGTCGATGGCCTCGCGCACGAGGCCGTTCATCGACACATCCTTGCGCTTGGCGACGTACTTGGTCTGCCCCGTGCCCAGCACCGCGGCGAGTTGACTTGCCATCAGCTTCTCCCTTTCCTCTTCGCGCGAGCGCTCATCGGCGCTCCCTCCATGACCGCGACGAGATTCTGTTGCAGCGCAGGGCCGCTGGTGGCGTGCGCCAGGACCCGGCTCGCTGAGCCGTTGAAGATGTGTTGTGCCGCAAAGCCGATCCGCTCCAGGCCCGCCGAGAACATCGGGTTGGCCGACAGCGCGCCACCGGACGGATTCACCCTTGTCGATGACGGCAACCCGATCGCCTCGGTCAGGATCAGCTGCTGATGTGTGAACGGCGCATAGAGTTCGGCGACCTCGATGGAAGCAGTGTCACCGCCGGTGGCGGCCTGTGCCGACGCGGCGGAGGACGGTGACGTGGTCAGATCGCGCGCGCCCAGCACCGGGGTCTCGATGCGGTGCTCGATGCCGGTGATCCAGGCCGGGTTCTCGCGCAGTTCCCGGGCCTTGTCGCCGGCAGCGAGCACGATCGCCGATGCGCCGTCGCTGATCGGCGCAATATCATGGCGGCGTAAGGGATCCGCGAAATATGGGCGCGCGAGCAGCTCGGAGATGCTCTTTGCCGCGTCAGAGGACTCCGGAGCTTTCTCCGAGTCGGTGCGACCGGCGGCCGTCATCGCCTCGAGCGCCACCTGCGCCATGTCCTCGGCTGTCCATTTCCCGGAGTCCAGGCCGAACCGTGCCTGCAGTCCCGCCATCGATACCGAGTCCGGCCACAGCGGCGCGACGGTGTAGGGGTCGGTTTGCATGGCGAGAACCCTGCGCAGGATCCCGGCGCTCGACTTGCCGAATCCATAGACCAGAGCCGTCTCGACCTCGCCGCTCAGCAGCTTGATATAGGCCTCGTACAGCGCCCAGGCCGCGTCCATCTCGACGTGCGACTCGTTGATCGGCGGCACCGCACCGATCGAGTCGATGGCCGAGATGAACGAGAATGCGCGGCCGGCAAGGTAATCCGACGACCCCGAGCACCAGAAGCCGATATCGGTCTGCTGCAGGCCCAGCTCGGCGTAGATCGACGCGAAACAGGGCATCAGCATCTCGACGCCGTTGGTGGTGCCGTCGGTACGCCGCACGTGCGGGGCGTGAGCGAAGCCGACCACAGCTACATCAGTCATTGTGAACGTGTCCCTTTACAGGTGGAGTTTGTAGGTCTCGTAGTCGGCGTCCGGTTCGCCGGTGGGCCGGAAGTACTCGATGTTGTCGATGCCGAAGTCCCACTCCTCGCGGGGCCTCCACACCGCTTCGACCCGCATACCCATGCGCACCTTGTCCGCCTCGATGTCCGAGACCAGATGCAGGAACGGGATATCGGCTCCGTCCAGCAGCACGTATGCCGCGACATACGGCGGCTTGATCCGCTGGCCTGGGAACGGGATGTTGATGATCGCGAACGTCGTGACCGTGCCCTTGTCCGGCAGTTCGACGAACTCGTCGAGAACCTTGCCGGTGGCCGGATCCGCCTCGCGGGCAGGGAAGTACAACTTCCCATCCTTGCCCGTGCGTCCGCCGAGCAGCTTGCCCTCCTTGAGCGCCTTCAGGTACGCCGTCTCGGGAAGTGAAGCGGTGTGCTGGATCCCGATGCTGCTCGGCGCGATCTGGATGGTCACCGGTTCGCGGTCGTCGGCGGCGTCGCTGACGGCTTCGGCCTGATCGCCCATCGCGAAGTGGGCGATATCGGTGATCGCGCCCACCGGCTCGTCGACCCAGTGCGCATGCACCCGCGCGCCGGTGCTGATCGCATCCGACGACTCGGCGTCGACCGCATGCAGGAGTGGCGTGTCGGCGCCGTCGAGCTTGATCAGCGCCCACGCGAACGGGCGATCGAGCGGTTGGCCCTCGAGAGGCTCCGACTGCCAGGTCCAGGACACCACCGTGCCCACGCTCTGTACGGGCACGACGTCGGTCAGGGGCTCGTACGTCACGGGGTCATACTCGGCGGGTGGAACCAGCACTCGCCCGTCGGATCCGCGCACGCCGACGATGCGGCGCCCGCGCAGGGCGGTGAAGAACTGGGACAGGAGTGGTCCGACTGAACGGGTGTAGTCGAACGAGAGCCTCAACGGCGCTGAAAGCGGACGCTCATGCGGATCGATCTGCACCGGGCTGCCTTGGCTGGTGGTCACGGCATCGAGTAGAACAGGTTCTAAGAATGGTTTCAACCACGGGTCGAGAGGCGATCTAATGAAGCTGGGACTTCAACTCGGATATTGGGGCGCGCAGGCGCCGGAGAACCACGCCGAACTGGTCGCCGCGGCCGAGGATGCCGGCTTCGACACCGTGTTCACCGCGGAAGCCTGGGGCTCGGACGCCTACACACCGCTGGCGTGGTGGGGCCGGGAGACCCAGCGGATGCGACTGGGCACGTCGGTCATCCAGCTGTCGGCCAGGACACCGACGGCGTGCGCGATGGCCGCGCTGACGCTCGACCACCTGTCCGGTGGCAGGCACATCCTGGGCCTGGGGGTGTCGGGTCCGCAGGTGGTCGAGGGCTGGTACGGCCAGAAGTTCCCCAAGCCGCTGGCCCGCACTCGCGAGTACATCGACATCCTTCGCCAGGTATGGGCGCGGGAGGCTCCGGTGCACAGCGACGGCCCGCACTACCCCCTGCCGCTGACCGGCGACGGCACCACCGGGCTCGGCAAGAACCTCAAGCCGATCACCCATCCGCTGCGCGCCGACATTCCCGTCATGCTCGGCGCCGAAGGACCGAAGAACGTCGCGCTGGCCGCCGAGATCTGCGACGGCTGGTTGCCGATCTTCTACTCGCCCCGCATCGCGGGCATGTACAACGAGTGGCTCGACGAGGGCTTCGCGCGCCCGGGCGCCCGGCGGACTCGGGAGACCTTCGAGATCTGCGCGACGGCGCAGGTCGTCGTCACCGAGGACCGTCCTGCGGTGATGGAGCTGATGAAGCCGCACCTGGCGCTGTACATGGGTGGCATGGGCGCCGAGGACACCAACTTCCACGCCGACGTCTACCGCCGCATGGGTTACGCCGAGGTCGTCGACGACGTCACCAAGCTCTTCCGCACCGACCGCAAGGACGAAGCCGCCACGGTCATCCCCGACGAGCTGGTCGACGACTCGGCGATCGTGGGTGATCTCGCCTACGTACAGGAACAGATCAAGGCGTGGGAGGCCGCGGGCGTCACCATGATGGTCGTAGGCGCCCGCTCGCCCGAACAGATCCGCGACCTCGCGGGCCTTGTGTAGACACTTCTTGCTAGTTGTCTAGAACGCGCTCTAGATTGACCCGATGACTGCCTCGCAGCACACCATCGCCGGCACCGTGCTCACCATGCCGGTGAAGATCCGTAAGGCCGCACAGCACAATGGCGATGTTCTCCGTCGACGCCGACGCCGCCCAGCGGATGATCGACTACAGCGGGCTGCAGGTCTGCCGTCCCTGCCGGGCCGCGCGATCGTGATGTTGATACTGATGCATTACGTCGACGGCGATCTCGGCGCAGTACTACGAGTACGGCACGAGCGTGAGGTCAATCCGCCGGGATCGAAGCACCAGGCCTTCGTTCCCTGCAGACGGCGGTTCGTTCATCACATCTTCCGTCGACCAGGAGTTCACCTCGAGGCCGGGACCGGACGATCTGGGGCTACCCGAAGGTCATGGCCGACTTCACGATCCGTGACGGCCATCAGTTCGGTTTCGACCTCAGCATCGACGGCCAGCTCGTGATCGGCATGGAATTCTATCCCGGGCTGCACGTTCCGGCGGTCTCGTCGCGCGAGCAAGAGTTGTCCTCGTACTCGTGTCGTCGACGGCGTCCTGCGTGAGAGCCAGTTTCGAGATGACACCGACCAGGCTCGCGCTATCGGCCGGGCGGTGCGCGGGTGCGGCTCGGCGAACACCCTATGCGAAGGAACTCGCGTCGCTTGGCTTGCCGAAACGCGCATTGGTTTCGAGTTCGTTTGAGAACGTTGCGATGACGTTCGGCGACGCCAAGGAGATCTCATGACAACGATGTCAACCAAGCCGGATGTCGATCTGACCGACGGTGCCTTCTACGCCGGTGATTCGCGGTCGGTCTACAAGTGGATGCGCGAGAACGAACCGGTTTTCCGGGACCGCAACGGCTTGGCAGGCGCGGCGACGTATGCGGCGGTGATCGAGGCCGAGCGCCAGCCCGAACTGTTCTCCAACGCAGGCGGGATCCGGCCCGACCAGCCGGGCGTCGAGATGATGATCGAGATGGATGACCCGCAACATCTGTTGCGGCGCAAGCTCGTCAACTCCGGGTTCACCCGCAAGCGCGTGAAAGATCTTGAGGCATCAATCGACTCGCTGTGCGACACGCTGATCGACGCGGTGTGTGAGAAGGGCGAGTGCGATTTCGTCTGGGATCTCGCCGCGCCCCTGCCGATGGCGGTGATCGGCGACATGCTCGGGGTGCGTCCCGAGGAGCGCGAGATGTTCCTCAAGTGGTCTGACGATCTGGTCAGCTCCCTGAGCAGTACCGCGGCCGAAGCCGACATCCAGGTCACGATGGACGCGTTCGCGGCCTACAGCGGGTACATGACGAGCATGATCGAGGCCCGCAAGCAGGAGCCGACCGACGATCTGGTCAGCGTCCTCGTGCACGCGGAGGTCGAGGGGTCGAAGCTCGAGGACCATCAGATCGTCACCGAGGTGCTGTTGCTGTTGATCGGCGGCGACGAGACGACCCGCCACACGTTGTCCGGTGGCACCCGGCAGGTGCTGCTCCACCCCGATCAGCACCAGCGTCTCGTCAACGACCTGGATCTGCTTCCCAACGCGGTCGAAGAGATGCTGCGTTGGACAGCGCCCGTGAAGAACATGGCTCGAACCATCACCGCCGACACGGAGTTTCACGGCACCGCCCTCAAAGAGGGCGAGAAGATGATCCTGCTGTTCGAGTCGGCCAACTTCGACGAGAAGATTTTTGAGAGCCCTGAGTCTTTTAATATCGACCGCTATCCGAACAACCACCTCGCGTTCGGCTTCGGCACGCATTTCTGTCTCGGCAACCAGCTGGCTCGGCTGGAGCTTTCGATCATGCAGACGAAACTGCTGCAGCGGCTGCCAGATTTGCAACTGGCGTCGGACGCGGACCTTCCGCTGCGCCCCGCCAACTTCGTGTCCGGCCTGGAGAAGATGCCGGTGGTCTTCACGCCGGCCAAGCCATTGGGTGCTTAGCGCGCCGCGCCCACGCCGCCGCCATTCGTTGCAGGATGCCGCCTTCGGTGTCCCGGCTGGTGACTCGAATATCGGTCCATCCCAGGTCGGTGACCTCCTCGAAGCGGTGAAGGTCCTTGTTGAACTTGTCTCGGCTGCGGTGGTGGTCGCCTTCATAGTCCGCGGCCACCATTATGTCGCGCCAGCCCATGTCCAACACCGCGACTAGCACCCCGAACTCGTTGTAAACAGGAATCTGTGTCTCCGGCGGCGGATAGCCCGCACGAATGAAAAGTAATCGCAGCCAGGTCTCCCGCGGAGACTCGGCACCCGGATCCACGAGGTCGAAAACCTCGGCGGGCGCGGCTTAATCCGCGTCTGGGCTTGTACCGGTCGACGAGCAGTTCGAGATCAGTTTTCTTCAATCGGGTGGCATTCGCCAGCGCGTCGACTGCAGTGATAGCCGCATCGAGCGGATAACGGCACGCCATATCCAGAGCGGTGCGCGCGGGCGTCGTCACCAGCATTCCGTCGATGACCATGACGTCGTCGTCGCCGATGGCGTCCGCCCACGTCCGAAGCAGCCTCGGGGCATGGCGATTGTCGTGCAGGATCTCAGCGGGCAGCCATGGGTCAATCCATTTCGTGCCGTGCATCGCTGCGGCGGACCGGCCCGCCAGAATCCCGCGGCGTTTCGACCACAGCCATGCCGCCTTCGCGCGATCGCGCGCGGTGAGTTGCGCGTCGGCCGCGTTGTAGACCCCCGGATAGACGGCGGCGAATCGGCTTCGCAACTCGTGGCGGGTGAGGCGGCCGGCGTCGAGCGCCTCACGCCCGATGAAGGGTGTAGACATGCCCGAAGTCTGCGTTCAGCCACCGACACCCGCATTTGTGAATCGTCGGCGGAAAACATCCGCCGAATCCCGCCCAGGTTTCACACGTTCGGCGAAAGGCGCTAGCGCATCTGAAAGTTGGGTGCGCGCTTCTCCTTGAACGCCAGCGGGCCTTCCTTGGCGTCGTCGGACACGAACACCTCGATACCGATCTTGGTGTCGATCTTGAACGCGTCGTTCTCGTGCATGCCCTCGGTCTCGTGGATCGTCCGAAGGATCGCCTGAACCGCGAGCGGTCCGTTGTTGTTGATCAGCTCGGCGATCTCCAGCGCCTTCTCCAGAGCCGAGCCGTCCGGCACGACATAGCCGATCAGCCCCATCTCCTTGGCCTCGGCGGCGGTGATGTGGCGTCCGGTCAGCAGGATGTCGCACGCGAGGGTGTAGGGGATCTGGCGGACGAGTCGCACCGCCGAACCGCCCATCGGGTACAGGCTCCACTTGGCTTCCGAGACGCCGAACTTGGCGCTCTCGCCTGCGATGCGGATGTCGGTGCCCTGCAGGATCTCGGTGCCGCCCGCGATGGCGGGGCCTTCGACTGCGGCGATCAGCGGCTTGGTCAGCCTGCGGCCCTTGAGCAGGGAGTCGATGCGGGACGGGTCGAAGCTGCCGTCTTTGAACGAATCGCCCGGCGGCTTGGCGGTCGCGGCCTTGAGGTCCATGCCCGCGCAGAAGTAGCCGCCCGCGCCGGTCAGGATGCAGCTGCGGATCTCCGGATCGTTGTCGACGCGGTCCCACGCCTCGACCATGATCGAGAGCATCTCGGTGGAAAGAGCGTTGCGCGCCTCCGGCCGGTTCAGCGTCAAGATCAAAGTGTGTCCGCGCTGCTCAATGAGGGCGTCGGGGCCTTTTTGAGGGTCGCTCACGGGTGTCCGCCTTCCAGCGTCGATGCCACAGACTTGTCTGGAAATGTAACACGTTCTAGTTTAGTGCCGTGGCCCTGAACATTGCCGATCTCGCCGAGCACGCCATCGACGCCGTGCCTGACCGCGTTGCCCTGATCTGCGGTGACGAACAGCTCACCTATGCAGAGTTGGAGGAGAAGGCCAACCGCCTGGCTCACTATCTGCTCGACCAGGGCGTGAAGAAGGACGACAAGGTCGGGCTGTACTGCCGCAATCGCATCGAGATCGTGATCGCGATGCTCGGCATCGTCAAGGCCGGCGCCATCCTGGTCAACGTCAACTTCCGCTATGTCGAGGGCGAGTTGAAGTACCTGTTCGAGAACTCGGACATGGTCGCGCTGGTACACGAGCGCCGCTACGCCGACCGGGTCGCCAACGTCTTACCCGAGACGCCGAATGTCAAGACAGTCCTGGTGGTCGAGGACGGTAGCGACGACGACTACCAGCGCTACGGCGGCGTCGAGTTCTACTCCGCGCTCGAGCAGGGCTCGCCGGTGCGCGACTTCGGCGAACGCAGCCCCGACGACATCTACCTGCTCTACACCGGCGGCACCACCGGCTTCCCCAAGGGCGTGATGTGGCGGCACGAGGACATCTATCGGGTGTTGTTCGGCGGCACCGACTTCGCGACGGGCGAGCTTGTGAAGGACGAACACGACCTCGCGAAGGCCGCGGCGGAGAATCCGCCCATGATCCGCTACCCGATCCCGCCGATGATCCACGGCGCGACCCAGTCGGCCACCTGGATGTCGATCTTCTCCGGCCAAACCACGGTGTTGGCACCGGAGTTCGATCCCGACGAGGTGTGGCGCGCGATCCACGACCACAAGGTCAACCTGTTGTTCTTCACCGGTGACGCGATGGCACGCCCATTGCTCGATGCGCTGCTCGCACATCAGGACAAGGGTAACGAGTACGACCTGTCGTCGCTGTTCCTGTTGGCCAGCACCGCCGCCCTGTTCTCCACGAGCATCAAGGAGAAGTTCCTCGAACTGCTGCCCAACCGTGTGATCACCGACTCGATCGGGTCCTCGGAGACGGGCTTCGGCGGCACCAGCATCGTGGCAAAGGGTCAGTCGCACACCGGCGGACCGCGCGTCACGATCGACAAGACGACGGTGGTGCTCGACGAGGACGGCAACGAGGTCAAGCCGGGCTCCGGGGTGCGCGGCATCATCGCCAAGAAGGGCCACATTCCCGTCGGTTACTACAAGGACGAGAAGAAGACGGCTGAAACCTTCCGCACCTACAACGGTGTGCGCTACGCGATCCCCGGCGATTACGCAGAGGTGGACGCGGACGGCAGCGTGACGATGCTCGGCCGCGGCTCCCAGTCGATCAACAGCGGTGGCGAGAAGATCTACCCGGAAGAGGTCGAGGCCGCACTGAAGGGCCATCCGGACGTCTTCGATGCGTTGGTCGTCGGAGTGCCCGACGAGCGCTTCGGCCAGTGCGTCGCGGCCGTCGTGCACCGCCGTCCCGGAACCAGCACCACACTGGCAGATCTCGACACGTTCGTACGTCAGGAGATCGCGGGATACAAAGTCCCGCGCAAGGTCTGGTGGGTCGATGAGATCCATCGCACGCCTGCGGGCAAGCCGGACTACCGGTGGGCGAAGGACACGACGGAGGAGCGGCCTGCCGACGACGCGCACGCCAGCCACGTGGGATCTGCATCCTGATGCGAACCGAACTGTGCGATCGCTTCGGCATCGACTATCCGATCTTCGTCTTCACGCCGTCGGAGAAGGTCGCCGCAGCGGTGAGCAAGGCGGGCGGGCTCGGCGTGCTGGGCTGCGTACGGTTCAACGACGCCGACGATCTCGAGAACGCCCTGTGCTGGATGGACGAGAACACCGACGGCAAGCCCTACGGCGTCGACGTCGTGATGCCCGCCAAGGTGCCGCAGGAGGGCACGGCGAGCGACATCAACAAACTCATCCCGCAGAGCCATCGCGACTTCGTCGACAAAACCCTTGCCGAACTTGGTGTTCCACCGCTACCCGAGGACGAGGAACGCTCCGCGGGCGTGCTCGGCTGGCTGCATTCGGTGGCCCGGTCACACGTCGAGGTGGCGCTCAAGCATCCGATCAAGCTGATCGCCAACGCGCTGGGCTCGCCGCCCAAGGACGTCATCGACCAGGTGCACGCGGCGGGGGTGCCGGTCGCGGCACTCGCGGGCAGTGCCAAACACGCGCAGCGCCACGTCGAGAACGGCGTGGACATCGTGGTGGCGCAGGGCCACGAGGCGGGTGGCCATACCGGCGAGATCGGTTCGATGGTGTTGTGGCCGGAAATCGTTGACGCGCTTGGTGGTAAGGCGCCAGTGCTGGCGGCGGGCGGCATCGGGACGGGTCGCCAGATGGCCGCCGCGTTGGCGCTCGGCGCGTCGGGCGTGTGGATGGGTTCGGCGTTCCTCACCGCCGCCGAATACGACCTCGGCCACCGCAAGCCTTCGGGTGTGTCGACCATTCAGGAGGCGCTGCTGCGGGCCACCTCCAGCGATACTGTGCGGCGCCGGATCTACACCGGCAAGCCTGCGCGACTGTTGAAGTCGCGGTGGACCGACGCGTGGGACGCCCCCGATGCGCCCGAGCCGCTGCCGATGCCGCTGCAGAACATCCTCGTCAGCGAGGCCCATCAGCGGATGAACGAGTCGGACAATGCCGACACCGTCGCGATGCCGGTCGGTCAGATCGTCGGCCGGATGAATGAAATCCGCCCTGTAGCAGACATAATCGAGGAACTCGTCAAGGGGTTCGACGAGGCCACCAAGCGGCTCGACGGCATCCGAGAGGGCTGACTCGCCACAGCGGGGGGGCAAGGAAATGGCCACATTCGCTCTGGTGCACGGCGCACGCCACGGCGCTGGGTGCTGGGAACGTCTCACGCCCGAGCTGGAGGCGCTGGCCATCGGGTGATCACAATGGAGCTGCCGCCCGGCGACGGATCGGCCTCGTTCGGCGACTACGCGGCGGCTGTGGGTGCGGCGTTGGGCGACTGCTCCGGTGACGATCTGATACTCGTCGGACATTCTTAGGCAGGCAACGCCATTCCGCTGGTCGCAGCGCAGCATCCGGTGCGTCAGCTCGTCTATCTGTGTGCTCTGCTTCCGAATCCCGGGCGAGCCTTCGCGGGGCAGATGGCCGAGGAGTCGGACATGCTCAACCCCGGTTACACGCAGGGCCTCGGCGAGAAGGACTCAGAGGGCCGAAGAAGCTGGATCGACAAAAGAGCTGGCGCACTTTCATCTGTTCGGTGACTGTGACGAAACCACCGTCGTCGCCTGGGCGTTCGAGCGCATGAGCCCACAGGCCCTGTATCGCTACCGACTGCAATTCCCGTTGCCCGCAGTGCCTGCTGTGGAGTCGACCTACGTGGTGTGTGCGGAAAACCGCATCGTCAATCCCGACTGGTCCCGACGGGCTGCCCGTGAGCGGCTGGACGCCGACGTCATCGAGCTACCGGGACCCTCGGCGTACATTCCGCACCAGCGCGCAACGCCGGTCTTGATCGAGAACCTGATTCCGTGATGGTTTCGTCGGAAGGTGCGCCCACTTTCACGCCACCTTACCGAGCCTCATCACAGGTATAGATCATTGCTCCGCTGTGACGGTCTCCGGCAGCGTCAGGATTTGCCTTACAGGGTGCTGGTCACGTTGAGGTTGATCGTTTGCGCTGGGTCACCGTTGTACGGCTGGAAAACCTGCAACAGGTTGAACCTGTTCTCGGTGACTACCACCTGGAACGAGTCGGCCCCGCCCTGCTGAGCGAAGTCGGGGTCGGGTGTGTAGGTGAACGCGCCGGTGATCTCGTCAACGGTCACGGTGCCATGAGCGGGCTCTCGGACGACGACGTAGCGCAGCTCCGGGCGGACCACTTGGCCCGTGAGCACGCCGTTGAGTGAGCCATCCGGGTTGAAATCGCTCGCGCTGGTCACCGTCCCGGTAACGCCCTTCAGGTCGCCTGTGCCAAGTTCTGGCACCAGTGTCGCGAAGGATTGTTCGCTTGCGCCTCCGTTTGTAAGGGTTCCCTCGAACTCGAGGACGACATCACCCGTCCCGAGGCCGTCGATGGTGACCTCTCCCGTTTCGGTTCCCCTGTAGAAGGCGAGGCTGAAGTCGTTCGGATTCAGGTAGGCGCATGTGTTGTCCACAGCCGCAGGAGCATGCCAATTGTCGCCCGGCTCTTCACCGAGAATCGCCGGGTTGGTGAAAGCTAGTCCGATGAGACCCGGTTCAGGCGCGCATACGCAGTCGGTTGGCACCGCTGCACCGGCATAAACACTGGCGCGCACCTGGACGGTCTTGCCGAGCTCATCCGGGTCGACCGCGTCGATGTCCCCGGTGATGACTCCGGTGGCGCTCTGCGGAGCGATGTCAACAGCGGTGATCACCGGTGACTGGTTGAAGAAGTTGCGCCGCACGAACGCCAGCACGGCCCATGCAAACGGTGATTGCACGGGCGGAGCCGTCGGCGACGGACCGATAAACGGGCCTAAAATCGCGCTGACGAAACCGGTCACCACGCTGGTGATGATGCCCAGCGGCCCCGACGGCGCGAGCGCCACCGGCGGCACGAGTGCACGCTTGCTCGTCGTCGACTGCGGGGCGGTGGCCGCTGCTTGGGTCACCGACGACCTCGACAACGCCTCCGTCGGGGTGGTGCTGGCCGCGGTCGGCGCCGACAGAGTGCTGACCGGAGTGGACAGTCGGGTGGTGTTGGCGACGATCTGAGTGGCCTGGACAGTGGCCTCCGGCGCCGAGAACGCCGTCGCAGCTGTCGGCTGCGAGGCAGCGGTGGCGGTGCTGGCCGCTGGCGACGAGGTGGCTGCGGCGGCTGAATCGCTGGCCGGGGTGGCCGGTGTGGCTGGTACTGCCGGGCTGGCCGGTGTCGCCGGAATGTCCGGTGTCGCCGGGATAATCGGGCTCGCCGATGCCGGGCCGGCCGGGTTCGCAAGAGTTGCGCTGTTCCGATCCTTCTGTGCACCTCCACTGCTGCTGATTGTTACCCCCGGTGCCACCTCAGCCGTCGATGACGTCGAACCCGTCGGGGTCGACGTGGTGCCCGATGTCGCGGTTGTCGACGTCGGCGTGGTGCCGGTTGTGCCTGTCGAGGTCGGCAGGCTCGGTGCGGGGCTGGTGCCCTGTGTTGAGGTGGTTGCCGATTCGGTCGAGCTGGCATCCGACGACGTCGACGAACTGCTCGACGACGACGAGGACGAGGACGATGGCGAAACGTCAGCCGCGGCCACCCCGTGGCCGGTGGCCACCGCGGTCAGCAGCCACGCAGAAACCGCCAGTCCGCCGTGGCGGCCGGCCCGCGCGGCTGTGCGGGCCTTGCGCGAGATCGGTTGGTGTGACGGCACCTGCTGGCGTGTCTTTCGTCGTCGCTCGGCGCGCGAGGCGAAAACCGCGGGACCTTCAGCGTGCGATCGGGTGGACGGGGCTACATACATAATCGGACGTCCTTTAGCTATTCGATGTGACCGTCAACACGATGAAGCGCGAATGTGACCTATAGCACCCAGCGGTCCACTGAGCGGAACACGTCTGTGCGGGGTCCGCGGGCGGTGTCGATGCAGAGGGGTGCAGTCGCTGTCTCGCTGGGTTGACACCCGATGCGGTGACGAGGGCAAAGACACCCCGAATCACTCGGCAGCAACCGCTGACTCGCATCTCCTGTTGTTGGTGGGTCTCGCTATGGACGATCGTCCCGGAAAGTTTAGCCGCGCCAACTACGTTGTGGCCGACATTGTTTCGTCGACGATCGGCAGTTCGCCGTCACGCACAGCATCGGTGATGGAAGCACTCAGCGCAGAACACGCAAGGAACATTCCATGCCCCCCATCGGCGGCGAGTGGCTCCGCGTCGTTGCGCTCGAGGCAACCCGCTGACGCAGCTGCATCCCACTGGACGCTGGTCTGATTCCAGCTGCTCTTGCGGGCTAGGAGGTGGGCCGCGCAGCGCCGACACCGCACCACGGTCATCGGCGCGTCGGTGAGTCGGTTGTCGACGCGCAGCGTCATCCCACGGTTCCCGATACTGCAGCCTTAGCCGCCATGTTGCTCTCGATCTCCTTCATCCACGCTTCGCTGGGTCGGGTGGTGTCCAGTTCAAACTCGAAGCGGTCCACCATGTCCGGTGTCACCTCGGCGACGTCGACGTAGAACTGTTCGTACCAACGTCGCAGCTGATATACCGGCCCGTCCTCTTCGACGAGCAACGGGTTGTCGATACGTGTTTTGCTGCGCCAGATCGCCACGTCCTGCTCGAAGCCCATCTTGACGAAGTCGCCGAGCGCGACGGCTGTCTGAATCGCCAATTCTTCGGGCAGGAATTCGGACTTTTCCACCACGATGCCGTACTGCAGCACAAAGGAATTCGCGTCAATGGGGTAGTGGCAGTTGATGAGAACGGTACGTTGATCGGTGGCTTCGTAGTGATAGATCAGATCATCGATCATGAACGAGGGTCCGTGGTAGGACGCCAACGACGTGGTGCCAAGCAGCTTGACCCCTTCGGGATCACCGATATCGGGGCGGGCGCCGCTCTTCATGTATTGGGTCGCGACGTGACCTTCGAAGATATTCTTGAAATGCGTAGGTAGCGAACCGTGGATGTAGAAGAAGTGCGCCATGTCGACGACGTTGTCGATGATTTCGCGACAGTTGGTGCTGACCACTGTGGTGTACCAGTGCCAATCGGTCCAGCCGTCGCTGGTCGCGCCCTCGATGCGTGGGATGGTGACATCGGCCGGGGGAGCCTTGCGCTCGGGATCGTTCCAGACGAAGAGCATGCCGTCCTGCTCCAGCGTGGGCCACGCGGCCGTTCGGGCCAATCGCGGCACCCGTCGGCTGTAGGGCACGTTCTTGCAACGACCGTCGCCGCCCCAGCGCCAGTCGTGGAACGGGCAGGCGATCTCGTTGCCCTTCACCTGCCCCTGCGACAGGTCACCACCCATGTGCCGGCAGTAGCCGTCCAAGACGTTGATTGCTCCATCGGCGCCGCGAAACACCACCAGTCTCTGCCCGAAGGCATTGACCTGATGGGGCGATCCGTCGCCGAAATCCTTCGTCAGACCGAGGCAATGCCATCCACGGGCGAACCGGGTCGGCGCCACCTCCGCCTCGATCAGTCGAACGTCGTCACGCTGGATTTCGGGGGTCATCCGGACCGTCCTTGTGATTGGCTGCGGGGCGATAATGCAGCAATTCAATCGCTAACCGTGCTCTCGCCGGACAGCGTCGTCCGCTCATCGGGAGAGCGGTGTCGCCACGGCCACGGGCTGTCCTACGTTCTCGGCTGTGACGACTGCGTTTTCCTCGACGATCCCCACCGGCCTGCCCGTGCGCGACACCACCGTCGACTTGCTGGTCGTCGGCTCAGGCAGCGGTATGGCGGCGGCGCTGGCGGCCCACGAGGGCCTGTCCGTACTGATCGTGGAGAAATCCTCCGTCGTCGGCGGTTCCACCGCTCGATCGGGTGGCGCGCTGTGGTTGCCGGCGAGCCCGGTGCTTGCCGACTGCGGCGCCGGCGATACCGCCGAACGCGCGGAAACCTACCTCAGGTGCGTCGTGGCCGACAGCAGCCCCGCTGCGCGACCCAACGCATTCCTCGCAAATCTGGCACCAGCGGTCGAGATGTTGCGGCGCACCACGCCCATGCGCCTTTTCTGGGCCAAGGGCTACTCGGACTACCACCCCGAGGCACCAGGTGGCTCGGCCGCAGGCCGCACGTGTGAATGCCGGCCCGTGGACACCTCCATCCTCGGCGCCTACCGCGCTCGGCTGCGCCCGGGAGTGATGAAGGCGTCTATTCCCATGCCCACCACCGGCGCTGACTACCGTTGGCTGAATCTGATGGCCCGCGTCCCCCGCAAGGGTCTTCCGCTGGTCGCGAAGCGATTGGCTCAGGGCGTCGGCGGGCTGTTGCTCGGACGGCACTACGTGGCGGGCGGACAGGCACTGGCCGCCGCATTGTTCTCCGGGGTGTTGCGGGCTGGCATACCCATCTGGACCGATACGACGTTGACACGATTGAACACCGAGGACGGCCGGGTGACCGGGGCGGTGGTCGAACAGAACGGTCAGGAATTCACCATCACCGCGCAGCGCGGCGTCGTGCTGGCCGCGGGCGGATTCGACCACGACATGGACATGCGATGGAAGTTCCAGTCTGAGGCGCTGCAAATCCATGCCAGCCTGGGTGCCGAGAGCAACACCGGCGACGCGATCCGCATCGGACAGGAGGTCGGCGCGGCCATCGACCTCATGGAACAGTCCTGGTGGTTCCCGGCGGTCGCCCCAATGCCGGGCGGCGCGCCGGCAGTCATGCTGGCTGAACGGTCCCTGCCCGGCTCACTGATCATCGACCAGGACGGTGAGCGATTCACCAACGAGTCGGCCGACTACATGTCGTTCGGGCACTGCGTCCTCGCCCGGGAGCATGCCGGTCGCCCCGTAGAAAACATGTGGATCGTCTTCGATCAGCAGTATCGCAACGGTTATGTGTTTGCCGCAGAACTGTTTCCGCGGATGCCGATCCCGCAGACCTGGTACGACGCGGGAATCGCTCACAAGTCCGACTACATGGGAGAGCTCGCGAACTTCATCGGTGTTCCGCGAGAACGGTTCCTGGACACCATCACCCGCTTCAACGACGGGGCCCACGCCGGTGCCGATCCCGACTTCCACCGGGGGCAAAGCGCCTACGACCGCTACTACGGCGATCCGACCATCACGCCGAACCCGAATCTGCGACCCTTGACCAAGGGTCCGTTCTACGCGGTCAAGATGGTGCTCAGCGACCTGGGGACGTGTGGCGGCCTGCGCGCCGATGACCGTGCCCGCGTACTGCGCGAAGACGGCACCGTCATCGACGGTCTCTACGCTTAGGCAACTCCGCCGCCAACGTGTTCGGCGCCACCTACCCCGGCGCCGGGGCGACCATCGCGCAAGGCTTGGTCTTCGGCTACATCGCCGCGAGGGACGCCGCCGCAAATAGCTAGGTCGGCGGGTCTTCCTCGGAGGCCACCTGCTGTTCGACCTCGCGCCAGTACCGCGGACCGGGCCCGGGCACTCCCGCCGCGCCGCCAGACCGGGCGTACGCCTCTTCGGCCTCGTCGAGATCCTTGATCATCTGCTGGGCGAGCTCACGCTCGCTGGCGTAGTACCGCGAAGCCCATTGCAGCGCCAACCGCGGGTAGGCCCACGCATCCAAAGTCTCGGCACCGTGGGCGTCGTGCGCCGCCTGTCGCTGCATGCCTTCTGCGAACTCGACATGCTCCTGCAGCAATTCCTTGAGCTTCGCCGCGCCGGCCAGATGTCCGAACGCAACCCGCAACAGCACACCGTGTTTCAGCATGGGCGGTTCGGCCGGAGTGTCGTTTGCCCACCTCGTCACCGCTTCGAGCCCTGCCGCGGTGATCTTGTATAGGCGACGGCTGCGGGCACCATTATCGTGATCGACGCGTGAGGTGACCAATCCGAGCTTTTCGAGCTTCTTCAGCTCAGCGTAGATCTGGCTGAACTGGGGGCTCCAGTAGAAGTATCGAATACTCCATTCGGTTACCTTCTTCACGTCGTAACCGGAGAGCTCGTCCTCATAGGACAGGATCGCCAGGATCGCCCAACTCGTTGCGGCCAGAGTGGCCTTCGACGCGGGATCCTCACCTTCCATGTGGAAAGACTAGCAACGGCCATCACCTGCAACTACTGGCCGACCGCTGGCCGGGAGGCCCTGTTGCGACCGCTGCGCCCGTCGGACACCCTGTGAATCAGAGCCGACAGCGACGGAGACCGATGAACACCTCAGATATCTACGACACCGCCGTGCGTGTCACCAGTCCGCCAGATCCGTCGACGATGCGGGGTGCTAGGACACTTTTGTACCGGGGTCGCGGTGATCACCGGGGGCGACGGAGCGTCCGTACGGGTTCGCCTGCCAGTCGGTCGCTTCGGTATCGCTGGATCCGCCCTACGTCTCGTTCTGCCCGGCCCACACGTCGTCAAGCTGGCCGAAAATCCAAAACACGGGACAAGTCTGTATCAACGTATTGGCCGTCGACCAGCGTACGCTGTGCGCCAGTTTCGCCGCCTCGGGTCCGACAAGTTCGCCGGGATCGTGGGCGCCAGGGGAAAACGGTGCGCCCGTACTCAACGGCGCGCTGGCGTCCATCGAAGCCGACGTCGAGTTCGAGCACGTCGCCGGAGACCACAGCATCGTCGTGGCTCGGGTGACCGGATTGCACGCCCACGAGGACAGGCGCCCGCTGGTGTACTATCGGGGCGGGTACGGCGGATTCGGGCTCGAATGAGCAACCCGCATCAGCTGGCTGCGGTGTACGAGCCTGGCCGGCTCGGTCCGCAACCTCATCGATGCCACCATCCGCACCGAGGCCGACCCCGCTAGGTGCTGGCGGCTAGACAACTGATCGATGCGGCAAGTCAACAGCTGAGTATCGAGCTCATGGCGGGATCATTTGGCCTCCGCACCACACCCGACGGACAAGGCAGCGCATGGGGCAACATCGTGATCGGTATCCGCAACCCGGCGGCGCCGCCCTTGGTGGTGCACCACGAACCAGATGGTCAGGTATGGGCGGAGTTCGTGCTCGGGGCGACGTACGAGGGGCCTGCCGGACACGTCCACGGCGGCGTGTGCGCTCTCGTACTCGACCACGTGCTTGGCGCCACGGCCCACCAGCCCGGCCGACCCGCCTACACCGGCACGCTCACGCTCCGCTACGTGCGAGGAACGCCTTGGGACCTCTACGGGCTCGAGGCCCGCGTCGAGCGCGTGGAAGGGGCGAAGACCTTCGCGGGGGGGAGCTCAGCGACGCGCACGGAGTCACGGTGCGGGCCGAGGGTGTGTTCATCCAGCCCAAGTCGCAGCCAGGGCCTGGAAGCGATGAGCGAGCGCGGTGTGCCGAACCAGGTGCTGCAACCCTCAGCCGAGCTGGCCGTTTAGACGCGAGAATCGTCGGATCTCCGGTGCCGACCGCCCACACTGCGCGGCGGCGCACGATGCGCCATCCTGCGGGCCGTCGTTCCCACTCGTCGGTGTACTCGCCATTGGTATCGAACACGGGGCCGGTGAAGTCGTCGACACGTTGGTGCCGGGCCTGCACGTAGGCACGGCTGAGTGCTTGGTCGCCAGTCACGTCGACGATGATGCTGCCGATCAGATGCTGTGTTCCACCGCAATGCTCGAGGTGACGGCGCAGCAGCGCCTGAAGCGGTGAGGCCGTGCTCGTCGCGACCCGACCCGTAGTCGAACGCGATCCTCAGCGAAGACATCGGCCAAAGAGCCGAAGGATTTGGTGTCCGCGATGCGCGCGAAACGAGAAAGCGCTCTTATGATGTCACGCTCGTCGAGCAGCCCTTGAAGTCCCGGCTGCGCGTCGGCTGTCGGGTCGGAC
>CAVTSZ010000010.1:0-36375 GCA_963737385.1 uncultured Actinomycetota bacterium
CGCACCAGCGCGCAACGCCGGTCTTGATCGAGTACCTGATTCCGTGATGATTTTCTCGGCCGGGGGTGCCCCCTTTCACGCCACCCCACCGAGCCTCATTCACAGGTATAAATCATTGCTCCGCTGTGGCGGTGCCCGGGAGCTTCAATGTTCCTGGGCGTTAGACCAGGACAGGGGTGGCGACCACGTTGAGGGTGATCGTGCGGACGGGGTCGCCGTTGTAGGGCTGGAAGATCTGCAACAGGTTGGACCTGTTGTCGGTGACCAGCACCTGGAACGAGTCCGGACCGCCCTCCTGAAGGAAGTCGGGGTCGGGCGTGTAGGTGAACGCGCCGGTCACCTCGTCCAGGGTCACGGTGCCGTGAGCAGGCTGTCGGACGACGACGTAACGCAGCTCCGGACGGACCACTTGGCCCGTGAGCACGCCGGTGGCAGTGCCATCCGCGTTGAGCGGCTCACGCTGTGCACTGTCCCGGTCACGCCCTTCAGGTCGCCTGTGCCAAGTTCGGGCACCAGTGTCCCAAAGGATTGTTCTTGCCGGTTTTCGTCGAAGAGGTTTCCGTTGAAGTCGAGGAGGACATTCCCGTCCCGAGGCCATCGATGGTGACCTCACCCGTTTCGGTTCCCGTGTAGACGACGCCGAAGTTGTTGGCGGCATCGACGTAGACGATTGTGTTGTCCACAGCCGCAGGCGCGTGCCACGTGTCGCCCGGCGCTGTGCCGAGGACTGCATCGTTGGTGAAAGCCCCTACCAGAATGAGATTGGGATTCGATGACGGCGTGCCTGGGCCGGTTGGCGTCGGTGCACCTGCCTGAACGCTGGCGCGTATTTGGACGGTTTTGCCGAGTTCATCGGGGTCGACCGCGTCAATGTCCCCGGTGATGACTCCGGTGGTGCTCTGCGGAGCGATATCAACAGCGGTGACGACCGGTGACTGGTTTAAGAAGTTGCGCCGCGCAAACGCCAGCACGGCCCATGCAAACGGCGATTGCGCGGGCGGAGCCGTCGGCGATGACGCGATGAACGGGCTCACGATCGCGCCGATGAAACCGGTCACCACGCTGCTGATGATGTCCACCGGCCCCGCCGGCGCCAGCGCCACCGGCGACGAAGGTGCCTGCCTGGTCGCCGTCGACTGCGGTGCGGTGGCCTTAGTCTCGGTCGCCGACGACCTCGACAACGCCGCCACCGGAGTCGTGCTGGCCGTGCTCAGCGCCGGCCGAGTGGTCCTCGGAGAAGACCGTCGGGTGGTGTTGGCGACGATCTGAGTGGCGTGGACAGTGGCCGCCGGCGCTGAGATCGTCCTCGCTGCTGCCCGCCGCGAGGCGGCGGTGGCGGTGATGGTCGCTGGCGACGAGGTGGATGCGGCGACTGACTCGCTGGACCGTGTCGCCGGGTGTGGTATGGAGGGCTGGCGGGAAGGTGTCACCGGGAGGGCTCGGCTGGCGGGACGTCGGGAAGGGTGGCGCTGCTGGGGTCCTTCTGTGCCCCTCCACTGCTGCTGATAGTCACCCCCGGCGCCACCTCAACCGTCGACGACGACGAACCCGTCGGGGTCGACGTGGTGCCCGATGTCGTGGTCGGTGTCGACGTCGGCGTGGTGCCGGTTGTGCCCGTCGAGGTCGGCAGGCTCGGTGCGGGGCTGGTGCCCTGTGTCGAGCTGGTCGCCGATTTAGTCGAGCTGGTATCCGGCGACGACGACGAACTGCTCGACGACGACGAGGACGAGGAGGATGGCGGATCGTCGGCCGCGGCCACCCCGTGGCCGGTGGCGACCGCGGTCAGCAGCCACGCAGAACCCACCAGTCCGCCGTATCGGCAGGCCCGCGCGGCGGTGCTGGCCTTGCGGGAGATCGGCTGGTGTGAACGCACCTGCTGGCGTGTCTTTCGTCGCTCGGCGCGCGAGGCGAAAACCGCGGGACCTTCAGCGTGCAATTGGGTGGATAGGGCTGCATACATGTGGGACGTCCTTTAGCGAATTGATGTGACCGCCAACACGTTAAAGCGCTAAGGTGACCTGCAGCACCCAGAGATCCACTGAGCGGAACACGTCTGCGCGGAGTCCGCGGGCGGTGTCGACAGAGGGGTGCAGTCGCTTATGTCTCGCTGGGTCGAACCCGTGCGGTCGAGGGCGACCGCCCCGAATTACTCTGGCAGCAACCGCGATCGCATCTCCGTTGCTGGTGCGGTCCCCTATCGCGATCGTCCCGACGTTGCGTCAACTATGTTGTCGCCGGAAGTGTTTCGTCGACGATCGGCAGTTCGCCGTGACGCACAGCGTCGGTGATCGAAGCACTGAGCGCAGAACACGCAAGGAACATTCCATGCCCCCCATAGTCGGCGAGTCGCTTCGCGTCGTTGCGCTCGAGGCAGCCGGCTGATGCAGCCGCATCCCACTGGATGCTGGTCTGATCCCAGCTGCTCTTGCGGGCCAGGACCTCGGGCCGCGCAGCGCCGGCACCGACCGGGGTCATCGGCGCGTCGGTGAGTCGGTTGTCGGACGGCAGCGTCATCCCACGGTTCCGCTAGCTGCGCCTTGGCCGCCATGTTGCTCTCGATCTCCTTCATCCAGGCCTCGCTCGGCCGGGTGGTGTCGATTTCGAACTCGAAGCGGTCCACCATCTCCGGGGTCACGTCGGCGACGTCGACGTAGAACTGCTCGTACCAACGTCGCAGCTGATAGACCGGCCCGTCCTCCTCGCACAGCAGCGGGTTGTCGATGCGCGCCTTGCTGCTTCCAGATCGCGACGTCCTGCTCGAAGCCGATCCGGATGAAGTCGCCCAGCGCGCGGCCGTCTGGATCGCCGTTCCTCGTCGGCAGGACCGGACTTCTTCGACCACGAGCCGTACTGCAGCACGAAGGAGTTGGCGTCGATGGGGTAGTGGCAGTTGATCGAGCACGGGCGCGCCGTCCTCGTAGTGATAGGTCAGATCGTCGATCATGAACGACGGTCCGTGGTAGGACGCGACCGAGGTGGTGCCGAGCAGCTGGACCCCTTCGGGTCGCGCGGATGTCCTGGCGGCCGCCGCTCTTCATGTACTGGGTGGCGACGTGACCCTCGAAGACGTTCTTGAAATAGCGTGGGGAACGAGCAGTGGACGTAGAAGAAGTGCGCCATGTCGACGACGTTGTCGATGATCTCGCGGCAGTTGGTGTCTGACCATCGTGGTGTACCAGAGCCAGTCGGTCCACTCGTCGCTGGTCGCGCCCTCGATGCGGGGGATGGTCGACGTCGGCCGGGCGGAGGGTTGCGCTCGGGGTCGTTCCAGACGAAGAGCATGCCGTCCTGGTCCAGCGTGGGCCACGTGGCGGTTCGGGCCAGCAGCGGGACCCGTCGGGCGTAGGGCATGTTCTTGCAGCGGCCGTCGCCGCCCCAGCGCCAGTCGTGGAACGGGCAGGCGATCTCGTTGCCCTTGACCTGCCCTGCGACAGGTCACCGCCCATGTGCCGGCAGTAGCCGTCGAGCACGTTGATCGCTGCCGTCCTCGCCGCGAAACACCACCAGCTTCTGCCCGAAGGCATTGACCTGGTGGGGCTTGCCGTCGCCGAAGTCCCTCGCCAGGCCGAGGCAGTGCCATCCCGGGCGAACCGGGTCGGCGCCGCCTCCGCCTCGATCAGTCGAACGTCGTCACGCTGGCTTTCGGGGGCCATCCGGACCGTCCTTGTGATTGGCTGCGGGGCGATAATGCAGCAATTCAATCGCTAACCGTGCTCTCGCCGGACAGCGTCGTCCGCTCATCGGGAGAGCGGTGTCGCCACGGCCACGGGCTGTCCTACGTTCTCGGCTGTGACGACTGCGTTTTCCTCGACGATCCCCACCGGTCTGCCCGTGCGCGACACCACCGTCGACTTGCTGGTCGTCGGCTCAGGTAGCGGTATGGCGGCGGCGCTGGCGGCCCACGAGAGTGGCCTGTCCGTACTGATCGTGGAGAAATCCTCCGTCGTCGGCGGATCCACCGCGCGATCGGGTGGCGCGCTGTGGTTGCCGGCGAGCCCGGTGCTTGCCGACTCCGGCGCCGGCGATACCGCCGAACGCGCGGAAACCTACCTCAGGTCCGTCGTGGCCGACAGCAGCCCCGCTGCGCGACCGAACGCATTCCTCGCAAATCTGGCCCCAGCGGTCGAGATGTTGCGGCGCACCACGCCCATGCGCCTGTTCTGGGCCAAGGGCTACTCGGACTACCACCCCGAGGCACCAGGTGGCTCGGCCGCAGGCCGCACGTGTGAATGCCGGCCCGTTGGACACCTCCATCCTCGGCGCCTACCGCGCTCGGCTGCGCCCGGGAGTGATGAAGGCGTCTATTCCGATGCCCACCACCGGCGCTGACTACCGCTGGCTGAATCTGATGGCCCGCGTCCCCCGCAAGGGTCTTCCGCTGGTCGCGAAGCGATTGGCTCAGGGCGTCGGCGGGCTGTTGCTCGGACGGCACTACGTGGCGGGCGGACAGGCACTGGCCGCCGCATTGTTCTCCGGGGTGTTGCGGGCTGGCATACCCATCTGGACCGATACGACGTTGACACGATTGACCACCGAGGACGGCCGGGTGACCGGGGCGGTGGTCGAACAGAACGGTCAGGAATTCACCATCACCGCGCAGCGCGGCGTCGTGCTGGCCGCGGGCGGATTCGACCACGACATGGACATGCGATGGAAGTTCCAGTCTGAGGCGCTGCAAATCCATGCCAGCCTGGGTGCCGAGAGCAACACCGGCGACGCGATCCGCATCGGACAGGAGGTCGGCGCGGCCATCGACCTCATGGAACAGTCCTGGTGGTTCCCGGCGGTCGCCCCAATGCCGGGCGGCGCGCCGGCAGTCATGCTGGCTGAACGGTCCCTGCCCGGCTCACTGATCATCGACCAGGACGGTGAGCGATTCACCAACGAGTCGGCCGACTACATGTCGTTCGGGCACTGCGTCCTCGCCCGGGAGCATGCCGGTCGCCCCGTAGAAAACATGTGGATCGTCTTCGATCAGCAGTATCGCAACGGTTATGTGTTTGCCGCAGAACTGTTTCCGCGGATGCCGATCCCGCAGACCTGGTACGACGCGGGAATCGCTCACAAGTCCGACTACATGGGAGAGCTCGCGAACTTCATCGGTGTTCCGCGAGAACGGTTCCTGGACACCATCACCCGCTTCAACGACGGGGCCCACGCCGGTGCCGATCCCGACTTCCACCGGGGGCAAAGCGCCTACGACCGCTACTACGGCGATCCGACCATCACGCCGAACCCGAATCTGCGACCCTTGACCAAGGGTCCGTTCTACGCGGTCAAGATGGTGCTCAGCGACCTGGGGACGTGTGGCGGCCTGCGCGCCGATGACCGTGCCCGCGTACTGCGCGAAGACGGCACCGTCATCGACGGTCTCTACGCTCTAGGCAACTCCGCCGCCAACGTGTTCGGCGCCACCTACCCCGGCGCCGGGGCGACCATCGCGCAAGGCTTGGTCTTCGGCTACATCGCCGCGAGGGACGCCGCCGCAAATAGCTAGGTCGGCGGGTCTTCCTCGGAGGCCACCTGCTGTTCGACCTCGCGCCAGTACCGCGGACCGGGCCCGGGCACTCCCGCCGCGCCGCCAGACCGGGCGTACGCCTCTTCGGCCTCGTCGAGATCCTTGATCATCTGCTGGGCGAGCTCACGCTCGCTGGCGTAGTACCGCGAAGCCCATTGCAGCGCCAACCGCGGGTAGGCCCACGCATCCAAAGTCTCGGCACCGTGGGCGTCGTGCGCCGCCTGTCGCTGCATGCCTTCTGCGAACTCGACATGCTCCTGCAGCAATTCCTTGAGCTTCGCCGCGCCGGCCAGATGTCCGAACGCAACCCGCAACAGCACACCGTGTTTCAGCATGGGCGGTTCGGCCGGAGTGTCGTTTGCCCACCTCGTCACCGCTTCGAGCCCTGCCGCGGTGATCTTGTATAGGCGACGGCTGCGGGCACCATTATCGTGATCGACGCGTGAGGTGACCAATCCGAGCTTTTCGAGCTTCTTCAGCTCAGCGTAGATCTGGCTGAACTGGGGGCTCCAGTAGAAGTATCGAATACTCCATTCGGTTACCTTCTTCACGTCGTAACCGGAGAGCTCGTCCTCATAGGACAGGATCGCCAGGATCGCCCAACTCGTTGCGGCCAGAGTGGCCTTCGACGCGGGATCCTCACCTTCCATGTGGAAAGACTAGCAACGGCCATCACCTGCAACTACTGGCCGACCGCTGGCCGGGAGGCCCTGTTGCGACCGCTGCGCCCGTCGGACACCCTGTGAATCAGAGCCGACAGCGACGGAGACCGATGAACACCTCAGATATCTACGACACCGCCGTGCGTGTCACCAGTCCGCCAGATCCGTCGACGATGCGGTCGGTCCTGGGACATTTCTGCACCGGGGTCGCGGTGATCACCGGGGGTGACGGCAAGCGTCCGTACGGGTTCGCCTGCCAGTCGGTGGCGTCGGTATCTCTGGATCCGCCCTACGTTTCGTTCTGCCCTGCCCATACGTCGTCAAGCTGGCCGCCAATCCGCAACGCGGGTCAAGTCTGTATCAACGTATTGGCCGCCGACCAGCGTACGGTGTGCGCCAGTTTCGCCGCGTCGGGCTCCGACAAGTTCGCCGGGATCGACTGGGCGCCAGGGGAAAACGGCGCGCCGGTACTCATTGGCGTGGTGGCCTCCATCGAAGCCGACGTCGAGTTCGAGCACGTTGCCGGAGACCACACCATCGTCGTGGCGCGAGTGACCGCCCTGCACGCCCACCAGGACAGACGCCCTCTGGTGTACTACCGGGGCGCGTACGGCCAATTCGGGCCCGAATGAGCAACCCGCAGCATCTGCAGGCGGTGTACGAGCCGTTGGCCGCCTCGGTCCGCACTCTCATCGATGCCACCATCCGCACCGAGGCGGACCCCGCTACGGTGCTTGCGGCCAGACAACTGATCGACGCTGCAACCCAACAGCTCAGCACCAATCTCATGGCGAGCTCCTTCGGCCTGCGGACGACGCCCGACGGACAGGGCAGCGCGTGGGGGAATGTCTTGATCGGTATCCGCAACCCCGTGGCGCCGCCCCTGGTGGTGCACCACGAACCGGATGGTCAGGTGTGGACGGAGTTCGAGCTCGGCGCGGCCTACGAGGGCCCGGCGGGTCACGTGCACGGCGGCGTGTGCGCTCTGGTACTCGACCACGTGCTTGGCGCCACCGCTCACCTGCCTGGCCGACCCGCCTACACCGGCACCTTGACCGTGCGGTATGAGCGGGGCACGCCGTTGGGACCGCTACGGGCTCGGGCGCGCGTGCAGCGCGTCGAAGGAGTCAAAACCTATGTCGCGGGCGAGATCAGCGACGAGCACGGAGTCACGGTGCGGGCCGAGGGCGTGTTCATTCATCCCAAGTCACAGCTAGCGCCCGAAGCGGTGGGCTAGCGAAACGGCTTCGTCTGCGGTGTGCCGAACCAGGTGCTGCAACCCTCAGCCGAGCTGGCCGTCTTCGGCCAGAACCGCGATGTCTCCGGTATTCACTGCCCATTCGGCCTTGCGGTTCACGATGCGCCATCCTGCGGCGCGTCTCTCCCAGCGGTCGATGTACTCGCCATTCGAATCGAAGACGGGGCCGGCGAAGTCGCCGGCGCGCTGATGGCGCGCCTGCACATAAGCGCGACTGATCGCGCGGTCGCCGTCGACATCGACCAGCACGCTGCCAATCAGATGCTGAGTTCCACCACAACGGTCCAGGTGACGGCGCAGCAGCGCTTGCAATGCGGTGATACCGTGCTCGAGTTGCCCTGAGCCGTAGTCGAACTCGACTTCGTCATCGAAGACCTCGGTCAAAGAGGCGAACTCTTGGGTGTCTGCGATTCGTGCGAAGCGGGCAAGCGCGCGGAGGATGTCGCGCTCGTCCAGCAGCCCTTGAAGTCCCGGCTGCGCGTCGGCTGTCGGGTCGGACATCAGGCGTGGGCGCCGCCGTCGACCCGGATCTCGGTACCGGTGATGAAAGCCCCGTCATCGCTGGCGACCATGGCGATCACCGCCGCCACCGCGCTCGAATCGCCCAGGATCTCGCTGGTCTGACCGTGCAGCAGCGGTGTCTGCTTCATCCACAGCCCGAGGTCGTAACCCTCGGGCATCTTGTCCAGCGTCGAATTGGCCAGCGCAGTCGACACTCCGCCCGGCTGGATGTTCACGGCCCGCAAGCCCTGCTTGGAGTACTCCAGCGCCAGCGAATGCGTAAAGCTCAGCACCGCACCCTTGCTCGCTGCGTAGGCCGCCATGTACGGGTGGGCGAACGACGCCGCGGTGGAGGTGAAATTGATGACGACGCCACGCCCGGAGGCCAGTAGCGCAGGCAGTGACTGTCTGGTCATCAGGAACGTGCCGGTCAGGTTGACAGCCAGCGTGCGGTTCCAGTCGGAGAGGGTGGTCTCATGGGTGTGGGAGCACGTCTGGATCCCCGCCACGTTGACCAGGACGTCAAGGCCGCCGAGGTTGGCGATTGCGGTATCCACGGCGGCAACTACGTCGTCCTCGCTCGAGATGTCGAGCACGGCGGTGGTGAGTTGCTTTGCGGTACCGGCACGTTCGGCTGCGGCGGTGGTTTCTGCTAACCCATCGGGGGAGATGTCATAAGCCACGACAGTGGCGCCCTCGTCCAGTAGGCGAGCAACGGTGGCCGCGCCGATGCCCGATCCTGCGCCGGTCACGATTACCTGGCGGTCGTCGAAACGATCCATTTCGCTGCACCTTTCGTTGCTCACGCGAACTGGAATGCGCTGAGCGGGGCTTCGTCGGGATATGTGGCTGGACCGCCCAGGTCATAAGCAGCGTTCAGAGCGCCGATGAAGTCCGGGTCGTGCAACGGCGCGCTCGGGATGTCGAGCTTGACACCGTTCTTGTGGAGGTTGTCCACCAGCATGTCGATCACCTTGTCGATGGTCAGGTCGTCGGCTCCGTCCATGTTCTTTCTCAGTTCGTCGTAATCGGAGAACACCTCAGCCGACCAGTGCACCAGAAAGCGCAGGTCGTCGGTGCGGTGGCGGGCGATCACCTCTGAGTCGTTCTTGAGCAGCCAGGCATCGCGGTCGTCCGGATCGCCGGTGAACACGGTGTCGAACGCCAAACCGGCGGGCATCTGCTGATCCAGCGGTCCGTTCGCCTCACCGCGGTGCACCATCATCTCGTTTTGGACCACTACGCCACGGTTGTAGACCGGGGGCAACAGCCGCTGCGGCTGCCGCAGTGGGCCCTGCGGCCAGTAGGTGAAGCCGCTGCCCTCGTCGTGGGAGAACCAGGTGATTACCTGGGCCATCTTGATCAGATAGTCGGAGAACAGCCCTGACTTGCCCATCACGCTGCACAGCCAGGTCGGTGCGTTCCCGTGGCGCACGCCGCGGAAACTCGGCGAATCCAGGTGTCCCGGATCGCGATTCGGACACGGGCCGTTGATGTTGAACAGCATCAACTCGGGCTTGGCGTACTCGGCGTGCCAGTAGGACTTCGCCATTTTGAGGAAGTCTTCGTTGTAGAACACGTCGTGCAGCTCGGGATAGAGCACGGTGCCGTAGTTGGCCAGATAGCCGCGGAAGGTCGGGGTCAGGAACAGATCCAACGAGGGGGTGATCCCCTCGGGGAACGCTCCGCTCATGGTGGCCATCAGTTCGTCGGCGGACGCGAAGTGCTGGGCGATGATCAGCTTCCACGGTCCCTGGGTGCGTACAACGTCGAGAAGTCGCTCCCGCTGGTCGTCGGTGTACACGTCGCTGACCTCGACGGGAGGGGAAATGGGTCGCAAGACGTCGGACAGCTCCATCCGTCGTTCATCGGTGAGCATGAAGTCTCCTCTGGTCGTTCGTGAGTGGGTCGATTGTGTGCTGAATCTCAGCGCTGGAAACCTGCGCCGCCCGGTGATCGGGACACCAGCGGGTCAAAACGGCATGAGTTGGGTGAACTTAGCCCGCAGTAGGGCGCCGATCTCGGCGATTGCCAGCCGCCCGCGCGCCGTGGCGTCGGCGCGCATCAGGAACCCGTGGTAGACACCGGGGTAACGGGTGATCGTGGTCTGGACTCCCGCATCGCGGAGTCGGGCCCCGTACCGTTCCCCCCAGTCGCGGATCGGATCGCATGCGGCCGTCACGACGATCGCCGCCGGCAGCCCGGACAGGTCGGTGGCGTAGGCGGGCACCCGGTAGGGGTCGTGCGGTGCGCCGGCCCCGCTGTCGGCAAGGTCGTGCATGTAGTTGATGTCGTCGAGCGAGAGCATCGGCGCGTCGGCCAGCGCGGTGATGGACGGTGCGGCCATGTCGCGGTCCAGACCTGGATACATCAGCACCTGCGCGCAGATCGCGGGCCCGCCATGGTCGCGGGCCGCCAGGGCAACCGCGGCCGCCAGGGATCCGCCCGCGCTGTCACCGGCTACCGCTAACCGAGCGGGGTCGAAACCCAAGGTGTCGGCGTTGTCGCTGACCCACGTCGTGGCGGTGTAGGCATCGTCGAACTGCGCCGGCGGCGGGTTCTCCGGTGCCAGTCGGTAGTCGACCGACACCACGGTAGCTCCGCTCGCCGCGGCCAGCATCCTGGCCAGTGGTTCAAAGGAATGGTTGGAGCCCAAAACCATTCCGCCGCCGTGGAAGTACACGTACGACGGCCGTGTCGGCGCCGATGGTGGGTCGGTAGATGCGCAGCGGGATCGGCCCGGTCGGACCGGGCGCAGCGTGATCTTCGACGGCTGCCATGGAGGGCATGTTCTCGGGAAGGGGAGCCGACTCGAGGCTCTCCCTTACGGCCCCCAGGCCACGCTGACGCATTGGCGCGACGACGCCGAAGGTAGCTACCCGGGCGGCGGCGTCGGGGTCAAGCGCGGGTCTCGTGATTGTCACTGTGTTGCGGGGTCGAATCGGCGTTGCGTCCGCAACATCGGAGCGCGTTGAGTGGCAAGCACATTGGCGCGCTCGGTCATCGCCGACCCGACGTAGTCGGGTTGAGTGAGCAGATAGAAGCGGCCTTCGGCAGCCTGGTCGAACACCACCTCGGCGGCGGCTAGCGGGTCCATCGCCTCGGCTTTGATGTCGAGCATCGCGAGCGCGCTGGGATTCAGCCGCCGCCACGTCACCGCCGTCGGTGTCGACACTGCCCGCGGATTCGAAGATGTTGGAGACCACCGCGCCCGGCAACACGGCCTGCACGTGGATGTGGTCGTGTCCGGCGTGCTGCACTTCCAGCTGCAGGCATTCGGTTAGCGCCAGTACGGCGTGCTTGCTCATGATGTACGGCGACTGCAAGGGGAACGACGGCGACACCACCGATCGACGATAGGTTCCACACCCACGTCGGAGTGCCCGCGTCGATCATTCGGGGCAGGAACGCGCGAATGCCGTGGAACACGCCGCTGATGTTGACGTCCACGACCCGGTTCCAGTTGGCGACGGGGGTGTCCCACAGGTACCCGAACTGCTCGACGCCGGCGTTGTTGACCAGCAAGCGGACCGGACCGATGTCGCGGTACGTGCGCTCGGCCAGTGCGGTTACCGCGTCTGGGTCCCGCACGTCGCACGCTGTCGGCACAGCCTGACCACCCGCCGCGCTGAGCTCCTCGGCCAGCGTGTCGGCTGCGTCGCCGTCGACGTCGGCGATGACCACGGTCATGCCCAGTGCACTGGCGTGGCGGGCCAATCCGGCGCCGATTCCGGCACCGGCGCCGGTGATGACGGCGACGCCGCCACCAAAGATATCGCCTGCGGACATTTGGTTAAGAACTCGCCGCTGGAGCGTTGCTCTTAGCGCTGTGTTCGGCGAACGGGATCGAATCCTCGGCGTCGAGAACGACTTTCAGCGAGGTGAAGACCAACCCTTCAGTGCCGCGACGGATGCCGGCGTCGACTACGCCGCTGGACACGTCGAAGGGCACCGAATTGGTGATTTGGTTGACGTAGAGGTAGAAGCGGACGGTGGTGATGTCACCCTCGTTGCCGGTGCGGAAGACGTTGGTGGCGTGGTGGCGCAGCGGGTAGGGGTTCTCGTTTCGGTGCGCGATGAGCCATTCGAGGGTCTCGGCGCCGCCGTGCAGTTCGGCGGCGAGCAGATGCTCGAAGGGGCAGTTACCGGAATCAGACCGGCTCAGGTACTCCATCTCGTCGCCGATCCGGGCACCCAGTTCAGCGAAGTGACCCTGGTCGTAGTGGTACCAGAACCCGGCGATGAATTCCTGGACCTCGGACAGCGTGATCTCGTTGCTCATGGCAGCGAGTCAACTCGACTGTGTCACCGGTTACACCGCTGATGCCCGATCAGTGGAACAAATTCAACCGGTGATCAGGCCCCACAGCCCCGCTGCGCCCGCGCGCAGCGCGGCGTCGTTCACTTGGCCATCCCAATGCTGCAACTGATCCGAACTCTGAACGCCACGCCAACGCGGGCCGCGTGAATTCGTGGAGCCGGTGCTCGCGGGTGGTGCCGATGGCGCCGTGCACCTGGTGGGCGTTTCGCACCACCACCGATGCGGCGTGGCCCGCGCACGAACGTGCCACCGCGACAAGGAAATCGAGGTTGGCGCCAGACCAGTCGCTGGTGACGGCCGCGGTCAGCGCGGCCTCGGTCGCGGCCCGGGCGAGCGCGGCCTCGGCGGCGATGTCGGAGATCTGGTTCTGCACCGTCTGAAATTTCGACAGCGGGCGACCGAACTGGATACGCGACGTGGTGTGCTCGACGGATAGCTCCAGAATCCGGTCGAGTGCTGCGCACACCTGGATCGAGCGGACCAGCGCCGACTTGCGCCGCAGCTCTTCGATACGCTCGGCGGACACGGGCGCCCCGCTCAGGGTGTCGAGGTCGGCGGTAACCGTGTCACGTGGTTCGCCGATCATGTTGGCGCCGGGCGTGATCGTCAAGGGACTCGCTGTGCGACATCGGCGACCAGATAATCGCCATCCGATCTCCACACCAGCACGATCCGGTCGGCGCCGGCCGCCCATGGCACCCCCGTCGGCCGCCATCGTGCTCATCGAGCAGACACACCGTGCGCGCCGCGCCGTCGACTGGGCAACCCGATCGCCTCCAGCAGCCAGCACGGCCAGCAGATCGTGCTCGGCCAACGGGATGCGCACGCCGTGCCGGACTGCGGCGGACAGCAGTTCGGCGGCCTCGGACCAGCCGGCGCCGCTGCCGCCGGACTGCCTCGGCACCCGGTCAGCCGCACCAGCCCGAGGTCGTCGAGGCTGGCGCCACAGATGCGGGTACGTCGTAGGCCGGGTCGGCGGACCGGTGGGCGGATGGGTCTCGCGGTACTCGGCGAAGACGGCGTCCATCATGCTGACCAGGCCGGGTCGACGCCGATGCTGCAGCGCGGCGTGTCATCGCATCCCCAATCCGCGCGCGATCACGCCGCGCAGCACTTCGTTGGTTCCGCCGCGCAGCGTGAAACCCGGACGCTGATCCACCGCGATGGCCAACATCTCGACGCAGGCCGGATCGGCGAGCGGTGTCGTCGCCGCATGCAGGTCGGCGAAGTCGGCGATATCGCCCTCGGTGGTGGTGCCGAGCACCTTGACCACCGCGGCCGGCACGTCGGCGGGTTCGTGGCGCTCCAGTGCGCCGGCCACCGCGGTCGACATCTGGTGCAGGCCGGCGACGCGCGCCACCAGCCGCCCGAGATCGGTCGTGCGCGCGACGCGCTGCGCCGCCATGTGCTCGGCGACGGCGGCCAGCAGCGTGAAGGTGGACAGGAACCGTTCGGGTCCGCTGCGCTCGAAGGCGAGCTCGGAGGTCACCTGGCTGCCAACCGTCGCCGATCTCGCCGAACACCATGGCGTCGGGCACGAACACGTCGTCGAGGATCACCTCGTTGAAGTGGTGCCCGCCGTTCATCGAGATGATCGGCCGGACCTCGACGCCCGGACCGCGCAGGTCGACGATGAACTGGCTCAGCCCGGCGTGGCGGTGTGCGGGGTCGACCGGCGCGGTGCGGGCGAGCACGATGAAGGCGTGCGCGTGGTGGGCGCCGGAGGTCCAGACCTTGGTGCCGGTGAGCGACCAGCCGCCGTCGACCCGGTGCGCGCGGGTGCGGACACTGGCCAGATCCGAGCCGGAGTCCGGTTCGCTCATGCCGATGCCGAAGAAGCACTCGCCCGCGACGATCCGCGGCAGGAACTCCCGCTTCTGTTCCTCGGTGCCGTACTTCAGCAGCGACGGCACGATCTGCCGGTCGGCGATCCAGTGCGCGGCCACCGGCGCGCCGGCCGCCAGCAGTTCCTCGGTGACGACGAACCGTTCGAGAAATGAGCGCCCGTGTCCGCCGTATTCCTTCGGCACCGTCATGCCGAGCCAACCGCGGGCGGCCAGCGCGGCGGTGAAGGTCTCGTCCCAGCCGCTCAGCCAGCTGTCGACCGACGGGGTGAACGCGCCGGCGGCGAGCTGCTCGGCGAGGAAGGCGCGGACCTCGGCGCGCAGCGCCGCGGTCGCGGCGGGATCGACAGTGGCCGGGGGGACCAACCGGGGCAGTGTCACAGCTGGTCCGCCATCGGCGATGCGCTGCTGGTGCTCGGCGTCGTGGTGGGCCAGCGGCTGCATGGCCGCGGCCATGCCCAGCGTCGATTCCAGCGATCCGGTCCGTGACTCCTGCAGCAGGCGTTTGGCCATCCGCAGGGCGTGCGGCGGGTTCTTGACGATGCGCTCGGCGAGCGCATGTGCCTGGGTGAGCAGGTCGTCGTGCGGAACGACGCGGCTGACCATGCCCCACTGCAGCGCGGTCGCGGCGTCGATGCGGTCACCGGTGAAGGTCATCTCGGCGGCTCGTTCGTGGCCGATGGCGCGCGGCAGGAACCAGCTGCCGCCGTCGCCGGGGATCAGGCCGAGCTGCACGAAACTCTCGGCGAAAGATGCGCGTTCGGAGGCGATCCGGATGTCGCACATCATCGCCAGATCGCAGCCGGCGCCGATCGGCGGGCCCGTTGACCGCGGCGATCAGCGGCACCTCCAGGCGGCCCAGCGCCCGCGGGATCCGTTGGATGCCGTCGATGTAGGCGCGCCGCTGCTGGATGGCGTCGAGACCGAACATGCCCTCGCGGTCGGCCATCTCCTTGACGTTGCCGCCGGCGGAGAAGATTTTGCCGGCTCCGGTGAGGATGATCGCGCGGATTGCGTTGTCGGCGTTGGCACGATCGACGGCGGTCTCGAAGGCCGCGATGAACCCGTGTCGGTGATCGCGTTGCCGACGTGCGGCAGGGTGATCGTCCAGACCTGGGTGGCTCCGATGGTGGCGACGTCCAAGGGGGCGCTCACCGTGCCGCCGGCAGTTGCAAGGATTTGGTCTGCAGGTACTCCTCGAAGCCAGCGCGGCCGAGTTCGCGGCCGATGCCGGATCTCTTGTAGCCGCCAAACGGCGCGGCAGGGTTGTACTTGCCGCCATTGATGTCGAGCTGCCCGGTCTGCACGCCGCGCGCGAAGTCGATGGCAGTGTCGAAGTCTGCGACCCACACCGCGCCCGACAGGCCGTATGGCGTGCCATTGGCGATTCGCAGCGCGTCATCGGCGTCGTCGAACGGGATTACGGCGAGCACCGGGCCGAACACCTCCTCCTGACCTAGTTCGGAGTCCGGGTCGACATCGGCAAAAACGGTAGGGGCCACGTAGTAGCCGACGTCACGGACCTCCTCCGCGCCGCCGGTCAGCAGCCGGGCGCCGTCGCGCTGGGCACGCTCGATGAATCCGCGCACGGTCTCCAGTTGGAGGCGGAGGCCAACGGCCCGATGCGGGTGGCCGGGTCGCACGGGTCGCCCACGGTGAAAACTTCGATGCCGCGGTCTCGACCAGCTCAAGGGCCTCGCCATAGCGCGCCTGCGGCACCAGCATCCGGGTCCAAGCCATGCAGGTCTGGCCACTGTTGAGAAAGGCGTTGCTGACGCCCACCTTGATCGCGGTGGCGAGGTCGGCGCCGTCGAGAACGACGTTGGCGGACTTGCCCCCAGCTCGAGCGCGACCTTCTTTACCGATCCGGCCGGCAAGTTCGGCCGACGCGCCCGCCCACCGCCGGTCGAGCCGGTGAACGACACGAGGTCGATGTCGGGGTGGGATGCGATCCGTTCACCCGATCACCCGGCCGCGGACCCGACACCAGGTTCACCACGCCGGCGTGGCAGCCCGGCTTCCTCGACAGGCCTCCACGAACTCGAACACCGACAACGGCGCCTCGTTGCTCGGCTTGAGCACCACCGGGCAGCCCGCCGGCGATCGCGGGCATGACCTTGGCCACCACCTGATACAGCGGGTAGTTCCATGGGCGTGATCGCGCCGACGACGCCGTAGGGTTCCCGCATCACGAGCGAATTGCCGATCCGCTCTTCGAACTGGAAGCGTCGCCAGCACCTCTTCGACGCCGCGGGCCACCGCCAGGGGGACCTGGGTCTGCACCGTCTGGGCGATCCGGATCGGAGCGCCCATCTCGGCGGGTGATGGTCTCGGCGATGTCGGGGAGGCGTTTCTCCATCGCGGCGATCACCGCGGCGAGCCGCGTCCCGGCGCTCGGCGACGGTGATCAGCGGGTCGAAGGCGCTTCCGGCGGCCGCCACGGCGGCGTCCACGTCGGCGCGGTGCCGTTGGGGACCGTACCCGATCAGCTGCTCGGTGGCCGGATCGATCACCTCGATGACGCCGCTGCCGGCGGGTGTCACCCACTGCACCGTCGATGAACAGAGTGGTGCGGGTGTAGTCGTGCATGGTCAGGTCTCTTCCGCAGTAGGGTGTCAGGGCACGATGCTGGCGCGGACGTCGCGCTTGGCGTCGGCGGCGGCGAACGCATCGTTGATGTCATCGAGCGAATAGCAGTGCTGCTGCAAGCCGGTCGAAGGGCAGCTTGTGCCTGGTATTGCGTCGAGGAAGGTCAAGGCGCGGAACAGAACCGCCGGGTCGTAGAGCGAGACGCCGACCATCGTCTTGTTGGCGAACACGAACCGGGACGGGTCGAATTCGAAGGTCTTGCCGATGTTGATGTTGCCGATCTCGACGTAGCGGCCGAACTGCGCCAAGCATCTGCAGACCCTCGTCGATGGCCGACGGGTGCCCGACGACCTCGACCACCACGTCGGCGCCCTGTCCGTCGGTGAGCCTGACGCACCGCCTTGGTCGCGCTCTTTCGCGGTCGGACCTCGTTGATGTCGATTACGGCGTCGGCGCCGAAAGCGGTGGCCAGTTCGAGCCGTTCGGGCACCCCGTCGATCGCGATGACCCTGGCGGCGCCGCGGGCCTTGGCCACGGCCACCGCGTACAGGCCCAGTGCTCCCGCGCCCTGCACGACGACGTACTCACCGAGTTGCTGGTCGACGCGTTCGAGCCCGTACATCACTTGCGACAGTGCGCAGTTGGCGCCGGCAGCGATGTCGTCGGAGACGGCGTCGGGCACGGTGTAGACCACCGCACCGGCCGGTAGCAGGAAGTAGTCGCCGTAACCGCCGACGAAGTAGGGCGGCTCGTCGGCGCGGCCCAGCATCGCCATCTTCAGGTTCAGGCACGCATTGCGTCGGCCCGCCAGGCAGTTGCGGCAGGTGTGGCAGCAGAAGAAGTACGGGAACACCACGCGGGTGTCGACCGCCAGCGGCTTCACCATTGGAGTCGCGGAGACGCCGTCGCCCAGCGCCTCGACGCGCCGACCATCTCGTGCCCGAGCACGGTGGGCAGCTGACCGCCCAGGCCGCGGGTGGCGAAGGTGCCGTGCCAGGCGTGCACGTCCGAGCCGCAGATGTTGGTGCGGGTGACCTTGACCAGGATCTCACCGGGCGCCGACGCTCGGGCAGGCTCACCGTCTCGATCTCGAACGGTGTGCCCGGCGCGTCGAACCGCGCGATGCGTCCTTTGTACACGATCTGTGATTCCGTCAGTGACTGGTGGATTCGAGGCTGAAGCGCTCCCGCAGCGCGCGCTTGAGCAACTTTCCGCTTGGGTTTTTCGGCAGTGCGTCGACGAAGAACACCTGTTGGGGGTCTTGAACCCGGCCAGGTGTTCCCGGCAGTGGACCAGCATGTCGTCCTCGGTGAGCGTCGACCCCGTCGCGGGGCACCACGGCGGCCACGACGGCTTCCACCCAGACCGGATGGGCCAGCCCGAACACGGCGACTTCCTGCACCCCGGTGTGGCGGTACAGGACCTCCTCGACCTCGCGGCTGGCGACGTTCTCGCCGCCGGTCTTGATCATGTCCTTCTTGCGGTCGACGACGTGCAGTAGGCCGTGCTCGTCGTAATAGCCGAGGTCACCGGAGTGAAACCAGCCGCCGCGCGAACGCCTCTGCGGTCTTGGCGGGATCGTCGAGGTAGCCCAGCATCAGATGCGGGCTGCGGTGGGCGATCTCGCCGACCGTGCCCGCGCGACCGGGTCGTTGTCGTCGTCGAGGATGGTGGTCTCGACGTTGATCACCGGGCGTCCGGCGGAACCGGCGTGCGCGTCCTGCTCGTCGGGCCCCAGCGCCGAGGCCAAGGGCGCCATCTCGGTCTGGCCGTAGAAGTTCCACAACCGCAGCTGGGGAAGCCGGTCGCGGATCTCGGTGAGGATCTCGGTGGGCATCGCCGAAGCGCCGTAGTACCCCTTGCGCAGGCTGGACAGGTCGACCTCGTCGAAGACGGGGAGCGCAGCAGGTGATCCACACCGTCGGCGGGGCGAAGTAGTTGGTGACGCCGTATTGCTCGATCGTGCGAAGCACCAGCTCGGGATCCGGCCGCGGCAGGAGGATGCTCGTCGCGCCGAGGTATACATCGGTGGCCAGGAAGTTGTCCAGCTGCGCGCAGTGATACAGCGGCAGCGAGTGGATCTCGACGTCGTCGCCCGACATCGCGCCGGCCATGATGGTGCTGACGTACTGCCACATCAAGCTGCGGCTGCAGTGCATCGCCGCCTTGGGGCGCGATTCGGTGCCGCTGGTGTACATCAGCCGCAGCAGCTGGTCGTCCTCGATGTCTGGGCGCGGTGCCGCTGTAGTGGTGGTCAACCACTGGGCGAAGTCGTCCCAGCCGGCGGGCGCGGTGCGCCCGGGCGGTACCAGCGCTGCCGTCGTCGTGACCGTCCCGCCGAGACGCATCGCGTGCTCGGCCACCGGCGTCAGATCGGCCTCGACCAGCAGGCCACCAACCTTGCTGTGACCGAGAATGTAGGCGATCTCCTCGGCGGTGAGCATGAAGTTGATCGGTACCAGAACCACTGCGGCCCGCGCCGTCGCGAACGCCAACACCGCATACTGCCAGCAGTTGTGCGCGAGCAATGCGACCCGATCTCCGGGCTGGAAGCCGTTGTCGCACAGTGCGGCTGCGGCTCGGTCCACCAGGTGCTCGAATTCGGCGAACGTCAAGACGACGTCGCCGTCGACGATGGCGATCTTGTCGGGCTGTCGGCGGGCCGACCGGCGGGGGATGTCGCCGAGAGCATGGCTGCGTGCCCGAGAAATAAGCGTATCCAGGTCCGCGCTCACCACCGGGCTGTCCTCGCCGCACTGACGCGTTGCATGTGCCGAAGGGTAAGCGCGTCGCCGCCCGCAGTCGGATCGTCTCCCACTCAGTAGACAATGTGACGCCCCAGCCGCCGGTACGCTCCGATACTCAGATGCCATGACGACCGCTTCACCGTCGGAGGCCGCGCTGACGGCCACCACTGACCCCGAGGAGCTTCGGGCCAACCTGCAGGCTGGCTGACCCCGGTGTTCTGGTCGCGGTGCTGGCGCAGCTGACCGGTGATCTGTCCGTCGTGGACCGGTTCGGCGCCAAGGTCACCCATGTTCCCGATCCGCCGGAGCGCGCGGGCGTCACCGACCCGGACACCGCTGACGAGTTGGCGAGTGCGGTTATTGACGCGCTGGCCGACCCGCGCCGCGAAGCGGTCAACATCGACGACCTGGAGTTCTTCTCCAAGCTGCTGCCCGTGGCGTTGGGTTCTGACGTCGACGAGCGAGCAGGTGCCGCTCCTGTTGGAGCAGAGCGGTTTTCGCCGTCACAACCCACCCTTCCGCGCACGGTGCCAATCCCCGACACGATGAGCGTGGCGATCATCGGGGCGGGCATCGCAGGGATAAATGCGGCGCTCGCCGCCGCCGAGGCCGGCGTCAGCTACGAGATCTTCGACCGCAACGCCGAGGTCGGCGGCACCTGGCTCACGACGACGTATCCCGGCATCGGCGTGGACACCCCGTCGGCGTACTACTCATTGTCCCGAGAAGTGAATCCCGACTGGACCAATTACTATCCCCAGGGCGCGGAATACCAGGCCTATCTGGTGGCGTTGGCTGACAAGCACCGGCTGCGCGACCACACCCGGTTCGATACCGAGGTCGCAGGCGCTGTGGTGGGACGAGGACCGCAAGCACTGGCAGATCCACACGGTGGGCGGCGACGGCAGCCGCGACATCAGCCATGCCCGGGTGGTCATCGCCGCCGCCGGCTATCTCAATCGGCCGCGCTGGCCCGGACCTGCCGGGGCGGGAAACCTTCGCAGGCATCAGTATTCACTCCGCGCTGTGGGATCCCGAACTGGATCTCACCGGCAAGCGAGTCGCGATCATCGGAGCCGGCTGCACCGCCGTGCAGATCGTGGACGCCTGCGTCGAGAGGTCGAGCACCTCACGGTATTCCAGCGCCAGCCCCACTGGGTCGCGCCACGTAAACGGCTCACCGACGACGTGCCCGAACACCGCCGTTAGCTCGGCCGACGTGCCGTACTACGCGAAGTGGCATCGGCTGAAGTCGTACTGGGGGACCGCCGACAACAACTACCCGATCATCCTGCAGGACCCGCAATGGGCGCAGTCGCACTTGTCGATCTCGCCCGCCAACGACGTGCTCCTGCAGATGTGTCTGCGAATACATCGACAAAACCTTCGGCGCCGGAACGGAGTTGGCGAAGAAGGTGACGCCGGACTTCGCACCGTATGGCAAGCGGATCATCCGCGACCCTGGAGGCTACTACGCGGCCTTGACCCGCGCGCACATCGACGTCGAGGCCAGCGAGCCCGCCGCGAGTCAACGCCAACGGCATCGTCACCCAGGATGGCCGCCAGATCGACCTCGACGTCATCGTCTACGCCACCGGCTACCATCTGGACTTCCTGTCCACCATCGACATCCGCGGGAGGAACGACAGGAAGCTGGCCGACGAATGGGGAGACAGTCCACGCGCCTACCGCGGCGGTACCGTCCCTGGGTTCCCGAACTTGTTCATCACCTCTGCACCGAACTACAGCCCCGGACACGGTGCGGGAGCCAACTTCTCGATGGAAGTACTCGGTCACTACATCTTCGAGTGCCTACAGTTGATGGCGCTGCGCGGCGCCAGCACGATCGAGGTCACCCGACGGGCGTACCAGGAATACGTGGCCACGGTAGACGAAGCCATGAGCCGTACCGTGTGGTGCCACACCCCCAATGCCCACACCTACTACCGTTCCGATTCCGGGCGCGTCGTCGTCGCCACCCCATTCCGCCTCGTCGAGCTCTGGCACGAGCACCGGGCCCCGATCGAAGAGGACTTCGTGCTGCAATGAGGCAAAAGCTGCTCGGCAGAACAGCATTGGTGACCGGCAGCAGCCGCGGTATCGGACGTGCCGTCGCGCAGCGATTAGCCGCCGAAGGGGCCACCGTCGTGGTGACGGCGCGGTCCTATGAGCCCTCGCCGTCGATCCGCGGCGGCGACACCAGCGCGCTGCCCGGCACCATCGGCGAGACAGTCGCACTGATCGAGCAGGCCGGTGGCACCGCGATCGGCGTGGCCGCCGACCTCGAAGACACGGCGCAGCGTGGCGCCCTCGTCGATGAGGTGCTGGACCGCGCCGGCCGAATCGACATCTTGGTCAACAACGCTGGTTTCGCCGACTACTCGGTGATCGAGCAGATGAGCGTCGAAACGTTCGACCGCACCCTCGAGCACTACCTGCGCACGCCGTTCGTCCTGACCCGCGCCGCGATCCCGCACATGACCAAGCAGGGCGCGGGCTGGATCGTCAACATCGGATCGGTCACCGGGGTGGCTCCGGTGCGGCCGTACCGCGAGTACAACAAGACCTCCGGTGACGTCATCTACGCCTCGGCCAAGGCCGCGTTGCATCGGTTCACCCAGGGGGTGGCCGCCGAGGTGCTCGACGCCAACATCGCAGTGAATTGCGTCGGCCCGTCCTCCGCAATCCGCACTCCCGGTGCGGCGCAACTGATCCCAGACGACTTTCCGACTGAGCCAGTTGAGTACTTGGCGGAAACCGTGCTGGCCATGTGCCATCTACCCGCCGCCCAGCGGACCGGTCTCGTCGCGTTCAGCCTGCACTATCCGTGGTCGCAGCAACTGCCGGTGCACAGCCTCGACGGGCGCGAGGTGCTGCCGCCGCTGGAGCCCTCCGCTGCGACCAATCCAAACATCGCGCCCGCCGGCATGTAACCGACGCTGCTCCGCCCGCCCTCGGTGACCGACGGCGGGCGGCGGGCAGCCGCTGTCACGCTCACACTGCAATGATGGGGATCCGCTTCATCGCACTTTCGCGTGGGTTGGGTGCGGCGGCAGCCGCACTGTGGTTCTGCTCGCCCTTGGTATAGGTCCACACGCAGAACGGTTCGCCCTCGGCGAACTTGAAATCCGACGGCGGCAAGTTGATGTCCAGCTTGCAGGTCGGGAAGAATGGCGCCGAGATTCGTTGCTCGAAGGTGCAGTTCATCCACGCCCGCTTCGGTGGGTATAGGCCTTCGTCGGTGTACTTCTGCAGAACCTCGCAGCGGCGCATGTTCAGCACCACGTGGTCTTCGTTGATCACGATGTACTCGCCGCCGTAGCCAAGGGTGCCGTCGATACTCAGAACGGCGAGCTTCAGGTAGTCCACGACGTGTACGGGCTCGATCTTGAGGACCTTGGCCAACTTCGGGTACTGATAGTCGATGATGAGCTCATACATGCCGGGAAGACCGAGCCAGACGTCTTCTTCCGGGATGATCTTCGTCCACTGGTCGATGAAGTAGTTGTGGCCCTTGAGGTATTGATCCCAGTAGGTCTGGATCAGGCGCACCAACGCGTCCTTGTTCAGGTCCTCGGTCTGGACGTCGAACGGGATGGCCTGATACTGGGCGTTCTTCCAATCCCATCCGGGCGGCGCGATGAAACGACCCATCGGCATCACCTGGCGCATTCCAGCGCGTGACACCTCGGCGGCGACGTCCATGGCCGCGTTGATGCCAACGAACTTGGAGTAGGTGGCGACGTGCGCGTAGGGCATGAAGTTCAGGACGTCTTCGAACACCCGCGCTTGCCCTAAGAGGAAATCCCGGGAGAAGTCGGCGATGTTTCCGACCTTGCCCATGAAGTCATGGGTGTAGTCGTCATAGTTCAATTCGATTGTCTCGTCAGACATATGACTCTCCTCTGGACGGCGATTCGGATGCCTTCCGGCGACACCCGTGCGTAGGCAGAATCTGTCGGTGTGGCAGAATCTGACATAGATGACCGTAGGCACGCTGGTGAGCAAAAGGGCCAGTCCGTCTCACTGAGTGGGCGTCGAGAAAGGAGCTTCACGTGAGTGCGCCGAGCAGGCCGACGCTGACCGAGCGCCGTGCCGAAAACCTCCGTATGGACATCGCCGTTGCCGCACGTGACATCTTCCTCGCGGACGGCTCGACAGCGGCGACGGTCGAACGGATCTGCGCGGCCGTGGGCATCGCTGCCCGCACCTTCCACCGCCACTTCCCTGTGAAGGAGGACGTCGTGATGCCGCTGTTCCGTCAGTTCGGCGGACTCAGTGCTCAAGTGCTGCAAGAGGCCCCAGCGACGGGCGATGTGGTCGACACCTTGATCGAGGCATTCGGGACCGAGCTCGCCAAGCGTGGGGAAATCGAGCTCGGCCGCCGTTTCATGGCGCTCGTGATCAACGATCCTCAGTACCGGCTGCGCTGGCTGGACTGGGGCGAGGATCTGGCGGACCCCATCTCGGAATTCCTTGCCGCGCGATTCGACCTCGGTGCAGATCCGTTCGGTCGGACGCTGCCCGCCCAGCTGATGATCCAGGTCTGCCGGCACGCCTATGTGTACTGGGTGCACAACGGCGACTTCGACAGCCTGGAGTCGGCATTGCGTGCCGGTTTCGGGATGATCATTCGGACACTGGCGCCGCTGCCGGGACAGGCCCGGTTTACCACCTGAGAGTGGGATTGCGACCCGTATCGCTAGCCCATCGGCGGCGTGTCCACAGCGCAGAAGCTGTGGCACACTCGGTCGCGGACGATGTAGTCCGGGCATTCCGGATCGAACCAGCGGTCGACATAGGCCCAGTGGATCGGGTGCATCAGGTACGGCCCCATCAGACCGGCGACGTCGGTGAACCGCTGCGAGAACACATGCGTCCACGCAGAGGTGCCGAGGGCGGTCTCGACACGGCTGAGCTGCCAGGAGGTGATGGTCGAGACGTAGCGCGGCATGGCGGCAAGATCGGCCTCGAACTGAGCGACGACGTCCTCGGCAGTATCGGGCGCCACCCGCAGGAACAGTGCACGATAGACCGAGCCGTCCGGTTCCTCCGTGCCCACGGGGCGGCCGCGGTAGTGCGCGCTGTCGACGTGGCTGACCGTCGGCGAAGACAGGATCTCATCAAGGCGCATTTGAAGAAAGGGCCACGGTGTCTCGTCCGCCAACGGGAGGTGCATCAAAATGTCGCCGCCGTTGCGCACACCGGGCAGGGTGGGTTCGACCAGTGCATCGGGCACTTCGCGCACCGCGTCGCGCAGCGCGGCGAGGATGGGCCCACGCTCGTCGGTGTGGATCAGCGTGGTGACGTTAAACATCGCACATCGTATCGACGTCGTCGGCGGTGGCGGCCACGCTGCGGCTGCGATGTTCGATCAGTGCGGCCACCCCGGCCCACCACGGGCCAAGCGCGGGGTCGGGCCTGCCTTGCCAGGTCATCTCCCACCACGCCTGTGGGCTGGGCAGTGACCAGGTGATGGTGACGGTGTTGGCCTGATCGTCGAACCAGATCGGCGGGCTGACTAGGACGTCGCGCAGGGTCATGCCGCGCTGACGCGCACCGGCGGCGTACTCGGTGAGGTAGGTATCGATGAACTTTCTGGCGCAGCCGGGACGGGTGACCACGCGGTCGATGACATATACCTCACCGGACATGGACCGAGAGTAGAGGGCCGCTCGAGGTGGTTGCGGGCACGGTCCCGCCCATCGGGAAGGAGGCATTGACCCGGCAGGTCGCCAGGGGATGGTGAGGGGACGTCGCTGAGAGGTCCGCATGAACGCATCAGAAACCGATTCCCCGGAGATCGCCTTGTTCGACCCGAACCTCGTCGAACGCTGGATGGCCGTTCTGCGGCCTGCGGTCAAGGGATGGTTGCGCTCTGAGGTCAGGGGCCTGGAACGCATCCCAGCGGGGGGCGTCATGCTGGTCTCGAATCATTCCGGCGGCGCCCTCCCCACCGATATGCCGGTTTTTGCCGCCGACTTCTACAAGACGTTCGGGTTCGAGCGACCGCTGTACGGGCTTGCGCACGACATCATCCTGAGTGGACCGACCTCCGGTCTGATGCGTCGTCTCGGCCTGATCAGCGCCAATCGCGCTAATGCAGCGAGCGCGCTGCGCAGCGGTGGGGCAGTGCTCGTCTTCCCAGGTGGTGACTACGACGCATACCGGCCAACATGGCAGCAGGCCACCATCGACTTCAGGGGCCGAAAAGGTTATGTGCGAGCGGCCGTAGCTGCCGGCGTACCCATCGTGCCGATGGTGTCCATCGGCGGCCAGGAGGGGCAACTTTATCTGAGTCGGGGGATGTGGCTGGCGAAGATGCTCGGGATCCAGGAGCGGATGCGTACCGACATCCTGCCGATATCGTTGGGGTTTCCCCTTGGGCTGACGTTGATCCCGCTCAATCTGCCGTTACCCACCAAAGTCGTGACACAGGTCCTCGAGCCCATCGACATCGCGGCAGATTTCGGCGAGGATCCCGACGTGGACGCGGTCGACGCCCATGTGCGCGCAGTGATGCAGGCGGCGTTGGACGACCTCGCGGCCCAACGCCGGTTTCCGATCATCGGGTGACGGTGATCGGCCCTCAGCGGATTAGGCGAGCCAGTTCGCCGCAGGCCTCCCCGCGGGCCTGGTGAGCGATGTCCAGCATCGGCATCGTCATGAATCCGTGGATTCCGCCCTCATAGCAACAGCGCACGGTCGGCACGCCCGCTGACTCCAGCGCGTCTGCATAGGCAATGCCGTCGTCACGTAGTGGATCGTGGCCGGCGGTGACGACGACGGCCCGTGGCAGCCCGGCCAAGAGTGCGTTCAAAGGAGAGGCGTAGGGGTGCGTCCGATCCCCGATCGACGGCACGTATTGGTCCCAGTACCAACGCAACGCGTCGACCGGGTTGTAGTAGCCCTGACCGAACCGTCGGTAGGAGTCGGTGTCGAAGTCCGCGGTGATCATGGGGTAGAGGAGCAGCTGGGCCGAGATCGACGGCCCGCCGCGATCGCGGGCCATCAGCGCGGTGACTGCCGCCAGATTGCCTCCGGCGCTGTCACCGGCCACGACAATTCGGCCCGTGTCGATCCCAAGGTCGCCCCCATGGTCGGCCGTCCACTGCAGCGCCGCGTACACGTCCTCGGCACCCGCAGGCCATGGGTGCTCGGGGGCCAGTCGGTAGCCGACCGAAACCACAACCGCGCCAAGGCGATTCGCCAGGTTTCGACACAACCCATCGTGACTGTCGAGGTCGCAGAACACGAACCCGCCGCCATGGGCGTAAACCACGACCGGAAGCACAGCGGCGTCGGTGACCGGGCGGTAGATGCGGACCGGGATGTCGTCGCCCTGTCCTGGAATCGACACGTTGCTGACCTCACCGACGGGCTCGGGGTCGGTCGCGGGCACGAAGCGGGATCGGATCGTGGCACGAGCCTGTGCGCCGGTCATGGTGTGCACGGGCGGGAAACCGCCGTCCAACGCGTCGATCAGGCCCGCGATCTGGGGGTCGAGGCTCACGCGTACTGCATGGCCGGGAGGGGCCGCAGGGGGCGCGGCTGCTGGAGCGTCGGGACGACGCGTCGCGGGCCGTCCTCCACGTCGCGCCAAATGCCCATCGCGGTCATCCGCACGGGAGCAGCCAGTCGCTGGTCGAACGTCATCCGGTTCATCGGCCCACACACCGACACCGCGGCGACGGCGTCGCCGGGCCCGCCGATGGCCGCTGCCACGCAACCGAAGCCGGCCAACGATTCCTCGCGGTCGAACGCCACACCGTGAGCGCGGACCTTGGCCAGTTCTGTCACCAGCTGGGCGGGTGAGGTGATCGAGAAGCGGGTCTTGCGAGCGGTCAGGTCGACAGCCTCGTCGTTGTCGCCGTAAGCCAGGATCGCCTTGCCGACGGCGGCGCAGTGCGCGGGCTGGCGACCGCCCACTCTGGTCGGGATGGCCGCGGCCATCCGGTCGCCGACCTTGTCGAGGTACACCACGTCGGTGCCATCGAGAACGGCAAGGTGGACCACCAGTCCGGTGGCGCGGTGCAGTTCGTGCAGCAGTGGGGTCGCGGCCTTGTGCAGCCGGTTCTGGTGCACGGCCAGCGAGCCGAGTTCGACCAGCCGCATCCCGAGTTCATAGTCGCGGCCATTGCGACGCAGCCACCGCAGCTGCACCAGCCGATCCAACATGCGATGCGCCGAGGAGCGCGGCAACCCGGTGCGTCGTACCACTTGGGCCAGTGTCAGACGCCCGGGTCCGTCGAACGCGTCGAGGACGAGGGACACGCGGTCGATGACAGCGCTGGGGGTGGCACCGTCGAGCGGCTGCGTAAAGGAGATCGAAGCGGTCATGGGTTCCTCCGGGATGTGACACACGCTACATATGACTGTTTGGTATATATCTGTTTGTACCATATGGCTGTGCCTGCTGTCACACGGGAACGGAAAATCGCCGTCCAACACATGCTCGGTGTCGGACGGCGGACGCCTACCTTCCAGTTCAGCCCTTCGCGGCCCGCACACCTGCGCGGCGGCCGTAAAAGCTGCCGTCGCCGAGCGAGATCCCGCTGGCGTATCCCCAGGCGGCCAGACCCGCGGTGCAGCGGCCCGCACCGTAAAGACCGGGGATGGGCTCGCCACTGACGTGCAGTACCTCACCGTCGAGGGTGGTTTGCAGTCCGCCGAGGGTGAAACCGCCCGTGCTCTCCCGCAGATCGATCGCCCCAACCGGCGAGCCGATGGGCTTGAGCCATTGCGCCTTCTTGTGCAGCAGCGGATCCTCGCCGCGCGCAGCGGCTTCGTTATAGGCGGCGACGGTGGCCTGCAGGCTGCCGGCGCCAGGCCGATCTCCCGTTCGAGGTCGGCCACCGAATCGCACACCCAGGTGGGCGGCCGCATCATCAGCTGCGGCGACAACGACGCCATCGCCTCCTCCTGGGCGTCGCCGTCGATGACCAGGTAGGCCCTGTTGTCCTGGTGATACAGCGTCAGCTGCCCGACCCGTCCCGGGTAGGTGTCCTCGGCGACGAAGCGCTGCCCGCGATCGTTGACCAGGATGCCGCGCACCAACTGCTGAGGGTCGATGAAGATCGCCACCTCGGTGGCGTCCATGTGGGCCAGGTCGGCGCCGAGGGCCTGCGCCATCCGGATGGCCTGGCCGTCGTGCTGCTCGATCGACGCCGCTGGACGTCCGGCGATCCGCGGTGCGTACTGCGCCACCATGGCGTCGTTGTAGGCGAAGCTGCCCGTCGCCAGCACCACCCCGCGTCGCGCCCGGATGGTGACATCGTTGCCGTAGCGGCGTGCCCGGATGCCGGCGACCCGGCCGTCGGACTCGACGACGAGGCTTTGCACCCGGACGTCGAAGAGGGCCCGCGCGCCAGCCGCGGTGGCGGTCTCGACGAGCGGCTTCATCAGCATGTAGCCGGCGCTGGCCTGGCCCTGCTTTTTGTCTGACATCTGGGGCACGTGTCCGCGTGGAGCGGGGGTGGCGATGGTGTTGAACGGATGGGAGTTCTCGCCGCCGCTGTACATCAGGCCTTGATCGCCCATCGGCTCCCAGCCGGGCTCACCGAAGAATTCCGCCTTGAATCGGACGTCGCAGCCGACCAGCCAGTCGAAGTGGTCGACACTGCCCACGCAGTAGTCGCCGATCCGGTTCTCATCGGCGCCCGGGCCCATCGCCGCGTTGAGGAACGCCGCCATGTTGTCGACGGAATCATCGAAGCCGCAGGCCTTTTGGATGGGAGTTCCGCCGCCGAGATAGATGAAACCGCCCGCCATGGCTGCCGCCCCACCCCAGGAACCCGTGCGTTCGAGAACCAGAACATCGGCGCCGGCCCTAGCGGCTTCCACGGCCGCGGCGGCGCCGGCCACGCCGTAGCCGGCGATGACGACGTCGGCTTCGTAGTCCCAGGCGCCGATCGAGGCGGCGGGCACGGGTGCAACGCCGTGCTCGACGGTCATGGCCGCATCGCAGCGGGCAGGTCACTGACCCATTCGTGGCCCCAGTAGCTGTCAGCGGTGATTTCCTCGGCGGTGTAGTGGTTTTCGTCGACGCGCATACCGTCGGTGCCGAATTCGATGTCCCAGTCGCCGGGGGCGCGTACGTAGAACGACACCATCTTGTCGTTGGTGTGGCGGCCCAGCGTGGACGACAGCTGGAACCCGTCCTTGTTGACGCGGTCCAGCGCCTGCCCCACGGCGTCGAGGCTGTCGACCTCCACCATCAGGTGGATCAGGCCCGGATCACGCAGGTGCATCGCCGGACAGATCGCCAGGCTGTGGTGACGCTCGTTGGTCCCCAGGAAACGCACGCGCACCGGTCCGAACTCCGGCGGTGTCGGCACCCGGAACGCACCGCGCGAGACGAAACCGAGTACGTCGGTGTAGAACTCGAAGAGCCCCGGGACATCCAGGGCGGGCAGCACCACGTGGCCCAGCCCCTGGTCGCCGGTGACGAACCTCGCGCCGAACGGCGTCACCACGGGGCTGTGATCGAGGACCGCGCCGTGGAACACCTCCAGCGCGGTGCCCGCCGGATCGTCGAAGGCGATGCCCTCCTCGATGCGCCGCGCGTCGGCGTCGTTCTGCGTCAGCTGCTTGAACGGCACCCCGGCAGCGTTCAAGGCGGCCTTGACGCGTTCCAGTGCGTCGTGGTCGCGGACCTCCCAGCCGATGGTGACGATCCGGTCGGTGTCTGCTGGCACCACGATGATGCGTCCCGCCCGCTCATCCATCCGCAGGTACAGGGCGGACTCGTCGGGCCCGGTGCCCTGAGCGAAACCTAGTACTTGGAAAGCGAACCGGCGCCACCGCTCGATGTCGGCGGTCTGCACCTTGACGTAACCCAGGCTTTTGATCAGGCCCACCTGTTTTGTCCTTCGACTCGATGACACGGACGGTCAGATCATGGCGCGCAGCGGACCCTGCGGGTCGACGCCCAGCGAGCTCAGCGCCGAGGCGTGGTAGACGGTGCCCGGCACGTGGATGGCGTGCGCCATGCCCGTGTGGGCATCGCGCCAGTACCGCTGCAACGGCTTGTCCATCCGCATGGCGTTGCCGCCGGAGCGGGCGAAGATCTCGTCGACGGCTGACACGGCGCGCCACACCCCCCGCACCTGGGTGCGCCGACCGGCGGCACGATCCTCGAAGGTAACCTCCTTGCCGGCGTCGACCATGTCGTAGATGCGGTCGGCGTTGGCCAGCAGCTCTTGGCGGGCGGCGTTGATGTCGGCGGCGGCTTCGCCGATGGCGTACATGACATAAGGATCGTCCTTGATCGCCACACCGCTGGAGTTCACCCGCTCGCGCTGGTAGTCCAGGTGTGCTGCCAGCGCTCCTTCGGCGATCCCGATCACCGCGGATGAGATGCCGAGCGGGAACATCGTCGACCACGGCATCAGATACAGCGTCTCGGTCATCCCGGCCTCGCGCTGGGCGGTGCCGTCCATGACCTTCATCGCGTCCATCGTGCGGTAGGACGGCACGAACGCGTCCTTGACGATGACGTCTTTGGACCCGGTTCCGCGCAGCCCCACCACATTCCAGGAGTCGGGCACGATCTCGTAGTCCTTGCGGGGCAGGATCATGTGCAACATCTGCGGCGGCATCAACGGCTTGCCGTCGGCGTCACCGATCATGGCGCCCAGGATGATCCAGTCGCAGGCGTCGGTGCCCGAGCTGAACTGCCAACGGCCGTTGAAGATGTAGCCGCCGTCCACCGGTTTGGCCACGCCCTGCGGCGCGTACGGGGAAGCGACCCAGGTGTCAATGTCGTCGGCCCAGATCTCCTCTGCCACCTGCGGGTCCGCGTAGGCCAATTGGTAGGGGTGAACTCCGACGACGCCGGTGATCCAACCCGCCGCCGGATCCAGCGCGGCTGTCGCCATGACCGTCTCGGCGAACTCCCGCGGGTGCACCTCCAGGCCGCCGTGCTTCTTGGGCTGCAGCAGCCGGATTGAACCGACCGCCTTCATGCTCTTGACGGTGGCGTCTGGCAACTGACCTAGCTTCTCGGCCTCCCAGGCCTGCTCACGCAGTTGGCCGGCAATGTCGTTGATCCTGTCGAGTACCCGCTCGCTCATCTGGAAGTCCTAACCTAGGGGGCCTGTGTGATGTTGTACCGCAGTCGATGTGGCCGATCGCCGGGGTTCCCGGTGAGTGGACCGAGTTGGACCCTGCCGATGCAATCCGCGGCAGTCAGTATTCGATGTGGACATCGTCGCTCACCGGCCGGGCCTGGCACCCCAGAATGAGGCCCTCGGCCAGGTCCTCGGGTTCGAGGATGTCACATTCGGTCATCGCCACTCGGCCGGAAATGACGGTGGCCACACAGGAGCCGCAATGACCCTCGCGGCAGGAATGGGGCACATCGATCCCCGCGTCCAGCAGAGTGTTCACCAGAGTCTGGTCGCGGGGCCAGGACAGCTGGTGCTGACTACCGTCGAGGTCGACGGTGACCGCGGTGTCGGTGATAGAGCCGATGTGTTCGACGTCTGGCATACCGCGAGTGTCACGGGCTCGACCCCGGTGTTCAGTACCTTCGCCCAGTGGCCGGGACGCTTCTGCGTGCGACGTCCGGTCACCGGGAGACAGTCGCGGACACTCCCCGGCGCCGACCTAGCGTGAGTCCCTGTGAACGTTGCAGCCGCAGAACATGTCGAGCAGGCTTTGGACGCGGTGGTTGTCGGTGCCGGCTTCGCAGGCCTGTACGCCCTGCACAAACTGCGGTCCCAGGGGCTGTCGGTACGGGTGTTCGAGTCGGCGCCCGATGTCGGCGGAACCTGGTATCACAATCGGTACCCGGGTGCGCGCTGCGACGTGGAAAGCGTCGACTACAGCTATTCGTTCGCCACCGAGCTCGAGCAGGACTGGAACTGGACGGAAAAGTACGCCACCCAGGGCGAGATCCTGCGCTACATCAACTGGGTGGCCGACAAACTCGATCTGCGCCGCGACATCACCTTCAACACCAGGGTGGTATCGGCGGTCCTCGACGAGACGACGCTGCGCTGGACTGTCACCACCGACACCGGTGAGGTCGTCACCGCCCGGTTCGCTCTGATGGCCACCGGCCCACTGTCCGCGGCGATGACGCCCCCGTTCGCCGGGCTGGACAGCTTCGCCGGCGAGATACTGCACACGGCGCATTGGCCCCACGAACCCGTCGACTTCACCGGCAAGCGTGTTGCCGTTATCGGCACCGGGTCCTCCGGCATCCAGTCGATTCCGATCATCGCCGAGCAGGCCTCGCATCTCTTCGTCTTTCAGCGCACCCCGAACTACAGCGTTCCGGCAGGCAACAAACCTCTGGAACCTGACGAGCTCGCCGAGATCAAAGCCAGCTACGCCGAGCGGCGCCGACTGTCGTGGCGAAGCGGTGGCGGCTCACCACACATCGCGCACCCCAAGATGACCATGGAGGTCTCGCCGGAGGAGCGCCGCGCGCAGTTCGAGAAGCGTTGGCAGCTCGGCGGTGTGCTGTACTCCAAGACTTTCCCTGATCAGATGATCGACCCGGCCGCCAACGAGGAGGCGCGCAAGTTCTACGAGGAGAAGGTCCGCGCGCTCATCGACGATCCCGAGGTGGCCGAGCTTCTGATCCCGTCCGACCATCCGATCGGGACCAAGCGAATCTGTACGGATACCAACTACTTTCAGACCTTTAACCGGGCGAACGTGACGCTGGTAAGCGTGCGAGCGACCCCGATCGAGTCCGTCGACGCGGCTGGGATCAACACCACGGACACGCATTACGACCTCGACACGATCGTGCTGGCCACGGGATTCGATGCGATGACCGGGACGCTGGCCAAGATCGACATCGTCGGCCGGGGCGGGCAGCGGCTGCGTGACAATTGGGAACATGGGCCGAGGACCTACCTCGGACTCGGTGTCGACGGGTTTCCCAACCTGTTCCTCATCTCCGGACCCGGGGCGCCCGCGGTACTGGCCAACATGGTGCTGCACGCCGAAGCGCACGTGAACTGGATCGCCGATGCCATCGGCTACCTCGGCGAGCACGACTACCGCGCCATCGAAGCCAGTCCAGAAGCCGTGGACAACTGGATCGCCGAGTGCGCCCGACGCGCCGAGGCCACCCTTTTCACCAAGGCCAACTCCTGGTACATCGGGGCCAACGTGCCCGGCAAGCCAAGGGTATTCATGCTGTTTCTCGGGGGATTCTCTGTTTACAACGACATCTGCGCCGAGGTGGCCGAGGCGGGATACAAGGGGTTCACTCTGATCAAAGCGTCGTGATGTCGGGACTGCGCGACAAGGTCGTGCTGGTCACCGGCGCGGCCCTCGGTACCGGACGCGCTACATCACCGGCACCCAGCTCGTCGTCGACGCCGGCAGGACCAGAAGACGTCATGAGCGGGGTGCGAAGTGGATCGTGTTCACCTCGGTCCGCGGGTCTCCAACGTTAATCCCGGCGTTTCGCGAGGTTCCGTACGTTCACCTCTACGGTCGGCTCAGGAACGCCGACACGGTTCTTTCGAAAGCGTCCTTGGCTTCGATCATCGCCCAGTGCCCGCAATTGGGGAATACGTGCAGTTCCGCGTTCGGGATCGTGCGCATGGGTATCAGGGCCATGTCCAATGGGCTGACTCGGTCGTCGCGTCCCCATGTCAGCAAGGTCGGGGCTGCGACTTTGTGCATCTGCGTCCATGGCATCGGCACGTCAGCAGTCCGCATCATCTCCATCATCGCGGCGAAGGCCGCCTTGCCGTACATGCGGCGGGCAGCCGCGAGGGTCCCCGGATCGGTGGCCAGCGCCCACCGTTCCTCGATCAGCGCGTCGGTGACGATCGACTGGTCGAACACCATGGAATTGAGCCAGTCGACGAGCCGTTGCCGGGTGGGATCCTCGGTGAACTCCTGCAACAGCCGGATGCCCTCGCTGGGACCGGGAACGAAGATGTTGATGCCTATGCCGCCGATCGTCACCAGGCGCCCGATCCGGTCGGGATGGTGGATAGCGAAGTTGATACCGACGCCGCCGCCCATGGAGTTACCGACGATGTCGACGCGGTCCACACCGAGCCCATCCAGGAACGGCGCCACCACCCCCTGTGCCGTGACCATAGGGTGCCCACCGAAGTCGTCGCTGACCCCGAAACCGGGGAACTCCAGGATCAAGCAGCGGAACTTCGCGGCGAAGACGGGAAGTATCCCGCGGAAGTTGCGCCAGCCGGTCACCCCGGGTCCCGAGCCGTGCAGGAACAACAGCGGCGGACCATCCCCGACGTCGTAGTAGCGCAACGTTCCTGTAGGCGTGGTGATTTCACGTAGGTCGCCGGTGGCGCCGCCAACGGTGGTCGCCTCGGACAGCTCGGCCATTGATCCTCCGTCAGCACGGGTGTGGGTGATCGACACGATGCCACACCTCTCGCATCACGGACTCGCCGTTCCCAATCACCGGCCCCGTCGCTACTCACCCAATGTGAGCCAGCCGACTTCCGGTCAGTGGGCAGCACACGTCGACCGCAGGCACTGACGTAGCACCATGACTGCAGGCGCGAACGGTCGCGGCTCGAGAGGTTTTCAGATGCAGAGCGATAACGACGTGGTGACTTATGAGGTGACCGACGGTGTGGCCATCGTCACGATGAACCGTCCGCAGTACCGCAATGCGCAGAACTCGGCCATGACCTACGGACTGGATGACGCGTTCACCCGCGCGGTCAATGACAACGACGTTAGTGTCATCGTATTGTGTGGCAGCGGAGCACATTTTAGTGCTGGCCACGACATCGGAACGCCGGACCGCGACCACCACGTGCACTACGACAACCGCGCCGCGCTGTGGTGGGATCACCTGGGAAAGCCCGCAGGAGACCAACGTTTCGCCCGAGAGACAGAAGTCTATCTGGGGATGTGTCGGCGCTGGCGCGAGATTCCCAAGCCAGTCATCGCCATGGTCCAGGGCGCCTGCATCGCAGGCGGTCTGATGCTCGCCTGGGTTTGCGACCTGATCGTGGCTGCCGAAGACGCATTCTTCTCTGACCCGGTGCTGCGCATGGGAATTCCCGGCGTCGAATACTTCGCGCACCCCTGGGTTCTCGGCGCACGGTTCGCCAAGGAGATGCTCTACACCGGCGACCGATTCACCGCGCAACGCGGCTATGAAGTCGGCATGGTGAACCATGTGGTGCCGCGCGATCGACTGAAGGAAGAAACGCTGGCCCTGGCGTCGCGCATCGCCGCTATGCCGACGTTCGGCCTCGCGCTGACCAAGAGAGCTGTCAACCAGTGCGAGGACCAAATGGGCCTGCGTAGCGGAATGGACGCTGTATTCGGACTGCATCACTTCGCGCACGCCCACAACGCTGAGATGGGAACCGGTTCCCTTGGTGGCCTCGACATCGACGCGATGAAGGGGCCGGCATGACTGCATCGGCGCAATCGGGGCACGGCCCCGGAACCGTCTGCGGCGCAAAGGACACATCGCTGCGCACATGGTGTTGCCCGGGTCGTGCACGAAGGCCTTCGACGCCAATCCGGGTGACGAGTTCGTCGCCGATTTCGAAGGGCTCTACGCCGTCCACCTGAGTTCCGAATAGGAAGAGAGAAACATGCCACTCGGGTCTTCGGACAAGGCTTCGGGGTCATCGGGCGGCGGGACGCGTTCGGCCATCACGTCGTCGAAGACCTGCGACCAGGCTGCGTCAACGAGCGCCTCCCGGCTACCGAAGTGTCGCGGGACCGTCTTGACCGTCACATCGGCACGTTGGGCGACCGAGGGCAGCGTGATCGCCAGCGTTCGCTCGGCCATGAAGGTGTCGATCGCAGCGTTGATGATCGCGTAGCGGGTGGCGTCTTTCGCCTCCTGGCGAGCGCTCATGTCGTAGTTTCGCGATTTCATGTCCAGGGCAATGGACATCAAATCTTCACTGCTGGATCGCGAACACCGGGTCGTGACATTCGACGCCCTGCGCTTGG
>CAVTSZ010000011.1:0-290397 GCA_963737385.1 uncultured Actinomycetota bacterium
AGAGGCGGCATCGAGCCTGAGGCCGTTGAGCGTCGAGCTTGGCAGACCTGATCGCCGCAGCGGTCGCGTCCCGGTCCTTGACCGTGCTGTGGCAGCGCGAGGCCCGGTACCTCGACGACGTCGAGCGCACGGAGGTGCGCAGGCGCATCAACGCGATCGTCGCGGGCATGCAGGAGGGTGTCCGGCTCCAGATGCCGGATTTCAGCCCAACAGCACACGGAGCTGCGTGCCTGGGCGGTGTCCAGCACCCTCACCAGCCTTGGCAGGCACAACCTGACCCTGCCGGGAGACGAACTCAAAGAGCTCCTGTACCGGGCGTGCATGGCCGCGGCGCGAACCCCGCCCGTTCGTGCCCTGGAGCCGCTCGATGCGACACCACACAAAGAAGATGGCTGTTCTCGCGCCAGGAGACCTTGCTGGCCACGGCGCACACTTGTTCCGCGCGCAGGGCTACCCGGCCGTCAGCACGGGCGAGATCGGAAAGGGAGCGGGGATAGCGGGTCCTGGTCTGTACCGGACGTTCTCGTCCAAACAGGCGATCCTCGATGCGCTCATCCGTCGCCTCGACGAATGGTGGAGCCTCGAGACCATTCGCGCACTACGGGCCGATCAGGGCCTGCCGAATGCCTGCGCGAACTCGTCGAGGGCCGGGTCCGGATCAGCCTTGACGACCCCGACCTCGTTTCCGTTTCGGTCACCGAACTGTCGCACGCCTCCAGCGAGGTTCGAGACGGCTACACGAGAAACGAGAACGACCGCGAGGGGGTGTGGATCGACGTGGTGCGCAAACTGGTCCCGGAGACCACCCTCGCCGAGGGGCGTGCTTGTCCCGCTGCCATCAGCTTCATCGACGATGCCGTGCGGACATGGCACCTCACCCGCTATGCCGGAGAGGCGGATGAGATGACGGCCATCGTGCTGTCGATTCTGACCAGCCGGAAATCACCACAGCGCTGAACTGGTTCCGCCGTCGGCGATCTGAGCGGTGCCGTTGACCATCGAGGCGTCGTCCGAGAGCAGGAACGCCACCACGCCGGCGATCTCCTCGGGTCCTGCCATGCGGCCCTGCAGCCGGTCGATCATCGTGCTCGCTCCCCCTTCGCCGAGCGCCTCGTCGAACATCGTCATCGCGGTCTGCTGCATCGGGGTGTCGACGAACGCGGGCAGCACCGCGTTGGAACGCACGTTGTCCGAACGCAATTCGGCGGCGGTGATGCGGCTGAGATGGATGATCCCCGCCTTGGACATGCCGTATGCGGCGGAGCCTGCCGCGGCGATCTGGCCCGCCAGCGACGACATGTTGACGATGGCGCCGCCGCCCCGATCGATCATCTTCGGTGCCGCATGTTTGGTGCACAGCCACGCGCCGCGCAGGTTGACCCTGATGACGCGATCGAAGTCGTCGACGGTCGTGTCGGTGACCGGGGCGAAATGAACGATGCCTGCGTTGGCGACGAGCTTGTCGACGCCGCCGAACTCGGCGACGCAGGCCTCGACCATGCCGATCACCTGTTCTTCCTCGCCGACATCGACCTGGTGGCCGATCGCGCCGCCGCCGACCTTCATTGCGGCGGCGTCGGCGGCATCGCCGTCGATGTCCGCGCAGAGGCGGCAGCCCTCGTCTGCGAGTCGCGCTGCGATCGCAAGGCCGATCCCGGCGCCGGCACCCGTCACAATGGCGGCCTTGCCGGCCAGGTCTCGATGCGTCATGAGTCTCCTCGCCAATGTGTATGCGCCATAATTCTTCTCACCCTGCAACCGCCAATGCGCAGACCCTCCCGCGACGTGCAGACCGTGTTCGCGAATCGCCCCGAACATGACAAGGCCGAACCCCGGCGCGTCATCGGAAAGCCTGACCGGTGCACACCGAGATCACGCAGGATCCATGCCACGGTCTGCGACACGGGCTCCGCTGCCGGCATGTCGTCGTGGCCGGACAGACCGCAGGCGCGCACGGGCCCGGATGGCCGAGGTACACGATCAAGCCGCTGCCCCGTGCCCTCATCGTCGTCAGCGCGTGGTCCAGTTCGCCGCCGCACCGGCACGCGGTCGAGCCGAACACATCCCCGGTGAGGCACTCGACATGGACGTGCAGAAGCATCGGCACGTCGGCACCGGCCTCGCCGATGATCATGACCATGTGCTCGCCGCCAGAGGGTCGGTGCACATCGCGGAAACCGATGACGCGGGAGGCGCCCGTCTTGGTGGGAACAATCGTCTCTGCCGACCGGACGGCCTGCGGCTCGGTACGCCGTCGATACGCCACGAGGTCGTCGATCGAGACCATGCTCAGACCGTGTTCCTTCGCGAACTGGACCAACTCGGTGCCACGGGCCATCGCGGCGGGGTGTTCGCGGGAGACGATCTCGCACACGCTCCCGCCGGTCGCCGGCCGGCCAGGCGGGCCAGATCCACCGCTGCCTCGGCCGGTCCCGGTCGTCCCAGTACCCCGTCCGCCGGCCCGCACCGGAACCACGTGACCCGGGCGCCCGAAGTCGGAGGCGTCCGACCTCGTCGCCGCGAGCGCCGCAATGGTCCTGGCGCGGTCGGTCGCCGAGATGCCGGTGCCGGTGCCACGCCAGTCCACCGCCACCCGGTCAGCCGCACCGAATCCATCGCCCTCGCGGTGGCACATGGGCGGCAGGTTCAGCCGGTCACACTCCGATCCCGGCAAGGCGACACGGACATACCCGGAGGTATGCCGGACGGTGAAGGCGAGCAGTTTGGGGGTTGCAGCCTCGGCCGCAAGTACGACATATCCCTGTTCGCCCCGCGTCGTGTCGTCGGTGACGACGACGGGGCGGCCGGCCGCGATCGCCGCGATCGCACGCCGTACGCGCACATCGATGGTTCTCATCCCTACTCCTCTGATAAACCCGCGACGGCGAGCGCCATAGCGGCATCCTCGCTAACGAAGCCCGTGCAGGAAATCGAGCAGCAGCCGGTTGGTCTCCTTCGGCTCTTCCTGCTGAATCCAGTGCCCGACGTCGTCGACCATGTGGGTGCCGCAGTAGTTCGGCATCACCTCGTCGGCGCGCTCGATGGCTTCGGCTCCCCATGTGGTGCCGACGTCGTACTGTCCGCCGATGAACACCGCGGGCGGGGTCAGCGGCGTGCCGGCCTGATCGGCCAGGTCATGCCAGTCGTTGTCGATGTTGTGATAGAAGCTCAGCGGTCCGCCGAAGCCGGACCGCTCGAATTCGCCTGTGTAGAAATCGACATCCTCGTCGGTGAACCAGTCCGGCAACTTCTCCGGATAGACGAAGGCGTCCTTGAGCCGTGCCCCTTCACCATGCACAACGGGCCCGCGCGGATCACGTCGATCGGGTCCATGGCCGCCAGGTCGACCCCCGCCGCCTCGGCTGCCCTGGTGGCGGCGATCATGCCGTCGCCGGAGACCGTGTAGGTCAGCCCCAGCAGCCAGCCGCGCAGATCTTCCTCGATCTCGGCGATGATGCCGTCCTGTGCGGCGAAGTAGTCCTGGTACCAGACCTTGCCCGGCCCGGCGATCTCGAGGTGATAGTCGTTCGGACGGCGCTCGCCGAAAGGACTGCCCGGCAACGCGATAACGCCGCGGCCGGCGAACGGGACGCTGATGCCGACCACACCCTCGCACCGTTCGGGGTGCAGCCAGGCGAAGGTCCAGGCGACCGGTGCGCCCCAGTCATGCCCGACCACGATCGCCTGCTTCTCGCCGTAGGCGTCGATGACGCCGAGAATGTCGCCGGCCAATTCCTTTATGCGGTAGGCCGATTGCACGCGGTACTTCGACGAACGCCCGTATCCCCGCTGGTCGATGGCGACCGCGCGGTAGCCGGCCTCGGCGAGCGCGGGGAGCTGATGCCGCCAGGAGTACCAGGACTCCGGGAACCCGTGGATCAACACCACCAGCGGCCCCTCGCCCTCTTCCACGGCATGGATCCGGGTGCCCCGGCAGTCGAGCATCCGATGAATCTGGCCCATCTTGGTCGCCTCTCTTCTTGCCGTTCAGTGTGTGGGAGTGCCTGCCAAACCGACTGCCATTTCGTCGGTTTGGACCAGGTGATCTGCTGCGGGCACGGTGCGGTCCTGGTAGTTGCGGGCGATCAGTGTCTTCTGCCCCGACAATCTCGTGCGCGCCCACTTGCCGAGCACACGGCCGGCGACCTTCGGCTTCATCAGGGCCGCTGGCGGCTTGACCAGGTGAACGACGGCCAGGAACTCGCGATAGGTGTCGAGGTCGTCGTGGACCAACTCGAGGACGCGATCCATGTACCAGGTGAGCGCACCGAAATAGAACGGGCGCTTTTCGGCCACGCCCTTGATCCAGTCGAAACGCAGGTTCTGCTCGCGGATCACGAACCAGGCAGTGTCGGCCATCCGGCTGATCTTGCGGTAGTAGCGGCGCGGCAGCTCTGGGTGTCCCGCATGGTATTTGGCCAGCAGGAGCTGCATTTCGCGTACTTCCTTGAGCGCCAGGCTCATACCGAGTCCTGAGACCGGGTCGGCGCTGGTGTAGGCATCGCCGACCACCAGCAATGCGCGCGGGAAGGTTGCGCTTCTTCTCGTAACGGAGCCGAAGCATGTTGGGATAGCGGAAGTTGTGGATCGGCGAGGCCGGCTCCAGCCCGTCGATGTTCTCGCCCACGACTGGTGACGGCATGAGGTCGGCGAACTCACGGAACTCCTGCGCGGTGCGCGGCGGTGAGTAACAGTTGTAGGCGACAAGCGACGTGGACAGGATGGTGCGCGAGCTGTCCGTGTAGTACTGCGCGGCGTAGGTGTCCTCATAGGGTCGGTACGCGTAGCAGATCACCATCACCTTGTCCTGCCACTGCCGCTCCGGAGGCACATGGTGATGCATGGTGGAGTAGAAGCAGTTGATGATGTCCTGCTCGACCTCGGGGGCCCCGATCCCGATGCGTTCCAGGAACTCCGGGATGCGGGTGTTCTTACCCGAGGCGTCCACCACGAACTCGGCAGGCACCACATCCAATTCGTCGTCGCGGTCCACCGCGACACCGATGACGGCGTTGCTACTACGGTCGTAGACGAGGTCACCCACCTCCGACTCGTAGCGGAACTCGATGCGAGGTTCGTCGTCCAGCCGGCGCCGCACGCACCACTCGAGCAGAGGACGCCCGGCACAGACGATCTGAATATCGCTGGTGCCGGGCTTCTTCCAGGTGCCGCCCAATCGAATGCGGTACTGGTCCGCCATGTCGACCTTGAACGCGCCCTCACGCACCATGTCGTCGACGATGCCGGGGAAGATGCGCTCCAGCTCGATCTGACCGGCGGTCAGCAGGTGGTGCAGATGCCAGCCCTGTGCCGCACCCGGCCTGCCCTCCCGGCGAGAGTGACGACCGTCCTTTTCGAGGACGATCACCCGCTCGAACGACTCACTCAACACCTTGGCCGCGGCGATCCCCGCGATGCTGCCGCCGATGACAACCGCGGTGCCGCGGCCGCGTCGTCGCACATCCGGCAGGTCGAGCTGCGTGTAGTCCAGGCAGGCCGGGGTGCGTCGGCGCACCGCCCCACTGGGTACGAACTTCTCGTAGTAGAGGCCGATGCGGTGAATACCGTTGTTGTCCAGCCAACTTCGGGTCGCCTCGACCATCGCCGCCGGGCCGCAGAGGTAGACATCGGCGTCGCCGCCATCCAACATTCGCTCGTCCAGCAGATCGGTGACGAGCCCGACCGGGCCATCCCAGTCCGCCGCCGGCTGGGACACGATGATCTGCGACTTCAGGCCTGGGATGCGTTGCGTGAGCTCGTCGAGTTCGTCGAGCTTGCACAGGTCCTCGGAGGTGGTCACGCCGTACAGCAGGTGGACCGGCTGCCCGATGTCGGCGTCGAGGCTATGGGCCATCGCCAGGATCGCCGACAAGCCGGTGCCGCCCGCCACCAGGATCACGGGCCGCACCACGGGTCGCAGGTAGAAGCCGCCCTTGCTGCACCGCAATGCTATGCGGTCACCCGGTTTCGCCCGGTCGCGCAGATAGTTCGACATCACACCGTCGGGCAACAGCCGGATGATGAACTCCAGTTCGGTGCGACCGTCGGCGGGATGCGCGTAGGAGTAGTTGCGCCACGCGTCGGTGCCGGGAACCTGTAGCTGGGCGAACTGGCCGGCCTTGTACACGATCGCGTCGGCCATGCCCGAGACCTCCACGCGCAGAATGGCGGTCGTGGATGACAACTGGCTTACAGTGGTCACCACCCCGTGCCCGTTGACCAGACGTGCCGCGTTGTCGTCGACCGGGTACTGCAGGTCGATTCGGCAGTCTGACTCGGCAAAGGTCTGGCACGTCAATATCTTTCGCGCCGCCCGCTCCACGTCGGACAGTCCTTCGGTACGCCCCATGTCATAGTCGCCAGAGACGCAGGTCGCGACGCAGGTACCGCAGATGCCGCTTTGGCATTCGTTGACAATGGCGACGCCGTGCTCCTCCGCCGCATCCAGGATCGACTGATCCGGCTGCACCGGCATGGTCTTCTGCGTGCCATCGGAATACCGGACGGTGATCTGATGAACGTCCACGCCAGCTGCCCCTTCCTACCAGTGGTTAGACGACCGCGGTTGCCGGCTTTTTCGCGATCCGCGCGTTGAGCCTGGGCATGACCTCCTCTGCAAGCAACCGCATCGAGTCCTTCCATGGACCGGGATTCTCGCTGTAGTCGAATCCGAGGATCAGAAGATGGCCGAATCCGCCCACCTGGTCGTAGGTGGCCTCCAGCTTGTCCACCACCGTCTCAACCGATCCGACCACGAACGTGTTCTCGGCGAGGTATTCCGGCGTGACATCGGAATCGGGCACAGCCGGGTCGTGCTTGTAGAACTTCGTCATGCCCATCGTCTTGAAGGTGGGCAAGACGTATTCGCGCATGTTTCGCCCGAGCATGCCGTCGACGGCGTAGCGGAACGCCTTTTCGTCCGTTTCCGCCACGACGACTTCGCGCACGAGTCTCCATTCGCGGCGATCGGGGGTGCGGCCGCTGCGTTCTGCGCCTTCCAGCACGGCATCCCAGTGAGTCGCAACGTAGTCGGCGTTGAGGTCGAGGCTCATGGGTATGTAGCCGCGTTCGCCTGCGAGTTTGAGAGTTTCAGAGCCCGCGCTGAAGCCGGTGACACCGATGGGTGGGTGAGGCGTTTGGAAGGGCTTGATGTGACGGCGCATCAGGCCGTCGTACATCGGCGCAATCCCGTTGGCGTTCCAGTATTTTCCGCGGTGCTCCCACGGCCCGTCCTCGGTCCAGATGCGCAACATGATCTCGAGTGCTTCGCGGGTCATCTCGCGGTGTTCACCGTTGTGGCCATCCACATCGAACAGCGCCCAGTCGCCTGGGATACCGCTGGCGCCGACGCCGAGCATGAAGCGCCCCTGGGCGAGGTGGTCGAAATACGCGACGCGGTGCGCCAATTCCACCGGGTGGTGGTAGGGCATCAGGTGTGCGCCGGGTGCGAGCTTGATCGACTTCGTGCGGAGCAGCGCCTGCGCCAACAACAGATCGGGTGCGCAGATCGGCTCCCACGGCACGGTGAAGTGCTCCCCCACCCAGGCCTCGACGTAGCCCAGTTGGTCGGCGAGCTCGATGATCTCGAGGTCCCACTGGGTGGCGTCGTAAAGGCTTCGCTCCGGCGGGTGCGCCGGCATGAGGAAAATTCCGATCTCCATCTTCAACCCTTCTCAAGTCGTGGCCGCGCTCGATCGCATCCACGGGGACGAGCCTGCCTCCGGGCGCTCCATGATGTCGCCGACTGCGATGTACAACACAGTACTAGCAAGATACATCACTGAACACAAGATCCAGTTTTCTTCGCTTTTTATGTCTTCAGAGTTTTTGAGTTCGCGTATTGGTTATGGACATATTGGTCTCGCTCCGCGTAATCTCGCGAAGATCAACCACCGCGCCCCTGCTCACCGCAATCAAGCGCATTGCGGCCTAGTTCACTCCTGGAAGGGAGCCATCCGTGCCGGATTTCGAGTACATCGGCTACGAGGTCATCGACGAGGGCCGAATCGCCGTCATCACGCTCGATCGCCCGAAACAACGCAATGCGCAGAACCGCGGGATGCTCGTCGAGCTGGGCTCGGCGTTCGAACTAGCCGAGGTGGACGACGAGGTTCGGGTGGTGCTGTTGCGGGCCGCAGGCCCGTCGTTTTCCGCGGGGCACGACCTCGGCTCCTCCACCGACGTGCGCGAACGCTCGCCTGGGCCGGACCAGCACCCCACCTATCGGTGCAACGGCGGGACGTTCGGCGGAGTGGAGTCACGCAACCGCCAGGAGTGGCACTACTTCTTCGAGAACACCAAGCGGTGGCGCAACCTCCGCAAGATCACTGTCGCCGAGGTCCACGGAATGGTCCTGTCCGCGGGCTTGATGCTGGCGTGGTGCTGCGACCTCATCGTCGCGGGTGAGGACACTGTCTTCGCCGATGTCGTCGGAACCCGGCTCGGCATGTGCGGGGTGGAGTATTTCGGCCATCCGTGGGAGTTCGGGCCGCGTAAGGCGAAGGAACTTCTGCTCACCGGCGACTCGCTCGGCGCCGACGAAGCCCATGCCATCGGGATGGTGAGCAAGGTCTTTCCCAACGACGAACTGGCGGATCACGCCGTCGAGTTCGCGCGCCGCATCGCGCGGTTGCCGACGGTGGCAGCGCTACTCATCAAGGAATCAGTGAATCAGACCGTCGATGCGATGGGCTTTTCGACGGCGCTCGACGCCTGCTTCAAAATCCATCAGCTCAATCACGCGCATTGGGGTGAGGTGACAGGCGGAGCGCTTTCGTACGGCACCGTCGATTACGGGCTCGACGACTGGCGCATCGCACCGGAGATCCTGCCCGCGACCAAATCGCGGCCGTGACGCGATGGACGTCGAGTACCCACCCGAAGCGGAAGCGTTCCGGACCCACATCCGCGCGTTTCTGGCAGAGCACCTCCCGGCGGGCTGGTCCGGGGGCGGGGCGCTCCCGCCCGACGCGCGAAGCGCGTTCGCACACGAGTGGCGCCGTACCCTCGCAGCCCACGGGCTGATCGCCGTGTCCTGGCCGAAGGAGTACGGCGGGGCCGGTCTGTCCGTCATCGACCAGGTGGTGCTCGCGGAGGAGTTCGCCCGCGCGGGAGCGCCCGAGCCGGCCGAGAACGACCGGTTCGGAATCGAACTACTGGGCAACACGCTGATAGCGCTCGGCTCAGAGGACCAGAAAAAACACTTTCTCCCGCGCGTTCTGTCCGGCGAGGATCGCTGGTGCCAGGGCTTCTCCGAGCCCGAGGCCGGCTCGGACCTGGCGTCGGTGCGGACGAGGGCCGTGCTGGACGGCGACGAGTGGGCGGTCAACGGGCAGAAGATCTGGACGTCCGCAGGTCCCACCGCGAACTGGATATTCGTCCTTGCCCGGACCGGCCAGGGCGCCCCCAAGCACAAGGACCTATCTCTGCTCCTTGTGCCGATGGACCAGCCGGGCGTCGAGGTCCGCCCGATCGTCAACGCGGCCGGGCACGCGTCGTTCAGTGAGGTCTTCCTGACCGATGCCCGTACGCCGGCCGACAACGTGGTCGGCGGGGTCGGTGGCGGGTGGTCGACCGCGATGACCCTGCTCGGCTTCGAACGCGGGGCGCAGGTCACCACGGCGGCCATCGACTTCGGCAGGGATCTGGCGCGGCTGCGCGAACTCGCCACGGACCGGGGACTGCACAAGGTTTCGCAGATTCGCGATGAGTTGGCGTGGTGCTATTCGCGGGTCCAGATCATGCGGTACCAGGGCTACCGGGGTTTGACGCTGCTGCTCGACGGGCGGCGACCGGGCCACGACGCCGCCATCAGCAAGGTCATCTGGAGCGAGTACTTCAGGCGGCATACGGAGCTCGCCGTGGAGATCCTCGGGCTCGAAACGCTCGGCCCCGAGGGCCCGGGGAACGGCGCAGCGCTGATGGTCCCCGAGGCGGGTACACCGAACTCCGCAGCGTGCTGGATGGACGAACTGCTCTACGCGCGCGCCGCGACGATCTACGCGGGCAGTTCGCAGATCCAGCGCAATGTCATCGGAGAGCGGCTGTTGGGGCTGCCCAAAGAACCGAGCGCCGTCGGCGGGCAGCGTTGAAATGGACTGTTGACATGGATTTCCGTTACAGCACAGAACAAGACGCCTTTCGCGCCTCGCTGAGCGGCTTTCTCCGTGACGCCGCCCCCCTCGCTGCGGTGCGCGAAGCCGCCGGCCACGACCCACGGCTCTGGCAACGCCTGTGCAGCGAGCTGGAGCTGCCAGGACTGCACATCCCGCTCGAGTACGGCGGAGCGGGCGGCACGTTGGTCGAGACCGCCATCGCGTTCTCCGAACTCGGCCGGGCACTGACGCCAGTTCCGTTGGCGACCACAATATTCGCCATCGAGGCGGTGCTGCGCGCCGGAGACGAAGAGCAGCGTATGAGACTGCTCAAGGGACTGCTCTGCGGAGAACAGATCGGCGCGTTCGCGGTTGCGGGCCCTGGCGACTGCGATCCGTCCGCGGCGTCGGTGCGGGCGCACTGTCACGACGGCGGCACCGTACTCACCGGCGCATGCAGTCCCGTTTTGCACGGCCACGTCGCCGACCTGTTCATCGTGCCCGCTGCGGCCGACGGCGCGGTAGCCCTCCACGTTGTGGCGGCCGACGCCCCCGGGGTCACTGTTGTGAGCCTGCCCTCGTTCGACATCACCCGGCCCGTCGCCAGGCTGGAGCTGGCGCAGGCCCCTGCCGAAACACTGGCCGCAAGTTCGGCCGACGAGATCGACCGTGTGCTGGACGTCGCGCGCGTGCTGCTGGCCGCCGAGATGCTCGGCGGCGCCGAGGCGTGTCTCACTATGGCCGTGGAATACGCCTGCACCCGAAGGCAATTCGGCCGGGCCGATCGGCTCGTTTCAGGCGGTGAAACACGCCTGCGCCGAGATGATGATCGAGATCGATGCCACCCGCGCGGCGGTGATGTACGCCGCGATGAGCGCTGCGAACGACCATGAACTACAGATCGCCGGTCCGCTGGCGAAGGCGCAGGCCGCCGACACATACACCCTGTGCGCCGGTTCTGCCATCCAAATCCACGGTGGTATCGCCTTCACATGGGAGCACGACCTGCACCTGTACTTCCGTCGGGCCACGACAACACAGGCGCTCTTCGGCGGAAGCACACACCACCGCGGACTGCTCGCCGATCGCGCGGGCCTTTGATCCCTCACTCGCAAAGGAGCCAACGATGACCACGCCGACCGCAGTCCAGGCCTATGCGGCGGGTCCCACCGACACTCCCCTTCTAGACGAGACGATCGGGGCGAACTTCGAGCGCACCGCGTCGACATACCCCGATGTGGAGGCGCTCGTCGACGTCACCGGAGGCCGGCGCTGGACCTACGCCGAGCTGAACGTCGAGATCGACTGCGTGGCCCGTGCTTTGATGGCCAGCGATATCAAGTGCGGGGATCGTGTCGGCATCTGGGCGCCCAACTGCCCGGAATGGACAATTCTGCAGTACGCGACGGCGAAGATCGGCGCGATCCTGGTGGCGATCAATCCCGCCTACCGCACCCACGAGTTGGCCTATGTGCTGCGTCAGTCGGGCACGCGGCTGCTGGTGTCGGCGACGTCGTTCAAGACCTCCGACTACCGCGGCATGGTCGGCGAGGTACGTTCCGAGACTCCCGATGTGGCCGAGGTCATCTTCCTGGGGACCGCCGATTGGGAACGCTTGCGGCGTCGCGCCGATCAGGTGTCTGCGGCCGCCCTGCGCTCCCGGAGGGCAAGCCTGCAACCCGGCGACCCGATCAACATCCAATACACCTCGGGCACAACGGGTTCTCCCAAGGGCGCCACGCTGTCTCACCGAAACATTCTCAACAACGGCTTCTTCGTCACCGAGCTCATCAATCTCGGTCCCGGTGAACGGCTGTGCATACCGGTGCCCTTCTACCATTGCTTCGGCATGGTGATGGGCAACCTGGGCTGCACCACCCACGGCGCCACTATGGTGATTCCGGCGGCCGGCTTCGACCCCGCGGCGACGTTGGAGGCGATCGAAAAGGAGTGCTGCACGGCCCTTTACGGGGTACCGACGATGTTCATCGCGATGCTCGGACATCCCGATCTCGGCGGGCGCGATCTGTCGTCGCTGCGCACCGGGATCATGGCGGGGGCCACCTGCCCGATGGAGCTCATGAAGCGTTGCGTCAACGAGTTGAACATGTCCGAGTTGGCGATCGCCTACGGCATGACGGAAACCTCACCGGTGTCCTGTCAGACGCTCATCGACGACGACCTGGACCGTCGCACCGCCACGGTGGGGCGGGCGCATCCGCACGTGGAGATCAGGATCGTCGACCCCGACACCGGCAGGATCGTGAAACGTGGTCAGCCGGGCGAGTTTTGCACACGGGGGTATTCGGTGATGCTGGGTTACTGGAACGATGACGACCGGACGCACGAGGCCGTCGACGACGACGGCTGGATGCACACCGGCGATCTCGCGGTGATGCGGGACGACGGGTACTGCATGGTCATCGGACGCATCAAGGACATGGTGATCCGCGGCGGTGAGAACGTGTATCCGCGTGAGGTCGAGGAGTTCCTGCACACCCACCCCGACATCGACGACGCCCAGGTGATCGGCGTTCCTGACGACAAGTACGGCGAAGAGATCTGCGCGTGGATCAGGATGCGCGCGGGCCGCATGCCGCTGGATGCCGACGCCGTGCGGGCGTTCGCATCCGGAAAGCTCGCGCACTACAAGATTCCCCGGTATGTCCGGGTCGTCGACGAGTTCCCGATGACGGTGACCGGAAAGGTGCGCAAGGTCGACATGCGGACCGAGACCGTGCGACTTTTGGGGTTGTGAACGCGACGCTAGGCGCGTTCGTCGCCCGCGGGCTCGGTGCGCCGCTCGTGCCACCGAAGCCGCAGCATCAGCAGGCCTCGGTGCGCACGCCACCCCGCGGACAGCGGGTCACGCCAGACGGGCGCGTGGCGGTTCGGTTCGGACTCGGTGGACACGGCCCCCATTGTGCCGTCTCTGTACCACCACCGCTTCCTGGCACGCTGTAGCACAGGGTGAACGGCTGTCGAACGTTAGTTGCGCGCAATCGGCTCGTTATGCGCGAGTTATGCGCCTTTACCCCGCAATTCGTGCGACAGCGCCTCGAGTTCGTCGCCACCTGCCATCTCCTGGGTCAGGTGCTCGAGCGTGATGTCGTCATACGTGCAATCCAGCTTCTGCCTACCGCGATTCAGCAGCACGAAGTGGTCACCGACCATGTGGGCGTGATGCGGGTTGTGCGTGATGAAGACCACACCGAATCCCGCCTCTTTCGCGGCGGTGATGTACTTCAGCACCACCCCCGACTGCTTGACACCCAATGCGGCCGTCGGCTCATCGAGGATCAGTACCCGCGCACCGAAGAACACTGCCCGGGCAATGGCCACACACTGCTTTTGACCGCCTGAGAGCGATCCGATCGGGACGTCGACGTCGGGTAGCTCGATACCCATCTTCGAGAGCTCCGACAGCGTGGTGGCCCGCATAGCGTTGGAGTCCAACGAGAACGGGAATGACTTCTTCCGGATTTCTTGCCCGAGGAAGAAGTTGCGCCACACCGGCATCAGCGGGACGACGGCCAGGTTCTGGTATACCGTCGCGATGCCCTTCGATAATGCGTCCTTCGGCGTGGCGAACCGGGCCGGCTCTCCGTCGACGAGTAGTTCGCCCTCAGTGGGCGCGTGGTAACCGGCGATGATCTTGATCAGCGTCGATTTGCCCGCGCCGTTGTCCCCGAGGATGCCGGTTACTTCGCCGGCATGCACGCGCAGCGAGATCTCTTTGAGCGCAGTGATATTACCGTAGGACTTACCGATGTTCTTCAACTCGACCAGCGGCACCTTGCCGCCCGACGGAGCCTCTTCCACGGGACGATCAACAGTTGCGGTCACGGGTCACCTCTTCGCGGCGTAGTTGCGGAATGCGTTGTTGGCGATCACCGCGAACAGCAGCATCACGCCCATGAAGAACTTGAACCAGTCGGGATTCCAACCGGCATACACGATGCCCTGTTGCACCATGCCGAAGATGAACGCGCCGATCGCGGCGCCGATCGCCGTGCCGTATCCGCCGGTGAGTAGGCAGCCGCCGATGACCGCGGCGATGATGTAGATGAACTCGTTACCGAGACCCTGCCCCGACTGCACGGTATTGAACGAGAACAGCAGATGCATGCCCGCGAACCAGGCCGCGAACCCGACAAACATGAACAGGCCGATCTTGACCGCCGTCACCGGAACGCCGACGGCACGTGCACTCTCCTCGTCACCACCCACGGCGAAGATCCAGTTGCCACACGCGTGTTTTGAAGAGCACATACGTTGCGACGGCGGTGAACAGCAGCCACCAGAACACGGTGATCCGCACCTCGATACCGAAGATCGACCATGACGACGAGAACACCTTCTGCGCCGAGGTCCAGCCCTGCATATCGTTCACGCTTGGCGTGGCAACCTGACCCGAAATGAGCTTGGTCACCGCGAGATTGATACCGGTGAGCATCAGCAGTGTGCCCAGGGTGATCAAGAAGCTTGGGATCTTGGTCTTCATCACCAGATACCCGTTGAAGAAGCCGACGGCGAGCGCCACGATCAGTGCCAGCGCCGCGCCTGCCCAGAGATTCAGGTGAAGGTTGTAGGCCAGCATCGAGGCGGCAAGCGAGGACGTCGTCACCGCCACGCCCGACGACAGGTCGAATTCACCGCCGATCATCAGCAGCGCGACCGCACAGGCCATGATGCCGATCGTCGAGCTGGCATAGAGCACCGTCGCGAGCGCCTCGGGCGTCCGGAACGGCGGCGCCACGACCAGGAATACGGCGAAGATTATGACCGCGCCGATCGCCGCACCCATCTCGGGGCGAATCAGCAGGCGCTGTACGCGGTTTCGCTCCTTGACTCGTTCGTCGCGAACGATCTTGTGACTGGCAACGTCGAGATCAGTTTGTGTAGTCATGATTCGCCCTCTCCTGCGCGGCGGCTAACGGGTTCCGGATTTTGCAAGTTCGGCGACGGAGTCGATGTTCGTCTCGTCGATGAACGACGGGCCCGTCAGTGTGGCTTGACCGCCGCCGATCAGGTTCTTGTTGTTGAGGTACAGCCACAGTGAGTCGATGGCCAGGTAGCCCTGCAGGAACGGCTGCTGATCCACGGCCCACTTCACATCGCCGGCCTTGATCGCGTCGACGAGCGCAGCGTTGGTGTCGAACGTGACGATGGTCGCGGAACTGCCTGCATTGTTCTTCGACTGAACCGCGGCCAGCGCGATCGGCGCGCCGAGCGCGACGACATGGTCGATGGACTTGTCCTGCTGCAGCTTGGCCGTGATCGTCGACTCCACGGACGGCATGTCCTTGCTGTTGACGTTGAGGATCTCGGACTGCCCCTTGAAGCCCTCCCGGACGCCTGCGCACCGGGACTCCAGAGCGACCTGGCCCTGCTCCTGGATGACGCAGACGATCTTCTTCGCGCCGTCCTTCTGCAGACGTTCACCCGCGGCGATCCCGGCGAGCTTCTCGTCCTGACCGAAGTACTCCTGCACACCCATCGACTTGAAGTTGTCGAAGCCCGAGTTGAACGCGACTACGGGAATGCCTTTGTCCAACGCGGACTTGACCGCTGGGGCCATCGCGTCCGGCTTGGCCAGCGTCAAGGCGATTCCATCGACGCCACTGTCGATAGCGGTCTGGACGAGGTTCGCCTGGTTCGGCGCCTCCGGGTCGTTGGAGTAACGCAGCTCGATGTTGTCCTTGTCGGCGGCGGCCTGGGCACCCTTGCGGATCAGATCCCAGAACGAGTCGCCCGGCACCTCGTGGGTGATCATCGCGACGGTGGCGCGCGGGGTGTTCGCCTGACCGGCTCCCATGCCGTTGCCCGACTCCTCGGGCTTACCTCCGGTGGAGGAACATGACGCGATTCCGACTACGAGCACGCTCGCCCCGGCCATCGCCGCGAGCCGACTGAACCTCATACTTCCTCCGCTCTTCGCGCGAGCGCTCATCGCAGCTTCACGCTCGTCTATCCGGTGCGACGCAGCACCCTCTAGGGGTCGATGTAATACGGCTCACACGGGAAAGTCAATAGTTTGTCCGGACATTAGGACTGCATATCAAATGTTAGGGTGGCGTCCGAGCTCGGCACAGCGAAGGAGGCAGCGTACCCATGAATGACTTTGAGCTTGCGGTCTGTTCCGAGATGGTCTTCACCGAGCTACCGATCATCGATCGGGTGCGGCGCATCGACGACATGGGCTTTGCGGTGGAGATCTGGAGCTGGCATGACAAGGATCTGCAGGCACTCGCCGACACGGGAGCCCGATTCACCTCGATGACCGGCTATCTGCACGGCGACCTGATCGATCCCGCCACAGCCGACGAGGTGGTTCGAACGGCGGAGCTGTCGGTCAAAGCCGCTGAAACGCTTGGTGTTCAGCGCCTCAATCTGCACACGGCGGAGCTGGTGGACGGCCAGGCGGCCCGTCCGCGCTACCGGACGACAGGTGAGATGTGGACGAGCGCACTGCGGACACTGGAGCGGATCGGTGAGCTTGGGGCGGCGGCCGGCGTGACGTTCTGCGTGGAGAACCTCAACACCATCGTCGACCATCCCGGCGTCCCGCTGGCCCGCGCGAAGGACACCCTGACGTTGGTGGAGGCCGTCGCACACCCGAACGTCAAGATGATGCTCGACATCTATCACGCACAGATCGGCGAGGGGAATCTCATCGAGCTGGTGCGCCGCTGCGGTGACGCGATCGGCGAGATCCAGGTCGCCGACGTACCCGGGCGCTGCGAGCCGGGAACCGGCGAGATCCACTATCCGGCGATCGCAAAGGCGCTGCGTGACATAGGGTTCGCCGGAACGGTCGGCATGGAAGCCTGGGCATCCGGTGACAGCGTCGCCGCACTGGAAGCCTTCCGCGCCGCGTTCAGCTGACCCCCGAAACGGAATTCCAGCAGCGGAATATCGAGAAGAAGCCTGCTGGAATTCCGTTTCGCAGGAATTTTATGGGCGCCAGCCGCGTGAGACCATCGCATTCCAAGCGTGACGGATGATCGCGGCGGGTCGGTCCTCTTTGATGACGCGTAGGACGATGAATCCGAGCCGCTCGATCTTCGGGATCACCCGCAAGTCCTTGACGTATTGCGGACGATCTGTTCGGTGTTGATCGCCGTCGTACTCGGAAAGAACCTTGAAGTCCTCCCACCCCATGTCGACAGTACGTAGCACTGTGCCGTCGGCGTCGAAGATGGGTATCTGGGTCGACGGCTTGGGCAATCCGGCGTCCATGTAAAGCAGCCGCAGCCACGTCTCTCGCGGCGAGGCCGCGCCCCGTCTACGAGTGGCAACGCGTCCTTGAGTCGTTTGACGCCGCTCGCACCGCGATACCGCTTGGCCAGAAGCAACACTTCTTCGTTCGAGAACGGCGCTGCCCGCATCAAGGCGTCCATCCGTGCGACGGCTCGGTTACGGGGCTGGTAGCGGCCAAGGTCGAAGGCAGTGCGCGCGGGAGTTGTGACGAGTACGCCGTCTACACAGGTGATCTCGTCTTCGGCGATGCGTTCATTGCGTGCGACGATTCCCGCCGGTGGATGGGTGCATTCGTAGATGAGCTCCATCAATGTGTCGGCATCGACCCACTCAGCGCCGTGCATCGCCGATGCCGCGACGCCCGTGACGATGCCCCGCCGCTTGGACCACAGCCACGCCCCCGCGGTCCGGTCGCGCAACGTCAGTTGCTGTCCACGCGGAGCGTGCACATTCGGGTAGAACGGGCGGTACCAGCGTGCGAGCTCGTGGCGGGTAACGACGCCGTTCGCTACCGCTTCAGTACCCATGAATATCTCCCCCATGGCCAGATCCTGGCGCCGGGCACCGACAGCTCCGCCCCGCTGCCGCGAAACGGAATTCCAGCAGCGGAATATCGAGAAGAGGCCTGCTGGAATTCCGTTTCGCGGGAGTTTAGGTCAGCGGTCGACCAGGGTGGTGTCGAAGTAGTAGCGCGACGCGCGGTAGCAGTGCATGCCGAACTCGACCGCACTCCCGGAATCGTCGAAGGCTGTGCGGGCCATCGTCAGCAGCGGAGCGCCGGCCTTCTCGTCGAGCAAACGAGCTTCCGAGCGGGTCGCGCCCCTGGCGCCGATTCGCTGGCGCGCCAGCCGGATGTGCACGCCGCGCGATCGCAGCGACTGATACAGCCCGACCTTCTCCAGCTCCTCGGCGGCTGGCGCGATCTCGACCGGAAGGTGGTTGATCATCACTGCAAGCGGTTCGCCGTTGGCGCAGCGCAGCCGTTGAATGGCCACCACTTCGCGATCTTCGGCAATGCTGAGTTCGCGGGCGACTTCCTCGTCGGGTGGCCCGACGCGATAGTCCAACAACTGAGTGGTCGGCTCCTGGCCGGCGCGAGCGAGATCGTCGAAAAGGCTGGTCAGCTCGACGCGACGGTGCACGGGATTCTGCACCACCTGGGTGCCGACACCACGTTTGCGCACCAAGAGGCCCTTGTCGACGAGCTCCTGGATGGCCCGCCGGGTGGTCGGCCGCGACAGCGTCAGGCGCTTGGCCAACGCGAGTTCGTTCTCGAAACGGTCACCGGGAGCGAGTTCGCCATCACGAATCGCGGTCTCGATCGCCTGCGCAAGCTGATAGTAGAGAGGGACAGGGCTTGACCTGTCGAGCTCCACCGTCATGGGCACGTCGTCTCCGATCTCGTGATGGACCAGACAAAGAGTAGCGGAATACTAACACCCTATGATCGAAAGACAGAATGTCAGGACAAACTATTGACAGGGCCGAGTGGAGCGGGGCACTCTCAATAGCGAGCAATTCCTACTGCCGAAGGGCTGATCTTGAGTAGCACGCAGCCAATTGACGTCCTCGCCATCGGGCGCTGCGGCGTCGACATCTATCCCCTGCAGATTGGTGTCGGACTGCAGGACGTCGAATCGTTCGGCAAGTTCCTCGGTGGCAGCGCGGCCAACGTCGCGGTGGCCGCGGCGCGCCTGGGCAACCGTACGGCGCTGATCTCCGGTGTCGGTGACGACCCGTTCGGCAAGTTCGTCCGTGCCGAGCTCGCCGCGCTGGGCGTCGACAACAACTATGTTGCGACCCACGACGAATACCCGACCCCGGTCACGTTCTGCGAGATCTTTCCGCCCGACAACTTTCCTCTCTATTTCTATCGGCGACCCAGTGCCCCAGACCTGCAAGTAGAGCCTGCAGAGATAGACACCGATGCGGTGCGGTCAGCCCGGCTGTACTGGTCCACGGTGACCGGACTGTCCGAAGAGCCCAGCCGCAGTGCACATTTCGCCGCCTGGGATGCTCGCGGCAGAGCACCTCTGACAGTGCTCGACCTCGACTACCGGCCGATGTTCTGGGAGGCGCCTGCCGCGGCCACCGAACAGGTGCAGCGAGCGCTGCAGCACGTCACGGTGGCTGTCGGCAACCGCGAGGAGTGTGAGATCGCGGTCGGCGAATCGAACCCGCAAAAGGCCGCCAACGCGCTGTTGGACCTTGGCGTTGAACTGGCAATTGTCAAGCAGGGCCCGCGCGGTGTGCTCGGCAAGACCAAGCACTCGTCGGTGACCGTCGCGCCCAACGAGGTCGACGTCGTCAATGGACTGGGCGCCGGAGATGCCTTCGGCGGCAGCCTGTGTCACGGTCTACTGCACGGATGGTCGCTGGAGAAAACGCTCCGCTATGCCAACGCCGCCGGTGCGATCGTGGCGTCCCGGCTGGAGTGCTCCACCGCGATGCCGACCGTGGCCGAGGTTGCCGCGCTCGCCGAGCAGACGGCCGTGGAGGCCGTCAATGTCTGAGGCGCTGTGCAGCGACTACGCGGCGGTCACCGATGTACGGGCAGGTGATCCCGGGGCGATCGCCCGCGCCTGGCAGGGCCGGGCGACACGGCCGACCATCCGGGGCAACGGCCGCCTGATGATCGTGGCCGCCGACCACCCGGCACGAGGAGCCCTCGGCGTCGGCTCCCGGCCGACGGCCATGAACAGCCGCACCGACCTGCTCGACCGGTTGCGCGCGGCACTCGCCGACCCCGGAGTGGACGGCGTGCTGGCCACCTCCGACATCCTCGACGATCTGCTGCTGCTCGGCGCGCTGGAGGACAAGGTCGTCTTCTCGTCGTTCAATCGCGGGGGGCTGGCAGGCGCCTCATTCGAACTCGACGATCGGATGACAGCCGCGACCGCGGCGTCCACCGCAGCGGCCAAGATGAACGGCGGAAAGATGTTGTGCCGCATCGACCTCGGCGATGCGGGAACGGTTGCGACGATGGCCGCCTGCGCGCAGGCGGTCGACGAACTGGCCGCGAACGGTCTGATCGCGATGCTCGAGCCGTTCATGTCCACACGGGTCGATGGGAAGGTCCGCAACGACCTGACTCCCGACGCAGTGATCAAGTCGATTCACATCGGTCAGGGCATCGGCTCGACGTCGGCGTACACCTGGATGAAGCTGCCCGTAGTCGATGAGATGGACCGCGTGATGGAGGCGACGACCCTGCCGACGCTGCTGCTCGGCGGCGACCCCGCCGACCCTGACGAGGCGTTCGCGAGTTGGGAGAAGGCACTCGGTCTGCCGTCGGTACGCGGCCTCATCGTCGGACGCACCCTGCTCTACCCGCCCGATGACGACGTCAGCTCCGCGGTCGCGACCGCCGTATCGATGGTGAGGTGAGCATGCACAGCAAGTTGTACATCCCGGCGCGCAGCGCCACTCCCCCTTACACCGTCGACATCACACCCGAATCCGCCGGCTGGTCCGAAACCAGTCTGCATGTGGTCGAACTGGATTCGATGCAGGAACTCGCGTTGGACACCAACGGCTCCGAGGTGATGATTCTGCCGCTCGCCGGCGGCGGAACCGTCGAATGCGGTAACGAGGCTTTCGAGCTGTCACCGCGGGCATCGGTGTTCGACGGACCCGCCGACATGGTCTACATCGGCACGGGCCAGAGCTACACGCTGTGCGGCGAAGGGAGATTGGCGATCTGCGGAGCGCGCGCCGAGCGACAGCTGCCCAACCGCAGGGTGCTGGCCGCCGACGTCTCCGTCGAGCTGCGCGGCACCGGCAACTGCAGCCGCCAGGTCCACAACTTCGGCACCGCAGGGGTTTTCGAGGCCGACTCGCTGATCGCGTGCGAGGTGATCACCCCGGGGGGCAACTGGTCGAGCTACCCGGCGCACAAGCACGACGAGGAGTCGCCGGTCGAGTCCGCGCTCGAGGAGATCTATTACTTCGAAATCGACTCCGGGCCAGGTGATTCACGCGGCTTCGGCTATCACCGCGTGTACGGCACCCCGGAGCGCCCGATCGAAGTGCTCGAAGAGGTCCGCAGCGGTGACGTCGTGCTGGTTCCGCACGGCTACCACGGTCCGTCCGTGGCCGCGCCCGGCTATCACATGTACTACCTCAACGTGATGGCAGGCCCCGGCGCCGAACGGGCCTGGAAGATCGTCGACGATCCCGAACACGCCTGGCTGCGCGGCACCTGGACGGACTTTGAGGTCGACCCCCGGTTACCCCTGGATTCACGAGGAGTGTGACGTGGTTTCCAAAACATCCGCGTTCAAGTCGCCGCACAACGAACCGACCGTGCGGCTCACGGTCGCCCAGGCGACTGTCCGATTTCTGGCAAACCAATACGTCGAACGCGACGGCGAACGCAGCAGGTTCTTCGCGGGCTGCTTCGGCATCTTCGGTCACGGCAACGTGGCCGGCATGGGTCAGGCGCTGCTGCAGGCCGAGGTCGAGGCGTCACAGGCCGGCACCGAGCCGGCTCTGCGATATGTGTTGGGCCGCAACGAACAGGCGATGGTGCATACGGCCGCCGCATATGCCAGGCAGAAGGATCGGTTGCAGGCGTGGGCCGTGACCGCGAGTATCGGGCCGGGCTCGACCAACATGCTGACCGGCGCCGCACTGGCCACCATCAACCGGCTGCCCGTTCTGCTGTTGCCGTCGGACACTTTCGCGACCCGAGTCAGCGCGCCCGTGCTGCAGGATCTCGAACAGCCGCACGACAACGAGCTGACCGTCAACGACGCGTTCAAGCCGCTGTCGCGGTTCTTCGACCGGGTGTGGCGCCCCGAGCAGCTGCCGTCGGCCCTGATCGGAGCGCTGAGGGTACTGACCGACCCGGTAGAGACCGGAGCGGCCACCATCGCGTTGCCTCAAGATGTGCAGGCCGAGGCGTTCGACTGGCCGGAATCGCTCTTCGCCGAACGGACTTGGCACATCGCCCGGCCCCTTCCGGAGCGGTCGGTCATCGCCCGGGCGGCTGACATCATTCGTTCGGCGAAGCGACCGCTGATCGTGGCGGGCGGCGGAGTCATCTATTCCGGTGCCAACGACGCGCTGACGGCGTTCGTCGAGCGGACCGGCATTCCGGTGTCCGAGACGCAGGCGGGCAAGGGCTCGCTCCCCTACGACCATCCGCAGTCAGTGGGTGCGGTCGGCTCGACCGGATCAACCGCAGCCAACACGATGGCGGCCGAGGCCGACGTCGTCGTCGGCATCGGCACCAGGTACAGCGACTTCACCAGCGCGTCACGCACCGCGTTCAACAATCCGGATGTCCGGTTCGTCAATGTCAACGTCGCGTCGTTCGACGCCGTGAAACAGGGCGGCCTGTCCGTCGTCAGCGACGCCCGCGAGGCCATCGATGCCCTGTCCGACGCGCTGAGCGATTTCTCTGTCACCAACGACTACCGCACGCGGACAATAGAACTCGCCCAGGAATGGGACGATGCCGTCGCAGCGGCATACCGCGTCGAGGACGACGGCAGCCCCATGAATCAGAGCCAGATCATCGGGCTGGCGAACACGTTGTCCGATCCGCGTGACGTGGTGGTGTGTGCGGCGGGATCCATGCCCGGCGACCTGCACAAGCTGTGGCGCACCCGCGACCGCAAGGGTTACCACGTCGAGTACGGCTTTTCGTGCATGGGCTATGAGGTGGCGGGTGGCATCGGCGTCAGAATGGCCAGCCCCGACCGCGACGTCTTCGTCATGGTCGGCGACGGCTCGTATCTGATGATGGCGACCGAGTTGGTGACGGCTGTCCAGGAAGGCGTCAAGGTCATCCTGGTGCTGGTGCAGAACCACGGCTTCGCCTCGATCGGCTCGTTGTCGGAGTCGTTGGGGTCGCAGCGATTCGGCACCTCGTACCGCTACCGGGACGACGCGGGCCGGCTTGCGGGCGACAAACTTCCGGTCGACCTGGCGGCCAATGCGGCCAGCCTGGGCGCCGAGGTGATCAAGGTGACGACGGCGGCGGAGTTCACCGATGCGGTCAAGGTGGCCAAGGCCAATGAGCACACCACCGTGATCCACGTCGAGACCGACCCGCTGATCTATGCGCCCGACAGCCAATCCTGGTGGGACGTTCCCGTCAGCCAGACCTCGGAGCTGGACTCCACGCAGCAGGCGTATGAGACCTACGCCGAGTGGAAGAAGGTTCAGCGCCCTTACGTGAAACCCTACGACTCGAAGGATTGATCGATGAGCACCATTCTCGTTGGTTCCGCACCCGATTCGTGGGGCGTGTGGTTTCCCGACGATCCGATCCAGACCCCCTACACCCGGTTCCTCGATGAGGTCGCGGCGTCTGGCTACAAGTGGATTGAGCTGGGCCCCTTCGGTTATCTGCCGACCGACCCCAAGCAGCTGTCCGATGAGCTGTTGGCGCGCGGCCTGAAGCTGTCGGCGGGGACCGTGTTCGAGCATCTGCATCAGGACGACTCGTGGGACGCGGTGTGGAAGCAGATCGAGGATGTCGCGAAGCTGACCGCCGCTGTCGGGGGCAAGCACGTCGTCGTCATCCCCGAGATGTGGCGCGACCCGTCGACCGGTGCCGTGCTCGAGGACCGAAACCTGACCCCCGAGCAGTGGCAGAAGAAGACCAACGGCATGAACGAGCTCGGCAAGGCGATGTTCGAAAAGTACGGCGTGCGTGCGCAATACCACCCACACGCCGACAGCCACGTCGACACCGAGGAGAACGTCTACCGCTTCCTCGACGGCACCGACGGCGAGTTCGTCAACCTGTGCCTGGACACCGGCCACATCAGCTACTGCGGCGGCGACAACATCGCAATCATCGAGCGTGCGCCGGAGCGGATCGGCTATCTGCACCTCAAGCAGGTCGACCCCGAGGTCCAGGCAAAGGTCATCGCCGAAGACCTGCCGTTCGGCGAGGCGGTCAGGCTGGGCGCGATGACAGAACCACCGCGCGGAATCCCCGAGATGCCGCCGCTGTTGGCTGCCATCGACAAGCTCGGCATCGATGTCTTCGCGATCGTCGAACAGGACATGTACCCCTGTGAGGTCGACGCACCCCTGCCGATCGCCCAACGCACGCGGAGCTACCTGGGCTCGTGTGGCGTCCCCTCCGTTCGCTTCAACTAGGAGTATTGAAAGCCATGTCTGACTTGCGTGTAGCGGTCCTCGGGGTCGGTGTGATGGGCGCCGATCACGTCGCGCGGCTGAGCACCAGGATCTCGGGTGCCCGGGTCACGGTCGTCAACGACTACATCAACGAGAAAGCCGAGCAGATCGCCGCAGCCATCCCCGGCTGCCGCGCGGTCGTCGACCCACTCGACGCGATCGCCGATCCCGATGTCGACGCGGTCGTCCTCGCCACTCCGGGTCCGACCCACGAGAAGCAACTGCTTGCCTGTCTGGAGCACGGCAAGCCGGTGCTGTGTGAGAAGCCGCTGACCACCGACGTCGCGACGTCGTTGGAGGTCGTCAAGCGCGAGGCGGAACTCGGTAAGCGGCTGATCCAAGTGGGATTCATGCGCCGGTTCGATCACGAATACGCCCGGCTGAAGGCGCTACTCGATGGCGGCGAACTGGGACGTCCGCTGGTGTTGCACTGCGCACACCGCAACCCGGCCGTCCCACCGACCTTCGACAGCGCGATGGTCGTGCGCGACTCGCTGGTCCACGAGGTCGACGTCACCCGCTTTCTGTTCGACGAGGAGATCGTGTCGATCCAGATCATCACGCCTGCCGCAAACCCCGGGGCGCCCGAGGGTCTTGCCGACCCCCAGATCGCGGTCATGCGGACAGCTTCCGGCAAGCACGTCGACGTCGAGCTGTTCGTGACGACCGGTGTGGCCTACGAGGTGCGCACCGAGGTGGTAGCCGAAAAGGGCAGCGCCATGATCGGACTCGACGTGGGGCTGGTGCGCAAGAGCGCTCCCGGGCATTGGGGCGGCACGATCACGCCGGGCTTCCGTGAGCGTTTCGGGCAGGCCTACGACACAGAGTTCCAGCGCTGGGTGGATGCCGTTCGTTCCGACGTCAATGTCGACGGTCCGGGCGCCTGGGACGGCTACGCCGCGGCAGCGGTGTGCGAGGCAGGCGTCGAATCGCTGAACAGCGGTCTGCCCGTCGAAGTCAAGATGGTCGACCGCACTTCGATCAAGGGGGCATGACATGAAGATCGCGCTGGATCCCACACCGTTCCACCATGACTACGAGCTGCTCGAGTTCCCTGCTCTGGTCGCCGAACTCGGCTACGAGTACCTGCAGCTGACACCGCACCGCGACTTCATTCCGTTCTTCAATCACCCCCGCGCCGACGACGATCTCGTCGCGAAGTTCCGCAAGGCGTGTGCGGACGCCGGCGTGGGCATCGCCTCGGTGCTGCCGGTGCTGCGGTGGTCGGGACCCGATGAGGATGCCCGCGAAGCAGCGGTGCGCAATTGGAAGCGCGTCATCCAGATCACGGTCGAACTGGGCGTCAACGTGATCAACACCGAGTTCTCCGGCCGTCCAGAGCGCGCCGAGGAATCCGAGCGGGCGTTCTTCCGGTCCATGGAAGAGCTGTTGCCGATCTTCGAACGCGAAGGCATCGACGTGCGAATCGACCCGCACCCCGACGATTTCGTCGAAGACGGGCTGGAGGCGTTGCGGATCATCCGAGGTGTCAACTCGCCCAACATCGGCATGGTCTACGTGGCCTGCCACACCTACCACATGGGCGGCAACATGACCGAGATCATGCGTGCCGCAGGCGACAAACTGCGGCTGGTGCACGTCGCCGACACCATGGATCACCATCGCAGCCACGGGCTGCGCTACATCACCAATCCGCCGGGCAACGCGGCCCGAGTGCACCAGCACCTCAAGATCGGGGATGGTGACATCAACTGGGATGAGTTCTTCGGCGGGCTCGCCGAGATCGACTTCTATGACCGGCCCGACACGGTGATGGTGTCATCCGTGTTCGCCGAGGACGAGAACGCCCACGATGTGTCCCGTTTCCAACTGAAAACCATGACCGGCTTCGTCAACAAGTACAGGAACTGAGAAACGAAATGAACACCATCACGCACTGGATCAACAACAAGGCGTACCCGGGGACCGGCGGCAGCACGTCACCGGTGACGAATCCGGCGACCGGCGAGGTCACTGGTCAGCTCGCACTCGCCAGCGTCGAGGACGCCCGCGCCGTCATCGACGCGGCCGCCGCCGCATTCCCCGCCTGGCGCGACACCTCACTCACCAAGCGCACGTCGATCCTGTTCAACTTCCGCGAGCTGCTCAATGCGCGCAAGCAGGAGCTGGCCGAGATCATCACCAGCGAGCACGGCAAGGTGGTCTCCGACGCGCTCGGCGAGGTCAGCCGCGGCCAGGAGGTCGTCGAGTTCGCCTGCGGCATCCCGCATCTACTGAAGGGCGGGTTCACCGAGAACGCGTCGACCAAGGTCGACGTCTACTCGATCCGCCAGCCGCTGGGACCCGTCGGCATCATCAGCCCGTTCAACTTCCCCGCCATGGTGCCGATGTGGTTCTTCCCCATCGCGATCGCGGCCGGCAACACTGTCGTGCTCAAGCCGAGCGAGAAGGACCCGTCGGCGTCGCTGTGGATGGCCGAGCTTTGGGCCGAAGCCGGTCTGCCGCCAGGGGTTTTCAACGTGCTGCAGGGCGACAAGACCGCCGTCGACGAGCTGCTGACCAACAAGGCGATCAAGTCGGTGTCCTTCGTAGGTTCGACGCCGATCGCCCAGTACGTGTACTCCACGGGGACCGCACACGGTAAGCGGGTGCAGGCGCTCGGCGGTGCGAAGAATCACGCGGTGATCCTGCCCGACGCCGACCTGGATCTGGCGGCCGACGCGATGGTCAACGCCGGCTTCGGTTCGGCCGGCGAACGCTGCATGGCAATCTCGGCGTGTGTGGCGGTCGGCCCGATCGCCGATGACCTCGTCGCCAAGATCGCCGAACGGGCCCGCACCATCAAGACTGGCGACGGAACCCGCGACGCCGACATGGGCCCGTTGGTGACCAAGGTGCATCGCGACAAGGTCGCCTCCTACATCGACGCTGGCGAGGCCGACGGCGCCAAGATCGTCGTCGACGGCCGCAGCGTCGACCCCGACGGCGGAAAAGATGGCTTCTGGCTGGGTCCCACCCTGATCGACCACGTCAAGCCCGACATGAGCGTCTACACCGACGAGATCTTCGGCCCGGTGCTGTCGGTGGTGCGGGTCGAGTCCTACGACGAAGCGTTGCAATTGACCAACGACAACCCATACGGCAACGGCACCGCGATCTTCACCAACGACGGCGGCGCGGCGCGGCGATTCCAGAACGAGGTGGAGGTCGGCATGGTCGGCATCAACGTGCCGATCCCGGTGCCGATGGCCTATTACAGCTTTGGCGGTTGGAAGGCCTCGCTGTTCGGCGACACGCACGCCCATGGGATGGACGGCGTGCAGTTCTTCACCCGCGGCAAGGCGATCACCAGCCGGTGGCTCGACCCCAGCCACGGCGGCATCGAGTTGGGCTTCCCGCAGAACAAATAAGGTAAGTGCCTGCCACCCCCTTCCACCGCGAGCGTGCGTGTTTGCACCCCGACACACCGTCAAAAGGTATGCAAGCGCGCACGCTCGCGCCGTCACGAGGAGACCCAAGTTGAGCGAAAAGGGCGGCCGGCGGCTGCTCGCGGGCATGGTCGGCGGCGGTAAGGGCGCAGACATCGGCAAGACACACCGCCACGCGATGCGTGTCGACGACCACTACGAGCTGACCGCAGGCGTGTTCGGCCAGGATGCCGACGCGTCGAAGCGCATCGCAGACCGGCTCGGCGTTGCGGACCATCGGGTCTACCGCGACTACGTCGAGATGGCCGAGGGCGAGTCAGCGAGACCGGATGGCGTAGATGTCGTTACGGTGGCCACACCCAACGACAGTCACTTCGCGATCGCAGGAACTTTTCTGCGCAAGGGAATTTCGGTGGTGTGCGAAAAGCCGCTGACGACGGACTCCGCGTCGGCAGCTGAGCTGGTTGCCATGGCGGAGTCGTCGGGCGCGATTCTCGCGGTACCGCACTGCTATTCGGCGTATGCAATGGTGCGCGAAGCCGCCCGCCGTGTTCGCGACGGCGAACTGGGCGCAATCCGTTTCGTCGCCGTCGAGCACGCCTCGGGATGGGCGTCGGCTCCTCTCGAGCTGACCGGGCACAAGCAGGCTCTGTGGCGCACTAACCCCGAAATCGCCGGCCGGACAAGCGTCGTGGCCGACCTCGGCACGCACGCATTCCATCTCCTGCGCTACATCACCGGGCTGGAAGCAAGTGAGGTGTCGGCGGAGCTGACCACCCTGGTGCCTGGACGACGCGTCTTCGACAACGCCGCCATCCGCTTGCGCCTGTCCAACGGCGCACCCGCGACACTCTGGGCGAGCATGGCGGCGACTGGCCACGAACACGGCCTGTACATCCGCGTGTTCGGCGATCTCGCATCGCTGGAATGGCGCCACGAGGACCCACACCACCTCATGATCCGCAGCAACAGCGGCGCCACAACGATTCTCGCGCACGGCATGGAGAGCCTGTCCGCGGACGCGCAGCGCCTGACCCGGCCCGGGCTCGGGCATCCGGAGGGGTTTCTGGAGGCGTTCGCCAACTTCTACTCAGACCTCGCGACGCAGTTGCGTGCGCGACGCGACGGCACCACAGCACTCGAACGCGAACTGACCATCCCGACCGGCGTCGACGGTTTGATCGGTGTCCAGTTCGTGGAGGCCGCCGCGGCGTCCCACTCCGACGACGGCCGGTGGACCGCGCCCGCCTTCGCGACTTCGAAAGCGTCAGCCTGACATGCATCGATTCGCTCTGATCGGTGCGGGCTTCATCGGTGGCGTCCACGCACAGAACCTGGCGGCCCACCCCGACGTCGACTTCACATTGGTCTACGACATTGACCACGTCCGGGCCAGGCAGGTCGCCGATCGCCATAATGCCGGGGCCACAACATCTCTGGATGAGGCATTTGACCGCGACCATATCGATGCGGTGTTGGTCGCATCGTCGACCGATACTCACGCCGCACACCTGCGGCAGGCCGCCAAGGCCGGGATGCCGGTGCTCTGCGAGAAGCCCATCGATCTTGACCTGGATCGGGCCGTCGAGGTCGTCCGGGAGGTCACCGAAGCGAACGTCACCGCGATGGTCGATTTCAACCGGCGCTTCGATCGCGACTACGCCGAACTTCGTCGCACCGTGGCCGCTGGCAGCGTAGGGGCCGTCCAGCTCATCCAGATGACATCGCGCGGACCGAGCCTGCCGCCGCTGGGGTACATCGCGGTGTCCGGTGGTCAGATGCGCGATCAGGCTGTGCACTTCTTCGACCTCGCGCGCTGGATCGCCGGTGAAGACCCAGTCGAGGTGTTCGCGATGGGGTCGGCGTTGACTGATCCGCGACTGCGTGACTACGACGATGTCGACACCTCGGCAACCACTTTGCGGCTCCCCAGCGGTGCGCTCCTGCAGATCGACTGCACGCGCCAGATCCGGTACGGCTACGACGAACGCATCGAGGTACTGGGTTCGGACGGGCTGGTGGAGGCTCGTCGGCACCGGGCGGGCGCGGTCTCGCGATACGTGGGCGACCGCATTCTCGATGACGGCCTACACACCACATGGTTCGAGCGCGTGTCCGCGAGTTACGGTGCAGCCCTCGGCCACTTCGTCGACGCCCTACAGAACGGCTCCCCGATCGGCCCGAACCTGGCCGAGGCCCTCAAGGCGCAGGCGATCGCCGAGGCGGCGACGCTGTCGCTGCGCAGCGGGCAGATGGAACCGGTGAAGTACCCGGCATGACCGACCCCCAACTAGTGGCGACGGCGTGGACCAGCGCCGGTGACACGTCACCAAGACGCATCCCCTCGACGAGCCCCGTTCCGATCGCGGAACGCGTTGCCGCAGTTGCCGATGCCAGATACGTCGGCATGGGACTGATCGCCGCCGACCTACTCGCTATTCGGGACTCGATCGGGTTCGCCGGACTGCGCGACATGATCGCCGACCACGGGCTCGCCCACGTCGAGATCGAACTGATCGAGCGGTGGTGGATTCCTCGTGGCGAGCGAGGCCACACCTACGATGTTCGCGATCTGTTGTTCGAGGCGGCCGAAGTCCTGTCGCCAACCTTTATCAAGATCGGATCCGAACTGGGGCCTCGGACAACGCATCCGGAGTCGCTGATCGCCCCGCTCCGGGAGCTCGCCGAGGAGGCAGCCGACCGCGGGACCAAAATAGCCATCGAAACGATGCCGTTCTCGATCATCGCCACCGTTCCGATGGGAGCCGACATCGTCGCGGCTGCCGATCATCCCGCGGTCGGGCTGCTGGTGGATGCCTGGCACGTGTTCCGGGCCGGCACCTCGCTGGAGGAACTTCGCGAGTCGCTGACGCCCGAGATGATCTTCGGCGTCGAGCTTGACGACGCCGCTGACAAGGTCGTGGGCACTCTGTTCGAGGACACGGTCGACCGTCGGCTGCTGTGCGGTGAGGGATGTTTCGATCTCCCGGGATTGGTGAGGCTGTTGCGCGACAACGGCTTCGATGGCCCGTGGGGAGTGGAGATCCTGTCCACATCATTTCGAAAGCTGCCCGTTCGCGAGGCTCTGCCGTTGGCCGCGGAGTCAGCACGCAAGGTGCTCTGATCAGTCGGGCCGCACCGTGCTGACGCAAAACGGGTGGCCGGCGGGATCCATCAGCACTCGCCAATTGTCCGGCGCCGGATGCTGCGCGGCGTCGGTGGCACCCAACGCGATCGCCGCGGACACCGCGGCAGGCAAGTCGTCGACGCCGACGTCGAGGTGCATCTGTTGAAGTTGCGGCCCGTCGGGCCACGACGGGGCGGCATAGGTTTCCGCTCGCATCAGCGTCAGCATCGCTCCCGCGCCGGCCAATGCCACCACGCCGCGGGTCCGGACAGTCGATCGAAATGGATCCGAGAAAGCCGACACGGGTCGGCGTGCGCCCACCCTAGAGCGCACCCTCGCGACCCGACGAACGTGCGCGAAGTGTGGACAAATTTCGGCGTGTCGGTGTGCAGACACGCACGCTCGCGGAGAATGACGCAATGACTGATCGACTGGTCGCGGGGATGGTCGGCGGCGGTGCAGGCGCGATGATCGGTGCCGCTCATCGCCACGCCATGTGGCTGGACAACCAATACGTACTCGCTGCAGGTGTTTTCGGTCGGGACACGCGTTCGTCGCGCAAGTTCGCCCACGGCCTGGGTGTCGAGCGCGTGTATGACGACTATCGCGAGATGGCTCTGATCGAGTCCAGACGCCGCGACGGCGTCGACGTCGTCGCCGTGGTCACCCCGAACGACACGCACTTCGAGATCGCCAGCGCCTTCCTGAAGAAGGGCATCTCGGTGGTCTGCGAGAAGCCGTTGACGAACGAGGCGACAACGGCCGCCGCACTGGTGACGCTCGCCGAGTCCACCGGCGCCATCCTCGCGGTCCCCCACATCTACTCGGCCTACGCGATGGTGCGCCACGCCGCCCGCATGGTCCGTGATGGGCTCCTCGGCCGCATCCGGTTCGTCGCTGCCGAACACGCCTCCGGATGGGCGTCGTCGCCGGTCGAACAATGGCGCATGGATCCTGAGCGAGGAGGCGTTGCCACAGCGGTGGCGGACGTGGGCACTCACGCGTTTCATCTGCTGCGCTACATCACGGGACTGGAAGCCACCCGGATCTCCGCTGAACTCAACACTCTGGTGCCGGGTCGACACGTGTTCGACAACGCCACCATCCGCCTTACGCTGTCCAACGGCGCGCCGGCCACCGTGTGGGCCACCATGGCCGCCACCGGCCACGAACACGGTCTGCGTATCCGCGTGCTCGGCGACAAAGCCAGCCTCGAATGGCGGCACGAAGACCCGCAGCACCTGACCGTTCGCCGGCCGGACGGCGGCACGGCAATTCTGGCGCAGGGCATGAGCACCCTGTCCGACGACGCCACCCGCCTCACCCGCGTGGGGCTCGGCCATCCGGAGGGCTTCCTGGAGGCCTTCGCCAACTTCTACCTGGACCTGGCTGACATGCTGCGGGCGCGGCGCAGCCAAAGCCCGTACGCACGCGACCTGTCGATACCGACCGGCGTAGACGGGCTCATCGGCGTCCGGTTCGTCGAAGCGACCGTCGCCTCGCATGCCGACGACGCCGCCTGGGTAACTCTCACCAGCTGAGCGCGACGTGGCCGCCGAGTATGGGGGTTGCGGGTTACCACTGCCCGTATAGGACGGGCATGACCCCCACACCCGGCGGCGTCGTCAGAGGAGTTCTCAGAGGATGTAGAGCATCTCCTGGTAGGTGGGCAGCGGCCAGAGATCGTCTGCGACAACGCCTTCCAGTGTGTCGGCGGCGGCCCGGACCGCGTCCATCTTCGGCAGCAGGCTCTGGGCGTGGGCGGCTTCCTCAGAGGCGGACTCTCCGCCGTGTTCGGCCAGCCCTTCCTTCAACGCGACCAGCGCAGCCGTCAACTCCGAGATCGGAGTGCTGACGGCCTCCAGCAGCGTCATGTCCGGAGTCAGACCCGCCGTCTTGAGCGTCGCCACGTTCTGAGCCAACTCGGTCTGGTAGCGGATGGCCGCAGGCAGGATCACCGTCGACCCCAGTTCCAGGGCCAGTTTGGCCTCGACACTGATGGTCAGCGCGTACATCTCGAGGCGAACCTCGTAGCGGCTGTGCAGTTCGCGCTCGCTGAATACGCTGTACTTCTCGAACAGCTCGATGGATCCGGGCTTGATCAACTCGGGCAGCGCGTCCAGCGTCGTCTTCAGGTTCGGCAGGCCGCGTTCGGCGGCCTCGATCTGCCAGTTCTCCGAGTAGCCGTCACCGTTGAAGACCACCGCACCATGCTCGGTGATGATGTCGGTCAGCAGCTTCTGAACGGCCTGGTCGAAGTCCTCGCCGTCCTCGACGGCCTTCTCCAGGACCGTCGCCATGTAGTCGAGCGAGTCCGCCATGATCGTGTTCAGCATCATCATCGGCACCGCCACCGTCTGGCCCGAGCCCGGAGCGCGGAATTCGAACCGATTGCCGGTGAAGGCGAACGGACTGGTGCGGTTGCGATCACCGGGATCGGTGGGCAGCACCGGCAGCGTGTCGACACCGATGATCATGCTGCCCTTGCCCTTTGACGACGTCGCCGCGCCCTTGGCGATCTGCTCGAAGACATCGGCCAGCTGGTCGCCGAGAAAGATCGAGATGATCGCGGGCGGGGCCTCGTTGGCGCCGAGGCGGTGGTCGTTGGTGGCCGAGGCCACCGAAACCCGCAGCAGGCCGGAGTACTTGTGGACGGCACGGATCACCGCGGCACAGAACACCAGGAACTGCGCGTTCTCGTGTGGAGTGTCACCGGGCACGAGCAGAGAGCCCAGATCGGCGTTACCCAGCGAGAAGTTGACGTGCTTGCCCGACCCGTTGACACCGGCGAAGGGCTTCTCGTGGAACAGACACTCCATGCCGTGTTTCTTGGCGATCGTCTTGAAGACCGTCATCAACAGCTGCTGGTGATCCGAGGCGATGTTGCCGCGCTCGAACATCGGGGCGATCTCGAACTGACCCGGCGCGACCTCGTTGTGGCGGGTCTTGGCGGGGATGCCGAGCTTGAACAGCTCGCGCTCGGTGTCCATCATGAAGCCCAGCACTCGCTCGGGCACCGCACCGAAGTAGTGGTCGTCGAACTCCTGGCCCTTCGGCGGTTTCGCGCCGAACAGGGTGCGACCCGCATTGATCAGGTCGGGGCGGGCCAGGAAGAAGTGACGGTCGACCAGGAAGTACTCCTGCTCCGGCCCGCAGAACGCGACGATCTTCTCCACGCGGTCGTGGCCGAACAGCTTCAGGATGCGCTCGGCGTGTGTGCCCATCGCCTGCTGGCTGCGCAGCAGTGGTGTCTTGTAGTCCAGCGCCTCGCCGGTCATCGACACGAACACCGTCGGGATACACAACGTGTTGCCGTTCGGGTTCTCCAGGATGTAGGCCGGGCTGGTGACGTCCCAACCGGTGTAGCCGCGGGCCTCGAAGGTGCTGCGCAGTCCGCCCGACGGGAAGCTGGAGGCGTCCGGTTCGCCCTGAATCAGGGTCTTGCCCGCGAACTCGGCCAGCGTCTGGCCGTCGGAGACCGGTTCCAGGAAGCTGTCGTGCTTCTCGGCGGTCAGTCCCGTCATCGGATAGAAGACGTGCGCGTAGTGCGTGGCGCCCTTCGACAGCGCCCAGTCCTTCATCGCCGAGGCGACCGAGTCGGCGACGGCCGGGTCCAGCTTGGCGCCCTTTTCGATGGTGGCGACGACCGATTTGTACACCGACTTGGGCAGCCGCAGCCGCATCTCCGCCATGGTGAACACGTTGGAACCGAAGATCGAGCCGGGCTCCTCGCCCGGCACGAAGCTGACGGCCGGAGGCACATACGCCTCGACGTTGTTGATCGCCTGCAGACGCACTGCATTTCCACTCACTTGGTATTCCTATCGCTGCGGACGCCCGCACTCTTTGCGGACCGTGACCGGCCCACACTAGGAAGCTTCGATGGCAAACTTGTTACGCGCGCGTCACCGACAGACTTTTGAATCGACCGGGTACCCGACGCCGCCTGGCTGCCGACCAGCCTGCATTCCAGCGAAATCCCTTGCGACGCTTTGGTATCAATAGCCACAGCGCGGCCAAGAAGTGTCGGTAGTCGAATGTATGTTCGAAGGGTGTCAGAGACTCCAGTTCAGGTCGCGGTGGCGGCATTGCGTGCCGCGCACGACGCGCTGGCCTCCTGCGATCTCGGGATGCTGACCCAACGCGAACTACTGACCATGCTCGACGAGCTGGAAACCCTGTCGTGTCAGCTGCCCGCACAATGGCACCGCGCATTGGCCCAGCTGCAGGCCGAGACGACGCCCAAAGAGCTGGGCGCGAAATCGTGGAAGGACGTCCTGCGGATCCGGTGGCGCATCACCGCGACCGACGCCAACCGCCGACTCGCCGAAGCGGCCGACTTAGGGCCGCGGCGCACCCTGACCGGAGAATCATTAGCCCCGGTGCTGGCCGCCACCGCAGCCGCCCAAGCGGCAGGGCTGATCAACAGCGAACACGTCGACAAGATCCGCGACACCATGGCCCACATCCCCAGCTTCGTCGACATCCCCACCCGCGAACAGATCGAAACCGACCTCGTGCGCCTCGCCGTCGGTGTCGGGCCCACCGAATTGAAAAAGGCCGCCGACAAAGTGCTGTTCCTACTCGACCAGGACGGCCCCGAACCCGACGACGCCGAACGCGCCAGAAAACGCGGTCTCCACTTTGGCCCCCAACAACGTGACGGCACGGTCCCCGTCAAGGGCTACCTCACCCCCGAAGCGTGGGCGATCTACGAAGCCATCTTCGCCAAAACCGCCGCACCGGGCATGTGCAACCCCGACGACGACCAACCCTGCGTGAGCGGCACACCGTCACAGGAACAGATCGACAACGACCACCGCACCCTCGCGCAGCGACAACACGACGCGCTGGTCGCGATCGGGCGCAACACCCTGGAATCCGGGGAGTTGGGCCAGCACAACGGATTACCGACGTCGATCATCATTCGCACCACCCTGCAGGACCTCGAATCCCGTGCCGGGGTGGGTGTTACCGGCGGCGGCACCATCATGCCTATCAAGGACGTCGTCCGCTTGGCGGGCCACGCCAACCACTGGCTGGCGGTCTTCGACAAGGCCACCGGGCAGGCACTGGATCTCTTCCGCGCCAGACGCGTCGCCTCGCCCGCCCAACGCATCATGCTCATCGCCCGCGACGGCGGCTGCACCAAACCCTGCTGCCCCGTGCCCGCCTACGGCAGCCAGGTCCACCACGCGCTGCGCGACTGGGCCGACGACGGCAACACCAACGTCAACGAACTCGCCCTGGCCTGCGGGCCGGATAACCGACTGGTCGACAAGGATGGCTGGGCCACCACCATCAACACCCGCGGCGACGTCGAATGGATCCCCCCGCCCCCACTCGACACCGGCCAGGCCCGCGTCAATTACTACCACCGCCCCGAACTGCTACTACGCCCACCGGAGGGGCCAGTCGGCAACACTGAGCGGGGACCTTAACGAGGTGGGCGGACGCGGCGAGCACCTCGCCTCCGCCGGATCTGTGAAGCATGGCCAGGACGGCGCATGGGTAGCCATGAGGCAGCACACCTACGACCTAGGCTGGAAACATGCGGTTAGGCAGGCGACGCGACGCCACTCGCGATTTCGACGCGGACTACGACGAGCACGCGACGGTGGCCACCGGCGCAGAGCGGGAAGCGGCGGGCGTCACCGCCGTGGTGGTGTCGCTGCGGCGGGGCCTCAAGGCCATGGGCGCGTGGCGGACCGGGGCGTCTCTGGTCCGGCTGAATCAGCGCCACGGTTTCGACTGCCCCGGCTGCGCATGGCCCGAGGATCACGGGGGCCGCAAGTTCGCCGAGTTCTGCGAGAACGGCGCCAAGGCCGTCGCCGAGGAAGCGACCAAGCGGGTGGTCACCTCGGAGTTCTTCGCCCGGCACTCCATCTCCGACCTGGATGCGCGGCCCGAGTACTGGCTGTCCCAGCAGGGCCGGCTCACCGAACCGATGGTGTTGCGCGCAGGCGACGACCACTACCGGCCCATCGCCTGGGACGACGCCTACCGGTTGATCGCCGGCGAACTGCGCGCACTGGACAGCCCTGACGAGGCGGTGTTCTACACCTCGGGACGCACCAGCAACGAGGCGGCGTTCCTGTACCAGTTGATGGTCCGCAGCTTCGGCACCAACAACCTGCCCGACTGCTCCAACATGTGTCACGAATCCTCGGGCGCAGCGTTGATCGAGGCAATCGGGATCGGCAAGGGCTCGGTCACCGTCGAGGACGTCACCGAGGCTGACCTGATCGTCATCGCCGGGCAGAATCCCGGCACCAACCATCCGCGGATGCTGTCGGTGCTCGAGAAGGCCAAGGCCAACGGCGCCAAGATCATTGCGGTCAATCCGCTTCCCGAGGCCGGGCTGATCCGGTTCAAGGATCCGCAGAAGGTGCACGGCGTCGTCGGCCATGGTGTTCCGATCGCCGATGAGTTCGTCCAGATCCGGCTCGGCGGCGACATGGCGCTGTTCGCCGGGGTGGGCCGGCTGCTGTTGGAGGCGGACGACACCGCGCCCGGAACGGTGGTGGACCGTCAGTTCGTCGAGGCCTACTGCGCGAATTTCGCCGAGTACGAGGCACAGACGCGTTCGGTGGACATCGACACCGTGTTGGAGGCCACCGGCATCGAGCGCGCGCAGCTCGACCGGGTGGCGAAGATGATGATGGACTCCGAGCGCACCATCGTGTGCTGGGCCATGGGACTGACCCAGCATCGGCACGCCGTGCCGATGATCTCGGAGATCGTCAATCTCCTGCTGTTGCGCGGCATGATCGGCAAGCCCGGCGCCGGATTGTGTCCGGTGCGCGGACATTCCAACGTGCAGGGTGACCGCACGATGGGCATCTGGGAGAAGATGCCCGAGGAGTTCCTCGCGGCGCTGGACGCCCACTTCGGCATCGACAGCCCACGCAAGGACGGCGTGGATACCGTCGACGCGATCCGGGCCATGCGCGACAAGCGCGCCAAGGTCTTCATGGGCATGGGAGGCAACTTCGCCACGGCCACCCCTGACACCGCGGTCACCGAGGCCGCGCTTCGCAACTGCTCACTGACCGTGCAGGTGTCGACGAAACTGAACCGCAGCCACGTCGTGCACGGCCGCACCGCGCTGATTCTGCCATCGCTTGGTCGCACCGACCGCGACATTCAAAACGGCGTCAAACAACAGGTCTCGGTTGAGGATTCGATGTCGATGGTGCACCTGTCGCGCGGCAGCCTGCACCCACCGTCCGATCAGGTCCGCAGCGAGGTCGCCATCGTCTGCCAACTGGCGCGCACCCTGCTGGGGCCCGATCACCCCGTGCCGTGGGAGCGCTTCAACGGTGACTACGACACCATCCGGGACGCGATCGCCGCCGTGGTGCCCGACTGCGAGGACTACAACGCGAAGGTGCGTGCGTCCGACGGTTTTCAGCTTCCGCACGGCCCACGCGATTCACGTGAATTCCCCACCAGCACAGGCAAAGCGAACTTCGCCGCGAACCCGCTGGAGTGGGTGCCGGTGCCAGAGGGCCGGCTGATACTGCAAACGCTGCGCAGCCACGACCAGTACAACACCACCATCTACGGCCTCGACGACCGATACCGGGGCGTCAAGGGCGGGCGACGGGTCGTGTTCGTCAATCCCGCCGACATCGAACGGTTCGGCCTACACGACGGCGACCGGGTGGACCTGGTGTCGGAGTTCACCAGCGACGGCGAGATGCAGGAGCGTCGAGCCAAGGACTTCATGGTGGTGGCGTACTCGACACCGGTCGGCAATGCCGCGGCCTACTACCCGGAGACCAACTCGCTGGTCGCGCTCGATCATGTTGCGGAGAAGTCGAATACGCCGGTCTCGAAGGCGGTCGTGATCCGGTTGGAGTCCTCGGCCGGGGTGGCTGCAGCGGATCGGGTGGTCTCGTAGTGGGCCGCGTGACGGCGCGTCGCCGAGCCCAGCACGTGACGGCGGACGACGCGGTGGGAAGGCCCGAGACCCTCGTCGTCGAAGAGCCGTTGGAGATCCGGGTGAACGGGGCGGCAGTCACCGTCACGATGCGCACGCCAGGCTCGGATATCGAACTGGCGCAAGGGTTTCTGCTCACCGAGGGTGTCGTCACCCGTCGTGAAGACGTGCTGACGGTGCGCTACTGCAAGGGTGTCGGGCCCGACGATCTGAACACGTACAACGTGCTCGACGTGACGCTGGCGCCGGGCGTCGCGATGCCCGACACCGACGTCACCCGCAACTTCTACACCACGTCGTCATGCGGGGTGTGCGGCAAGGCCTCTCTGGACGCGGTGCGACTGATCAGCCGCCACGGCCCGGGCGACGACCCGTCCACCGTCGCCGCCGAAACGCTGTCCGCCCTCCCCGAGCGCTTGCGCAGACGCGCAGAAGGTGTTCGCCAGCACCGGCGGCCTGCACGGCGCCGCGCTGTTCGGCGTCGACGGCACCACGCTCGTGGTCCGCGAGGACATCGGCCGCCACAACGCCGTCGACAAAGTCATCGGCTGGGCGTTGGAACAGGACCGGATACCGCTGACCGCAACGGTTCTCCTGGTCAGCGGGCGGGCGTCGTTCGAACTCACTCAGAAGGCCGTCATGGCCGGCATCCCGGTTCTGGCCGCGGTGTCGGCGCCGTCGTCACTGGCCGTCGACCTCGCCAGCCAGTCCGGCCTCACGCTGGTGGCGTTCCTGCGCGGCGAGTCGATGAACATCTACACGAGGCCCGACCGCGTGACGCATTAGCCCGCGTTGCCGGCTGTCGGCTACGCACGACGGCCTTCTACCTGCGATCTCCACCCGATCTCCACGAAACCTCCAAGCTTGCGCCCCGTGTGATCGCCGAACATCGATCCATGCCAGAAATCCTCGTAGCCTCGCTGTCTCCGGCCGGTCACATCGGTCCGCTGCTGAACGTCGCCCAAGGCCTCGTCGACCGCGGTGACCGCGTCACCGTCCTCACCTCGGAAGCGCATGCCCCGAAGATCCGCGCGATCGGCGCCATCCCCCGGGCGATACCGGCCGAGGCGGACTTCGATATGACCCGACTGGACATCGACCTTCCGGGCCGCGCCGATACGTCGGGCATCAAGCGAGTCAACTTCGACATCGTGCGGCTGTTCGTGCAGCCGATGCCGCACCAGGCGCGTGTGCTTTCGGAGTTGATGGCGCAGACGCGGTTCGACGCGATCCTCACCGACGCCGGCTTCTTCGGGATTCTGCCGTTCCTGCTCGGTGACCGCGCCGCCCGGCCGCCGGTGCTCGTCTACACCACCACACCCTTGATGGTGAGCAGCCGTGACACGGCACCGAGCGGCATGGGGCTGCGGCCGTCGTCGACCGCGCTCGGGCGGCTGCGCAACCGCACGCTGACGGTGCTGGCACAGAAGGTGTTGCTGCGGGAGTCGCACAACGCCGCGAACCACCTACTGGATCACATGAACAGCCGACGGCTGCCGACGTTCATTCTCGATTCCGGGCTGCTGGCCGACCGCTACATCGCGCCGACCGTGCCCGAGTTCGACTACCCCCGCAGTGACCTGTCTACGAGCGTCCGGTACGTCGGCGCCGTTCATCCCGGCCCATCGCAGGGATTCCGCCGGCCGCCGTGGTGGTCGGAACTCGACGGCGACCGCCCGGTCGTGCACGTCACCCAGGGCACCATCGACAACGCCGACCTCGGACGCCTGCTCGAACCCACCATCGAGGCGCTCGGCGGAGAGGACGTCGTCGTGGTGGCCACCACAGGTGGACGCGATGTGTCGGAGCTGAAGGTACCGCTGCCGATGAATACCTATGTCGCCGAAATGATCCCGCACGACCTGCTACTGCCGAAGGTCGACGTCATGGTCACCAACGGCGGCTACGGCGCGGTACAGCGAGCGTTGTCGATGGGTGTGCCGTTGGTGGTCGCAGGCAACACCGAGGACAAGCCTGAGGTCGCGGCACGCGTGGCGTGGGCCGGTGCCGGCGTCAATCTCAAGACCGGCACCCCGAGACCGAGTGCCGTGCGCGCCGCGGTGCGCAGGGTGCTGAGCGACGGTCGCTACCTGCGGGCCGCACGTGAACTTGAAACGGCATTCGCCCGGCGCAACGGTGTCGCCGAGATCGCGGCACTGGTCGACGAGGTGATCGCCGAGCGCGAGATGGTGCAGCGATGACGCGCGCCTGGGTGATCCATCTGTACATCGCCAACCGGTCGTGGACCATCGGCATCGGCCGACGAGAGGCGCACTGATGTCCGCGTGTGCCGATCCGTTCGGCAGGCCGCCGGCCCGTCCGACCGCTGACCGTTCGCGTAGCGACGCCGAAAAGTCGGGTAGCCGACTACGCCTGTCCATCGCAGATCTGCACAGGAGAGTCAAGCCATGGTTAGCGAACTGCAGTACGTCGCGATAGCCGGATATCTGCTCTGGTGTCTGGTCAGCTCGCTGAGTAGCGTGCTCAAGCCCAGTGAGGACGAGAAGTCGTTGGTGCAGCACCCGACCCTGTCGGGCTGACGGGCAGACGCGGCGGGAGCGCCTCCGGCCTTACGCGCTCTTTTCTCTCCGCTCGGTGCGAGAAGGCTTGCGCGGGACGATCGTCGGCAACACGTTGTCTTCGACGGTCTCCTTGGTGACGACCACCTTGGCGACGTCGTCGCGGCTCGGGATGTCGTACATCACCGGCAGCAGGACCTCTTCCATGATGGCGCGCAGGCCGCGGGCCCCGGTGCCACGGTGGATGGCCTGGTCGGCGATGGAGTCCAGCGCCTCGGGAGTGAACTCCAGCTCGACGCCGTCCATCTCGAAGAGCCGGGTGTACTGCTTCACCAAGAGCGTTCTTCGGCTCGGACAGGATCTTGACGAGCGATTCCTTGTCGAGGTTCGTCACCGACGCCACAACCGGCAGTCGGCCGATGAACTCGGGAATCAGCCCGAACTTGATCAGGTCCTCGGGCATGACGTCGGCGAAGTGATCCTGGGTGTCGATCTCGGCCTTGGAGTGCACCTCGGCGCCGAAGCCCAGACCGCGCTTGCCCACGCGGTCCGACACGATCTTCTCCAGGCCCGCGAACGCGCCCGCCACGATGAACAACACATTCGTGGTGTCGATCTGGATGAACTCCTGGTGCGGGTGCTTGCGGCCGCCCTGCGGGGGCACCGACGCCTGCGTGCCCTCGAGGATCTTCAGCAGCGCCTGCTGCACGCCCTCACCGGAGACGTCGCGGGTGATCGACGGGTTCTCGCTCTTGCGGGCGATCTTGTCGACCTCGTCGATGTAGATGATGCCGGTCTCGGCGCGCTTGACGTCGTAGTCGGCAGCTTGGATCAGCTTGAGCAGAATGTTCTCGACATCCTCGCCGACGTAGCCGGCCTCGGTCAGCGCCGTCGCGTCTGCGATTGCGAACGGGACGTTCAGCATCTTCGCCAGCGTCTGCGCGAGGTAGGTCTTACCGCAGCCGGTGGGACCCAGCATCAGGATGTTGGACTTGGACAACTCGACAGGCTCGGCGCGGGAATCGCGCATCTTCTCCTGCGCCTGGATGCGCTTGTAATGGTTGTAGACGGCGACGGCCAGGGTGCGCTTGGCGGTGTCCTGACCGATGACATATCCCTCGAGGAAGTCGCGGATCTCCACGGGCTTGGGCAGCTCGTCGAGTTTTACGTCGTCGGCGTCGGCGAGTTCCTCTTCGATGATCTCGTTGCAGAGGTCTATGCATTCATCGCAGATATATACGCCCGGGCCCGCAATGAGCTTCTTGACCTGCTTTTGACTCTTTCCGCAGAACGAGCACTTCAGCAGGTCACCGCCGTCTCCAATGCGCGCCATGGTGGTGAGGCTCCTACTTCCTGTTCGCAGTCGGTATCGAATCGGTTTACCTCGGGTGTTGGTCCCGACGCTACCCGCTTGTTCCGGCGCGAGGCGACCGATAAAGCCGAATCGCGTGGTTGGTATTCACATGTGTTCGCAGAACATATCGCCTGACAGCCCTCGTAGCCCCCCGGAACGCGCCACCGTGTCCCTGGCGTGTCGCCGCCGTTATGGGACCGAGAGGCCGTCACCGAATGCGCCGCACGGTTGCAGCGGTGGTGTTCGCTGGACCCCACGATACCGTGCTGGTCGGTGACAGCCGCCCGGCCAGGTCTCTTCTACGGTTCGCTTGGCGCGGAATCGTCAGCGGCTGACGGTCCAACTGATTGCCGCGGCAACCGCCTGTTGCCAAAAATGCGGATGTCGCACGGTGATATCCGTGGGGAGCAACGCTGGTAGGGCAACCCCACAAGTGAGGACACGCCATGCGGATCGCGAAGAACGACATCCCCGTCAAGCTCGATGCACCAGGCGCCACGGCGCGACAGTCGGCGGATTTCGGAACGGCCGACGGCGTACTCAGCGCTGAATACTTCAGCCTCGGCGCCGGTACCGACATCGCGCCCCTACTGCAGGGTCTGGACGGTGACCTGTGCCAAGCACCGCACTGGGGCTACGTGCTCGAGGGCGAGATCGTCGTCACCTATGCCGACGGCACAGAGGAAACCTGCCACGGAGGCGACCTCTACTACTGGCCTGCCGGCCATACCGTGCGCGTTGTCAATGACGCCGAGCTCGTCATGTTCAGTCCGCGGGCCGCACACGGACACGTGATCGACCACCTCGCGGCAAAGATCGCCGCGATGGGCTGAGACCTAGGCGTTCTGCGCCGACAGCTTGCGGTACTCCAGGACCGTGTCGATCACGCCGTACTCCTTGGCCTCCTCGGCCGTCAGGATCTTGTCGCGGTCGGTGTCCTTGCGGATCTGCGCGGCGTCCCTACCGGTGTGGTGCGCCAGCGTCGTCTCCATCAGCGTCCGCATCCGCTCGATCTCCTTGGCCTGGATCTCCAGGTCGGAGAACTGGCCCTGGATGACGCCGGACAGCGCGGGCTGGTGGATCAGGATTCGGGCGTTCGGCAGCGCCAGTCGCTTACCGGGCGATGCCCGCGGCCAGCAGCACGGCGGCGGCCGACGCCGCCTGACCCAGGCACACGGTCTGGATGTCGGCACGCACGTACTGCATGGTGTCGTAAATCGCCATCAGGCTGGTGAACGAGCCACCCGGCGAGTTGATGTACATGGTGATGTCGCGGTCGGGATCGAGCGACTCGAGCACCAGCAGCTGCGCCATGATGTCGTTCGCCGACGCGTCGTCGACCTGCACGCCGAGGAAGATGATGCGTTCCTCGAACAGCTTGTTGTACGGGTTGGACTCCTTGACGCCGAAGCTGGAGTGCTCGATGAACGACGGCAGGATGTAGCGGGCCTGAGGCTGCAGGCGGGGGTCCGTGTGATCGGTCATTTGTCTAGTCCTGCTCCTCGGTCCTGAGCCGTTGACACTGGCGCTGGTGATGATGTGGTCGACGAAGCCGTATTCGAGGGCTTCCTGCGCGGTGAACCAGCGGTCGCGGTCGGAGTCGGCTTCGATGCGCTCGAGCGTCTGCCCGGTGAATTCCGCGTTGAGGCGGAACATCTCCTTCTTGATCACCGCGAACTGCTCGGCCTGAATCGCGATATCTGCCGCGCCGCCGGTGATGCCGCCGAGCGGCTGGTGCATCAGGATCCGGGCGTGCGGAAGCGCGTAGCGCTTGCCCTTGGTGCCCGCAGCGAGCAGGAACTCACCCATCGATGCCGCCATACCCATTGCGTAGGTGGCGACATCGCAGGGCGCCAGGACCATGGTGTCGTAGACGGCCATGCCCGCGCTGATCGATCCGCCCGGGGAGTTGATGTAGAGGTGGATGTCCTTGGTGGGGTCTTCGGCGGACAGCAGCAGAATCTGCGCGCACAGCTTGTTGGCGATGTCGTCGTCCACCTGTGATCCCAGGAAGATGATGCGCTCGGCGAGCAACCGCTCGTAGACGGAGTCGACGAGGTTCAGACCGGGCGATGCACCACGCATGTCAGTCACGACTGGATACCTGCTTTCTTTCAAGTCCTAACACTCACCGACACTAACCAACCTGCAACGCCGCGCACTCCCGGGACCGGCCGCGTTCGCTCACAGCGTCACTTGGCGTCGGCTGTTTCCTCGTCTGCTGCGGCTTCGGCTGTTTCGGAGCCGGCTGCGGCTTCGGCGGTTTCGGAGCCGGCCTCGGCCTGCGCCCCCGCTCGCCCGAAGAACTCCGTGGTGTCGACCACTTCGCCCTTCGAATCGGTGACGGTGGCAGCCTCCACGACCTGGGCCACGGCCAGCCCGCGGCGCACGTCAGCGAACATCGCAGGCAACTGGTTGTTCTCCTGCAGGGTGGCCAGCAACTGCTGCGGCTCCAGGCCGTATTGCTGCGACATCAACACCAACCGCTCGGTGATGTCGTTCTGACCGACCTGGACGTCGAGCTTGTCGGCGATCGCGTCCACCAGCAGCTGGGTCTTGACCGCCTTCTCCGCGTTGGTGCGGTTCTCGGCGTCGAACTTCTCCCGGTCGCTGCCCTGCGCCTCCAGCGCCTCGGCGAACCGCGCTTCGTCGTGCTCGAGGCTGTGGATCGCGTTGTGCAGCGCGTCGTCCACTTGCGCCTGCACGATGTTCTCGGGCAGCGGCACGTCGACCTGCTCGAGCAGAGTCTCCAGCGCCTTGTCCCGAATCTGCTCGGCCTGCTGAACACGCTTCACCCGGTTCACCTGTTCGACGAGGCTGTTCTTGAGCTCGTCGATGGTGTCGAATTCGCTTGCCAGTTGGGCGAAGTCGTCATCGGGTTCGGGCAGCTCGCGTTCCTTCACCGACTTGACGGTGACGGTGACCTGCGCGTCCTCACCGGTATGCTCGCCGGCGGCCAGCTTGGTGGTGAAGACGCGGGTCTCCCCCTCCTTCAGACCGATGATCGCGTCGTCGAGGCCCTCGATCAGCTGCCCTGAGCCGACCTCGTGGGACAGTCCCTCGGTCGCCGCGTCGGGCAGTTCCTTGCCGTCGACGGTGGCCGACAGATCGATGGAGACGAAGTCGCCGGTCTCCGCTGCCCGGTCCACACCGGTCAGCGTGCCGAAACGCGCGCGCAGCGACTGCAGCTCGCTGTCGACCTCATCGTCGTCCACCTCGATCGCATCGACGGTGATCTTCAAAGAGTCAAGGTCCGGCAGCTCGATCTCGGGCCGGATGTCGACCTCGGCGGTGAACTCGAGGTCCTCGCCGTACTCCTTCTTGGTGACCTCGATGTCGGGCTGACCGATAGGACGCAGGTCCGAGCTCGTCACCGCCTCGCTGTAGCGGCCGGGCAGCGCGTCGCTGACGACCTGGTCCAGCATCGCCTCGCGGCCGAAGCGGGCCTCGAGCAGCTTGCGCGGTGCTTTGCCGGGCCGGAAGCCGGGCAACCGCACCTGCTTGGCCAGCTGTTTGAAGGCTTTGTCGAACTCCGGTTCGAGCTCGGTGAAGGGCACCTCCACGTTGATGCGAACCCTGGTCGGGCTCAACTTCTCGACGGTGCTCTTCACGCTCGTGCTCCTTGTGTCCTGGTCTCATACGGGTGCAGTCGGGGTGACAGGATTTGAACCTGCGGCCTTCCGCTCCCAAAGCGGATGCGCTACCAAGCTGCGCTACACCCCGCGCCGTTGGCCTGCTCAACACATAGAGCGGCCACGCGAGATACTACGGCCTGATCACGCGATACTTTCAATTGGATTTGATTCGGGTGGCGCCGGTACAGTCTGCTGGTGCTGCACATGCGGGCGTAGCTCAATGGTAGAGCCCTAGTCTTCCAAACTAGCTACGCGGGTTCGATTCCCGTCGCCCGCTCTGAGAAGTTGCCAGGTCATTGCGGGTTTGTGCCGTAGCCGGTCGCCCCGCACCTGGCTGTTGCTCCCGCAATGCTCTCCGCAAACCGCTCGCATTGCTACCGCACAAGGTGCACGACGTTGTTTGCTGCTGCGGGACGGGCTTTGCGCGCCATCGCCCCTAGGGCGGCCATGTCGTCGGCGGCTTCGTCGTCGGGGAACGGGTGCACAGTAAATGCCGAGCGTCGTGCCGACCTTCGCGTGCCCCATTCGGCGGCTCAGCCTTTCGGGTTTGATGCCAACGGCGACACAAGGGCTGGCGTAGGTGTGCGGTAGCGCGTGGAACTTCAGCGTCGGTGGCAGCACGGCTGCCGCCGCATTGGCGCGCAGCACGGCGAACCGGAACACCGCCTTGTACCTGCTAACCGCCCTTCGGCTTCGGTGACGCTCAGTGCGGCCAGGGCGTGGGCCTGCCACTCGGCCCGCACCTTGGCCGGTGCTCCCGGTGCCGACGCAGTTGATTGCGGCGGTGTTGTCAGGCGGACAGCCGGGAACAGTGGTGCAGTTGGGGTCTGAACGTTCGGGTGCTCGGTTAGGTACCTGACAGCCTTGGGCCGCCACGCCGTGCCGGGCGTCAGTCGGCGGTTTCAGCCAGTGGCTGACTTGCCCTTAGCCCAAGCCCAGGCCGATAGCCGCCAGTCTCCGGCGATCTTCCGAAGCGCCACCGAAAATAGCGCACCCGTTTGGGTCACCCGATTGCCTTTGAGGTCAAACGCCATCGTGGCGGGGACGACAACGTACGCGTGTTCGTCGGTTGCATCGGCATGACGTGGTTCGTCCAGCGTGATGTGGTAGCCGGATGCCCCTAGGTGCTCACCCTCGGCGAGCACATCCGCATACCAGTCATCGCTGGCTGTCGGCCCTTGCCACACGTGCGGCGACATGCCGTCGAGAATCTGCATCGGGTCGGCGCAAGCCGCTGCCATCGCGCTCTTGTCGCCGTTGTTGAAGGCATCGACGTATTGGTGCACCGCCGCCATCGGGTCGTTTGAGTTATCCACGTTGCACATCCCGTCTGCGGTCGGTGTGACCGCTACGACCCATCATGGCCTCACGGTGTCAGCGTCGTGGAATTTCTGTGCGCTCGTCCGGCAGAGCATCCGGCGGGCCGGTAGACAGCACACCATGCACCGTCGTGACCGCACGAACGGCGGCGATCAGCCGCAGCTCGGCGTGATGCGGCCCGGAGGGCTACTGCATCTGGTCGAGCATGTCCGAGAAGGCCGCCTTGAGACGGAGTGCCTTCTTGATCTCGTCGGCGGTGACGTACGGGTACTCGCCGTATTCCAAAAAGCTCGGGAAGTGGTGTTCGCGAACGAACCGGACAAATGAGTCGGGGTTCTCCTTCCAATCCTCGGGGAAGCCTTCGAGATTGGTAAAAATTGTGTTGATGCCGCTCTGGCCGAACAACTGCACGGCGTCCTCGGTGTACTTGTCGAAGTCGGTGTCGAAGATGCCCTGGTACTGAAAGGTCAAGCCATCGCCGATATCGAAGAGAAGCCAGCGCAGGTAGTGCAGACGTAGTGGAGCGAGGAACTCCGGCGTTTCGGTGATGGCTGCTTGGATGGTCTTGCCGTGTTCGCGGATCGTGTCCTCTCGACCCTCCTTGACCTTGGCGATGATCGAGAAGCCGTAGCACGCCGGAGTACGCGGAAACACCGGGCCGTACCGCCCCCGGTCAATCTCGAAATATCCCTCTTTGGGGATCGCCAGCGCTGCTGGCTTGGTCCAGTCTTGATCGCTCGCGGACATGTCTGCCTCCTCTGCCTAAAGCTAATGGAGCGGACGGTACGCCTGATCGTTGGCCAGTCAGTCTGCCTTCCGGTGGTCGCGACGAGGATGCGCGGACACACGTCCGACGTTGCTGCCGTCACCCGACTTGCTCCCGCACTGCTCCCGCAGTTCTAGCCGTTGCTGGGCGCTCCGCGAAAGGTGTTGTGCCGCCGTGCCGTCTGGGCGCGCTAGCCCTATCAGGGATAGTCAGCCGCCCTTTTGACACCTGACAGGCCCGGTGCCGTTGAGCAGCACCGCGACGTTGCCTGACCGCCGCAGAAAAACACTTCCAAACTAGCTACGCGGGTTCGATTCCTGTCGCCCGCTCCAATGTGATGTGTCAAGACCATAGGAATAGCTCTCGAACCTGCGTTTGGGGTTCAGGGCTTTTTCTTTGGCCAGCCCGCAGGGCACGCCGCGGGGTCTGATAGTCCCTGGTCAGGGTTGATGGTTAGCTCGCGGATCAGTTGACCGGTGGCGGCGTTGATGATCCGGACGTCGAAGTCTTGAACGAGCATCAAAACGTGGGTTCGGGCGTGGGTTCGTGCCGATGCCGATGTGGTGGAGTCGGCCGGCCAGGCGCAGGGTGAGGCTGCCGGTGTCATCGACGCGGTCGCGGCGCACGCTGGCGTGGGTGTCGGTGCGTTTGCCGGGTTGGGCTGTGGGCCGACCGCCGTAGGCGGTGGCTGGAGTGGCCTTGTGCGGTAGGGAGGGTGCGGGCGGTGATGGTTGTATTCCTCGACGAATGTGTCGAGCTGGGCTTGCAGGTCGGCAAGTGTGGCGGCACGAGGCTGGCGGATCAGCCAGCGTTTGAGCGTCTGGTGGAAGCGTTCGACCTTGCCGCAGGTGTCGGATGATTGGGTGTGGAGTTGATTTGGACAACCCCGAGACGGTGTAGTTCGACTTCTAGGTGGTTGCGTCCGCCTTTGCCGCCGGACAGTCGGGTGGTGAAGACCATGCCGTTGTCGGTCAATGTTGAAGCCGGAACGCCATGAGCAGCACAGGTTTTGCGGAACGCATCGAGGATGATGGGGCCGGTGACGCGGCGGTGCGCGGTGACGGAGAGCGCGTAGCGGGAGTGGTCGTCGATCCAGCACAGGATCTCCACATGGGTGCCGTCGGCGAGCCACCAGTGGGTGAAGTCGGCTTGCCAGCGTTCGTTGGGCAGATCGGCGGCAAAGCGGATGTAGGACGCTTTGGGCCGTTTCTTGGTGCGGGGGTGACCAAACCGGCCGCGCGCAGGTGCCGGATGATCGATGGGGTCGACACCGTTAAGCCATGGTGGTGCTCCAGGTGCCAGGCGATAGTCTCCGGACCGTTGTCGAGTCCGTTGCTGGTCAGCTTTTCACGCAGCTTGACAATCAGATCGATGCTCGACTGCGGAAGCCGGGTAGGACTGGTGTGTGGTCGGCGCGAGCGCGGCTCGAACGCCGCTTCGCCTTCGCGGTGATAACGCGCGACCAGTCGGGCTGATCCATCCCTGGGACACCCCGTACTCGCGAGCCACAGCAGATTGGCTGCGCCCCTCGATGACGACAGCGGTGATGACCAGGCGAGCCTTCGACATCCACCGAACATCGGTGCCGCCGAGCTATTCCTATGTCTTGACACACCCCATTCGTATGTCCTGACGCATCACACCGTCGCCCGCTCCAATAAAGCCCCTGATAGGGGCGTTTTGCTGCTTACCGACCCTTTCGGGCACAGCGGTATGTCCCGTCTCTGTCCCGTCTGAGCGTCGTTTTGCCGCCCGTAAGGGCGGTTGAGACGGTTTGCTGTGCAAGCTCTTGAATAAGCCCTCGAAGAGCGCTGCCAGCGGCCTAGATTGGGCAGTCGACAGGGGGAATCGTGACCGAGCCGACGCCGGGAAACCAAGCGCCTCAAAACCCGCCAGGCGGAGTGCCGCCACAGCCGCAATACGACTACTCCCGGTATCCCCCGCCTGGCTATGCGCAGCCGTACCCGCAGGCTCCATACGGGTACCAACCGCCGAAAAAGCGCCTGTTATGGCCGTGGGTACTCGGCGGAATTTTCCTCGTGATCTTTCTCGGATTTGGGGCGTGCGTGGCCTTCGTTGGCGGTGTCGCGACGAATATCGACAAGGAAACAAAGCGGGAAGTGACTGTTACTTATAGCGTCACAGGCTCGGGCAAATCGGTAGCGATCACGTACTCGGGTCGAGACTTCAACACCGCCCAAGAGACAGCCGTCAGCCTGCCGTGGAACAAGAACATGACGATTGACGGACTAAGCAAGTCGGTCGTCCTGAGGGCGACCAACGACTTTGGCGGCGGCACCATCACGTGCAAAATCACCGCGAACGGCACGACGCTGGCCGAACAGACATCTAGCGGCCCGTTCTCAACCGCCAGTTGCATCGGCAATGCCGGTGCTTAGCTATTCGCCGGTATTTTCGGGCGGCGCTCGGTACACGAGATTGACCGGAAGTGGCCGTGGGGGGCCGTCACGCTGCTGCCTATAGTCCGCTTCATGACTGCTGAACCGCCACCGATTGCAGGGGTGCGCCGGTCGTTCGTCGAAGCCAATGGGGTGCGGTTTCACGTCACCGATTCCGGCCCGCCGCATGGCCGCCCCGTCCTCGCTCTGCACGGATTTCCGCAACACCACTTCGAGTGGCGCGATCTGTTGGCAGACCCGCCGCCCGGCCTGCGCATCATCGCGCCTGACCTGCCCGGATACGGCTGGTCCGGCCCTGCTCCGCACAATTGGGCCAAGGACGACGTCGCGACCGATGTCCTTGCGCTGCTCGACGCGCTGCACCTCGACCGCGTACTGCTCGTCGCGCACGATTGGGGCGGCTACGTCGGTCACCTGATGGTGCTGCGCGAGCCCGAGCGGTTCGACGGCTACCTCGTCATCAGCATGATGCATCTTTGGCAGACGCGGCGCACCGTGCTGCCGAATCTGTGGCGCCTGTACTACCAGGTGCCGATCGCAACGATCGGAGGTCCGCTGCTGCGCCGCACGGGCTTCATCAAATTCCTCTTCAGGTTCGCCTCCGATGTGGATCCCGCGGACGCTCTGGTCTTCGCGGAGAGGTTCCGAGACCCGGTGTGTGCCCGCTCCGGTCGGAACACCTACCGGACGTTCCTGCTACACGATCTGCTCGTCGCTGCAAGACGGCCTGGATATCGTCCCACGACGGTTCCGATACGCGCGTTACTCGGAACTCGCGATCCCGCGATCCCGTTGTCGATGACTGCATCCGAAACGGCCAGGGCCGACGACTACATCCTGGAAACGGTCGACGCGGGCCATTTCGTCGTCGACGAGCGGCCGGATCTGGTGCGCAAGAAGCTGATTAAGCTGGCGGAGGAGACGGCTCACTGATCGCGTGAGCAGCTGTGGGGCCGCTCGATCAGCGACCAGTTAGCACGGGTGCCATGCGACGGACGCGCGCTCGCGGAGCTTGCGGAATGCGTCGTACGGCATCGGCTCCGAATAGTTCCTGCATCGGTGAGATTGACGCCGCCGATACCGATCGCATCTTTGTCACGGTCCCCCGCGCGGCCATCCGCCGAATGACGGCCATCCGAGTGGCACATTCAGACGTGCCCGGGGGCGACTTATCGCGCAAATCCGCCAACACGCTGCCGAGAGCCGTTGCTATTACTGACCCTGTTGATTTCATCCGAGCGGGCCGCACCCCGGAATCAGCTGCGCGGTCGGATCGTTCCATCGCGAGCGTTCGGCGAGGTTCCGCGCGCGAATGCCGTTTTCCGGGAACGTCTTAACGCCCGGTCGGTGACCCGCGGGGCCTGCCTTCCCGACGTTGACCGCGGCATGATGGACCACCTGGTTTGATTCACCAGTAGCTATACGGTGATTCGCGTGGTGATCTGAGATGCGTTCAGTCAGACGATACGACGCCGAGACGGTATCGTGAAGCATCGCCGCCACAGCGCTGGGGCGGCGATGCGTGGCTATTGAGCGACCGACAGCAGTCGCCTTGGCGGACGAATCGGACTGCGGGACAGCTGTTCTCTGTATTACACCGCAAGCAGCCGCTGGAAGAACTCGCGATAATGCTGCAGCGCGACCCTGAGATCCTCGGTGGACGCCTCCTCGCCGCGAGCCCACTGCTCCTCGAGCCTCGAACGCGCAGCGGCGAAACTCGCCGTGAGTTGTTCGACCAGATCGGACACCAGGCCATCCGCCTTCTCGACGCACTCCTTGGGATCGTCGACGAACCCCGCCTGAACAGAGTCCCAACGCGCCCGCAGTCCCGCGAGCTCGTCCTCGACGAACAATGTCCGCTCAGTTGATGATTCGTGAGTCTCCCCGACAGGCTCCTCCGTGGGTCCGGCCGGCGCCTCGGTGTCGGACAACGCCGTTGCGCTGGACGGATCCGGCGGTACGACCGATGACGGGCTTTGGTTCCGTTGGTCGGAGACTGGCGGCGATTCACTCTGCGGCAGTGACGATTCGGTCGGTGCGGTTGAGGGGTCCGCATGCACCGTCGGTGCAGTGTGCTCGGTCACCGGCTGGGCACCGCCGGTCACGGGCTGGGCCTCATCGGAGAAATCGCTCTGCTCGGTGTGTTGATCGTGTGTGGTCATGCGCTGGGCTCCTGTGCTCTGTGATTGTCGTCCGTGTCAAGGTCGTTCTCCGTGTCGAGCAATTTCTCGAACAGCGCGCGGTAATGAACGAACGCCTTCCGTTGTTGCTCGGTGCCGACATCGCCGTTCTGCTGCGACAGATGAATGCCGTGAGCGGCCCGGTAATTCTCGACGATCTGCGGGTGATCGACCGAGATGTCCGCTGCCCGCTGATCAAAGTCGTCGACCGGGTAGCCGCGCTCGTGCATCACCTCGGTCACTAGCCGGTCGGCGGTGCCTAGGGCGCTGGCCGGATCGTCGACAAACCCGGTCTGCACCTTCCGCCAGCGGTCGGCGAACTCGCTCAACGCCGATGGTGACAATGCAACGATGTCGAGCTTGTCCCGTTTGCGTTCACGAGTGATGAGTTCCTTCTCCGCTGCATCTTGGTCGCCGGCCTCGGACACGGTGCGCTCGTATTCGGTACCGAAGTGTTGCTTGAGCCGCTCGGTCCTCTTGCGACCGCTTGCGCGAGTTGCGGCGACAATCACTCCGGCCGCCACGAGGACGGTAACGGCCGCGATCAAAACCCATACCCAAGTGGGCATTTCGTGCTCCTTCGATCTTGTGCGCCGAGTACCCGGGCAGTTCTACAGAAATGTCAATTTCTGAGGGGGCCATACGCGTGCCCGGCGGGCAGCTGATTGAAAAACGTCAGTAGTAGTGACGGCGGCCGCCGACGGCGCGCCCGGTGGATCCCACGATGGCCAGGATGACGCCTATGACGAGCAGGATGAGCCCGATAGTCCACAGGATTGAGATCTTGAGCAGGAACCCCGCTATCAGCAGGATGATGCCGAGGATGATCATGTTGAGCCTTTCCGCCGAGTGTTGAGTGGAGAACGGTCGGTCGTCAGCGCCGACCCGGTCTCAGTCGAACACCCCTAAGGGTGGTGGCAATACACCCCTAGGGAGGTAATCTGTGGTGATGTCACCGCCCCCGCGCGATCCGATCACCGTCGCGCTGGTCGACGACTACGACGTCGTTGTGAAGGGCGTGGCCAACATGCTCGACCCCTACCGCGACCGCATCGTCATCGCCGAACTCGACTCCACGATGCCGGTCAAAGACACTGTCGACATCGTCTTATACGATTCGTTTGCACAACCCGAGTCCGACCACGAAGAAATCGGTGTGCTCGTTGCCAACCCGTCCGCGCGCCGAGTTGTGGTCTATACCTGGAACTTTCACCCGGATCTCATTGTCAGCGCTCAGCAGCACGGCGCTCACGGATATCTGTCGAAGACCTTGCCCGCCCGGGAACTGGTCGCCGCCTTGGAGTCAGTGCACGCCGGACAGACCGTCATCAGCGATGTGCCCCAACGAGCGCGCAGCATCCCCGGGCTGGACTGGCCCGGCCGCGGCGAAGGACTCAGCGATCGCGAGGCTGAGATCTTGGCGCTGATCACTCAGGGCAAGAGCAACGCCGACGTCGCGAGACTTACCTACCTGAGCCCCAACACCGTGAAGTCCTACATCCGAACGATTTACCGCAAGCTCGGCGTCGGCAGCCGTACCCAGGCGGTGCTGTGGGGGGTGGATCACGGCTTCACCCCTGACCATCGCCGCATCGAACACTGGCGGGGCGGTCCATAGTTGGCCGACTAGACAAGTCCAACCAGGGAAGGCCTTTGGTGCCGCACGCGGTCGAAAGGGCCGGTGAGCGCCTCGCCCGCGCGGCGTCGGATCGATGACGTCGTCCTGCGCTACTTGCCCAACAGGAGGTCCTCCAGCGTCCGCCCGGGGCGGGACGTCAGCGGCCTGCCCGGAGGCGCAGGCGGAAGGACACGTTCGGTCACGTTCTTCGCGGTCGGCAACGTCAAGTCGACCTTGGCGATGTTGATCGCGCCGTAGGCCGTCGCGTTCTCGAACGGTGTGGCAGACGTGACGATCTGCAGCGTCAGCCGATCCATGGGTGTCATCGTGTAGGCGATGTTCTCCATCTTCACCGTGACCGACTGCCGGGTACCGTCGAGCTTCACCGGAATGGGGCTGACGATGTTGCCCACCACGCGCTTGGTGGTCTCGTCGACGATCTGGGCGTATACGGTGCGGGCGGTGCCCAGTCCGCTGTAGGTCAGCGTCAGTTCCGGTGCACCGACCACATAGGTGATCTCGGAAACCGTTGGCAGCGAGACGTTCACGGCGTTCTTCGCCGGAGCTCCCAGAACGAGCGAGACCGGGAAGCCCGCCTTGTTCTGCGGGCCGGACCCGCCGATCACCGGGACGATGGGCAGGATTCGGCCCTCGCCCGAAGCGGAGATGGAGGGGCCGAAGAAGTTCGACGGATCGGTCGGCAGATGGTTGGTCGAGTACAGATTGCCCGTCTGGTCGATCCACTCGAACGTTGGCCCGGTGACCGGCGGCGGCGCATCCACGGTCTTGCCCTTGACGTAGGTGTTCATCCACGCCAGCGTCTCGTTCACCAGGAAGGCGCTCTGCCTGTCTTGGTCGACCGGATCCAGGCACTTGCCGTGTCCGCCGCAGTACCAGATCATCTTGACCGGCACCGAGGGATCCAGTGCTGCAGCGTTCTTCAGCGCCTGCTGCAGCGGGAACAGCGTGTCGACGGTGCCCTGCAGGAACAGCGTCGGGACTTTGATGTCGCCGACGACGTTGTCCGGGCTGTTCTCATTCAGGAAGTCCTGTTGACCCTTGGTCAGGAAGCCCGCCAGTGCGCCGGTGAGGATGCCGGAGTAGATCTCCGAGTCGATGCGGGAACCCGAAACCACCAGCGACAGCAGTAACAGCGAGGACCACGAGGTCTTGAACGCGTCGTGCGGATAGAGCGTGGTGACGAGGTTGTTCCAGGCGATCCCCGGTGCAATCGCATCGACTCGTCCATCGGTTCCTGCCGTCGTCAGTTGGATGCCGCCGCCGTAGGACCCACCCACCATCCCGATGAGCGGATCGGTCGTGCTGCCCGGGTCGAGCGCGGTGTTCTTCTGCTCGGCGACCCAGTCGATGATCGATGCGACGTCCACAGCCTCGTAGTACGGCGAGTCGAGGTGAAGCACCCCGCCGGAGGCGAATTCCCCGCGCGGATCCCACGTCACCACGTTGTACCCCGCCGCGCGCAACGGCTTGAGTCCAGGAACCAACCCGAACACGGTCAGCTCCTGGGTGGGATCGATGTAACCCGCGGTCGCCAGGCTCGGCCCGTTGAGGATGGTCGGAGCTTCGTCGCTGGGCCCCAATCCGATTCGGGGAAACCAGTTCACGCTGATCGGGGTGCCGTCGAGACTGGAGGCCACCGTGGTGGTGAACGCGATCGGCGCCTTGTCCTCCCCCACGAACGAGCCGACCGGCACCTCGATCGTGTAGATCTTCGAGCGGCCGATCACGGGTGCCAGCACGTCGCGGACGACCGGCAGTTCGTGCAGCCGAATGATGATGGGTTGAACCAGAGTCTTCACAATCGGCAGCCGCTCCAGGACCGCGTCGATGATCGACGTCTCGGCCACCAGTATCCGGAACGTTCCGGTGCTGTCCGTTGTCAACTGCGATGCGTAAGGCAGGAAGCTGAAGCCGCCGGTGGTCTTGTCGACGACGACCTTGGCGCCGCCCACGGGTTTGCCGACAGCGGTGTAGGTAACGCCCCCCGACTGCGTCGTGTTGACGCCGGTGATCACGCCGTTGTCGGCGTTGAACGTTGGAACGTAGGCCAGCTTCGCCGCGGTGACCTCGCGGCCTGCGGCCGCCACCATCGTGGCGAGCATCGCCGTCGATTCGGCGGGAGACGGGCTCCCGGTGTCGCCGACGGCTGGGACAGATTGATTGATCGTCGCCGAAGCAGTCTGTGGTGCAGGATCTTTCGGTGCTTCCGGCTTGTCGTCCGTCGCGTCGTTGTCCGACCGCCGCGATGCGGACGTGTCATCCGCGGCAGCGGTGTTCTCGGCCTCGGTGGTCTTGACGGCGCGGGCGCGCGACGAACGGACCTTGGGAACGGGTCGTGGATCACCTGACTGGTCCAGACGTGTCACACCGACGCGCGACGGAGGCGGTCCGGCGTCCGAGTCCGTGTCATTGGAGGCGCCGGAGTCGGTGGTCGCTTCCGAGCCCGCCGTGGCCGTCGTCGCAGTATCGGCACTGGAGGACGCCGCGGAGACCGAGGACTCCGTCGACGATCCCGATCCCGTACTCGACGACGCCGCGTCGGTGTCGGCCGAGGCCGCCGACTGCCCCGTGAAGATCGCCGCTCCGATGCCGAGAGCCACTGCCAGACCGCCGACTCGGCCAACATATCGTCCTGCAGACAAGGATCACTCCGCCCGCGTGAAAGGTTATATGCGCCAGAGATTACGTCTTGCGGGCTCGGCGCACGGCAACTTGAATGTCATCCGATCGTCCACGTCACGATGCTCAATCCACGTCGCGCACATCTTGCAGCACTCACAGATGAAGACGTTCACGAGTTCTCGGCCCTTCTGAACTCGTTGAACATCTCAACAGCTTCATTATCGGGGTGGGAGTCGCCCGCATGGCGGGCCTCGTAGAGCCCCTGAAGGTGTGACGGACGCTCCGGCCCTGCTCGACCAGCAGGATCAACTACTTCCGATGGAGCCTCCATCAGATCGTCCGGATGGCGGCGAGACCGGCGGGATTCGCGGTCGGCAACGTGAGTTGCATGCTCGACACGTTGAGCACACCCAGCGCCGGATTGATCCTTTCGTAGAGTCCCGCCGACGCGACAAGTTGTAGCGTCACGGACTCACCGGGCCGCATCGTGTGCGCCAACGGCTCCAGGTCAACGGTGACCGTGCGGGTGGTGCCGTCCAACGTCACCGGAATCGGGGTCGCGATATAGCCCAGCACCAACCCGGTGGAGTCGTCGACGAGCTGGGCATAGACGTGACGGCTCGACCCGGTGCCCGAGTACGTGAGGGTCAGCTCCGGAGCGCCCACGAGGTAGGTCTCTGTCGTCGCCGGCACCCTAATGTTCACCGCGTGCGGAGCTTTGAAAGCCAACGGAATAAAGGGAATTCCGGACCCACCGATATAGGGGATCAGCGACAACGTCTTGTCAGTAGCCCTCGAGACGATCGGTGCACCCTTCGAGACGGGGTAGGTGTTCGACGAGTGCCACTGCCCGCGTTGGTCGACCCACTCGAACTGGGGTCCGGTCGGCACTGACACGTCGCCTTTCACGTATCGGTTCAACCACTCGAGGGTCCGCTTCTCGATCAACGCGCCGTCGCTGAAATCGATCAGATTGTGGGCGCATATGCCGTGCCCGCCGCAGAACCACACCACCTTCGTCGGAACGCCGTTGGCGATCAGGATCTGCGCTGTGTCGTCTGCCTCTTGCAGCGAGAAAATCGTGTCGACGGTGCCGTGGATCAACAAGGTCGGCACGGTGATCTTGTCCACCGCTGGATTCCGTGCGATCAACAGATCCTCGTCGCCCTGCGTCATCTCGCCGGTGAGCGCGCCGTAGACCGTCGCGGGAAGGATCCGCGGGTTGATGTCGAGCCAGGGTGAGACCGAGAAACGCCGTGAGCAGCGTGGCCCAGCTGCTCTTGAACGCCTCGTTCTTGTACAGCGCAGTGTCGAGGCGGTGGTAGGTGATCGCAGGCACGATCGCATCGACCCGCTTGTCGTTGGCGGCCGTGACCAGCTGGATGCCGCCGCCGTAAGACACGCCGACCATGCCCATCCGCGGATCGCCAGGCCTGTCGAGCAGGACTTCGGGCTGGTCGGCGAGCCAGCTGATGATGGCCGACATGTCACGGCCCTCGAAATCGGCGGAGTTGAGCTCCAGTTGACCGCCCGAATTCCACTCACCACGGGGATCCCACGTGACGACGTTGTAGCCCGCATCACGCAGCGTGCCGACACTCAACAGGCCGAACAAATCGGTGGCGAAGGGGTCGAAGATGGTGCCGTTGAGGGTCGTCGCTCCGGGTAGACCCAGACCGGGGCCGTTGAGAACCGTGGGTGCCTGCTGAGTGGCCGTCAGGCCGCGCGCGGGAATGAAGTGGACGTAGATCGCCGTGCCGTCGTCGGAGATCACCTTGAAATCTCGCGGCTTCGGCGCGCCGGCCGGAAGACCGAATTCCACGGGATATCCGACGAACTGGTGAAGGACGTCGCCGACGACTGGAATCCCGTGGATGAGCGCGACGATCGGCGTGAAAACGAGCGGGCCGATAATCGGGAGTTGCTGTAGGAATGCAAGGGGCGCAATCTGCTCGATTGCGACGACCTTCGGCTTTTCGATCGCTGCGAGCGGCGTCTCAGTGACGAGACTGTTGGTCGCCAGGTCGGCCGGTTGGTCGACGGTCGTTGTCGCGGCCGAGAGTTCGCGCCGTGCCGCCGCAGCCAACGTCCACATCACCGGTGACGCGATCGGGGCCGTGGGCGCGTCGCCGGCGAAGGGATCGAGCAGCGCGCTCACCGCTTGCGACAAAGCAACCGTCGCCACCTCGACCGGATTCTGCGGCTTACGGATCGACCGGCTCGGCCGGTTGGCTCACCGTCGTGATCGTTATCGCGGGCGCGTCTGCGACCGGTGTTTGCGCAACGTCGGTGACCGCTGCGGGATTGTCCGGTGTAGCGGCTTTCGGCGCAGGCTTTGCGCGCGCCACGACCGACGCACTGCCGGAGGCATCCGCTTCGGCCGGCGTGCGCGAGTCGGCGGAATCGGCGGCCGCAGAGGACGGGCGCTGCTTCTTTGACCGCTTCTTGGGCGTTGGCGAGTCGTCGTCTGACGGCGTCTCGTCGACCGCCAGATCATCTGGCGTCTCGGTTGTTTCGGTCTCATTGGTGTCGATCTCGGTTTTGTCCGATGCGCCTGCGTCGTCACCTTCCGCCGGTGTCGGCTTGGAAGAAGGCTTCCCTGACGACGCTTCGGTCGACGCAGACCCTTCCGTCGACGAACTCGACGACGGCGACTCAGAGCCGGACTCACCCGAGGTATCCGCGGACGCCACCCCGTGGCCGGCCACGACCGCCGACCCGATGCCGAGCGCGACAGCCAGCCCTCCGATTCGATACGACCCCATGAACCGTCCCCCCATCGTCGCGAGTGACGCTCATCGTAAGAGCGCCCCGGCGCTCCCGGTGACGACTTTCGTCAGATTGCCGTTACCGCGGGTACTGGCTTTTCAAGATCAAAGGCTGTCAATCCTCCCGCCCCTCCGGCGCGCTTGATCGCTCCCCGATCTTGACCCTTTTCTGTCGGTACGCTGAACGTCATGAATGGCGTTCTGCTCGTCCTTGTCGTCCTGGTAGTCGTCGCACTCGGGGCGGTGGTGTACGGGGCGATGCGGGCTTCCGACCGACGCAACGCCGCCTCGCTGGAGGACGCGAAGGCCGACGCGCGCCGCACCATCGAGCGCCTCGGCGGCCAGGTGATCAATCTGACCGGCACCGACGACGCGTCCAAGCAGGCCATGGCCGACGCGTCCGAGCGATACACCGCCGCGGGCTCGCAGATCGAACAGGCCACCACCGCCAAACAGGCCCTGCTGGCCAAGGAGAGCGCGCTCGAGGGCCTCTACTACGTTCGCGCGGCCCGCATCGCGATGGGCATGGACCCCGGACCGGAACTGGAGACGCTGGCCGGTCAGCGCTCGGCTGGCACCGTGACCGAGGACCGCCGGGTCGACTTCGAGGGCCGCGAGATCGAGGCGTCGCCCACCCCGTCGGAGCGCACCCCGAACTACTACCCCGGTGGCCGGGTCGCCGGCCGTCCCGTGCCCGCGGGCTGGTATTCGGAGCCATGGTGGAAGCCGGCGCTGGTGGCCGGCGCATGGGGCCTGGGGTCGGTGCTGCTGTTCGATGCGATGTTCTCGGGCATGCACGGCAGCGGATATGAACAGGGCTTCGCGCAGGGCTACGACCAAGGAATGGACCAGGGCCAGGATGGCGGCGGCGACTTCGGCGGCGACGGAGGCGGCGACGGCGGTGGTTGGGACGGTGGCGGCGGCGACTGGGGCGGCGGCGATTTCGGTGGCGACTTCGGCGGCTTCTAGCCCGCCCCGAAACTGAGCTTATGAGCGAGTTTTCGCTCGAAATTGACCGATAAGTTCAGTTTCGGCACTAGAACCGGCTTTCCAGTCGCGCGGACACGCCGGCTTCCTGCAGGTCGAGTCGTTCGAGCATGGCCCGGACCGCTTCGTCCTCGATGCGCCCGGAATCGCGCTCGGCGATCAACGCAGCACGCTGACTGGCGAGCACGTCGCGGTACAGCGTCGAGAACACCTCCGAACGCCTGGTGTGCGCCTCGGGGTCGGGCATCTCGTCGGCGTCCTGCGAGTGCCGGGCGATGGTGGTGCGGATCTCGGCTAGCACCCGCGGATCCATGTTCTGCGGCGGGTTGGCGCGGAAGTCCGCCAACACCTCGTCGGCGGCGTCCTGCACCACCTGTTCGGCCTTGCGTTCCTCTTCGCGGTCGGCGGCATGGTCATCGGAGAAGCGCGAGAGATGCAGCCGCCGAATCAAGAGCGGCAACGTCCAGCCCTGAATCAACAGTGTGCCGATGGCGACCACGAACGCGATGGCCTGAATCGTCGCGCGTTCGGGGAACGGATCGCCGGTCACCGTGGTCGGGGGAATCGCCGCCGCGGCCGCGAGAGTCACCACGCCCCGCATGCCGGTCCACGACACCACGACGTTCTCCTGCCACGACAGCATCCGCTGGTCGATCAGCGACCGCCATCTGCCGGGCACCCTGGCGCGCTGTCGCGTTCCCAACGCGCCGCGGCCGCCGGCGGCGGGCACGGGCACGCTGTACCTGCTCTCGACGTGACGTGACAACTTGTCGCGTCCGAAGATCGCGAACACCGACAGCGGCCGGATCACCAGCACGATGAGCAGCACGACGACCGAGGCGATCGCCACCTGGACGAGCGATTCGTGCGCCTCCCGAAGGTCTTCCAGCACGAACCGCAGATGCAGGCCGATGTAGGCGAACACGAACGCCTCGAGCAACACGTCGACCGAGTTCCACACGTACCGCTCCTGCAGCCGTGTCTGATAGCCGGAGCCCAACGTCCCGTTGCCGACCACGAACCCGGCGACCACCACCGCCAGCACACCCGAGCCGTGCAGTTCCTCGGCCGCGATGAATGCCGCGAACGGGACCACCAATCCCTGCACCGTCTCCAGCCCAGCGTTGGCCAGCCGCTTGCGGATCCACAGGGTCACGTATCCCAGCGCCGCGCCGACGATCGGTCCGAGCACCGCGCTGTAGCTGAACAGCAGGAACGGGTTCTCGATGAAGGTTTCCTTGCCTGTGATCTGAGCGACCGCGATGGTGAACAACGTCAACGCCGCGGCGTCGTTGATCAGACTCTCCCCCGTCAGGATCGCCATCACGCGCTTCGGCAGGCCGAGTTTGCGACCCACCGCAACCGCGGTGACCGCGTCCGGGGGCGCGACGATTGCGCCGAGCACCAGCGCCGTGGCGAACGTCAACGGAACGAAGACCAACCATGACGACACCGCTGCCACTGCGAACGCGGTCACCACCACCAACCCGATGCCGAGACCCAGGATCGGGCGGATGTTGCGAAGGAACGTCGGGAACGAGAAGTCCAGCGCCGCCGAGTACAACAGCGGCGGCAGCACCACCGTCAGCAGGATGTGTGAGTCCAGTTCGGGCGGCTCGAACCCCGGCAGGAACGACACCGCGGCACCGATGACGACGATGATCAGTGCCGGTTCGAGGCCGCGGCGATGCGCGACGGCGGTGACCACGATGGCGCCGACGACGACGAGTATCAGTTCCACCCGCCGATTGTCGCGTCAGGACTCACTTTTGGCAGTTCGGACACCAAAACAGATTGCGGCCCTCCAGTTCCGCGGTGCGGATCGACGTGCCGCAGACCCGGCATGGCTCGCCGGCCCGGCGATATACGTAGGTGCGCGGCCGATTGGGTGCATACGACGGCAACCCGTGGTCGTCCTCCCGGCGCACCACGACGATCTTGCCGCGGCGAAACCCGACCTTCATCAGCTCAACGAGATCGGTCCACATCGCGTCGAACTCGCCTTCATCGATGTGCGTACCCGGCCGGTACGGGTCGATTCGGTGCCGGTACAACAGCTCGTTGCGATACACATTGCCGACTCCCGCGATCACCGTCTGGTCCATCAACAGGGCACCGATGGGCCTGCGGGACTTGCAGATTCGCGCCCATGCCCGAGTGCCGTCGGCATCGCGGCGCAACGGGTCGGGGCCGAGTCTGGCGATCACGTCGGCGATCTCGGGCTCTTCGATCACTTCGCACACCGTGGGGCCGCGCAGATCGGTTCCGTATTCGGCGCCGATCATCCGCATCCGCACCTGGCCGACGGGTAGGGGCATCGGAATCGGCAGTTCGGTGAAAGTGCCGTACAGCCCGAGATGCACGTGCACAACCCGGCCACCTTCGTAGTGGTGGAACAGATGCTTACCCCACGCGCTGGCCTTCTTGAGGATTCGGCCGTTGACAGCCGCTGCGCCGTCGACGAACCGGCCCTGCGGGCTGGACACCATGACCGGTGCGCGACCGAAGCGGCGCTGATGCAGCCGCGCCAGCCGGTGCAGGGTGTGGCCCTCGGGCATCCCTAACTCGGTGCGCCGGGCACGGCCGGCGCGACATGCGTGCGCTCGTACTCGGCCAGGATGTCGATACGGCGCTGGTGGCGTTCGGCTTTCGACCACGGCGTGGACAGGAACGCATCGACGATCGCGAGCATCTCGTCTTCGGTGTGCATGCGCCCACCGATACCGATCACCTGCGCATTGTTGTGCTCGCGCGCAAGTTTCGCCGTCTCGAGGCTCCAGGCCAGCGCACACCGCACACCGGGCACCTTGTTGGCAGCGATCTGCTCGCCGTTACCCGATCCACCGAGCACGATGCCGAGGCTGTCGGGGTCGGCGACGGTCTTCTCCGCGGCCGCGATGCAGAACGCCGGGTAGTCGTCGTCAGCGTCGTACGTGTACGCCCCGCAGTCGACGGGCTCGTGCCCGTTCGACCGGAGGTGCTCAATGATCCGCTGCTTGAACTCAAAACCCGCGTGGTCGGCTCCCAGGTAGACGCGCATGGCGGACATTGTGGCAGACGGCGGCTAACACCAGTTTCCTGCGCCCATTTCTGCGTCAGGGCTGTCATTTGCATGAAAGAGCAGCCCTAGTGCAGAACTCGCGAAGACGAATCAGCGCCGGTCACGCGGGGACCAACGTCAGTGGAAGGGTTCGAAATCCGCGTGTGGTCGAGTTCGTGCTTCGCACGCCCGGACATGGCCGTTCAATGGATTTCACCCGGGCAGCCAGCGCTTCGAGAAGCGTCACAGCCTCCAACCGGGCCAGTGGCGCGCCCAGGCATAGGTGAATCGAGGCGCCGAACGACAGATGCGGGTTGAGTTGGCGGCCGATGTCGAAGGTGTCCGGTTCATTGAAGACGGCCGGATCGCGGTTGGCGGAGCCGAAGATGGTGGCCACCCGCGATCCGAAAGGGATCGGCACGCCGCACAGCACGGTGTCGTCGGTTGTGGTGCGGAAGAAGGCGCGAATCGGGCTGTCGAATCGCAGGGACTCTTCGACTGCGGATCCGACAAGGCTCGGGTTCTCGCGCAGTCGCTGCCATTGGTCGGGGTGATCGGCGAATGCACTGAGCATGTTGGAAATCAAGCAGGAGGTGGTGTCGAGCGCGGCCACCCAGATCGAGAAGAGGCCGAACGACGCGATCGAAACCTGGTGCCAGGGAACCGCCCGCCGCCGGCGCTCCGCCCTGCGCCATGACCTGCCTGCCCATGCATGCGGAATCCTCCGGCAGGTCGCCAACCCCGTCCGACAGCATCCAGCCCACGGCCCGGGCGGCATGCCGGTAGGACGACAACGCGGGCTCGGGCCCCATGATGTCGAAGACGCCATCGCCCCCGCGGGGCGCATCGATCAGCGGGCGCCCTGCAGGCCGATGAAGTCGGCGATGACGCGAGACGGCAACTCGGCCGAGAACACCTCGACCGCGTCGATTGTCATGCAGGACAAGGACTCGATCGACGAGACTCGGTCACGTGCCCGCGAACCATCGGCGCCGCGTCTTGGCAATCGCATCCTTGTCGAAAGAACGGTTGAACGGCTCGGCGATTGTTCGTGTGCTGCGGCGGGTCTGTGCCGATGAACGGGGCCTCGACGGGATCCGGATCCCGCTGCAGCAGCCAACCGCCGATGCGATCCATCGTGATTCGCGTCAGCCGACCGGTGAGTCGTGGGGCACGAACCAGCGCGGCGTTGAGCGCCTTCGTTCGTCGAATGCCTCCATCCCGGGAGGCAGTGCATATCGGATAGCCCGCCCCTGCTGCCGACGAGAACGTGCGGTAATCCCGCAGCGCGGTATCGACCGCCTCATGGGTGGTGGCCAGGTATATCTTCCGCGAGGGCAGATACAGCACCGGTCCAATGTCGCGCAGCCGCTCGTAGAACGGGTACGGGGACGCAAGATTGTCCGGACGGAACGGATCGAACGATGGATCGAGATCGACCACCGCCGTCATGACCCAACGCTAATGCACGTGCGACCAACTCAGTCGAAGGTCGGCGGCTCGGTTCGGCTGCGCTTGAGTTCCCAGAAGTGCGGATAGGACGCGAACGTCACCGAGGCGTCCCACAGCTTGCCGGCCTCTTCGCCGCGCGGGATCTCTCGACAGCACCGGGCCGAAGAAGGCGACACCGTTGACGTGGATCGTCGGGGTGCCGACGTCGTCGCCGACGGCATCCATGCCCTCGTGGTGGCTCTTGCGCAGCGCCTCGTCGTACTTGTCGGTGTTGGAAGCCTCGGCCAGTTCGGCGGGTAGCCCGACCTCCTCCAGCGACTCCTTGATGACTTTGGTGAAATCAGGGTCGGAGTCTCGATAGCCCTGGTTGTGGATGCGTGTGCCCATCGCGGTGTACAGCGGCGCCAGGATCTCGCTGCCCTTCGCCTGCTCGGCCGCGATCGCCACCCGAACCGGCTTCCATGCCTGCTTGAGGCCTTCGCGGTACTGCTCGGGCAGGTCTTCTTTGTTCTCGTTGAGCACCGCCAGGCTCATCACGTGGAAGTTCACCTCGATATCGCGCACCTTCTCGACCTCGAGGATCCAGCGCGAAGTGATCCAGCACCACGGGCACAGCGGGTCGAACCAGAAATCGGCGACAGACTTCTCGGGCATGAAAACCTCTCGGTAGTAGGTCAGCGTCTCTTGAACACAACCTTGCACCCACGGACGGTGTTCCCGCTGCCACGGAGTTCGACGAGCAGGGACACAGGACACGCATATTGTGCAAACGGTGATACAACCGTGTTGTCGATGTGACTGTTGTCAATCAGTGTTTCACCTGTGATTAAAGCGCAACGAACTTTCGCCATGACACTGGTCGGCGTCGCGACGGCCTTCAGCCTCGCAGCACCGGCGTCCGCCGACCCAACCATCGACGCCGACTTTCTGTCCACGCTGACCGACGCCGGCATCGGCTACAACGATGCGGCGAGCACCGAACAACTCGGACAGTCGGTCTGCCCGATGCTCGTCGAACCGGGCAAGTCGCTGGCGTCGGTCTACTCCACCGTCTCCAACAACGGCATCAACCCCGACATGGCCGCGTTCTTCACCGGCATTGCCATATCGATGTACTGCCCGTCGATGATGACGTCGCTCGGGAACGGCACGATCCTCAACAGCCTGAGTGGTCTGAACGGACTCGGCGGGCTCAACGGACTGGGGATACCCGGGCTGTAGCGGGCTGACCGCGGGGTGGGCCACTAGGTTGGACTCGTGGCACTTCCCAACCTCAATCGCGACCAGGCCGTCGAACGCGCCGCGCTGGTCACCGTCGACAACTACCGCATCGACCTCGACCTGACGGACGGCGACGGCAAGCCCGGCGAGCACACGTTCCGATCGGTGACGACGGTCGAGTTCGACGCACTGTCCGGTGCAGACACCTACATCGACATCGCCGCCGACCGCGTCCGCAGCGCCGTTCTCAACGGGCACGACATCGACGTGTCGGGGTACGACGAGTCCACCGGCATTCCGCTGACGGGCTTGACTGAACACAACGTTCTCGTCGTCGATGCCGACTGTCGCTACTCCAACACCGGCGAAGGCCTGCACCGGTTCGTCGACCCGGTCGACGACGAGGTGTACCTGTACTCGCAGTTCGAGACCGCCGACGCGAAGCGGATGTTCGCGTGCTTCGACCAGCCCGACCTCAAGGCGACCTTCGAGGTCACGGTCCGCGCGCCCGCACACTGGGAGGTCATCTCCAACGGCGCGCTGGTCAGTGTCGAAGACGAGGGCGACCAGGACGCGAACGGCAAGCAGTACACCTTCGTCATCACGCCGAGAATGAGCACCTACCTGGTGGCGCTGATCGCGGGCCCGTACGCCCGCTGGGACGACACCTACAGCGATGAGCACGGTGACATTCCGCTGGGCCTGTTCTGCCGCACGTCGCTGTCCGAGTTCATGGACGCCGACCGGTTGTTCACCGAGACGAAGCAGGGATTCGGCTTCTACCACAAGAACTTCGGCGTGCCGTACGCGTTCGGCAAGTACGACCAGCTGTTCGTCCCGGAGTTCAACGCGGGCGCGATGGAGAACGCCGGCGCCGTGACGTTCCTGGAGGACTACGTCTTTCGCAGCAAGGTGACCCGGGCGTCCTACGAGCGGCGCGCGGAGACCGTACTGCACGAGATGGCCCACATGTGGTTCGGCGACCTGGTCACGATGCAGTGGTGGGACGACCTATGGCTCAACGAGTCGTTCGCGACGTTCGCATCGGTGCTGTGCCAGGCCGAGGCCACCGAATACGCCCAGGCGTGGACCACGTTCGCCAACGTCGAGAAGTCGTGGGCCTACCGACAGGATCAGCTGCCGTCCACGCATCCGGTGGCCGCCGACATCCCCGACCTGGCCGCCGTCGAAGTGAACTTCGACGGCATCACCTACGCCAAGGGCGCCAGTGTGCTCAAGCAGCTCGTCGCCTACGTCGGGCTGGAGGAGTTCCTGTCCGGGCTGCGGGATTACTTCCGCGACCACGCTTTCGCGAACGCGACGTTCGGCGATCTGCTGGGCGCATTGGAGAAGGCCTCCGGACGCGATCTGTCGGGATGGGGCAGGCAGTGGCTCAAGACCACCGGGCTCAATACGCTTCGCCCCGATTTCGACCTCGACGCCGACGGCCGATTCACCCGCTTCGCGATCACTCAGAGCGGCGCGCAGCCGGGCGCCGGTGAGACCCGCGTGCACCGGCTAGCCGTCGGAATCTACGACGACGACGGCAACGGCAAACTGGTGCGGACCCACCGCGAGGAGCTCGATATCGAGGGCGATATCACCGAAGTTCCTGCACTGCAGGGAGTTTCACGCGGCAAGCTGATCCTGCTCAACGACGACGACCTGACCTATTGCTCGCTGCGCCTTGACCCCGAGTCGCTACAGACCGCACTGACCCGGATCGCCGACATCGCCGATCCGCTACCCCGCACGCTGGCGTGGTCGGCGGCCTGGGAGATGACTCGCGACGCCGAATTCAAGGCCCGCGACTTCGTCGCGCTGGTCATCAGTGGTGTGCATGCCGAATCCGAAGTTGGTGTGGCACAGCGCCTGCTGTTGCAGGCGCAGACCGCACTCGGCTCCTATGCCGACCCCGTCTGGGCGGCCGAGAACGGCTGGCCGGCATTCGGCGATGCGCTGCTGGACCTGGCGCGTGAGTCGCAGCCGGGCTCAGACCATCAGCTGGCCTTCGTCAACGCGCTGTGCGCCTCGGTACTTTCGCCGAACCACATCGCTGTGCTGTCGACTCTGCTGGACAACGAACCCGCGGCGGTGAACATGCCCGGTCTGGTGATCGACACCGACCTGCGCTGGCGCATCGTCACCGCGCTGGCGTCCGCCGGGGTGATCGACGCCGACGGTCCCGAGACACCGTTCATCGACGCGGAGGCCGAACGCGATCCGACTGCCGCGGGCGGGCGGCACGCCGCGCAGGCCGCGGCGGCGCGCCCCCAGTTGGCGGTCAAGGAGGCGGACTGGCAGGAGGTCATCGAGGACGACACGCTCGCGAACGTCACCGCCCGGTCGATCATCGTCGGTTTCGTGCGCCCAGGCCAGGATGAACTGCTGAAGCCGTTCCGGGACAGGTACTTCGGCGCCATCTCCGGTGTCTGGCAACGACGGTCGAGCGAGGTCGCACAGACCGTCGTCGTCGGGCTGTACCCGTCATGGGACGTCAGCCAGGCCGGCCTGGACGCCGCCGATGCGTTCCTGGCCGGCGCGGACGTGCCGCCGCCGCTGCGTCGGCTGGTGCTCGAGGGCCGCGCCGGAGTGGAGCGTGCCCTGCGCGCAAGGGAATTCGACGCCACCTGACCTTCGTTTCTCCGCGAGCGACGCGTGTTTGCACCGGCGACACGCCGTTGTCCGTGTGCATTTTGCGGTCCGCTCGCGCTGCATGCTGTCGAGGTGGCCGTCAATCGAAGTCGCAGGGCGCGGGCTGCCCGCAGGCGCAAGCGCCGGATGGATTCGGTCGATCACGACCTCACCGCCGAGCAGTGGGCGGCGCTGAAGGACGCGTGGAACGGTTGCGCCTACTGCGGCGCGAGCGACGGCGTTCTGCAGCGCGACTGTGTGATGGCGATCTCGCGAGGCGGACGCTACACCGTGGACAACGTCGTGCCCGCGTGCGCGTCCTGCAACACGAGTAAGTGCAATGACGAGGTCACCGGCTGGCTGCGGCGCAAACGACTCGACGAGCGCAGGTTCCTGGAGCGCTACATCGAAATCCGCGCCGCGCTGACCGTCGACGTCAGCTAGCCGGCTTGGCCGGCCAACCTGGAGTCGCAGGAAGCCTAGGGAAGTCGGATAGTGGGTACGGCGCAAGTGGGATGAAGTGCCGGCTCTCGGGTGGGCCGTCGGCCTTCGCTACGCACGTGGCCAGATCGGCGTCCTTCTCCGGCCAGGAAGTCGGCTGGGACAGGTAATCGAACAGGAAAGTGGTGATCCTCCACCCGCTAAAAACGTTGTCACTAGGCGTCTTCGAGGGTCCTTCTTGCACAGGTGATTTCGACTCCGAGCCGGTAGGAGCGCGCAGTCCGATCCGCATAGGGAAGATGCCCGAATTGAGGCCATAGCTGGTACCGACGTTCGCAGCGTATCCGTCGCGGTTGGGAATTTTTCGGGCCGCGCCGTACAGGTACGCGCAGGCGACGACGATGACGTCGCCAGCTGAGCGGATGATGCTCAGCACACGATGCCGAGCGGTGCCAATCCAGACGGCCGGATCGGACAAGCCGAGCCGTGGATGAAGTTCGGACGTTCCGGGCGGCCCCCCCGGCGACGGCTGATTGGGTTCGACAGAATCCGCAAACCCCGGATAGAGATACTTCGCGTCCTCGGTGATGCTCGCCAGGTAGTAGGACTCCGCATACGCCCGGGCCGCGATCGCTGCTCCATCCGTCGTGACGTCGATTCCCGGCTCAGCGGTCCAGACGATCGTGAAGTCGGCAAGCTCGGAAGGCCATCCGGCAGGTGGCGCCGGTGCTGGCTTCTCGGTCGGGGCAGGTGTGCATCCCGCGACCGCGAGTACGACGCTGACGAGAAAGACGACCGCACCTTGCATGTGTCGGCCGCCCATCATCCGTTTGGATCCGGGTTCTCGGTCACTCCGGTGTACCGGCCCGCCATTCCCTCGGCCGCAGAATTACCCCCCGGCACGGGACCGAGCACCTCGTTTGTCGCCGTCGTGACTGCCGCGAGGAAATCCGGCGGATAAACGCCTGGAGGACAAACGATTTCGCCGTCCACGATAACCGCTTGCGCCCCTGGCGGATACCCGACGAGCTGGCCGTCCTCGTAGTAGGCGTGCGGCAGCGGGACATCCTGCCCGACAGCGACCATGGCGGACAGAATGTGCTTGCTGGCCATCTCGGGACTCATGTTGTTGATCGAATCCTTGGAATCGATGGGCGTCGTCGTTCCCAGGATTTCGTCTTGCAGTGCGCCGCCGACCTTGTCGATCGCTTCTCCCGCGATCGGCCCGACACCGGGAAGGGATCCTCCCCCGGCCGTCAGGGTACCGAGCGCGGCGTCGTAACCGAATTGCTTCCATTCATGTTCGGTGGCCGCGATTTGGTTCTGGTTCTGGGCGAAGGCGTCGAACGCACCGACCGTTCCGGCATCCACCAAGCCGCGCAAAGTGGCGGATGCGGTGAGGTGCGGCTCGGCGCCGAAGTTGGAAGGATTCTGCGCGAATGCGGTTTCATGCTGCAGCACCTGTTTGTACACCTCTGAGTTCCACAGCGTCGCCGTTGACTGCTCGCTGTTCAGCACGGCGAAGAGACCCTTGGCATCCGGCATCGAGGCGTCTTCCCACTGGCCAAGGTCATCCAGTGGCGCGAACCCTTCCGGCCCGCCGGGTAGCCCCGCGATGTTGTTGATGTACGGCGTGAGCCCGTCGGCCATGGCGTACGTCAGGTGAGGATTGACCGCCCCCAGCGTGTGTACACCATCGAGACCGATCACGTTGCTCCCGTTGAGGTGCATGAGGTCGTTCGAGTGCGCGCCGATGTAGTCGGCATAGGTATGCGCCGTTGAAGCCGCGATGCCGGCCTCCGGCCCCGTCGCCGCCGATTTCGTCCAGTCGAACAGCGAGCCGGCCGCCGCGCCGTTGTCATCCCACTCCTCGTGCGTGAGGTTGTACAACAGGTGCTCGCTGTTGACCTTGAACTGATCCCGGAATTCGTTGCCGGGCTCCACCTGACCGGTGATGGCATCGTGCACTACCTGATGGTCGGCCGACACCGCCTCCATCACAGACGATGCTGTCCGTTCCAATTCGGCATGAGTCGGTGGCGGCTCCGGCTCCCACGGCATGTCCAGGTCGATCGGGTTACCCCACTGGTCGCCGTTGCGCCATTCGGGCGATTCCATCATGTCGGCGACCTTGTGCATCAGGCCGCGGTCGAGGTCGGTGTTCGTCTGGAAATGGTCGTTGCCACCGTTGACGATGTCGGCGACCTTCTGCAGGTTCTCCGAATTCTGAATGCCGGGTGAGTTGATGGTGTGCTGGACGCTGTCGGGCAGCTGGTTGAATCCGCCGTTGACCATCTCATCGGATTGCAATGCGCCGTCGACGGACTCGGTCTTCGGGAACTCCACCTTCGGGTTGCTCATCAACTGCCAGGAGTCGGCCATGATGCCCCTGGCACCGTTGTTCGCGGCCTCCTCCAGTTGGGCGACGCTTCTGAGCTTCTGTTGCGCCTGCATCTGGCTCAGATACGCCTGCTGCTCGGCGTTCAGCTTCGCCTGGCCGGCCTGCTGCTCCTTGCTGACGGTATTGAGTACGTTCTGCACCCGTTGGACCGCGCCCTTGTCACCGTCCAGCGCCGCCTTGACGTCGGCCTGCGCCCGCTTCTTGACCTCTTCTTCCTGCTTCTTCCGCTCCTCCTCGGTGAGCGTGTCAGGCTTCTCGCCGTCGGGACCGGTTCCCTGCTTGAGGTCTCCCCCGAGCATCTGGTACTCACCGCTGAGACTGCGGACGCGTCCCGCGATGGCATTCATGTCGCCGTTGGACTTCTGCAGGATGTCGGCGATCTCGGCCGCGCCCTTGCTGACGATCGGATACAGCATGCGGTCGCGGTTCTGGCCGGCGGGCACCGTCGCCGCCGCATCGTGCACCCACTGTCGCACCGACGTCGAGATTCTGCGGCCCGGCGTACACCTGGCGGACCGGTCGATTTCCGTACGGAGGCGCTGATCGAGGTCCTATCTGACAACCCCCCTCTGCATCTGCCGAACTGAGCGCTGTTGTCAACGCGCCGTCTTGCGACGTCGACTTCGCGTTCGACCACATCGAGTCGAAACCATCGACTACGCCCACTTTGACATTCCTCTACACACGACCATGGTCAGTCTATGGCGCGCGCAGGGTCGCCCTACGCGGCAATTGTGTGCGCGCGGACCGTCTTGCTTCAGCGGGGTGAGACGCCGGCGCTCATCACCTGCACCGCCTTGATCAGCCCGTCCATCAGCTTGCCGTCCTTCAACAGTTCGGCGGCCGCGGACACACCAAGCGGTGCGGACTCCTCAATGCCGCGGCCCTTGACATCGCTGCCGTACACGACCTCGATCGCGCGCTCGTTCGGCGAAACCGCCAGCAGGACAGCGTTATCGGGTGTCGGTACCTTCGCCAGGATCTGGCGCGCACTCGCGGCGGTGTCGCCACCGAGATTGCCGAGGAATACCGCGAAGCGGGCCTTGGCCGCGCGCGAGCCGTACTTCAGCGCGTCGTCGAGAAAGACCAGATCCTTGACCGGGAAGGGATAGCTCAGCGAAATTTCGCCGGGTTCGGTGACCCCGGAGATCCGGCCGCTGCTGGTGACGACAGAGCCCCGCGGCAACTCGGCTAACTCTGCGGACGCGACAGTTGCGACTTCACCACTTGCCACTTGCGCCGCCTCCTACCGTCGCGGGGTGCGAGCCATGGCCGTGGCCAGCCGAATGACCGTGGTCGGCTGGTTCGTCCGACGCCCACAGGATCGGGTCGTGCGTCCACTCTTCGGACATCTTGTAGGTCGCCGGGTGCGGGCCCTTGCGGTTCTTGCCGACGCCCCAGATCAGCGCGACCAACACCACCAGAACGGCCAGCGGAACCCCTCCGAGGAGGGAATGAGTAAGTGCTGTGCTCACGCGCAAACCGTATCAGTCATGCGTCACGCCGCACCTTCACCCAGATACCGCACCCACGCGGGGTCGAGTTCCTTCACGCTCGACAGCAGTCGCCAATGCTGGCCCTTCGGCGGAACCGGCACCGAGCGCAGCGTCCAACCCAGTTCGGCGAGCAGATGGTCGGCCTTGCGGTGATTGCATGTCGAACACGCCGCGACGCAGTTCTCCCACGAATGGTCGCCGCCGCGGCTTCGAGGCACCACATGGTCGACGGTGTCGGCCTTGGCGCCGCAGTAGGCGCAGCGAAACCGGTCGCGGTGCATCAGCGCCGCCCTGGTCATCGGGATGCGGGCGCGATAGGGCACCCGCACGTAGGACCGCAGCCGGATCACCGACGGCACCACGATCGAGCGGGTCGCGGAGTGAATCACGGGGCCACCCGGATCGTCGTGGACGACGTCGGCCTTGCCGCACATCAGCATGATGACCGCCCGCCGCATGGGCAGAGCGGTCAACGGTTCGTAGGTCGAATTCAGCAGCAGTACTCGGCGACGGCCCCAAATCGAGCCGTCGCTTGTACTGGGGGGATGGGTTTCGACGCTGTGCAGGACGCGCGTCTGCCCATTGGGTCCCACGGGCCCGGACAAGCCCGACACGGCCCCTTGAAGCCGGTGACCAGCCCTTCTGGACGGGCCTTTCTTGCGCTGCGCCATACGTCCTCCGACGGACAGTCCACCATGGATTCCTGTCGATCGCACGACAATTCTGCCCGTGTTCGCTGGTCAGTCCAATGAACGTAAGGTGACGCGACCGGCCGACCCTCCGATCGAGGGACAAGAGACAATGGTGGCGTGACACAACCGCAGCGATCGTTCTACGACGAAGTCGGTGGCCACCAGACGTTTCACGCCATCGTGTCGCGCTTCTACCAGTTGGTGCGCGAGGACGAGATCCTTCGCCCCCTCTATCCGGAGGACGACTTGGACGCCGCGGAGGTCAGACTGCGGATGTTCCTCGAGCAGTACTGGGGCGGCCCGCGGACCTACTCCGATCAGCGCGGACATCCGCGGTTGCGCATGCGCCACGCACCGTTCCGCATCGGCTACCTTGAGCGCGACGCGTGGCTGCGCTGTATGCACACGGCCGTCGCGGAAATCGACTCGCAGACGCTCGATGACGAGCATCGCAAGGAACTGCTGTCCTACTTGGAAATGGCCGCGCATTCGATGGTGAACTCGCCGTTCTGATGACGACAACCTGGTGGTCGCACGCGCTGTTCTATCAGGTCTATCCACGTTCCTTCCGGGACAGCGACGGTGACGGCGTCGGTGACCTCGACGGCGTGACCGCAAAGCTGGATTACCTCAAGGCGCTGGGCGTCGACGCGATCTGGCTCAATCCGGTGATGGTCTCGCCCATGGCCGACAACGGTTACGACGTGGCGGATCCCCGCGATGTCGACCCGCTGTTCGGCGGCATCGAGGCGCTGGACCGGCTGACGGACGCCGCCCACGCGCTGGGCATCAAGGTGACGATGGACCTGGTGCCCAACCACACCAGTTCCGCGCATCCCTGGTTTCAGGCGGCGCTGGCCGCGAGCCCCGGCAGCGACCAACGCGAGCGCTACATCTTCCGTGACGGCTACGGCCCCGGTGGCGTCCACCCCCCGAACAACTGGGTCTCGATCTTCGGCGGCCCCGCGTGGACCCGGGTTATCGAGGCAGACGGCAATCCCGGCCAGTGGTACCTGCACCTCTTCGATGCCGAGCAGCCGGACCTCAACTGGGAGAACCCCGAGGTGTTCGAGGACCTCGAGAAGACGCTGCGCTTCTGGCTGGAGCGCGGCATCGACGGGTTCCGCATCGACGTCGCGCACGGCATGGCCAAGCCGCCGGGACTGCCGGACATGGAAGTCATCGAGGCCGAGGTGCTTCTGGCCGACATCGACGACGACCCACGGTTCAACAACGACGGCGTGCACGAGATCCACCGTCAGATCCGGTCGGTGTTCAACGACTACCCGGACGCGGTCGCGATCGGCGAGATATGGGTGTACGACAACGAACAGTTCTCCCGCTATGTGCGAGCCGACGAACTGCACCTGGGCTTCAACTTCCGGCTCCTGCGTGCGGATTTCGATGCGGCCGACATCCGCGGCGCCATCGAGAACTCCATGGCCGCAGCGGAGTTGGTGGTTGCGGTGCCCACCTGGACGCTGGCCAACCACGATGTCGACCGGGAGCCGACGCGCTACGGCGGTGGCCCCGTCGGCCTGGCGCGATCACGAGCGATGGCGTTGGCGATGCTCGCACTGCCCGGCGCGGTGTTCATCTACAACGGCGAGGAACTCGGCCTTCCGAACGTCGATCTGCCCGACGAGGCGCTGCGAGACCCGGTGTGGGAGCGGTCGGGACACACCCGCCGCGGCCGAGACGCCAGCCGGGTGCCCGTGCCGTGGGAGGGCGATACGCCGCCGTTCGGCTTCTCTGACAATCCCGACACCTGGTTGCCCCTGCCACCGGACTGGGCCGCACTGACCGTCGAGAAGCAGTTCGACGACCCCGCGTCGACGCTGTCGTTCTACCGACGGGCCATCGAATTGCGCCGCGACCGAAGTGAATTCGACGGCACCACCATCGAATGGCTGGACTCCCCCGCCGACAGTCTGGCGTTCCGCCTCAGTGGCGGGCTGGTGTGCGTGCTCAACGCGGGTTCACGCGCTATTCCGCTGCCCGACGGCGAGGTGCTACTGGCCAGCGGCGAGTTGGCCGACGGTGCGCTGCCGCCGGACACCGCCGCCTGGCTCGTCTAGTTTCTGTGCGCGAGCAGTCGCAAAATTCCCCGACACGCCGATGAAATGGTGCACTTTCTGTCTGCTCGCGCGAGAAAGGGTTAGCGCAGGACCAAGGCGGGATCGCCGCGACGCCGGTACACCGAGCCGAAACGCGCGTCGAGACGCAGCCACGCCGGAAGCACACGCACCCGGACGATCTCGTCGGCGGCGACGGCTTCACCGGATTGCGGCAGGAAACCCATTGCCGTCAAAGCGAACACGCAGCGCATCGGAATGCCGACGCGGGCGTCGCCGGCACTGACCGCGACCACCTCCTGGTCCAGCAGGGACGCGGGAGGACCGTGCGCGCTGGAGTGTTCCTTGGCGAGCGCGAGACCGCGCTGCGCCAGATCGAGGACCACACCGGCGGGCACATCGTCGAGATGCTCGAACCCTGAGTCGGGCGGTAGGACCCCCCGCCATGCCGAGTCCATCCCGAAGCCGGTCTCGACATATCCGCTGCTGTCCATCGCGGTGAGCCCGGCGGCGAGTGCGTCGGCGCCCGCGGACAGGTCGGCGGGCTTGACCCGGCCGACCACCACACGGCTGGCCAACACATCGAACCCGGTGGACACCCAGGCGACGACGTGACCGCCGGCGCGTTCGCGCAACCGGATCACCGAGGCTTCGTCAAGCCGCAACGCCCGCTCGACGAACGTCGCGAGATCTTCGCGGTGCGTGTCGTTGTCCAGCCAGATACCGCGCTCGGGTTGAGTCATCGCCACCAGTGCTGCAAGTACGTCCGTTGGCTCTCCGAAAGTCGTTGCAGTCGTTGCTCCTTGATGTGTACAGCCGCCAGTTGCGAGTCAGCGATCACGGCAGGCTTCGACTCGGGTGGGGCGCCGACGGGACGCACCTCGTAGCCGATCGTGAAATCGACGGCGCGCACCCGTTTCGACCACATCGTCACCTGTAGCGGCGAGTCGATCAACCGCAATTGGGCCTTGTAGGAGATGTTCACGTCCGCGATGAGCAACCCGATGGTCTCGATCTCGGGGCCGAACGGCTCACGCAGAAAAGGGATCCGGGCTTCTTCGAGGAGGGTGACCATGGTGGCGTGGTTGATGTGTTGGTACATGTCGATGTCCGACCAGCGGACGTGCACCGGCGCGACGAATCCGATCGTCACCCGGAAGACCCCGTTCCACTCGTTCGTGTCATGCTGCGGATCTGGCGGGCGGCCACCGACAGTGTGGCCAGGTCGAGTTCGCCGCCTTCGTAGATCTCGCCGAGTGTCCGTCGCGCACGTGTGACGCGGGAGCTGTTAGTCATCTCCCACTCGGCGATCTTCTCCTCGCCGTTCTCGTCGGGCTCGCCCACCGCCAGGACGTCAAAGCATAGTGCCCGCAGCGATCCGTAGATGTCGTCGCGAATTGCCAGGCGCGCCAACGAATGCCAACGGTCGTCGCGTTCGAGCCGCGACACCGCGGTCAGCAGTCCGTCGGTGCCGAGATGGTCCATCAGCGCGAAGTACGTGTCGGCGACCTCGGCGGGTTCACGGTCGACGATGTCGGCGATGTCGATGACGTCCAGCAGGCTGTACTGGTACAAGCCGGTAGCGACCATGAACGCCAAGTCGTCGGGCACGCCGTGCGAAGTCAACTCGCCGGCCTCCTTGGCGACGATGGCTTTGTCGTCGCCGCGCAGCCACTCCGACATGCGCGGCGTCAGCGTCGCGACCTTCGCCGCGAACCGGTTGATCTCGGCGCCGACCGCCAGAGGTTGCGGCCGGTAGTTGAGCAGCCAGCGGCCCGCTCGGTCGACGAGCCGGCGCAGCTCGAGCGTCATCCGATCGGACACGGCGACCGACACCCCGGCTTCACCGGCAGCGCGGATCTGACGCCAGAGCTCGCTGATGCGGAAGATCGCATCGGTGGCCGCATAGCTGCGGACCGCGTCCACCGGTCCGACCCCGACATCCTCGGAGATCCGATAGGCGTAGCTGATGCCGCTGGTGTCGACAAGGTCGTTGACCAGCATCGTGGTCACGATCTCCCGGCGCAGTTGATGCGAGCGGATGTCGCTGCTGAACTCGTCGCGAAGCCTCGTCGGGAAGTACACCGGCAGTCGGGAGGCGAACGCCTCCTGGTCGGGCAGGTCACTGGCGAGAACATCGTCCTTGAGGGCCAGTTTGACGTGGGCCATCAGTGTCGCGAGTTCCGGTGAGGTCAAACCGATCCCGACCTCGGTGCGACGGCGGATCTCCTTCTCCGACGGCAATGCCTCGAGTTCGCGGTTGAGCCCGCGCTCTTTGGCGAAGTCCTTGATCATCCGCGCGTGTACCGGCAACAGGCTGGCCGCGTTCGCCCGGCTGGTGCCCATCAGATCGTTCTGATTCTCGTTGTCCTTGAGCACCAGGCGGCCGACCTCATCGGTCATCGACAACAGCAGGTCAGTGCGGTCCGCAGCTGTGACCTTGCCCGTGGTGACGAGCGAGTCGATCAGGATCTTGATATTCACCTCATGGTCGGAGCAGTCGACGCCCGCCGAGTTGTCCAGCGCGTCGGTGTTGATCCTGCCGCCGGCCAGGTCGAACTCGATACGGCCAAGCGACGTCACACCGAGGTTGCCCCCTTCGCCGACTACCTTGGCGCGCACCTGATTGCCGTTGACACGCAGGGGATCGTTGGCGCGGTCACCGACGTCGGCGTCGGACTGCGACTCGGCCTTGATGTAGGTGCCGATGCCGCCGTTGAACAGCAGATCCGCGGGGGCTTTGAGGATCGCCTTCATCAGGGCGGGCGGTGTCATTTCCTCGACGCCGTCCTCGATACCCAGGGCGGTGCGGGCCTGCGGGCTGATCGGAATGGCCTTCTGCTGTCTGCTGTAGACGCCGCCACCCTCGCTGATCAGCGAGCTGTCGTAGTCCTCCCAGCTGGACCGCGGCAGGTCGAAGAGTCGCTTGCGCTCGTCCCACGAAGACGCCGCGTCGGGGTTGGGGTCGATGAAGATGTGGCGGTGGTCGAATGCGGCGAGCAGTCGAATGTGCTTGGACAGCAGCATCCCGTTGCCGAACACGTCGCCGCTCATGTCACCGACGCCGACGACGGTGAAGTCCTCGGACTGGGTGTCCACACCCATCTCACGGAAGTGCCGTTTGACCGCTTCCCACGCGCCCTTCGCGGTGATACCCATCGCCTTGTGGTCGTACCCCACCGATCCGCCCGAGGCGAACGCGTCACCCAGCCAGAAGTTGTAGGACTGCGCCACGTCGTTGGCGATGTCCGAGAAGGTCGCGGTGCCCTTGTCGGCCGCGACGACGAGGTAGGCGTCATCGCCGTCGCGCCGCACCACGTCGGACGGGGACACCACGGCGCCGGTCACCTTGTCGACGTTGTCGGTGATGTCGAGGAGTCCCGAGATGAACAGCGTGTAGCAGACCACGCCCTCGGTGCGCTGCGCGTCACGGTCGGCTGCCGCGTCGCCGGTCGCCAGCGGCGGGTTCTTGACGACGAATCCGCCCTTCGCGCCGACCGGAACGATGACGGCGTTCTTCACCGCCTGCGCCTTGACCAGCCCGAGGATCTCGGTGCGGAAGTCCTCCCTGCGGTCCGACCAGCGCAGCCCGCCGCGCGCCACATGTCCGAACCGCAGGTGCACGCCCTCCACCCGCGGCGAGTACACGAAGATCTCGAACTTCGGTCGAGGCAGCGGAAGTTCGTCGATCAGACCGGGATTGAGCTTGAACGACAGCACATTCTGCGCGCGCGCCGAGTCCGTCCGGGAGACGAAGAAGTTGGTGCGCAGGGTGGCCTGGATCATCGATGCGAACGCGCGCAGGACGCGGTCGGTGTCCAGGCTGACCAGCGCGTCGATGTCGGCGGCGACGGCTGCGGCGGCGGTCTGGGCGTCGCGGCGTCTCGGCGCGTCGTCCGTCGACTGGGCCGGACCGAACAGTGCCTCGAACAGTTCCACAAGCGATCGCGCAGTCTTGGCGTTGTCGTTGATCACCGTCTCGATATGCGACTGGCTGTAGGGAAAACCCGCCTGCCGCAGGTACTTCGCGTAGCTGCGCAGAACGGTCACCTGCTGCCAGGTCAGGCCGGCGCGCATAACCAGTTCGTTGAACCGGTCGATCTCGACACGTCCGTTCCAGATCGCCGTCACGGCGTCGGCGAAGCGCGTCGCGGTCGCGTCGCGCTCCGGACCGGGGGGCGCCAACGGGATCGATTTGTGCGGGGAGATCTTGAACTGATAGATCCAGACCGGAAGCCCGTCGGGCCGCGTCACGGTGAAGGGCCGCTCCTCGAGCACCACCACACCCATCGACTGCAGCATCGGCAACAGGTCGCTCAGCGATGCGGAGCGACCGCCCAGGTACAGGGTCAGATCCGCGGTGCCGTCGTCGGAGGTGTCGACGAGGACCGGTTTAACCGAATCATCGTGCAACTCTTCGATGATGGCGATGTCGTTGATCGCGTCGAGCGGTGCGAAGGCCTGCTTGTACGCCTCGGGGAACGCCGTCGCGTAGTGCTCGGCCCTGCCCTGGTCGATAGAACCGGTCTTGACCGCACCGATCAGCCGGTCCCCCCAGGTCCTCGCGGCTTCGGTGAGCAGGTTCTGGATACGGGTCTCGTTATCGATGGACGTGTTGATGTCGGAGGGGCGGGAGTGGTCGGGCATGCGCACCGTGAAATGAACTACTGCCCAAGGTGATTCGCTGACCCGGGCGGTGTACTCGATGCTGACGCCGCCGAGCTCTCGGACCAGGATGTCTTGCATCTCGAGTCGGACCACGGTGGTGTAGCGGTCGCGCGGAAGGTAGACCAGGCACGAGACGAAGTGCGCGAGCGAATCGGCGCGCATGAACAGCAGCGTGCGTCGGCGCGAACCGAGATCGACGACGGCCTTGACCATGTCGAGAAGTTCACGGGCGGACAACGCGAAGAGTTCCGGGCGCGGAATGGTCTGGATGATGTCCAGCAGCAACTGGCCCGGATGACTGGGGTCGCGCTGCGCCAATGCCAACGCGTCTCTGACTCGTCGCGAAATCAGCGGGATTTCAAGCACATTGGCATTGGTCGCCGCAACGGTGAACAGGCCGACGAAACGGTGCTCTATCGCCGTGGTCCCACGGTGCTCGCGGACGACGACGATATACGGGTAGGCGCCGTACCGCAGGTAGCTGGGGATGGTGGCCTGAGCCAGCACCAGCAGGTCGTTGCCGTGGGTCAGCTGCGGCAGCTGGTCCTGTCGCAGCCGCAGTACGCCGAGTCGGCTCGACATGTCGACCGATGACTGGCCCTCACTGACCGGGCAGCGCTGATACCCGAGGAGCACGAAGTGCCCGTCGGCGAGCCAACGCAGAAGCGCCGCAACGTCCTTGCGGTCCCTGCCGGGGAAGCGGCCCTCGGGGTCGGTGTCGAGATCGTGCGCCAGACCGCGCATCGTCGACACCATTGCACCCGAATCGAGCGCCACCTGGCGCGCGTCGGACAGTACGCCGGGCAACAACTGCGTGACCTCGGTGAGCGCCTTGCTGTCCACTGTCTGCGCGAGCTGGACGTGAATCCAGGACTCGTCGGTGCCCTCGCGAGACGCACCGACATCGGCGGGCGGCCGCACGTCGAGCAGTTCCCCGGCCGGACCGCGGCGCACCCGGAACACCGGGTTCATGATCGCGATGTAAGAAACGCCGAATCGGTGCAGCAGCACCGTCACCGAGTCCATCACCATCGGGGTGTAGTCGGTGACGATCTGCAGTGCGGGGCCGAATCCCCCCGGATCGTCGCCTGCGTACACCGCAACACGGGTGTCGCCGACCGGCCGGTGCATGCCGAGCCGGTGGTGCGCGGTCACCAGGCCCGGCCCCACCATGTTCCGCGACTTCATGTCGACGGGCATGGTCACCGACGAATCGGCGGCGGGCGCGTCGTGCGGACCGCGGTAAGTTTCGAAGTACGCGTGCGCGAGCCGTGCGATGGCTTGCTGGCTCAGTGCCTGCGGCCCCGGCGGACCCGCTGCACCAGAACCAGGATCAGCTGGTCTTCCGACGGCGCCTGGATTCACCGACATTCCACGCTCCTCGCCTCTACCCGCGGACCGTCCGTCGTTGGATGTCACCGCCGACTCTGAAGAAACGACAGCGGCTCCGTGGTCCGCAGATCGACACTAGTCGCGTGTGAGCCGGCGGTGGGTCACCCTGTGCGGGCGGGCGGCGTCGACTCCGAGTCGTTCCACCTTGTTCTCCTCGTAGCCGCCGAAGTTGCCCTCGAACCAGAACCATTTGGCCTCGTTGTCGTCATCGCCCTCCCACGCCAGGATGTGCGTGCAGGTGCGATCGAGGAACCAGCGGTCGTGGCTGATGACCACAGCGCAGCCCGGGAAGTTCTCCAGCGCGTTCTCCAGCGAGGACAACGTCTCCACATCGAGGTCGTTGGTGGGCTCGTCGAGCAGGATGAGGTTGCCGCCCACTTTGAGCGTGAGCGCCAGGTTCAGCCGGTTGCGCTCGCCGCCGGACAGCACGCCGGCCGGTTTCTGCTGGTCGGGACCCTTGAACCCGAACGCCGCCACGTAGGCCCGCGACGGCACCTCGTTCTGGCCGACCTCGATGTAGTCCAGCCCGTCAGAGACGACCTGCCAGACGGTTTTCTTGGGGTCGATTCCACCACGGCTCTGGTCGACGTAGCTCAGCTTGACCGTCTCACCGACCTTCACGATGCCGCTGTCCGGCTGCTCGAGACCCACGATCGTCTTGAACAGCGTGGTCTTGCCGACACCGTTGGGGCCGATGACGCCGACGATGCCGTTGCGTGGCAGCGTGAACGACAGGTCCTTGATGAGCTGCCTGCCCTCGAAACCCTTGTCGAGATGCTCGACCTCGACCACGGTGTTGCCCAGCCGCGGCCCGGTCGGGATCTGGATTTCCTCGAAGTCGAGCTTGCGCGTCTTCTCCGCCTCGGCAGCCATCTCCTCGTACCGTCCGAGGCGCGCCTTGTTCTTGGCCTGCCGGGCCTTGGCGCCCGACCGAACCCACGCGAGTTCCTCCTGAAGGCGCTTGTGCAGCTTGGCGTCCTTGCGGCCCTGGATGGCCACGCGTTCGGCCTTCTTCTCCAGATATGTCGAGTAGTTGCCCTCATAGGGGTACGCGCGACCGCGATCGAGCTCGAGGATCCACTCGGCGACGTTGTCGAGGAAGTACCGGTCGTGGGTGACCGCCAGAATGGCGCCCTTGTACTCGGCGAGATGCTGCTCGAGCCACAGGACGCTCTCGGCGTCGAGGTGGTTCGTCGGCTCGTCGAGCAACAGCAGGTCGGGCTTGGACAGCAGCAGCTTGCACAGCGCGACTCGGCGGCGCTCACCACCGGAGAGGTTGGTGACCGGGTCGTCGGGGGGCGGGCAGCGCAGCGCGTCCATCGCCTGCTCGAGCTGGGAGTCGATGTCCCACGCGTCGGCCGCGTCCAGCTCCTCCTGGAGCTTGCCCATCTCGTCCATCAGCTCGTCGGAGTAGTCGGTGGCCATCAGCTCGGCGACCTCGTTGTAGCGGTTGAGCTTGGCCTTGATCGCCACGCCCTCCTCGACGTTCTCGCGGACGGTCTTGGTCTCGTCGAGCTGCGGCTCCTGTTGCAGGATGCCGACCGAGGCACCGGGCTGGAGCAGCGCGTCGCCGTTGTTGGGAATGTCCAGCCCCGCCATGATCCGCAAGACGCTCGACTTGCCTGCCCCGTTCGGACCGACGACGCCGATCTTCGCGCCTGGAAGGAAGTTCAGACTGACGTCGTCAAGGATGACCTTGTCGCCGTGCGCCTTGCGGACCTTCCGCATCGAATAGATGAATTCGGCCATGCCGTGGTGTTGCCTTTCCGAAGGTATTGCGAGTCTTTGGGGTTGCCCGCGGACCATCGTAGGCGTGGCCTCGTCGGCAAGGCCGACAGAGTGGCGCGAGCGCGTTATGCGGTCAGAGGCAGCGCCCTCTCGCTGAGGGCCGAGTCGTCATCCTCGACGTCGCCGTCATCAGACGTCTTGTCGTCCCCGCCACTCCCGTCGGCGCCGGTAGCGGGCGCCGACCCGTCGTCGCTGGTTTCGGTGCGCCGACGCGACTCGATGCGGGCGACGCACCGTGCCAGATCCGGGCCCACGGAGGTGGCCCGCAACTCCACCGAGCTGCGACGGACACCCTCTTTGTCCTCGTACTCGCTGGTGTACACATAGCCGACGACGATCACCGGGTCACCCTTCCCGAGGGCGGCGCCGACGCCGGTGACGAGCTTGCCCCAGCAGTTCACCGTGACGAAGAACGAGTTGCCCGGCTCCCACTGCCCCTCCGGAGTGCGCCGACGGGAGTTGCTCGCCACCCGGAACTTGATGAGCTCCTGATCGCCGACCCGCTTGCGGTCGGGTTTGGTGACGATGTTGCCGACCACGGTGATGGGTGTCTCAAACATGTGCGATTCCTTCCATTCATCTGCTTTCGACGGGCTCGGCTGCGCACCGGCTCGTCGGTGACACCGCCATTGACCTCCGGGCCGCCGACACCGCGGCCGGCGAACGCCCGCCGACGCGCCGTTGGCTGTGGATGAATCCGCTGTTGTGGATAGCCGCGGGTCAGCCGCGAATGAAGCCCTTGTTGCGCATCAGGAAGTCGGCCAGGAATCCGTCGTGCGGGATGTGTGGGGCGCTGTGCCACGTCGGGTACGGGCCGCTGTACACGTTGGCGGCGGTCGCAGGCCCGTAGGTTGTAGTGCCATGACGGACGACCTCGAGTTGGTGGTGTTCGGTGCGCATCTGCTGGGCGGGCCACTGTCGCACCAACTCACGGATCTGGACGCGCGATGGGCCGGCGAGATCACGACGGCGCCGCGGTACCGGATGACGGTGCTATCGACGGTGCCGCCCAAGCCCGCGATCACACGCGTGTCCGAGGGCGCGGCGGGCGCCTCGCTCATGGGTCACCGGTGGCTGCTTTCCCCGACCGCGCTCGGCCTGTTCCTCGCCGCGTTGCCCGCACCGATGCAGCTCGGAAAGATCGAATTCGACGACGGCACATGGCGAACCGGATTCTGCTGCGATGCCTCGGCAGCCACCGGACCCGATATCAGTGAGTACGGAAGCTGGCTGGCCGCGATCGCTGCGGGAGTGGTCGAGCTGCCCTGTGGATAGATCGCGTGTCAGTGGATCCGCCTCGCCGCACCGCGCCGCCGCCACCGGGGCCACCGATGATCACTGTCAGCGAAGTCGAAGTCAGAATCGGCATCGCGCTCACCGATTTGCACGTCGCGTAGACGCCAGCGGGGCCTGCGCCGTCGGAGCTACCGATCCTCGCGGCGGGCCAGTTCGGCGAGCATCGCGTTATAGGCGGTTAGGTCGGCATCCTCGTCGCGGTCGGCGGCGCGGTCGAGTCGCTTGGCGGTGCGCTCGTCGCTTCTGCGCCACTGGATGAGCAGGGCGATCATCACCACGACGAGTGGTATTTCCCCCGCCGCCCAGGCGATTCCACCGCCCAGCCGTTGATCGCCGAGCAGATCGGTGTGCCAGTAGAGATTCAACGATTTGTAGAAGGGCTCGCCCAGGACGGTGTTGGTGCTCATCAACACGACGCCGAAAAACGCGTGGAAAGGCAGCGACGCGAATACCATGGCGACCTTGGCCAGCGGCGGGATCGGGCGCGGGGTGGGGTCCACCCCGATCACCACCCAGTAGAACAGGTAGCCGGTCAACAGGAAGTGCAGGTTCATCGCGACGTGGGCGGCGTGGCTGTCCACCGCCGTGTCGAAGATCCCGCCGAAATAAGACCGTAGAACCCGGCGGGCCCGTAGGTTGTATTGCCATGACGGACGACCTCGAGTTGGTGGTGTTCGGTGCGCATCTGCTGGGCGGGCCGCTGTCGCACCAACTCACGGATCTGGACGCGCGATGGGCCGGCGAGATCACGACGGCGCCGCGGTACCGGATGACGGTGCTATCGACGGTGCCGCCCAAGCCCGCGATCACGCGCGTGTCCGAGGGCGCGGCGGGCGCCTCGCTCATGGGTCACCGGTGGCTGCTTTCCCCGACCGCGCTCGGCCTGTTCCTCGCCGCGTTGCCCGCACCGATGCAGCTCGGAAAGGTCGAATTCGACGACGGCACATGGCGAACCGGATTCTGCTGTGATGCCTCGGCAGCCACCGGACCCGATATCAGCGAGTACGGAAGCTGGCTGGCCGCGATCGCTGCGGGAGTGGTCGAGCTGCCCTGTGGATAGATCGCGTGTCAGTGGATCCGTACCGCGCCGCCGCCACCGCGCCGCCGCACTGGGGGCACCGATGATCACTTTTGCGATTCGTATCGAATCGGCATCGCGCTCACCGACTTGCACGTCGCGTAGACGGCAGCGGGGCCTGCGCCGTCGGAGCTACCGATCCTCGCGGCGGGCCAGTTCGGCGAGCATCGCGTTATAGGCGGTCAGGTCGGCATCCTCGTCGCGGTCGGCGGCGCGGTCGAGTCGCTTGGCGGTGCGCTCGTCGCTTCTGCGCCACTGGATGAGCAGGGCGATCATCACCACGACGAGTGGTATTTCCCCCGCCGCCCAGGCGATTCCACCGCCGAGCCGTTGATCGCCGAGCAGATCGGTGTGCCAGTAGAGATTCAACGATTTGTAGAAGGGCTCGCCCAGGACGGTGTTGGTGCTCATCAACACGACGCCGAAAAACGCGTGGAACGGCAGCGACGCGAACACCATGGCGACCTTGCCCAGCGGCGGGATCGGGCGCGGGGTGGGGTCCACCCCGATCACCACCCAATAGAACAGGTAGCCGGTCAACAGGAAGTGCAGGTTCATCGCGACGTGGGCGGCGTGGCTGTCCACCGCCGTGTCGAAGATCCCGCCGAAATACAGACCGTAGAACCCGGCGACGAACAAGATGGTCGCGACGAACGGGTTGGTGAGCACCCGCGAAACACGCGAGTGCAGTGCGCCCAACAGCCACTCCCTCGCCCCGGGAGGGTCGCCGCGACCCGCGGCGGGTAAAGCTCGCAGGGCCAGAGTGACCGGAGCGCCGAGCACGAGCAGGATCGGTGTGAGCATCGACAGCAGCATGTGTGCCGCCATGTGCATGCTGAACATCGCCGGCATGTAGCGGCCCACACCCGATGACGTGGCGACCAGCAGGACCAGACACCCCAGCAGCCACGCGGCCGTGCGACCGGCGGGCCACGCGTCCCCGCGGCGCCGCAGCCTGACCACGGCCAGCACATACACGACCGCGAATACGATTGCGGCGGTGCCGAAGATCAGGTCGAAGCGCCAGTCGAACAGCACCCGCGCCACGGTGGGCGGCCCCGCGAAGTCGTAGCCGATTTCGATCGCCGGGATCGAGGGGTTGAAGATCGGCGGCGCAGGTGGCGGTGTCCTGCCCAGGGCGACGGCGATGCCGAAAGTCAGTCCGAATACCACCGCTTCGACGAGCGCCAGCCTGATCAAAGGGCCTCGCGCATCCGGATCCGACCGCAGGGCGGCGATGCCGCGACGACGGTGAAGCCATCCGACCGTGCCGAGCACGCACAACGCCGCGGCCTTGCCCACGATCAGCCAGCCGTACGTGGTGTTCAGCAGATCGGCTGGCCGGACACGGACCAGGGCGTTGACGATGCCGCTGAGCGCCATGGCCACGAAGCACCACAGCGCCACCGCCGAGAACCGCCGCGCGGCCAGGTACGCGTGCTCACCGCCGCGAAGAGCATGGACCAGCAGCGCCAGCAGACCACCTGCCCACAGCGCGCCGGCCACAAAGTGGATGAGCAGGCTGTTGGTTCCCAGATCGTGCGACCCGCCCGCCGACGAATGACCGGTCAATGCGAGCGGAATCAGCGTGGCCAATGATCCGGCGAACAGCAGCGGTGTGGGCGACCACCGCAGCACCGGGATGCTCGCGATGGTCACGCCCGCGGCCAAGAATGCGGTCCACCGCCATGCGCCTGCGGTCTCGACCAGGCTGGCCACCGACCAGATCGCGGACGGACTCAGGCGTGAGCCCACTGGCTGACCGGTCACGTCGGAGACGGTCAGCGGCACCAACAACACAGCGCAGACGGTCCAGACGCCGGAGGCGACGGTGCCGAGCCGCAGGGCGCGGTAGCCACCGGCGTCGAGAACGCCGTTGGCCTGCGGCGGCACGAGGAACGTCGCGAGCAGGAACGACCCGACAGCGACGACCGCGGCGATCTCACCTGCCGCCCGCACGAACGGCAGGCCGTACGTCGTCACGGGACCGGGATCGGGCAGGCCGGTGGCCGTCAATGCGTCCGCGAGCGACATCGCGCCCAACCCCGCCGCCACCGCACCGGCCAGCACCCCGACTCCGACGAGCACAGGCCACACCGCGCTGCTGCGCACGCCGGTGGCGACCGTGGTCATACGTTCAGCGTAGGGTCGGGAATCGGCCGGCCCGCAGGCGCTACGCCGGTTCGCTGCTGGCGCCGCGGCGCTCCATTTCACGCGCACGGAACTGCTCGCGGGAGATCTGTTCGACCTTGTCCATATCGCGCAGAATGCCGCGAAGCTCGTCGCGGAACGCGGTCCGCCGCTCATCCAGGTCCTCAGCGGGGGTCAACAGATTCTGGTCGGCGACCACCTGGCGCGCCGTGGCGAACAGCAAGGCGGACACCGCCTCGTTGCTGCGCACCCGGTTCTGCGCGATGTATTGATTGCCCACGCCCAGCGCCTTCTTGGTCAGGTCCTTCTCGCCGATCTCGGCGGGTGCGTCGCCCAGTACGTCCGCCACGATCTCGTAGGCCTCGAAGAAGGGCCGCAACATGGCGCTGGCGATCATTGGGCGCTTGGCGCGCAGCAACCCGTCGGCGGCTCCGGACACGACGTGGGATTCCCAATCCTCGTGCCAGGACATCTCTTCGGCGACATGCGCGCGGAACGCGGCGGAATCGGCGAAATAGAAGTCGAACTTCAGCAGGTCCCGCAGCCGCATCGCCTGACTCCAGAACGCTTCCAACCGATCTCCGTCAGCGCGTCCCGAGTAGGCAAGGGCCAACTCGACGATCGACGTCTCGAGGAACACGTCGATGAGCGTGTTGCGGTAGAACGCCGCCTCATGCTCATCCTCCGGGGCGATGCGCCAGACCGGCTCTCGGCCGCCGTCGACACATGTGACGGGATGTCCGTTGGACAACGCGTCGAGCGCGGCGCGGACCCCGTCGACCGTCCGTAACCGCAATGCGCTGTTGGTCATCGGCGCCTGCTTGCGGGTCAGGTAATCCAGTGAGTCCTGCAACGTGTGGTGCAGCTGGTCGAGGGTGAGCGCGACCCCGCGGGTGCTCAGGAGGAGCGCCGATACAAGCGCCGTCGCGTTGACCGGCGTGGCCCGCTGGATCCGCCAGGCCACCTCGAACGCCATCTTCTGCATCGCAAGGCGTTTCGCGGCGTCGTCGGTGGTCATCGGACCGTTCGGCTCACCCAGGTACTCGCGCATCGACACGGCATCGGGGAAGCGGACGTAGATCTTGCCGTAATTGCGCTCGCCCTGAGCCTTGATGAAGTTGTAGAGCCACGACAGACCCTCGGGCGTCTTCTCGCCGCCGCGGGCGTACGCCGCGTACTCGGCGGTCTCGTGCAGTTGGTCGAAGCTGATCGACACCGGCTGCAGGAGAATGTCGTCGCTGCGCCCGTCGAGATAGGCGTCGGCGACATATGCGAGCAGACCGAGCTTGGGCGGCAACATCTTTCCGGTCCTCGATCTGGTGCCCTCGATGGACCAGCTGAGGTTGAACCGCTTCTCGACGATGTAGCTGATGAACTGCCGGAGTACGTACTTGTAGAGCGGGTCGTCGAGCTTGCGGCGGATGAAGATGACGCCGGAGTGACGCATCAGCGGCCCCATGAGCCCGAACGAGAGGTTGATGCCGGCGAAGGTGTGGACCGGCGGCAACCGGTTCTCCTGCATTGCCACCGGCACGATCGCGCCGTCCAGATAGGACCGGTGCGAGAACAGCAGCACGGCGGGATGGTTCTCCAATGAGCGCCGCATCGACTCGATCTCGGTGCGGTCGTAGTCGATGTTCGGGTCGAACCCGCGACTGAATATCGCCCGGCCCATCGACGGCATCAGGTCGACGGAGAAGCGACTCCATCCCGTGGAGAGTTCGTCGAGCATCTCCCCCGCCTTGTCGACGGTCGCGTCCGGGATCTGTTCAAGGCCTTTGCGAAACCGCGCTGACGCCAGGATCTCGGGTTTGATCAGTCGCGGGGACTTGTACTCGGGGCCCAGCAGGCGTAGCTCGACACGTTCGACGGCCAGTGCGGCGCGGCGAAGGACGAACCGCGCGAACTCCCGCGAGTTCTCGGCCACCGTGGTGTCAGCCCACTGCTGCCGCAGCTCCGACACTTTCGCGGGCTCACCGGCGACCACGCGCGCACGAGACGGGTCCTTGCGCAGGATGCGTCGCTGCAGAATATCGGGCGGCCGGTAGGTGTCGCGACCCGACAGCAGCGCCACCACCTTTGACCGCGTAGGCAACCCGGCCGGCACCCAGAACACCCGCACGGGTACGACGGACCGGTCCTCGCCGGAATCCAACTCGGCCACCAGCTGCGCCAGCACGGCGGGTGGCGGATCGCCAGCGGGCAGCCGCAGCACATCGACCTTGGAGTCGGGGTGCTCGCGGCGCTGGCGATCCAGCCAGTCGTTGAGCAGCTCCTGTTCGGCGGGCGACGACACGGACGCCAGCACGAGCGCGTCGCCGGTGGTGGTGAACGGCGCGAACTGGTCCGCAGGGACTTTCACGGCCGGCCTTTCGGCACAGCCCTTTTCGTCCCCGCCTGCTGGGCCGGGGTCTTCTTCGCCGCGGTCTTCTTGGCAGTGGCCTTCGCGGCCGTCGCCTTCTTGGCCGTGGTCTTCTTGGCCGTGGTCTTCTTGGCGGTGGTCTTCTTGGCGGTGGTCTTCTTGGCGGCGGCCTTCTTCGGCGCCGCCTTCTTCGGCGACGTCTTGGCGGCCTTCTTCGGCTTCGCGCCGGTGTACAACGCCGGGGTGGGCAGCTCGTCCTGCGGCCAGTCCCTCAGCGTGTCGAGATAGAGCTCACGCACCTCGGCGATGCGTTCGGACAGGTTGTCGTGCGTCCAGTCGTCGACGGGGATCGGCGGGTACACCACGACGTCGACGGTGCCCGGGTTGAACGTGCTCGAGTCGCGGGCCGCGACGACCTCGGCGTTGCGAATCACGATGGGCACGATTGGGATTCCCGCCGACATCGCGATACGGAACGGGCCCTTCTTGAATGGACCGACCTCGGTGGTGTCCAGCCGGGTGCCCTCGGGCGCGATCAGGATGGACAGACCCTTGCGGGCGAGCTCCTCGACCTTCTTCAGTCCCTCGATGGCCTTCTTCGGATCGTCGCGGTCGATGAACGCCGCGTCCATGATCTTGCCCATCGTGCCGACGATCGGGTCCTTCTCCAGTTCCTTCTTGCCGACGGAAGTGAAGTTGGTTTCGACCAACCTCCCCGCGATCATCGGATCGGCCTGGTTGCGGTGATTGAAGATGAACACCGCCGGCCGTTGGACGGTCAGGTTCTCTTTCCCCAGCACGTTGAGGTTGATGCCGGTGGCTGTCAGCAGCGTCCGGCCGAACGTCGACGTGAAGAAGTTGACACCGGTGCGCCTGTTCCGGGTCAGCAGGCCAAGACCGATCGCGCCCGCGGCGATCGGCATCATGGATGCGATACCGGCGGCCGTTCGCAGCTGTGACACCGGGTTACTGCCGCTGCGGCTACTGAATCGCAACACCGGCCAGCCGCGCTTGGCGGCGACCGCCGCGAGCTTGCCCGCCGGGTTGGTGGGCCGCGGATTACCGACCAGATACATCAGCGCCACGTCTTCGTCGCCGTCGGCGTAGAAGTAGCTCTTCGCCAGGTCGACACCGTTTTTCGACGAGAACGCCTGCACCGCCCTGGCCTTGCCGGGACCCCAGATGATCGGGGTCAGCACCTCACCGGTGAGCCGGCCGTCTTCGTCTGTTTCGAACTTGTTGCTCAACACCTTCTCGATGCCGAGGAACCGGGCAACGGGCTCAACCTGCACCGTCAACGCCGACGAGCTGAGCACCACGGTGTGGCCACGGGCCATGTGAGCGCGGACGAGTTCGCGCATCTCCGGATAGATGCGGCCGACGATCTTCTGCACGAAGAGCCGCTCCGCCAGTTCGTCGATGTCGTCGAGGGAATTGCCGCGCAGCATGCGGGCGCCCTTGCCGATCAGGTCCTCGAATTCGGAGCGGCCGAGTTGGTGGTTGAGCCCGGCCTGGACCATGCCGATGAACTCCCCGACGGACATCTGTCTGCGGCGCAGGCGGTCCTGCGTCATGATCACGCCGGTGAACCCGGCGACCAGCGTGCCGTCCAGGTCGAAGAACGCGCCGACCTCGGGCCCGGACGGGCTGGCCTCTATCTCAGCGACCGACCCCGGCAGTCTCATCGTCCTGCGGGTGCCTTTTGGAGCCTGACCGTCGCCCGAAGTCATTGCAGCACACTTCCATTCGGTGATACAGGAGTGGGTTCGGGCGCTTCGACCGAGAACGACGCGGGCACCGCGCGGCCCTCACCACCCAGGGCCAGTACTTCGTTGAAACCCGCCAGCAAGCAGCGTGCCCAAAGATCGGGGTCGACGATCGAGGCGCGATCGTAGCGCGTGGTGATCGTGCAGTAGCCCGCGCGCGAGATCAGGACCACCATCATCGCCACACCCGGCAGTGGGCCAATGCCGTACTGCCGCAAGATCTTCGCTCCGGCGATGAAGGTGTCGCCCGCGTAGACGGGCACGTTGCTGGCCTGGACGTCAGAGTTGACGATCGAACCGGCCATCAACTCGAGCACGCTGTCGGGCAGCAGGCCCAGTATCGGCGCGATCGCACCGACCATGTCCATCGCACGCTCGTCGCGCTTGCTCGTCATCTGCGAGCGGATGTTCTTGATCCGGATCTCGGGGTCCTGCAGGCTGATCGGCGCGGCGAGATTGACACCGGCGAAGCGGTTTCCGCCGGCGGGATCCGCCTCGGATCGCAGGTTCACCGGCACCGCCATGGGCAACGCCTCGATCGGAACACCCTTGGCCTCATGGTAGAGCCGCAGCGCACCACACAGGCCGGCCAGATACGCGTCGTTGATGGAGCCGCCTGCCGCCTTGGCCGCCCGATGCAGGACGCCGAACTCGATGTCGATCGCCTCGCTGCGCGACGCCAGGCTGCGCCGGCGCAGTACCGGAGACGGATCGGCGACCGGCCCCATCACGCGGGCGCCGGAGGCCGCGTAGTCGATGACGCTGCCCATCCTCGAGATGGGATCGCGGATCACCTCCCCCACGACGTGGGCGGCGCCGAACAACGCGCCGCGTACCCGGCCCGCGATCGTGCCGGGAAGCCGGTTGAATCCTTGGCGCATCAAGTCGTTGGGCGACAGATCCTGCGGGATCGGCAACGGCGACGACGCCTGTGGCGCGGGGTCGCGCTCGAGGTCGTAAATGTTGGCGAACATCTCGACAGCTCCCACTCCGTCGGTCACGGCGTGGCTCAGATGCATCATCACCGCGGCGCCGCCGCCTTCGAGCCCCCCGACGAGCGTCGCCGTCCACAGCGGCCGGGATATGTCCAGAGGTGACTGTGCCGCGACGTCGGCGAGGTCCATCAACTGGCGCAGGGTGCCCGGTTCGGGAAGGCGGATCCGGCGCACGTGGAAGTCGAGGTTGAAGTCGGGATCGATCACCCACCGCGGGGCGACCGTCGGCAACGTCGGCGACACGACCTTCTGCCGCAGCCTCAGCACCTTGCGCGAGGCATTCTCGAATCGGCTCCGGAACTTGTCCCAGTCGGGCGTGGTGTCCAAGATCTCCAGCGTCATGATTCCCGAGCGCGTGCGCGGGTTGGCCTCACCGCGATGCAGGATCTGATCGAGCGCGTTGAGTTCCTCCGGAAGTTCCGCCGTATCGAGTTCCGGCACGTCACTCATGGCTCGTCGCTCCCTGCCTACTCCGAAGTATTGCCGTCACCACGCTAGTCCGCTGCGCGGTAACGCGACGTGCCTTTAGTAGCTGTCGCAGTGACCGACGCGTCGGGGCGTCCACTCCAGGCGCGGGGCGCGGCGCACAGTTCACGACGCGCAATCCGGAGCGTGACCGATGTGCCATGTGCGTCTGGCCGGACGTAGTAGCACTCGTCGGTCTCCGGGCAGTAGATGCACACGGTATCGATTGCGCCCTTATCCATCGGTGTCATGTGCCATCAATTCGGTTGGCGCGATTTCGCTAGGGTGGGTGCGCTGCCCCCGTAGCTCAGCGGATAGAGCAGCCGCCTTCTAAGCGGTTGGTCGCAGGTTCGAGTCCTGCCGGGGGCGCTAACCAGATTGATCGCTGAAAACGTTTCAACCGATGATCGACAGCTACTGCGGTTGATTCTTGACACTCCCGAGATGAGGGAGTTGAGCGTGGCCGAGCAGCGGGATCAGCCACCGTTCGGGTACACAGGACCGGTGCCCACAACCGACGCAGACCTTCCCCTGCGCGCACTGCCTGAATACTGGGTACGTCTACCGCACCTCCTGGCCGCTGACGACGAGCGACATCGACGAGCATCTTCATCTGCGACTCGACGGCGTGGCGCGCTATATCCAGGAGGTTGGCGCAGAGAATCTCGTCGACGCAGGCGAGGCGGAGGCACACCCCTACTGGATCGTGAACCGCACCGTCATCGACGTGATCTCACCGATCGAGTTGGGAAGCGACATCAACTTCAGTCGGTGGTGCTCGGCCCTGTCGACGCGGTGGTGCACGATGCGGGTCGACCTGGTCGGCAGTGAGGGAGGCCGCATCGAGACGGAGGGTTTCTGGATCGCCATCAACAAGGACACCCTCACGCCCCTCACGGGTTTCCGACACCCTCATCGAGAAGTTCGCGTCGACCACCGACGAGCACCGTCTCAAATGGCGGCGATGGCTGGCGCGATCCGCTGGACGCGGACGCCACTGTTACGCCGTTTGCCTTGCGTCGCACGGATATCGACATCTTCCAACACGTCACGAACGCGGCCTACTGGCACGCGATCCACGAAGTGATGGCAGCGCACCCTGACATCGCCACAGCCCCGTATCGCGCGGTCGTCGAGTACCGCAGACCGATCAAGTTCGGGGAACCGGTGACGATACGTTCCTGCCACACCGACACCGAGGTCCGAATCGCCCTCGCCGTCGACGACGACGTCCGCGCAGCGGCGCTGTTGCGGAAGTTGTAGGCGAGAATCTCGTCGAAACCGCCCTGTCGGCGGCCAGGCGACCTCGCGTACGATGCCCGTGAGCGGGCGTTTGCTACGCCAGGCGGGGAGGATGTCGGAATGGCCAGAGTCTGGCAGGAAACGCGGCGTCAAGGTTGCGATGAGCGTTGCGGCGGTCGGGGTCGCAACGAGCGTCGCCGGGGTTGCCGCAACCCAGCCCGCTTCCATCTCCACGTCCGCTGGTCGATCTGGCCGCGCTGATCGTCGTCGGCAGCTCGACAAACTGGGATGGGGCGGGTGTTGCGGACTTTTTCCACGGCAAGTTCAACGACCCGATCTATACCGGACCCAACGGTGACGACATCACCTACGTGAACTTCTTGGCCGGGCCGCTCGGGCATCAAGGCGGCGCTCGAAGCCAACGCCGGCGAGCGCAACTCGGTTATCGCCGGGGGTTGGGGCGCCGCGAACGTGGGATATGCTGCTGGCGTCGGGGGATCCGGCTTTCAACGACACGGTCGTCGTCATGGTCGGCGACGTCGCGCGCCCCGACGGCGGCTTCGGCACCCGCTATCCCTGGTTCTCCCTGATCGGCGTCAACCCCATCCCCACTCCGAGCGACGTGCCTGCCCTCGCGGCCGTGAACACCGGATCCGAGTACGACTACAACTCCAACGCACCCGCAGATGTGCTGAATCCGATCGCGGCACTCAACGCGCTGGTGGCGTATCTGAGCGGGCGCCTGCGATCAGTCCGAGCTCGACTTGCCCGTCGATGCCGACGGCACCCCGTCGGTGACAGTGCGACGCGAACACGTGCGCCATCACCGCCAGCGGCGCAGTGCTGGCTTGCACGGATGCCCGCTGCAGCTCGCCGGAGGACAGGATCACCACATACGTCACTACAGCGTGACAACACCACCTACGTCACGTACACGACGGAGGAACTGCCGCTGACCAAGCTGATCCGCCAGCTCCTCGGTGACCGCATCGCAAATATCGCCAACCCGCTGCTGAAACTGGCGGTCGACTCCGCCTACTACGGCGGCAATCCAATTCCCACTGATCCGAGCGCCTACCGGCCCGCGCGCCTCTTCCCGTCGCCAGCGGACCTGCTGACGACGATCGCGAAGATTCCCGGCGCCATTCAGGAGACCCTGGCAGCGATCACTGCGCCTGCGGACCCTGCCCCGGAGTCACGGAAATCGAAGAACACCGAGGTCGCCGTGACCAACGAGACGCTGGACGTCGATGAGTCCCTCACGACGTCCGGCGACCCGCTCGAGAACTCCACGCCGCTGACGAACGTCGTCCGCAACAGCGTCAAGGCGGTACCCGGCGAGGTCGGCGAACTGCGACTCACGCCGACGGCACCGCTAGACACCACCACGACGGTAGACACCACTACCGTGGACACCACCGACCGCCAACACCTCCTGCTTCGGAAACAGTTGCTCCAGAGGACAATTCGCCGATCAGACATCGGCGTTACAGGGGTCGAACAGTCGAGCAAGTCGCCCGACACCTCCGCCGAGGGCGTCGACTCCGCCGCGGCATAGAAACCGGCTCCTCGAGCCCAGCGGCTCGATACACTCCACAGCGTGAACTCCAAGGTCGCGGTCACTGTCGCGCGGCCACACTGCTGGCGCGTGGCTTCGGCCGCACCGGCGGTCGCCGGCCCGCCGAGTTACGGCAGCAACGGGGTATTCGGCGTGGCCAACAATCCGAACGCCGACGGATGGGCGACGGCGTTCATCCAGCCGGGCCGGTATCGCGTCGACCAGGCGCCCAGCATGTTCCCGTACCAAAGTGCGCCCGGGTTCTGGTACCGGTGCCACAACTTCCCGTGCAGCCCCAGCTTTCCGGGCAATGTCATCGCGTCCGGCGCTGCGGTACGCGACGTCCCCACCTTCATGGACATTCTGTCCAGCGACGTCGCGGTGTCCCTGAACAACGTCACGTTGACGGTCGCCAACTGACCCGATCAGTAGGCTGAGCCGCGTGTCTGATCCGGTACTGGTCCATGTCGAGGACCGCGTCGCCCTCATCACCATCAACGATCCCGATCGCCGCAACGCGGTCACGACCGAGATCTCGGCGGCGTTGCGGGCCGCGGTCGATGCCGCGGAGGCCAATCACGACGTGCACGCGCTCGTCGTCACCGGCGCGGGCAAGGCGTTCTGTGCCGGCGCGGACCTCACCGCACTGGGTGCGGCCACCGAGGACGGGCTGCGCGGGATCTACGACGGGTTCCTCGCGGTGGCCAACTGCACGCTGCCGACGATCGCGGCCGTCAACGGCGCAGCCGTCGGCGCCGGACTGAACCTCGCATTGGCCGCCGACGTGCGCATCGCAGGGCCGGCGGCCCTCTTCGACCCCCGCTTCCAGAAGCTGGGCATCCATCCCGGCGGCGGCGCGACGTGGATGCTGCAGCGCGGCGTCGGACCGCAGGTGGCCCGCGCGTCACTGCTCTTCGGCAAGCGCTTCGACGCCGAGGCGGCGGTGCGTTACGGGCTGGCGCTCGAGGTCGCCGACGATCCGGTCGCCGCCGCACTGGAACTGGCCGCCGGCCCCGCCGGCGCACCGCGCGACGTGGTCATCGCGACGAAGGCTTCTATGCGGGCGACCGCCAATCCCGGGTTCGTCGACACCGACCAGCACCGCATCGCGGTCGACACCGAGTTGGGGCCGCAGGCCAGGTCTATCGAGTCACCGGAGTTCGCTCGTCGATTGCAGGCCGCTCAGCGCAAGTGACTCAGAGGTCGAGGAGCGCCAGTTCCGGCGCCTCGATGAGCGCACGTAGTTCGGTCAAGAACGCGGCCGCCTGTGCGCCGTCGACGATGCGATGGTCGAACGCACACGTGAGCGACATCGTCGGCCGTGCAACGACTTCACCGTCAACGACAACCGGCCGCGGCTTCAGCGAGCCCATCCCGAGGATGGCCGCCTCGGGGTAGTTGATGACGGGCACGCCGTCGTCCAACCCCAGCGCGCCGAAGTTGGACACCGTGAACGTGGAGCCCTGCAGCTCAGTCGGTTTGAGCGTGCCGGCCCTCCCATCCCGTATCAGCGCGGCCACCACGTCGGCGAGCTGACGGGTCGTCTTGTCCTGGGCGTCTTTGACGACGGGCACCAGCAGCCCGCGCGGCGCCGCCACACCGAATCCCAGATGCACCGCGGAGTGCAGATGGATCCGCGGTCCTTCGGTGGTGTCGACCCACGTCGAGTTGAGCTTCGGGTGGTGGGAGAGCGCAATCGTCAACAGCCGCAACGTCAGGACGAACGGCGTGATCGGCACATCCTCGCCTGCCTGATCACGCAGCCGGTCGCGCAGGCGCAACAGACTCGTCCCGTCGACCTGCACACCTGCGTGGGCATCCGGTATCTCCCTGCGCGACAGCGACATTCGGTGTGCCATCTCCACCTGCACGCCGCGCACCGCCACCATGTCGGGGGTGGGCGCGGACCGGCCCGCCGAGGACAGGACGTCATCGCGGGTGATCACACCGTCGGGACCGGAGCCCGCCAGCTCGTGCAGATCCACATTCAGCTCCGCCGCCAGCTTGCGCACCGGCGGCTTCGTCCGCGGCCGGGCTGACGGCGCACCGACCGCGCGCCTGCTGCTGTCCATCGCGTCGTCGGCGCCGTAACCGACGAGCACCGGCTTGCGTTTCGCGGTGCTCTCGACGACCGGTTCCGCACCCGTCGCGATCCGAACCAGCACGGCCCCGACATTCAGCGTCTCGCCCTCGCGACCGCCGAGTTCGGCGATCCGCCCGGCGTACGGACTCGGGATCTCCACCTCGGCCTTGTTGGTCTCGACCGTGCACAGCGTCTGGTTCAGTTCGACGGTGTCTCCCACCGCGACGCTCCAGCTCGTGATCGTCGCGTCCTCCAGTCCCTCGCCGAGATCCGGGACGAGGAAGTCCCTCACACCGTGCCGGGCGGGATTTTCGTCGCGCGAGCGCTCATCGCCGGTCATGGCCCCTCCATCGTGCGTTCGACACAGTCGAGGAGTCGGTCGACTCCCGGCAACCAGAGTTTCTCCAGCCGCGCAGGCGGATACGGAGTGTCGAATCCGGTGGCGCGCAACACCGGCGCCTCCAGGTCGTAGAACAACTCCTCCTGGATTCGGGCGGCCAGTTCCGCGCCGAAGCCCAGGGTGCGCGGACCTTCGTGCATCACCACCGCGCGGCCCGTCCTGCGCACCGAGTCCGCAACGGTGTCGAAATCCAGTGGGTTCAGCGATCGCAGATCGACGACCTCCAGGCTCCAGCCGCGTTGCTCTGCTGCCAGTTCGGCGGCGCTGACCGCGGTCGCGACCAGCGGGCCGTAGGTCACCACCGTGACGTCATCGCCGGTACGCCGGATCGCCGCGCGCCCGATCGGCAGGCCCGGTGAGTTGGTGTCGACGGGTCCGCGGGTCCAATATCGGCGTTTGGGTTCGAGGTAGAGGATGGGATCACGGCTGGTGATCGACTGTCGCAGAAGCCAATACGCATCCGACGGCGTCGACGGCGCCACCACTTTAAGGCCGGCGGTGTGCAACCAGTAGCTTTCGGTGGACTCCGAATGGTGTTCGACGGCACCGATCCCGCCGAACGACGGAATCCGGATGGTCACCGGCATGTCGACGTCGCCGCGCGTCCGCATGCGATATTTCGCCAAGTGACTGACGATCTGGTCGAACGCCGGGGCGGCGAACCCGTCGAATTGGATCTCCGGTACGGGTACGAGGCCGCGGATCGCCATGCCGATGGCGATGCCGATGATCGCCGACTCCGCGAGCGGGGTGTCGAAACACCTCTGCTCGCCGAAGGTTTCGGACAGGCCCTCGGTGACGCGGAAGACCCCGCCGAGCGTGGCCACGTCTTCCCCGAAGACCAACACGCGCTCGTCGGCGGCCATCGCGTCGTGCAGCGCCCGGTTGATCGCCTGCGCCATCGTCAGCGTCGGGGTTCCCCTGGCAAGCTGTGGGCCCAGCGGGACAGGGGTCAGTAACGGACCCCGGGGCTCCGGCGCGTCCTCGCCGTGCAGCGGTGGCCGCTCGATGATCTGTGTCATGTCAGGCCCTCCTTCGCCAGCTCTGCCAGCACCTGGTCGCGCTGTGCCAGCAGGTCCGGGGTGATGTCGTGGTAGACGGTGTCGAACATCTCGGTGATGTCGACGTCGTCGGCGTCGACGACGGCCTCGCGCAGTTCGGTGCGCAATCGCTTCGACTTGGCCTCCACCCGCTCCTCGAGTCGCTCGGTCCACACGCCGATCGCCTGCAGGTAGGTGCGGTAGCGCCGAATCGGATCGCGTGCCGCCCAGTACTCGACTTCCTCGTCGGACCGGTACCGGGTGGGGTCGTCGGACGTGGTGTGCGGCCCCATCCGGTAGGTGATCGCCTCGATCAGTGTCGGCCCGCCGCCATCGCGGGCGCGCTTGGCGGCCTCGGCCGTCACCGCGTGGCAGGCCAGCACATCGTTGCCGTCCACTCGGACACCCGGCATGCCGTAACCGATGGCCCGGTGCGCGATCGACGGGCCCGCCATCTGGCGGCTGACCGGAACCGATATCGCCCACTGGTTGTTCTGCACGAAGAAGACACACGGCGCCTTGAACACGGACGCGAGGTTGAGTGCCTCGTGCACGTCGCCCTCACTGGTCGCGCCGTCACCGAGAAAAGCCAGTGTCACCGAATCCTCGCCCAGGCGTTGGGCGGCCATCGCCGCGCCGACGGCGTGCAGACCATGCGTGCCGATCGGGATGGCGATCGGCGCGACACACTTCTCGGTGAATCCCAGCCCGCCGTGCCATTGCCCCGCCAGACCGCGCCCATCTGCGCGGGCGTGATACCCCGCAGCAGGAACGCGCCGATCTCGCGGTACTGCGGGAACAGCCAATCGGTCTTGCGAAGGGACGCCGTCGCGCCGATCTGCGCGGCTTCCTGGCCACGGCACGACGCGAACAGCGCCAGTTCACCCTGGCGTTGCAGATTGACGAACTCGCCGTCGAGATCGCGAGTGACGACCATCGACTCGTAGAGCCAGGCCAGAGTCTCGGGCGGGAGGTCTCGGCGGTATCGGGTCTCGGCGGTCGGCGTCCCGTCCGGGGCGACCAGCGCAATCGGCTCCAACTCGACGTCGATCGACCTCGGGGGTGCCTGAACAGGCCCTGCCATACCGCCTCCTAGGGTCACTGACGGCGGATCGCGCCGTCAGGCGACTGAGGTGCTCAGCACGGAGGCGGTAGGAGCAGAACCCCTGGTGAGGGGCCTGTCCGTCAGCTGCCGGGGTGGGGCGCCAACGAGACGATGCGCTCTGCCCGCCGCAGTACTGGGGCATCCACCATTATGCCTTCGAATTGGAAGACACCCCGCTGTGTGCGCGCCGTGTCGAGGACGCGCCTCGCCCAGTCGACCTGTTCGTCGGTCGGCGCGTAGGCGGCGCGGATGACCGCGACCTGCGTCGGGTGGATGGCGACCTTCGCGTCAAACCCGACAGCCACCGCGTCGTCACTTTCGGCGCGTAACCCGTCGAGGTTCTTGATGTCGAGGTATACCGAATCCAGCGCCATCTTCCCGTAGGCCTTGGCGGCCAGCAGGCTCTGCGATCGCACATGCATGGCGACGTCGCGGTAGCTCCCGTCGGGCCAGCGGTTGGCGGTGCCGCCGGTGACGGCGAACAGGTCCTCGGCACCCCACATGACGGCGAACGCATTCTCCATGCGCGCCAACTCGCCGACCTCGAGGGCACCCAGCGGCGTTTCTATCAGCACGATCACCTCGCGCGGCGCGAGATCGCGTACCTGCCTGGGTGATTCGGTCTTCGCCAGCATCACCGCGGTGTAGTCGGTACGCGACAGGGCATCCAGATCGAGTTGGTGGTCGGCGGTCGCGCTCGGGTTGATCCGCACGACGGTGCGCTGCGGATCCAGCCGCGTCGTGACGAGCGCCTCGCGTGCCGCCTCCCTGTCCTTGGCGGCCACACCGTCCTCGAGGTCGAGTATGACGACATCGGCCGCGGCAGCGGCCTTCTCGAATCGCTCGGGCCGATCGGCTGGGCAGAACAACCAGCCGGGACCATTGTTCCTCAACGACATCAGGCCTGCCCCTCGGGACGCTTGCGAACCATGGTTTTGCGGGATGCCGTTGCCACGACGTCACCGTGCTGATTGCGGGCGACGTGGGAGAAGGTCACGATGCCCTCCCCCGGCCTGCTCTTCGATTCGCGCTTGTCGGTCACCTCTGTCTCGGCATAGAGCGTGTCACCGTGGAAAAGCGGTTTGGGGAAGGCGACCTCACCGAAGCCCAGGTTGCCGACGATGGTGCCCTGCGTCAGCTGTGCCACCGACAGACCGACCAGCGTCGACAACGTGAACATCGAGTTCACCAGCCGCTGGTTGAACGGCGGCAGCGCATCGGAGAACGCCGCGTCGAGGTGCAGCGCCTGGGTGTTCATCGTCAGGGTGGTGAACAGGACGTTGTCGGCCTCGGTGATCGTGCGTCCTGGCCGGTGCTGGTACAGCACACCGGTCTCGAACTCCTCGAACCACAAGCCCGCGCTGGACGACGATGCGCTTGTCGCTCATATCCGTCGAATCGTCGCTCCGCTCACGTCTGCCGAATCGTTCGCTCCGCTCACAGGCCCGACTCCCGTGCGATCAACATCAACTGCACTTCCGTTGTCCCCTCACCGATTTCGAGAATCTTACTGTCGCGATAGTGACGCGCCACCGGGTACTCGTTCATGAAGCCGTAGCCGCCGAACACCTGCGTCGCATCGCGCGAGTTGTCCATGGCCGCCTCACTGGCCACCAGCTTGGCGATCGCCGCCGCCTTCTTGAACGGCTTGCCCGCCAACATCAATGCTGCCGCGTCGTAGTAGGCGGTGCGGGCGGCATATGCGCGAGCCTCCATGCGCGCGATTTTGAACGCGATCGCCTGGTAGGCCCCGATCTTCTGACCGAACGCCTCCCGCTCCTTGGCGTACTTCACACACTCGTCGACGCAGCCCTGCGCGGCACCGACAGACAGCGCGGCGATGGCAATCCGTCCCTCGTCGAGGATGCGCAGGAAGTTGGCGTAACCGCGGCCGCGTTCGCCGAGCAGGTTCTCCTGCGGTACCCGCACGTCATCGAAGCTCAGCGGGTGGGTGTCGGACGCATTCCAGCCGACCTTGTTGTAGGCGGGCTCGGCGGTGAACCCCGGTGCGGGAACGGGCACCAGGATCGTCGAGATCTCCTTCTTGCCATCGGTCTCCCCCGTGACCGCGGTGACCGTGACCAACTTTGTGATGTCGGTGCCGGAGTTGGTGATGAACTGCTTGGAGCCGTTGATGATCCAGTGCCCGTCGTCGAGCCGGGCGGTGGTCTTGGTGGCGCCGGCGTCGGTACCGCCGCCCGCCTCGGTGAGCCCGAACGCGCCGAGCGCCTTACCGCTGGCCAGCAGCGGCAGCCATTCCTGCCTCTGCTCCTCGTTGCCGAAGCGGTACACGGGCATCGCGCCCAACGACACGCCCGCTTCGAGGGTGATCGCCACGCTCTGGTCGACCTTGCCGAGTTCCTCCAGCGCCAGACACAGCGCGAAGTAGTCCCCGCCCATGCCGCCGTACTCCTCGGGGAACGGCAGGCCGAACAACCCCATGTCGGCCATTCCCGAGACCACCTCGTAGGGGAACGAGTGTTCTTCGTCGTGCTTGGCGGCTACCGGTGCGACCACGCTCTGGGCGAAGTCGCGCACCGTCTTGGCCAGTTGTTCATAGTGATCGGGCAGGGTGCCCGATGCGAGAAAGTCGGTCATGACTCTTCCTTCTGGGTTGCATCTGCTGACTCGCCGGTAAAGCCGGCGGTTACCTTCGCCAGTGGTTGGCCTACCTTGACCTGGTCGCCCACGGCGACGAGCAGTTCCACCACGCCGTCCACCGGAGCGGAGAGGGCGTGTTCCATCTTCATGGCCTCGACCGTCACGATGACGGTTCCGGCATCGACGTGATGTCCGTCGGAAACACCCACGGCAACAACCGAACCCGGCATGGGACTGAGGTCAGTTCGGCGTCGCCGCTGAGTTCGTCATCGGGTCGCACGGGGGCTTCGCGCAGCTGTTCGACGACCGCGGTGTGCCCGGCGCCGGACAACCAGATCTGGCCGGTGCCGTCGGGGCCGCCGACGGCGACGAGGTAGGCGGTGCGCAGCCCGTCCAGGATGACCGTCAGCAGATCGCCGTCGAGAGTCGCTGTCAGCGAATGCGATTCGCCGTTCTCAACAGCCGCGGTGGCCCGCTGCGGCGTTCCGGTGAGATAGACGTGGTCGGTACGGTCGCCGGAATGCAGCCGAAACGTCGTCGGCGCCTGTTCGCCGATCCGCCATCCCGACGGCACCGCCCACAGGTCGGTGACCGGTTCGGGCCAGCCGCGGAGCCACTTGTACGCGGCCGCGGAGATCAGTTCGCGATCACCCGGTTCGGCGGGGTGGAAGTCGGGCATGCGGCGGTCGAGCAGTCCGGTGTCGAGACGACCGGCCACCACATCGGGATCAGCCAGCAGGAAGCGAAGGAACTCGATGTTCGTGGTGACCCCGAGGACGGCGGTGTCCGCCAACGCCTTGTCGAGCGCGCGCAGGGCCGCGCCACGGTCCTCGGCGTGCGCGATGACCTTCGACAGCATCGGGTCGTAGTCGCTGCCGACCACCGTGCCGCGGGCGAGTCCGGAGTCGACGCGAACTCCCGGCCCGGTGGGTTCGGCAAGGTCGAGCACGGCCCCGCCGGTCGGAAGGAAGCCGCGACCGGGATCCTCTGCGTAGACCCGCGCCTCGATGGCGTGCCCGGTCAAGGCGACGTCATCCTGTGCGATCGGCAGCTTGTGGCCCGCCGCGATGAGCACCTGCTGCTCGACGAGGTCGATTCCGGTGACCATCTCGGTCACCGGATGCTCGACCTGCAGGCGGGTGTTCATCTCCATGAAGAAGAACTCGTCGGGGCGGTCGGCGGACACGATGAACTCGACCGTGCCTGCACCGGTGTAGTCCACGCTGCGCGCCGTATCGCAGGCCGCCGCGCCGATGCGGGCTCGCGTTGCCGCGTCCAGCAGCGGCGACGGCGCCTCCTCGATGACCTTCTGGTGCCTGCGCTGCAGGCTGCATTCCCGTTCGCCGAGGTGCACCACATTGCCGTAGCCGTCGGCGAGCACCTGCACCTCGATGTGCCGCGGGTTCAGCACGAAGCGTTCGAGGAACAGGGTGTCGTCGCCGAAGGCCGAGCCGGCCTCCCGTCGCGCGCTGGTGAGGGCCGCCGCGAGTTCCGCCGGTTCGTGCACGACACGCATGCCCTTGCCGCCGCCTCCGGCGGACGGTTTCACGAGGACCGGATATCCGACTTCGGCCGCGCCGGCGATCAGGTCGGCGTCGGTGAGACCGGGACGCGAGACACCGGGAACGACTGGCACTCCGAATGCCGACACCGCCGCCTTGGCGGCGATCTTGTCGCCCATCGTCTGAATCGCCCCCACCGGCGGTCCGATGAAGACGATGCCTGCCGCTTTCAGCGCTGCGGCGAATTGCGCATTCTCCGAGAGGAATCCGTAGCCGGGATGAACCGCCTGGGCGCCGGTCCGGCGGACCGCAGCCATCACGGCGTCGATGTTGAGGTAGCTCTCGCGCGCCGCGGCCGGTCCGATGTTGACCGCGACGTCGGCTTCGGCGACGTGGCGCGCGCCTGCGTCGGCATCGCTGAACACGGCAACCGACCGGATACCCATCGCGCGCAGTGTGCGAATGACCCGCACGGCGATTTCGCCACGGTTGGCGATCAGTACAGTCTGGAGTTCTTTTAGGCTCATGGTGTCTACATCCGAAACACGCCGTAGGAGACCGACTCGAGCGGCGCTTGACCCACCACCGAGAGCGCAAGGCCGAGAACGGTTCTGGTGTCAGCCGGGTCGATGACCCCGTCGTCCCACAACCGCGCCGTCGAGTAGTACGGGTTGCCCTGGTCCTCGTACTGCTGCCGGATGGGCGCCTTGAACTGCTCCTCCTGCTCGGGGGTCATGTCACCGCGCACCGTGGCGAGCACCGAGGCGGCCTGTTCCCCACCCATTACCGAGATCCTGGCATTGGGCCACATCCACAGGAAGCGCGGGGAATACGCCCGCCCGCACATCGAGTAGTTGCCCGCGCCGTACGAGCCGCCGATGACGACGGTGAGCTTCGGCACCCTCGCGCAGGCGACGGCGGTGACCATCTTCGCGCCGTGTTTGGCGATTCCGCCGGCCTCGTAGTCGCGACCCACCATGAAGCCCGAGATGTTCTGCAGAAATAGCAACGGGGTCATGCGTTTGTCACAGAGTTCGATGAAATGCGTTCCCTTCAAGGCGGATTCGCCGAAGAGCACGCCGTTGTTGGCGACAATACCGACCGGATGCCCATGGATGCGGGCGAACCCCGTCACGAGTGTGTTCCCGTACTCGGCCTTGAACTCGGAGAACTCGCCGCCGTCGACGATTCGGGTGATCACCTCGTGGACGTCGTAGGGCACGCGCGAATCGACGGGCACCACGTCGTACAGCTCAGACTGGTCGGCGATCGCGTCAACCGTCGGCGTGACATCCCATGGCAGCTGCTCACGCGGTCCCAATGTCGCCACGATGCGTCGAACGATGCGCAGCGCGTCGCGGTCATCGTGGGCCAAATGGTCTGTGACACCTGATTTTTTGGAGTGCAGGTCACCGCCGCCGAGGTCCTCGGCCGTCACCACCTCGCCGGTCGCAGCCTTCACCAGAGGCGGGCCGCCGAGGAAGATGGTGCCCTGGTTGCGGACGATCACGGCCTCATCGCTCATCGCAGGCACATAGGCACCGCCGGCCGTGCAGGAGCCCAACACGGCCGCGATCTGCGGGATGCCCTGAGCGGACAGGTTGGCCTGGTTGTAGAAGATGCGACCGAAGTGTTCGCGGTCGGGAAACACTTCGTCCTGTCGCGGAAGGAAAGCGCCGCCCGAGTCGACCAGGTAGATGCACGGAAGCCGGTTCTGTCCGGCGATCTCCTGGGCGCGCAGGTGCTTCTTGACGGTGACCGGGTAGTACGTGCCGCCCTTCACCGTCGCGTCGTTGGCGACGATCATGCATTCGCGTCCCGAGACGCGCCCGATGCCGGAGATCATGCCCGCGCCGGGGCATTCGTCGTCGTACATCCCGTCGGCGGCAAGGGGGGCCAGTTCCAGCATCGGACTGCCTGCGTCGAGCAGTCCATCGACGCGGTCGCGCGGAAGCAGCTTGCCGCGGCTGACATGGCGTTCGCGCGCGCGCTCTGGGCCGCCGAGTGCCGCGGCGGTCAGCTTGGCGCGCAATTGGCCCACCAGCTCGAGGTGCGCCTCGCGATGTGAAACCCGCGGTGTCATCGCAGAAGACCCGTTCGGTTGAGTTAATGACGACTAACTCGTGGTATGTTAGCCACGATTAACCGAAATGTCCACCAGCGGGTTTGGAGCGTACCCATGGCCTCCACGTCGGTGCCGGCACCGGCCGCCACGCGCCGCAGCCAGGCGAAATCGGACCGCCGGTCGCAACTGATCGCCGCGGCCGAACGTCTGGTGGCCGAAAGGGGCTATCTCGCGGTACGACTGGAGGACATCGGGGCCGCCGCAGGTGTCAGCGGTCCGGCCATCTACCGCCACTTCCCCAACAAGGAATCGCTCCTCGTCGAGTTGCTTGTGGGGATCAGCACGCGACTGCTGGCCGGCGCGACCGACGTCGTCGACCCGCGCCGACGGACCCGGACTCCGCGCTGGGGGGGTTGATCGACTTCCATCTGGACTTCGCGCTCGGGGAGTCGGACCTGATCCGCATCCAGGACCGCGACCTTCCCAACTTGCCGCCGGGCGCCAAGCGTCAGGTCCGCAGGGCGCAACGACAGTACGTCGAGATCTGGGTGGATGTACTTCGGCAGTTGAACACGTCGCTGCGTGAGGACGATGCACGGCTGATGGCGCACGCGGCATTCGGGTTGCTGAATTCCACACCACACAGCATGAAACCCGGTGCCACGAAAACGGCCGAGGCCAGCTCGCGTGCCGTCTTGCGGGAAATGACGGTCGCAGCGCTGACCTCGGCCGGGCGTGCCGGGGTTTAGTACCAGGCTTTCCTGCCGCCGACGGGCCGTCCGGACCGACCCAACAGCCAGAACACGGCGCCGATGACGATCAGGACGACACCGATATAGGTCAGGATTGACATGCCGAGTATCAGCCCCAGAATGAGCAGGATGGCTCCAAGGACAATCATGGTTACTCCAGTTCTCGTGAATTGTTAAGGGTCAGTGGACTACTGGCTGGGCTGGGGAACATTGCAGTTGGTTACTTTTGGATTGACTCCCGCGTAGTTCAGCGGGCCGACAACCACCGTGAGCGCGATGGTCCCCGCTGTCGCGCAATTGGCTTCGCCGCCCTTGAAGTAGTCGCGCTGAAAGGCGGCGAACACTCCGATCAGCAACCAGACGAGCACGACGACGCCGAGAATTCCTCGCATGCTGGGGCTCCATTCGTCTCGCGCCGACACCGGCGCGCAGTTCTCGTTTACCCGCCGGACAATTTCTCCAAACCTTCCGCCAGCTACGGATTGATCACGAAATGGGAGTGGCCGCAAATGCCGCAACAAGCCACTCGCGCATGGCCTTGACCAGTACGGCGCGATTCTCGCGCTTGTCGAGCTGGTGACCGTCGTCTTCGAAGACCAGATGTTCGACGGTGCGCCCGAGCGTCCGCAGTGCTTCGCACATCTGCAGTGACTCCTCCGGCGGGACATTGGTGTCATTCGCGCCGTGCACAAGCAGCAGCGGTGCGGTCAACGCCTCCACCCGCTGCAGCGGGGACAACCTTTCGAGCAACTCACGGTCACTGATCGGATGGCCGTACTTCGGATACGCCGCTGCGGCGATCCACGGTTCGGTGGTGCGATACCAGGTGTTGAGGTCGCTCATGCCGCAGATGCTGATGCCCGCGGCGAACAGATCCGGATGAAAGGTGAGCGCCGCCTGGGTGAGGTAGCCGCCGTAGGACCAACCGCAACATGCGATCCGGTCGCGGCGGGCATGACCATTGTCGGCGAGGAAGTTCACGGCATCTGCGACATCGTCGATGGCCGCGAACCGCCCCTCTCTGTCGTCGGCGTGCATGAACGAGCGGCCGAATCCCCCCGAGCCCCGCACGTTCGGGAGGAACACCGAGATGCCCGCTTCGAGCAGAGGCGGGAAGAACTCGTTGTAGCCGGGACGCCCCTGACCTTCGGGCCCGCCGTGCAGGAACAGCATCGCGCCGATCGGCTCGATCCCCTCGGGCGGACGGAAGAGCCAGCCGGTGAACGTCAGACCGTCGCGCGCGACGATCGTCTCCAACGTCGGATCGGCGGATACCGGGCCAAGACTCGGCTCGCGGTCGACGGGCTCCCACTCGCGCGAGCGCGGATCGACCAGTTCGACGGTCGCCGGCATCGACGGGCTCTCCACGGTCATCGCCAGCATCGACCCGCCGGCGCTGATACTCAGCTCGCCGGCCACCATACCTGGCAGCGGGATCGGATCGTAGACCATGTAGTCGGCAAGTTCGAGGATCTGTAATTCACTGGTGCCGTTGATATTCCACAGTATCGCCACAGTCGAGAGGTCGTCACTGACGGTGAATTCATCGAGTTCGTAACCCGGTCGTTCGGCGACCACCTGGTAGGACACCCCATCCGGGGTCGAGGTGACCTCGAGCAACCGTGCGTGCTCAGCGCCGTTCTCGCTGCGTATCAGCGCGCGCACATACCCCTCGGTGCTGTTGACCCCGTACGCGCTCGCCGGCTGGTACAGCTCGTAGAGTTCGCCTTCCAGACCTGCGCGAAGGCGCCGGGGTCCGTGATCGTCGAGGATGATTCCGACGTCCGTGGTGGAGCCGGGATCGTAGGGCAGCAGCGCGATCTCGGTGAGTCCGTGCAACATGATGAGGTCGCGGTACCCGCGTGGCCCGACCCGCACGAGTGACGCTCCGGCCCACGCGTCGACAAGTCGGCCACCCGACCGTCGATCGAGCACCACGGTGGTTCCGTCGGCCGGATCGATCAGGCACGAGCTACCGACGCCGTCGTCACCGGTCAGGATCGCCGCGACCCGGGTGCCGTCCCAACTGATCAGTTCCGCGGTGCCGTCCGGCCCCCCCGCAGGCCAATTGTCGATTCGACGCGCGTCGCGGTCGTCGGGATCGGTTGTCACCACCCAGATCTGGCTGCGGGAGCCACCCTCCGGCGCCACCTCACAGGCGAGCCAGTGCCCGTCGGCGGAATGCATGACGCGGTTCACGGGCCCCTCGACCGGCAGTTCGACGTCGCGCGACGAACTCGCCCGCCATCCGCGCAGGAACCGCTGGACCGCACGTGGGTAGCCGCCATCGTCGACGAGGTGCGCGAATGCGGTGGCATCCGGCGACATCGACGCGCCATAAACCCGACGAACCTGCTGTCCCACTGGACTAATTTGCCATACTCTGCAACCACATTTCGAGCACCGCAAGTTGCCAGAGCGCGTTGGAGCCCAGCGTCGTACGGGTCTCGTTGGGGGCGGCTAGCAGGGCATCGACGGTCTTCTTGCGATACAGGCCGCGAGCACGTGCGGCATCGTTGGTCAGCGCGTCGCGGACCATGTCGAGCACGTCGCCGTGCAGGTGCCGGATTCCCGGTACCGGGAAGTAACCCTTGGTTCGGTCTATCACCTCGGCCGGGAGCAGCGCCCGCGATGCGTCCTTGAGTACCCCCTTGCCGCCGGAGCTCAGCTTCATCTCAGCCGGACAGGTGGCGGCCAGCTCGACGAAGTCGTGGTCAAGGAAAGGCACTCGTGCCTCCAGTCCCCACGCCATCGTCATGGCGTCCACCCGCTTGACCGGATCGTCGACAAGCATCACCTGGGTGTCGAGCCTCAGCGCGGCATCTACCGCCGTCTCGGCGCCGGGCGCGGCCTGGTGCGCCGTGACGAACCGGCGGCTCGGGTCGTCGTCGGCGTCGGCGTACTCCGGGGCGAAAATCGCCAGCACGTCGGAGTGACCGCGGTCGAAGAACACCTTGGCGTACGCCTCGGTGGTCTGCTCGCGGGCCACGTTGGCCAGCGGCGGGTACCAGTCGTAGCCGGCCAGGATCTCGTCGGCGCCCTGGCCGGACTGCACCACCCTGACCGACTTGCTAACTTCCTCGGAGAGCAGATAAAACGCGACGCAGTCATGACTGACCATCGGTTCGCTCATCGCCGCGATGGTTTTCGGCACCGCAGGAAGCAGCCGCGAGCTGTCGATGTGGATGCGGTGATGGTCGGTGTCGAAAGTCGTCGCAATCAGGTCGGAATAGAAATACTCGTCGCCGGACTCGTCGCCGACCGAGTCGAAGCCGATGGAAAAGGTGGCCAAGCCGTGCTGGCCGTGCTCGGCCAGCAGCGCAACCACGATTGACGAGTCAATACCACCGGACAGCAAGACGCCGACAGGGACATCGGCGACCATCCGCCTTTCCACCGCGGTCCGCAGCGCGTCCATCAGAGCTGCCTGCCAGTCGCGCTCGGTCCAGGATGCCCGCGCCGGATCGCGTTCAAAAAGCGGTGTCCAGTAGACCGTGTCAACGTGTACGCCATCGGGCTGGATCACCCGCACGGTCGCCGGCGGCAGCTTGCGCACCCCGCGGTACATAGTGCGCGGTGCGGGCACTACTGAGTGAAAACTCATGTAGTGGTGCAGCGCAACACGGTCAAGTTCGGTGTCCACGTTGCCGCCTTCGAGCAGCGCACGAACAGTCGACGCGAACCGCAGCCGACCGTCGGTTTCGGCCACATATAGCGGTTTGATGCCCAGCCGGTCGCGAGCCAGCGTGACGACACCGGTTTCGCGATCGGCGATCGCGAACGCGAACATGCCCTTGAAGCGGCCGACGCAGCCGGTGCCCCACCGGTGAAACGCCTTGACCACCACCTCACTGTCGGCAGTCGAGAAAAATTGGTAGCCAACAGCTTCGAGCTCTTTGCGTAGCTCCTGGTAGTTGTATATGCAGCCATTGAAGACCAGAGTCAGCCCGAGGTCGCTGTCGACCATAGGCTGTTCGGCCCGCGCGGATAGATCGATGATCGACAGGCGCCGGTGTCCGAGCGCGATTGGGCCGTGCGCAACGAGGCCGTCGGCGTCGGGACCGCGGGAGGCCATGGCACCCGTCATCCGGGTCACCGCGGCCACGTCGGCCGACTGTCCGTCGAAGCGGATTTCTCCGCAGATGCCGCACATATTGCCTTCCGTTCCTACGGCGCCACTGAAGTGTGGTGGCCGCCGGTCAAGATCCACGTGTCCTTGCTGCCGCCGCCCGAGGATGAGTTCACGATGCGGGATCCGCGCGCCGCGACCCGCGTCAACGCGGCCGGCATGACGTGTGCCGTCACCGTATCGATACGCCCGGGCCGCAGGTGTACGAACGCCCGCAGGTCGACGTGGTGTGGGTACATTCCCTCGCCGTCGAAGGTCGGGTGAGTGGACAGTGCGATCGCCTCCTGGGCGATGTAGCGCTCCGGTTGGGTCTGCAGCTCGCGGCGGCAGGCCTCCAATTCGTCGGCGGAGGCTTCCGGTCCGATCACCACACCCGTGCCGCCGGACCCGTCAATAGGCTTGACCACCAGGTCGGCGATGTTCTCCAGCGCATAGTCACGATGGACGCGATCGGCGCAGATCCAGGTGGGCACCTGGGCCAGCGCGGGCTTCTCACCGAGGTAGTACTCAATCATCGCAGGCACATACGCGTAGACGGCCTTGTCGTCGGCGATGCCGTTGCCGAGCGAGTTGGCGATGGTCAGTGTCCCGCCAGCGAGCGCCTCCAGCAATCCTGGCCGAACCGCGGTGCCGTCGTATCCGGTCGATGACAGCAACATATCTTCGTCCATCCGGGCGTAGAGTACGTGGATGGGATCGGTGTCAGAACCGATGTGGCGCAGCAGTTTTCCGTCCCGCACCGAAAGATCAGAAGGCTGCACAAGCGCGATGCCCATCTCGTCTGCCAGGAATCTGTGCTCGAACCAGGCGGAGTCGTCCGATCCGGCAGAAAGCAGCGCAACCGACGGCTCGTCGGGTGCTCGCGGTGGTGCTGAGGCGCGCAAAGTGTCCAGCAGCGTTTGCGGCACTTGGCCGACATCGCAGAGGTCGGCGGGCCGGTCCAGCTCGCACATATGCTTGCTCAGCAGTCGCCGGTTGACGATTGCGTAGGCGGTACCCGACGGAATTCGCACGTTGTCTTCAAGCACCATCCAGTTGCCGGCCCGATCGCATACGAGGTCGGTGCCGCTGATGTGGGCGCGGACCGGGCCGCGCGACAGCCGACCCGTCGAACGGAATCCCGGTGCCCGGTCCAGCGCGTGCATCCCGATGACGCCGTCGGCGATGATGGCCTGCTCGGAGTAGATGTCGCTCAGGAATGCGTTGAGCGCCTTGGCCCGCTGACCCAGACCGGCGGTGAGTTCATCCCACTCGTCTGCGGCGATCGACCTGGGGATCACATCGAGCGGAAACACCCGCGCGCGGCTCTGGCCGCTGACGCGGAACATGATGCCTTCGTCGCGCTGCTCCTGCTCTATGTTGCCCTCCCGTGACCGCAACACGGCCACCCCTACGTCTGCGACTGAACTAAGGATCTTTTCGTAGCGTGCCCGCGGCTGCCCAGCTGGGTCGACGGCCTCGTCGTAGCTGTCCGCGGCGGCCTTGTCGGCGGGGTCGTATTCCCGGCCGGGGTGATAGCCGAATAGCAGTGTGGGGTCGTTGATTACGGCTGATGACGTGTCCGGCCATGTGCCCGCTGTCTCGGCGATCAGCTGGTCGACGACATCAGTAAGCCGACCGCGGCGGCGCAGTGACCGGCGTTGGCGAGCCGCCGACGTCCCCGCGGTCAGCACCTGCCGGGTCAGCCGGCTTACGGTCGGCCAGTCCCCCGAAGCCTCGAGTTGCGGCTTCAACATCCGCACGAGATTGGTGACGGCATCGGCTGCGGGCCGGCCTTCCGGGCGACTCAAGTCGACGAGCTCACCCTCCAGACCCGAACGGGCAGCTCGCCACAACGCCGCCCGGCCCATCGGCGGAGAGACCTCGACGGCGGGCACACCCGCCCGCAGCCCCTCGATCTCGCGCTCGACCAGCGCCCGGAACAGCCCGGCGATGAGCACGATGGTGTCCACCGACGGGCAGCTGTCGCACACCCGAAGTTCCAGGGTCGGCGCCGCGACGGCCGGCCGGACGTCGAAGTACACCATCCCGGCGTCGGTGATAACTCCGCTCGCCACCAAGTCGGAGACCAGGTTGTCGTACTCAGTGGCCGTCGACACCGGCGCGGCGAGTCCCGTCGTCGGCCAGCGTTGCCACACCAATGTACGCACGCTTGAGTAGCCGGTGTCGGAACCGTCGGACCAAAACGGCGAACTCGCGCTTAGCGCAAGCAGTGTCGGCACATACGGCGACACTCGGTTGGCGACAGCGACTGACTCGTCACGGTCGTCGATGCCGACGTGCACCTGGGTACCGCAAATGAGCTGCTCGCGCGCCAGAAGTTGGTAATCGGTCAGCATCTGCCGGTAGCGGGTGGTCTGCGTGACCTGCATTTCGGCGGGGACCGACAGCGGCACCGCACCGGCGGCCACCACGCCAATGCCGAGATTGGCGGCTGCGTCTACGAGCACCTTGCGTTGCCTCTGGAGATCGGCGCGCAGCCCGTCGAGGGTGTCGACTACGCCACTGTTCATTTCGACAACGCACCGCTGCAACTCGGCGACGTAACTGTCGGACAGAACGCTCAGCAACTCCGGCGCCCGAGCCGTGAGCCGTCGGGTCTTCACGTCGACGAGGTGGAATTCCTCCTCGACGCCCATTGTCCGCCGCACGACGCCTTGCATTTTCGCCACGGTAATTGACGCGCGGTTACGTCGGTATTAACCGAGGCCAGGGCGGGTGACAATGCGTTTGGCTCCTTCTCCGGAGTCGATGCGCCATGGCGACAGCCGACTGGGCATCTGCCCAGGTACCCTCGCAGCCATGAGGTGGCTATGACCGATTCGCCACACCGCGGCCGCGAGGAGCAATCGGGCTCCCCCGACGAACCGAACCCGACCCAACCGCTGGGTGACACCTACCCCGGATACACCGATCCGGCGTATGCGAGCCAGGCCCCCTACGGTCACCCCTACCAGGCCCCCGCCGCGCCGGACCCGACCGAGCAGCTGCCTGCGTACTCGCCCTACGGGTACGACCCGTACTCAACCGGCCAATACGGCCAATACGGCCAATACGGCGGGCAGTATCCGCCCGGAGGCCCGGGGCAACCGCCGCCGCCCGACGATGAACCGAAGTCACCCCGCTGGCTGTGGGTGCTCGCCGTTACCGCTGTACTGGCTGTGATCGGCCTGGTGATCGCCCTCGTCATCGTCTACGACAACAGTTCGCGTCAGGAGACGGTCGTCGCTCCGCCACCGTCGCTGACGGAGCCCAGCTCCCCCACACGGACTCCGCCGACGACGACCTCCCGCAGGCCCACCACTCCGGTGTTCCCGCTCCCGACGGTGCCGACGGTGCCAACGGTGCCACCGACCACTGGTTCGACGGCGCCCGGTCCCACGGAGACCGTGGTCTACGACGTCAGCGGTGAGGGGCGGGCCATCAACATCACGTACGTCGACAACGGCGGATTGCTGCAGACGGAGTTCAATGTGATCCTGCCGTGGAGCAAGGAAGTCCAATTGGCCGAGCCTGCAGAGGCTTCCGCGAGCATCAGCATCATCAACGTCGGCCGCGAGGTGAACTGCTCGATCACCGTCAACGGCGCGACCGTCGAGCAGCGCACCGGCACCGGCCTGACCATCTGCACGGGAACGGGCTAGGGAGCAGCGACCCGGGGTGGCGTTTTCACCCCCAGCATCAGCAGCAGGCCGGCCAACAGCACCACGAGGAGCCCGCCGATGCCGGCACGGTCCGCGCCGAAAACGGCGATGAAGGTCGCGAACATCACCGGTGCGAGAAACGACACTGCCCGCCCGGTAGTGGTGTACAGACCGAAGGCGACCCCCTCTTTGCCTTCGGCCGATATTCGCAGCATCAGTGTCCGCGCCGCCGACAGCGACGGCCCAATGAATAGGCACAGCAGTAGTCCGCAGATCCAGAACGCGAGAACCCCCGACGACGCCATGAGGATGAGACCGACGACGATCATCGCGGTCAGCGCGCCGACGATGACCGGTTTGGCGCCGAACCGGTCGTCGAGCACGCCGCCGATGACGGCACCGATGGCAGCGATGATGCTGGCGCTCACCCCGAATAGCATCACGTCGTCTTCTGCAATGCCGTAGACAGTGATGCCCAGCACGGTCCCGAATTGAAAGACACCGGTGAGGCCGTCACGGAAAATGGCACTCGCGATCAGGTAGTAGATCACGTTGGGGTCGCGCCGCCATTCGCCACGGATCTCGGCCCACAGTTTTCGATAACCACCGAAGAATCCGGGGTACGCGCTCTTCTGCAGTAGTTCCGGTTTGGGGCTGGGCACCACGACGAGCACCGGCAGCGCCAGGAGCGCGAACCAGACGGCGGTGAACACCATTGCGGCGCGGAAATCGAAGCCGTCGGCGGTCGAAACGCCCAACAGCCCGCCGTCGCCGTTCAAGAACAGGCCAAAGACGACGAGAAGCAGTACGACGCTGCCGAAATAGCCTGCACCGATGCCGAATCCGGAGACCTGGCCCGACGTCTGCGGCGTGGATAACTGCCGCAGCATCGCGCTGTACGGGACGGTCGCCAGATCGTTGCAAGCGGCAACGGCGGCCACCAAGACCAGGCCGATCGCGAAGTACCGGTAGTCGTCGCGGACTAGGCCCATCGCCAGCGTCAAGCACGACCGACAGTCCACTCAGGGCAGCCAACGTATTGCGCCGGCGCCACGGTGCGTCGACCCACACCCCGGTCACCGGGGCAAGCAGCGCGACCACCAGGCCGGCGGCCCCCATCGCCCACCCCAGCCAGCTCGTCGGGCTGGTGTCGCCGGGTAGGTCGCCGCCGACCCGATCGGCCAGATAGACCGGCGAGAACACGAAGGTCACCACGATCGCGTTCACGCCCGTCGAGCCGAAGTCCCACGCCGCCCAGGACAGGATCTGCGACCGCCGTGCGGTGTGCGCGGACGACCGCAGTTCGCTCATGATGGCCCACGATATAGTCCGGCCCATGCCAGTACCCGCTCCCAGCGCGGAAGCCCGTGCTGTGGTCACCGGCGCGTCGCAGAATATCGGCGAGGCGCTGGCCGTCGAGCTCGCCTCCCGCGGGCACCACCTGATCATCACCGCCCGCCGCGAAGAGGTGCTGCAGGCGCTCGCGGACCGGCTCACCGAGCAGTACGGCGTGACCGTGGAGGTTCGTCCGGTCGACCTCGCGGACCCGTCCGACCGCGGCAAACTGTGCGACGAATTGGCCGTCCGCAATATCTCGATCCTGTGCGCCAATGCGGGCACGGCGACGTTCGGTCCTGTCGCGTCGCTCGACGCCGCGGCCGAGCAGGCCCAAGTGCAGCTGAATGTCCTTGGGGTGCACGACCTCGCGCTCGCAGTGCTGCCCGGAATGGTCCAGCGCAAGGCCGGCGGGATCCTGATTTCCGGTTCGACAGCAGGCAATTCGCCGATTCCGAACAACGCCACCTATGCGGCCACCAAGGCATTCGTCAACACGTTCAGCGAGTCGCTGCGCGGCGAGCTCAAGCGCGCCGGTGTGCATGTCACGCTGTTGGCGCCCGGCCCGGTCCGCGAGACGCTGCCCGATGCGCACGAGCAGTCGCTGGTGGAGAAGCTGATCCCCGACTTCCTGTGGATCTCCACCGAATACACCGCCAAGCTGTCGCTGGATGGCCTGGAGCGCAACAAGATGCGGATCGTCCCCGGCATCACGAGCAAGGCGATGTCGGTGGCCGCCGGCTACGCCCCGCGCGCGATCGTGACGCCGATCGTCGGCGCCGTCTACAAGAAGCTCGGCGGCGACTAGTCTTTTGCCGCGAAACGGTATTCCAGCAGAGAAAGTCCGAGTAGAGGCCTGCTGGAATACAGTTTCGGCGAAAGCTAGCGCCTGCGGCGGCGGCCGGTGCCGAAGATGCTGCGGGTGATCTCGCGGCCGATCACCGTTCCCGCCGAGCGCATCGCACTCTTGAACGCCGGACTGTCCATCACCTTCTCGAGCATTCCGGGCTCGGCGGCCCCGCGGCTCTTGACCTCGCCCGAGGCGCTGGCCGCACCGGTGTCGACCGGCAGGGGCGGTGGCAACGAGGGGTCGGCGGCCGGCGGCGGCGCGGCCGGCGGCGGCGGCGCCATTCTGGCGGACAGTCGTTCGTACGCGGAGTCGCGGTCGATCGTCTGGCCGTACTCGGCCTGCAGCGGACTGGCCTTCGCGGCCGCCGCGATCGCCTCCGGCCCGATGGTGTCCATCAACGAGCGCGGCGCGCGCATCCTGGTCCAGGCCACCGGTGTCGGCGCACCCTTCTCCGACAGCACGGTGACGATTGCCTCGCCGATACCCAACGACGTCAACGCCTTCTCCAGGTCGTAGACATCGGTTTTCGGGTATGTGCGCACCGTCTTCGCAAGCGCCTTCTGATCGTCGGGGGTGAACGCGCGCAGCGCATGCTGAATGCGCGCACCCAACTGTGAGAGCACGTCGTTGGGGACGTCCGTCGGCAACTGGGTGCAGAAGAACACGCCGACGCCCTTGGACCGGATCAACTTGACGGTCTGCTCGACCTGTTCGAGGAACGCCTTCGACGCGTCGGTGAACAGCAGGTGGGCCTCGTCGAAGAAGAACACCAGCTTCGGCTTGTCGATATCGCCCACCTCGGGCAGCGTCGTGAAGAGATCCGCGAGCACCCACATCAGGAACGTCGAGAACATCACCGGCCGCGCGGCCTGCTCGCCGACCTCGAGCAGCGTGATGATGCCGCGGCCCTGGGCATCGACGCGCATCAGGTCCTTGGGTTCCAGTTCGGGCTCGCCGAAGAACGTGTCGCCGCCGTCGGCCTCGAGGTTGACCAGGGCCCGCAGGATGACCCCGGCGGTCGTCTTCGACACCGCGCCGAGCGCCTTCAGTTCCGGCTTGCCCTCATCGCCGGTGAGGTACTGAATCACCGCGCGCAGGTCCTTCAGGTCCAGCAGTGGCAGGCCCTTCTGGTCCGCCCAGTGGAAGATCAGTCCGAGCGTGGACTCCTGGGTTTGGTTGAGCCCCAACACCTTTGACAGCAGAATTGGGCCGAAGCTGGAGATGGTGGCGCGCACCGGAACGCCGATGCCGCTGGTGCCGAGCGACAGGAACTCCACCGGGTAGGCAGTGGAGCGTCCAGTCATCTCCGGTGTCCTTCGCGCGCTGTTCGGTCTTGTCGTTGAGTGCCCCCGGGCGCGACAGCCCCGACAGGTCGCCCTTGACGTCAGCCATCAGGCACGGAACCCCGGCGGCCGACAGCTGCTCGGCGATCACCTGGAGGGATTTCGTCTTGCCCGTACCCGTGGCGCCCGCGACCAGGCCGTGCCGGTTGACGGTGGCCAGCGGGATGCGGACCTGCGCGGTCGGGTCGCAGACCCCATCCACGACGACGGTTCCCAGGTCCAAGGCCTGACCTTCTCCGGCGTAGCCGGCGGCGATCTGCTGCGCTGGAGTGGCGCTCGACTCAGTCGTCATGTTCGAAAACAGTACTGTGAGCGCTGTGCGTGACGAACTCGTGTGGATCGACTGTGAGATGACCGGCCTGGACTTGACGAACGGACCGGCTCATCGAGATCGCGGTGCTCGTCACCGACGCCGACCTCAACATCCTTGGTGACGGCATCGATATCGTCATTCACACCGACGACCAGGCGCTGTCGTCGATGATCGACGTGGTCAAGGACATGCACTCCCGGTCGGGCCTGACCGAGGAGGTGCGGGCGTCGACCGTCGACGTGGCGGCGGCTGAGGAACTCGTGCTCGACTACATCCGCACGCACGTCAAGCAGGCCAAGACCGCTCCCCTGGCCGGCAACTCGATCGCCACCGATCGCGGCTTCATCGCCCGGGACATGGCCAAGCTCGACGAGTTCCTGCACTACCGGATGATCGACGTCAGCTCCATCAAGGAGCTGTGCCGGCGCTGGTATCCCAGGATCTACTTCGGCCAGCCGGAGAAGGGCCTGGCCCACCGTGCCCTGGCCGACATCCACGAGTCGATCCGCGAGCTCAAGTACTACCGTCGCACGGCCTTCGTGCCGCCGCCTGGGCCGTCGACCAGTGAAATCGCCGCAATTGCCGAGCAACTCGGCCCGCCCAACAGCCACGCGGAGGATATCGATTCGGCTGCCGAGCGCCCGAGCGGCTAGTATCGACGACGCCGCTCGCGCCCTGGCTCAGCGGCGATGGTGGCTGTAGTTCAGTTGGTAGAGCACCAGGTTGTGATCCTGGATGTCGCGGGTTCGAGCCCCGTCAGCCACCCCACAGGTCGGAGGGCAGAAATGCCCTCTGACTTTTTCATCTCCTCAGCCCTTGCGCCTGTGCCGTCGCGGGCGTCGCTCAGAGCCGTCCCGCGGCAGTGTGCGGTCACGCGCATCAGACGTTGGCGTTGCCCGCTTTCCATTGCTCCCACGGGATGTTCCAGTCGCCCAGGCCCTCGGTGCCCGACAGCGTCGACCCCACGGTGTTGGTGATCTCCACGATGTCGCCGCGCTTGGAGTTGTCGTAGAACCACCGCCCATTGCTGGAGCTCACGTTGACACAGCCGTGGCTGACGTTGCTGTAGCCCTGACTGCCCACCGACCACGGCGCGGCGTGCACATAGATCCCGCTGTAGGAGATCTGGGTGGCCCAGTCCACCTCGGTGCGGTAGCCGTTGGCGGAGTTCGTCGGGACGCCGTAGGTGGACGAGTCCATCACCATGTGGGACCGACGGTCGCCGACGATGAAGGTGCCGTTGTTGGTCGGCGCGCTGTTCTTGCCCATCGACACCGGCATCGTCTTGATCACCTCGCCGTTGCGCGTGACCGTCAGCGTCTTGGTGTTGTCGTCGACGCGGCTGATCACCTCATCGCCGATGGTGAAGTGCGTGGTGATGTCCTCCTGGCCGAACAATCCGTCACCTAGGTCGACACCGTAGGCGTTGACCGCGACCTCGACGGTGGTGCCCGGTTTCCAGTATGCGGCTGGGCGCCAACGCACTTCACGGTTGTTCAACCAGTAGAAGGCGCCTTCGACAGGCGGGTTGGTCTTGATCTTGATCGCTTGCTGGGCAGCCAGCCGGTTCGGAATGTTCTCGTCGAACTGGACGGCCACCGGTTGCCCGACCCCCACGACCTCGCCCTCGCTGGGGACCACGTACGCCATCGTCAGGTTTTCCGGCGAATGGGTCTCGAAGGTCATCTGCCGGCTGGTCGCACCGCCCAGGCCGAGGGACTCCGCGGTCAGCGTGTACCGCTCGTTGTAACCGAGCGGCTCGGAGGTGGCCCATGTCAGACCGTCGCGGGTGAGCTTGCCTTCGACGGGCGTCCCGTCTTCCTCGCTGACCATGGTGACCGCGCCCAGCACGCCGTCCTCGGCGGTGACCGAGACAGGTGAGTCGACGCTGACGCCGACCGCGCCGTCCGTCACCGTCGCGGCCAGTTTGGGAACGAGCAGATCGCCGAACGGCGTGCCCTTATCGGTGATGACCTGGGGCGGAGGCGGCGCGGAAGTGCTGCTGCACGCGGACAGCCCGAGCACGATGGCGGGGACGAGCGCGATGGCCGTCAACCACTCCCGCTTTCGACGCGGACGGGCCACGGATCGGACCTGCCACATACTTTTCTCCACCTCGCAGCTCAACAAATCGACGGTTATTGGCAATAGTCTAAGGGCACCTTCGGCCGGGGGCACGACGGCGGCGTCGTCCTCCAGCGGCGGCGAGTGGGATTTCACCCTGTGCCGCGGGGCCTGTTATTGTCGCACACGCAGCGCCGTTAGCTCAGTTGGTAGAGCAGCTGACTCTTAATCAGCGGGTCCGGGGTTCGAAACCCTGACGGCGCACTTCACTTCCTCCTCGTTCGGCTGGGGCGATCGCCTCGATGCGTTGCCCGCCCCGACGACGATCAAGATCCTTTTCTCCGCACCGCGCTAGCAGAATGCTGGATGGTTGCGGCTTACGTTGGCGTAAATTCCTTGCTCGGCTCGGCCTTTAGCTGCCCAGTGTGTGCTGGACATCACGTAAGTCGAGTCATGCTACGGATTGCGCAGGGGCACAGTCGTTGCGGAAGGAACTCAATCCAACCATTCTCCGGTTTCAAGCTGCTGGAAGGGGGTATGGGTGCTAGAGTTCGCGTTAGCTGACATTCAGGGCTGTGGGCGCGATGTCGGGCTCCGGTGCTACGAGACAAGGACTTAGCTGATGTCGCACATGAGTGCATCGTTCGCATCTGTTGCGGCGGGCGCGCATGCTGACGACGAAGTAACTGCGCAGGGTCCGATCGCGGAGTACAGCTGCAGTCGCCTGGGCCGCGTGGCCAATCCACCCAGCTTCTCGTTCACCGAGTGGTTCCGCTCCGCCCGGCGGCGGTGAGCTGACCGCCCTCAGCGTCGCCTGATCCGGCGCACCACGAGGACGATCACGAACGTACCGACACCGGCCAGCGAAACAGCCACGGCCGGCTTCTTGACGAACCGCGCTAATGCGGCTTTGAAATCGTCGGCGAGCCGACGGGGGTTGGCGCGCTCGGCGAGGGAGTCCACGGTCAACGCCAGTTGGTCCCGAGCCTGATCAATGTCGTGCTTGATGGTGTCGGGGTCGCGGTCCGCCACGTGCACCTCCTATACGCTTCAAGCCCTGCGCCAAGTCTGTCGCCTTGCGGAACTACCCTAGATCAGCTCGCACTCATCGAAGTAAACCGGTCCATGGGAAGGGATGCGCACGCATGCCACAGACTCCGCGACTCGAGGTGGGCGCCAAGGCCCCCGCGTTCAGCCTGCTCGACGCCGACGGCAAGACGGTGAAGCTGTCCGACTACAAGGGCCGCAGGGTCATCGTGTACTTCTACCCCGCCGCATCGACGCCGGGCTGCACCAAGGAAGCCTGCGATTTCCGCGACAACCTGGGTGAGCTGAACGACGCCGGGCTCGACGTCGTCGGAATCTCACCCGACAAGCCGGCCAAGCTGGCCAAGTTCCGCGATGAACAGGACCTGACGTTTCCCCTGCTGTCCGATCCGGACCGCGAAACTCTCACTGCGTGGGGCGCGTTCGGCGAGAAGAAGATGTACGGAAAGACCGTTCAGGGTGTCATTCGCTCGACCTTCGTGATCGACGAGAAGGGCAAAATCGAGGTGGCTCAGTACAACGTCAAGGCTGCACGTACGACAACATTGATCCAGAAGATCATCGCTGGTAGCGGGTAACCATCATGTCGTTCATGGACAAGGCCAAATAAGCCATCAGCGACAACCTCGAAAAGGTCAAAGACCTCTTCGCCGGCTACTTCGACAAGGCCGGTGACACAGAGGCTCGTTGCCACCTCGCCGTGGACACAGGAGTACATCCGCGGTGCCGCCGACAGAGAAGCCAGTGCCCTGCGAAACAGTCAAGCAGCACTGTCCTAAATTCCGGCGGGCCAAGCGGCTTCCGCGGGTACTCAGCGGACGCCCGCAGGGGATGCCGGCGCGGAAGTCGAGTAGTGCACTACTCACGTGCTCCCGCGTGATCTTGCATAACAATCATGACACCGGAAAATAACGGTTGCGGTGCTGAGAGCGGGGTCATCATGTGCACATCAGATCGGGCGGCGGTGCCCGGATCTCGATGTGTAAGTGGCGCTCCTGCGATCAGTGCGATCGAAAACGCCATGCGGCAACACAACTACTAACTACAAGCTCTGCGAATTGGGGGTAGAGCGATGGCATCGCACACACAAGGCCCGGGCGACTCTGGGTCGAAGCTAACACTGTACGGCTCGATCGGCACGGCGTTAATCAGCGCCGCCGCGGTCGTCATCGTTGGGATGATTAACGACGACGATCCCCCTGTTTCCAACGTTTCTACCACCTCCCCGAGCGTTTCTAGCACCTCCCCGAGCCCGAAGTCCGATCACATTTCGTTCAACCAACTGCAGATGAACGGGACCGGTGGCGTCACCGTATCGGGTATCACCGACAAAGACGTCAACGCCACGGGCGTGTTTGTTGCGATAGGCCCAAGGCCATCGGGCGGGTACTGGTCCGGCTTCGGAAAGGTCGAGAACCAGCATTGGCAAGCCGATGTCGCGACCGACCCACCGTGGCAGGACTACAAGATATCGGCCGCCTACTACTACGGGCCCCCGGGCGCTGTGTCACCGGCACGGGGAGCGCTGGCGTCGCCGGAGCCGAAAGTGGCGACTGAGCCAGCTGTTCCGGCAGTGGCTCCTGCGGGACGACTCGTATCGGATACCACAAGCCAGAGTGCTTTGATGTTCGCTTTCCAGCCCGGACCGACGACGTCGCCACCACCACCTCCGGACCAGTTAGTGACCTGTGTGGAGCAATTCGGCCCCAGTTGCTTCAACGGCCCGGAGTTCGGACCGCCGTCGGACTACCAACCGAATCAGTGACCAATTAATGGGGCGGGCTGACAGAATCGCTTCGCTGGGAAGACGGCCTCACTAGCACCCGGGCGAGCGAAGCTGAAGCCGGTTCAACTCCTGGTCCAGCGCCTCACACGGTAGGCAGTAACCGCCCTTCCGGGCTACGGTGTGACCTGTCCGTCTAACCCGAGGTTGGCCAGCAGTAGCGCCTCCGCGGTCGCGGCGCGTTCCAGCACCCCCAGGTGCAGGCTCTCGTTGACGCTGTGCGCCTGTGTCGCAGGGTCTTCCACGCCGGTCACCAGGATCTTGGCCGATGGGAAAGCCGCCGCGAACTCGGCGATGAACGGGATCGAGCCGCCGACGCCGGTGTCGACCGGTTCGGCACCCCACGCCTGCCGGAAGGCCGTGCGGGCCGCGTCGTAGACCAGTCCGTCGGCGTCGATGGCGTACGGCTGGCCGACATCGCCGGGCGTGACGGTCACCTGCGCACCCCACGGAGCGTGGCGCTGGAGGTGATTTGTCAGGGCGGCCAGGTGTGCCTCGGCATCGCCGCCGGGCGCGACGCGCATGCTGACTTTTGCGCGCGCCCGCGGGATCAGTGTGTTCGACGATTTGTCGATCGGTGTCGTGTCGATCCCGATGACGGTGATCGCCGGTTTGGCCCAAAGTCGTTGCGGCACCGACCCGGAGCCGATCTCACGGACTCCGTCCAACAGGCCCGCCTCCTCGCGCACGCGCTCCGGCGGATAGTCGACGTCGGCTGCCTGCGCTTCGTGCAGACCCTCGACGGCCACGTTGCCGTCGTCGTCGTGCAGGCTGGCCAGTAGTCGCACCAGCACCGTCAACGCGTCGGGCACGACACCGCCCCACAATCCGGAGTGCAGGCCATGATCCAGCGTGGCAACCTCGACGACACAGTCGGCGAGTCCGCGCAGCGTCACCGTCAACGAGGGCACCTCGGTGCTCCAGTTGTCGGAGTCGGCGATCACGATCACGTCGGAGGCCAGCGTCTCACGGTGCGCCGCGAGCAGTCGGGACAGCGACGGCGAACCCGACTCCTCCTCCCCCTCGACGAACACCGTCACCCCCACCGGTGGCTTGCCCCCGTGCGCGCGAAAGGCCACCAAATGTGTTGCGATACCGGCTTTGTCGTCGGCACTGCCGCGGCCGTACAGGCGCCCGTCGCGCTCGGTGGGTTGGAACGGCGGCGAGTGCCACTGCTCGTGATCGCCCTCCGGTTGTACGTCGTGATGGGCGTAGAGCAGCACTGTGGGGGCACCGGGCGGGGCGGGATGGCGGGCGATCACGGCGGGGGCGCCGCCTTCGCTGACGATCTGCACATCGCCGAAACCCGCGTCTGACAGGAGTCTTGCCACTGCATCGGCGCTGCGCTGCACTTCGCCGCGCCGTTCCGGGTCGGCCCAAACCGACTCGATACGCACCAGATCTTCCAGGTCACGCCGAACCGCGGGCAGCACGTCGCGAACCCGTTGCGCGAAATCGCTCATGGCACCATGTTAATTTCACGGTCGACTGCCACGAAAAGCGCTTCTATTGCGCTCGTTTCGGGGCGTGCGGGTGTGCGGACACGCACGCTTGCAGCGAGCTGAGTCAGCGCTCCTCCAGTACCACCACTGCGGCAGCCGTATCCCGCTCGTGAGTCATCGACAGGTGAATCGTCACGTCCTTGAGGTGTTCGCCGATCGCGCCGGCCAGACGCACCTTCGGCCGGCCCCACATGTCCGTGACGACCTCGATATCGCGATGAATGCCCTCGGGCAGCATCGGCCGCTTGGCGAACCGCGACCCCGACCACGCCTTGATCACCGCCTCCTTGGCAGCCCAACGAGCCGCCAGGTGACGCGCCGCCGATGAGCTCTTGTCGGCGGCGTCACGACGCTCACCGGGCGTGAACGTCTCGGCGAACACGGTACCCGGCTGGTCGACCTGCTCGGCGAAATCGGGAATGGATACCAGGTCGATCCCCACTCCGACTACCGCCATGGGCACGACGCTATCCTCACTGCTCCGAACGCACATACAAATCGTCGTCGCCGAGCCGCGACGCCGGGTCGAGAAGCATCTCGGCCTCCTGTCGCTTCTCCGGTGCCTCGTGGCTGAACCGGCGATCGGCGGGCTTCTCGTACAGCGCCCGCCCACCGGCGATCGCCGACGCCAGCCTGTGCTGACCGGCCAGCACCCGCGCCTCCGAGCGCGCCTTGTAGTCCTGCCGCTGCTCGGAATCCAGCGCCGCCAGGAATGCCTGCGGATGCACCAGCGCGACCAGACCGGACACGTGACCGAACCCGAGGCTGGTGACCAGGCCCGCCTTCAGCGGGAACTTCTCCCCCAGCCGCAGGGTGTCGCGCAACCAGACCAAGTGGGCGGCGCCGGCGAGCTCGTCGTCGACGCAGTCCAGGCTTCGGTTGGGCGGTATCACGCCGTCACGCAGGATCTGGCACAGCCCCAACATCTGGAATGCCGCCGCACCACCCTTCGAGTGACCGGTCAGGCTCTTCTGCGACACCACGAACAGCGGTGCACCGGCGGAGCGGCCCAACGCGTCGGCAAGCCGTTCGTGCAGCTCGGTCTCGTTCGGATCGTTGGCCAGCGTGGAGGTGTCGTGTTTGGACACCACAGCGATGTCGTCGGGGCCGACGCCGAGCTTGGCGAGCGAGCGCGCCAGCTGCGAATCCTTGCCGCCGCGACCGGCGCCCAACGCGCCCATCCCCGGGGCCGGGATCGACGTGTGCACACCGTCGCCGAACGACGAGACGTAGGCCAACACCGATAGCACCGGCAGGCCCATCTTGAGCGCGAGGTCGCCGCGGGCCAGCAGGATGGTTCCGCCGCCCTGCCCCTCGACGAACCCGAGCCGACGACGGTCGTTGGCGCGCGAGAACTTCGAGTCGCTGATCCCCTTCGCCCGCATCATCTCGGTGTCCGCGGTCGCGGCCATGTCCCCGAAGCCGATGACGGCCTCCAGCGTCGTGTCGTCGTAGGCGCCCGCGACGACGAACTCCGCCTTACCCAAACGGATCTTGTCGACGCCCTCCTCGACCGATATCGCTGCGGTAGCGCATGCGCCGACCGGGTGGATCATCGCGCCGTAGCTGCCGATGTAGGACTGAACCACATGTCCGGCAATGACATTCGGCAGGACTTCCTGCAGGATGTCGTTCGGCTTGTTCCGGCCGAGCAGGTTGCCGTGGTACATGGTCTGCATCGATGTCATGCCGCCCATACCGGTGCCCTGAGTGCTGGCCACCAGGCTGGGGTGCACCCAGCGCATCAGCTCCGCGGGACTGAAGCCCGCGGACAGGAACGCGTCGACGGTGGTGACAAGATTCCAGATCGCCAACCGGTCGATCGAGTTCGTCATCTCCTGGCTGACCCCGTATACCTTCGGGTCGAACCCGGTGGGGATCTGTGCGCCGACCGTGCGTGACAGCTTCGTCTTGCGCGGCACGCGGATCTCGGTGCCCGCCTTTCGGGTCACCTGCCAGTCGGCACTGTCGGGCACCGGCGCGATCAGGGTGTGCTCGGGGTCGAACTGCACGAATCCTCGGGCGTCGGCCTCCGACGACACCACGAACGTGAAGTCCTTGTCGAGGAACACCGAAACCAGCAGCGGCGACGCGTGATCGGGGTCGATGGCACCGTCGTCTGCCCACTCGCGGATGCCGACCCGTTCGAGCACGGTGTCGTGATAGCGCTCGACGAGTTCACCCTCGTCGACCAGGTCACCCGACTGCGTGTCGTACCAGCCCGGGGTGGGATCGTCTTCCCACTTGACCAGGCCGGTCGTCCAGGCCAGCTCGAGTACACCGGCTGCCGACAGCTCGTTGTCGGCCTCCATCTCGAAGCGGGTCCGCGACGAACCGTACGGTCCGAGTTCGGCACCACCGACGATGACGACCAGGTCGGCCGGGTCGACGTCGAGGTCGTCCCACGCCGGCGGCGGCGCGGACTGGTAGCCGCGCGGCGGCGACGGCAGCGCACGGATCGTGCCGTGGTCCTCTTCGTCGTCGTCGGCGGCTTCGCCCGTCATCTCCTCGCGCGCCTTGGCCGCCAGCTCGGACAGGTCGAGCTCGACGTCTGCCAACCCGCCCGTCAGGTCGACCTGCAGCGGCTCGCGCGCCGCTGCGACCTTGGACTCGGTATCGCACATATCGAGCAGCATTCTGGCCATCTCGTCGGTCGTGTACGTCGTCACGCCGGCTTCCTCGACCGCATCGACGATCGCATCGTTGTGGCCCATCAGCCCGGTGCCCTTGGTCCAGCCGATCAGGGCGTGGGCCAGCGAAACCCGCTGCGCCCAGGACGATTCGGCCTTCCATCGCGACACCACCGCGTCGAGGGCGGACTTCGACTCGCCGTAGGCGCCGTCGCCACCGAACATGCCGCGGTTCGGCGAGCCGGGTAGCACGACATGCAGCCGTGCGGCGATGTCACGCTCCGCACCGATGTGCGACAGCCCGCCGATGAGCCGTTGCACCGCCCAGAGCAGCACCTTCATTTCCATCTCGGCGCGCGACCCCGCGTCCGACAGATCACCGGCCACCCGCGGAGCCGCGAACGGGAACAGCAGCGTCGGGGTCTGGGCATCCTTGAGGTGAATCGACTGCGGCCCAAGGCTCTCGGTCTGTTCGCTACCGATCCACGAAACCAGCGCGTCGATGTCGGTGTAGGACGCCATGTTGGCCGGCGCCACCCACAGCTTTGCGCCGAAGCGGGCGTTGTCGCGGTAGAGGGTGCGGTAGAACGCCAACCTGTTGTCGTCGAGCTTGGATGTGGTCGCGATGACGGTCGCACCGCCGTCGAGCAACTGGGCGACCACCGACGAGGCGATGGATCCCTTGGACGCACCGGTCACCACAGCGATCTCGTCGTTGTAGCGGCCAGTCCCCGGGTTCTCCGCACCGGCCGCCGCACGCCCGTACAGCGAGGCGTGAATGTTGCGACCCGCGGCCAGGGCCTTGCCCTGCCACCAAGTGGCCTGTGTGCCGACGACGTGCCCGGCACCTTCGAACCGCTCCGAGAGGCGCGGCCAGTCCGAGTCGATCTCGCTCTCGTCCAGCAGCCACAACTTCGCGAGGTCCTCGCGGGCGCTGGCCCAGCGGTCGTCGAACAGCACCGCCTTGCGGCCGTCGAACGTCGGCGCCACCAAACGCGGCCAGTCCGAACCGAGTTCGGCGGTGACCAGGTCGATGAGCTCGGCGTCTGTCGCGTCGGGTACCACAACCGGAGTGTTCAGGCCGAGTTCGCCAAGGATCAAGCGGGCCGCCGAGGCCAACACGCCGTTGCGGCCGGTGACCTGCTCGGCGAATTCGGCCAGCGCGGCGGAGTCCACCACGCCGCCCCCGCCGCCGCCTGCAGCCGACGGCAGCGAAACCGGCACACCCTGACGCGCGCCCACCGCCGAAACTGCGGCGTCGATGACCCTGTCGACGGTCGCCACATCGGCGAGCGCACCGTCGTGCAGTCCACCGAGAGAGCCACCGCGGACGCTGGAGCCCTCACGGGTGCCAAGCGCCACCTCGACGACCACGTGCTTGGCCCAGCCATCGCCGAGCTCCCAGGTCTTCTTCACCCGCTCGGTGATGTAGGCCGGACGCTTACCCGACGGGCCCAGGACCGTACGCAACTGGTCGTTCACCGCATCGGAAAGCACTGGGCCGTAAGGCTTGTAGGTGCGGGCCAGCTTGGTGACCTGTCCCTTCAGCCCTGCCAGGTCCGCCTCAGCGGCACCGTCGATGGCGCCGAGGTTCAGCTCGGAGCCGAGGTCCACCAGCAGCTGGTTCCGTCGCGACGATGCACCGTCGGTGATCGACTCGATCGAATCCAGCGCCTCGATCTGGTCGATGCGCATCTTCGCCGACAACGCGATCAACGCCGTAGTGGCATCGGCCGCGTCGTAACCGAGGTCGTCGGGGCGGGGGCCACCGCTCGGCGCCGCAGGCGCGGGCGCAGGAGCCGCAGGCGCGGCGGACTCGACCGGCGCAGCGGCCTCTACCGCCGGCGCGGGTGATTCGTCCTCGTCATCAACCGGCTCCGGATCGGTGTCGGTCGCGAACAGCACGGCCGCATCACGCTCGGAGTTCAGCACTTCGGTTGTGCTGTGCGAATATTCGGGCAGCTTCAGCGTGTTGGTCGCCAGCCCCGCGACCGTCGGCGCGGACTTCACACCGATCTCCACGAACCGCTCGATACCGAGCCCGCCCGCGGCCTCCTCGATGAAGAGCAGGTCCTGCGTCTCGATCCAGCGCACCGGGCTGGCGAACTGCCACGCGAGCAGTTCGATGACGACCTTGCGGCACAGCTCGGCCGGCTTCTCGTTGCGCCACGTGTCGTAGTCGGCGAGGATCTCGTCGAGCGGCTCGGCAGGCACCAGATCGCGGATCTCCTGGATGAAGTCGCGATCCAACGTGAACGGCCGCGGCACCAGGTTCGGGATGTACTTGCCGATGATCAGGTCGGGATCCTTGTCGCGCGGCATGACGCGCTCCAGCGAGCGACGGAAGTCGGCGACGCCGACGCGCAGGACCGATGAGTGGAACGGCACGTCGATTCCGGGGACCAGGATGAACGACCGCTTGCCGCCGCTGATTTCGCGACGCTTCTCAACCTCTTCCTCCAGCACCTCGAGGCCGCGCACCGTGCCTGCGATGGCGTACTGCGAGCCGCGCAGGTTGAAGTTCACGATCTGAAGAAACTCTCCAGTGCTCGCGGCGATGTCGTCGATGAAGGCTGGCACGTCGTCGTCGTGGAGATCGATCTGCGACGGCCGAATCGCGGCCAGCCGGTAGTTGGACCGGCCGAGGTGGTCACGCGGCACGATGTCGTGCATCTTGCTGCCGCGGTGGAACACGACCTCCAGCAGCGCCTCCAGCTCGTAGACGCCGGACACGCAGGCCAGCGCGGTGTACTCACCGACGGAGTGGCCGCAGGCGATCGCGCCCTCGACGAAGGCACCCTGCTCACGCATCTCGGCCACCTGTGCGGCCGCCACCGTCGCCATCGCGACCTGGGTGAACTGCGTCAGGAAGAGCACGCCATCGGGGTGGTGATAGTGCACACCGCTGGCGATCAGGCTCGTCGGGTTGTCGCGCACCACGTGCAGCACCGAGAAGCCAAGCGTGTCGCGGGTGAACTTGTCGGCGGTGTCCCACACCTTGCGGGCGGCCTTGGACCGGGCCCGCACCTCCATGCCCATGCCCTTGTGCTGGATGCCCTGGCCCGGGAACGCATAGACCGTCTTGGGTGCGGCCAACTGCGCGGTCGCCGACATCACCAGATCGTTGTTCACCTTCGCGGTGACCTCGACGATCTCCGCACCGCGGTCGATTCCGACGCGGTCGACGCGGAACTCGATGTCGTCGCCGGGAAGCACCATGCCCAGGAAGCGGGAAGTCCAGCCGACGACCCGCGCGGGCGGGGCCGGCTTGCCGTCGGTGGCAGCGACGGCGTGCTGCGCGGCCGCCGACAGCCACATGCCGTGGACGATCGGCGATTTCAGCCCGGCCAGCAACGCGGCGGCGCGGTCGGTGTGGATCGGGTTGTGATCGCCTGAGACCACCGCGAACGCGCTCATGTCCGTCGGAGCGGTGACCGTGACGTCACGCCGACGCCTGCGCGGCGTATCGGTCGCGTTATCGGTGATCGCCCCGCCTGCGCGCGGCGGGTCGATGAGCTCGGCGGCGCCGGTGCGGCCGCGGATCGCAAAGCGCTCCTCCAGCCTGGCCAGCTCCGTGCCCTGCACGTCGGCGATGCTCACCGAAACCGGGATGACGCGGCCGTACTCGGTGTCGGTGGCCGCCGAAGCCGTTGCCGTGACGGTCAATTCGGCCGGTGTCTTCGGCATCGTCGTGAGCAGATGCGCCGCATGATCCAGGTGCACCAGGCTCAGCAGACCCTCGACGACCGGAAACCCGTCGTCGGTGGCAGCCGCGCCGATCGTGGCGAAAACCGCAGGCCAGCAATGGCCGACCAACGCGTCGGGCACCAGGGTGAGCCCGGGAGCCAGCGGCGCTCCGAACGTGGCGGTGACACCGGTGTGGTCAGCGACCTCCTCCGGATTCCACTGAACAGTGACCTTGGCGGTGTTGTTCAGCACCGCCGGGAGCGCGTCAGGTCCGTCGACACCGGCCGCGATGGCCAGCACCGACCGCATCGCAGCGGATGCATCCTCGACGGTCACGACCGGCATACCGCCGTCGACAGTGCAGGACGGCAGGGTGAACCGGATGTCGATCCAGATATCGCTCAGCGGGACGCTGAGGGTGACGACCCCCGCGGCAAGCTCGAGCCGAGCGCCGGTGGATGGGTGTGTGGCACTGCGGTTCTCGTTGACCTGCCACTCGTCGGGTGCACCGATGCGATGCACCGGGTTGATGGCGGTGCGGCCTGCCCACAGCACGTCGGGCGAGTCGAGCACCACCGCAAGCGGACCGGTGACGTCGGCGCGGGCCTGGCGGCGGGAGACCACCGACACGGGCTGTCCGTCGGAGGCCAGCACGTCGTCGATCGCGGCCTGCTCGAAGCGGTCCAGCAGTTCGCCGACCGGCTCGTCGACGCGGGTGATGCCCGCCACCGACTGCGTGCCGGGAATGATGCACACCTCGTCGGCGGTATAGCGCGCATCGTGCGCCTGCCACAGCGAATCGCTGCGCCACCAGCGCCGCACGTCCTTGTCGATGACTGGCACGAAGTTGACCGGCTTACCCAGCGTCTTGCACAGGGTGACGAACCACGGCACGTCGGCCGGATGCAGCTTGAGCGTCTCGGCGTCGGGATAGTGCGCCAGCAGCGCGGCGATTGCCTCGTCTGGGGTGTCCAGCATCGCTTCGGCGTTGAACAGCGTCTCGATCGGTCCTGAATCCTGATGGTGCAGACGGGCTTCCGCGCGCTTGAGCATTTCGGCGAACCGCTCGCGCCAGGTCTCGGCGATCCACGGGCTGCCCGGCGACGCGGTGTCGGCGGTGGTGTCGCCGTTCCCGATCGCCAGCTCGACGTAGCGCTGCAGCCACTGCAGGTAGGTCATGTCACCGACGTCGCCGAAGTACGGCTTGGCGGTGTTGGCCATCGCGGCGATCAGCTCGTCACGACGGTCCGCTACCGCGTCGCCGTCGCCGGCCACCTCGTCGAGCAGCCGACCGCACCGCGATGCGGTGTTGTCGATCTCGTGGATGTCGGCGCCGAGCTGGCTGCGAGAAGAAGCCATGCCTCCGTTGGCTTTTCCGGCGCTGATCCAGTGGTCAGTGCCGGTGGTCTCGACAAGCATCTGCTTGACCGCGGCCGACGTGGTGGACTCCAGCGTCGCCATCGCGGCGGTGCCGACCAGAATGCCGTCGACGGGCATGGCGGGGAAACCGTACGCCTTGGCCCAGTTGCCGGACAGGTATTCGGCGGCCCGCTCGGGGGTACCGATGCCGCCGCCGACGCATACCGTGATGTTCGGCAGCTTGCGCAGATCGGGGTACGTGGCGAGCAGCAGGTCGTCGAGGTCCTCCCACGAGTGGTGGCCGCCCGCGCGGCCGCCCTCGATGTGCACGATGACGTCCTTGCCGGGCACCTCGGCCGCGATGTTGATGACCGACTTGATCTGGTCGACGGTGCCGGGCTTGAACACCACGTTGCTGATGCCGACGCTGTTCAGTTCGTCGATGAGCTCGACGGCGTCCTCGAGGTCGGGAATGCCCGCGGACACGACGACACCGTCGATCGGGGCGCCGGACTGACGGGCCCTCTGCACCAACCGCTTTCCACCGACCTGCAGCTTCCACAGGTAGGGATCAAGGAACAGCGCGTTGAACTGCACAGCGCGGCCCGGCTCGAGCAGCCCGGTGAGTTCGGCGATGCGGTCCTCGAAGATCTCCTCGGTGACCTGACCGCCGCCGGCCAGCTCGGCCCAGTGGCCTGCGTTGGCGGCCGCGGCGACGATCTTGGCGTCGACGGTCGTCGGGGTCATGCCTGCGAGCAGGATCGGCGAGCGTCCGGTCAGCCGGGTGAACTTGGTCGACAGCTTCACCGAGCCGTCGGGCAGCGTGACGGTCGTCGGCGCATAGCTCGACCACGGAGGCAGTACCTCGGGCTCGGCACCGACGGTGAACAGGTTGCGCTGACCCACCCGGGTGGCCGCGGGGACGAGACCGACACCCAGACCGCGGACGATCGGTGCCGTCAGCCTGGTGGCGGTGTCGCTAGGACCGAGGTCGATGATCCACTTCGCGCCGGAATCGTGCAGCCGCTCGACCTCCGCGACCCAATCGACGGGCCGGACGAACACCGACTCGGCGAATTCATGGGTGAGCTCGGGGTCCAGCCCGGTGCGCGCCGCCCAGCTGTCGATGAGATCGACGGCAGGGGCCAGCCGCGGGGTATGGAAGCCGACCTCGACCTGGATGCCGTGGAAGTCCGGGGAGAAGACCGCGCCGCCGCGGATTTTGTTCTTGCGTTCCGCCTCTTCTCGTTCGGTGATCTTGCTGCAGTAGAGCTCGAACCGACCGAGTTGCTCCGGCGTTCCGGTGATGACGACGGAGCGCCTGCCGTTGCGGATCGACAGCACCGGCGGCAGCACCGTGCGGACGTCGGTCGAAAAGTCCTCGAGCAGTTCGGCCATGCGGTCGGGATCGACGTTGGTCACCGACACCATCGGTGTCTTGTCGCCACGGCCGACCATGCCCCGGCGACGCGACATCAAGGAGCCTGCGGCGCCCCCGAGTTGATGGATCGCAAGTATCTCGGCGTCGCGGGCGCCCTTGGCGTGCAGCGCGCGGCACGCGAACTTGCCCTGAGAGTGCCCCGCTGTCGCGATCGGCGGGGCGCCGTACAGATCCAGGCCCTGACGGACGAGCGCACGAATGGCGGCGATCTGGGCCAGCAGAATGCCGGGCGCCGAGATCGCGGCGGTGGTCAGTTGTCCGGTCGGAGGCAACGGTTCCTCGGCGGCCAGCGCGCGGACCCATTTCATGGGTTCGAAGCCGATCGGCCGCACGACGACCAGTTCGCGAGCCACGGGCTCGAGCAGGAGTTCGGCCTCGGCCACGATCTGGCTCAGTTCGGACTCGATGCCGGCGGAGCTGACCAGTTCTTCGAGGTTCTCCAACCACGCGGCGCCCTGGCCGCCGAATGCGACGGCGTAGGGCTCCCCGGCGTTCAGCCGGTCGACGAGCGCGTGTGGGGCGGTATGGCCTCCCCGGGGCGTGATTACGTCGGTTGACACCCGGTGCTGCTCGTTGATGGTCACGTCTTGTTATCTCCCTCGGTACCGTCTCGCGTGTATCGCTCGTCGTCTTTGGCGGCTGTGTCTTCTCGAGAAGCTGCGGTGGCCCGCGCTCCCCTGCGGAGGCCATGCGATTCAGCGTCGAATCCCAACTGGTTCACTCGGTCCAGCGGACACTCCAGCCGTAATAAAGAGTGTCATAGGGACAGCACCATTTTCGCCCCCGAAATGGTTACTAGCGAGTTCTACGCACGGGTAACCAGAACTTCGATAACGCAGGGTTCCAAACAGGCCGAACCCATCCGGGACAAACGTCCTGCATGCGAGTGGTTACGGTCGAGTAAGTGAAACGGTGCAGATCAAGGCAGTACTGTTATGCAATCGTTATCTGAAAAATTTCGGCCCGTCAGACGTGCGGCCTCACTGCGCTCGGAGGCGACAACTTGACGCGATTTGTCTTCTCGGTGACGCCGGCCATCACAGAAAGTTTGCTGGGCCTACTTACCGGCCGGTAGGTTCAGTCCCACTGCCCGAACCGGGACCGGAGAATGTGGTTGATGTCCACGCCGACCCCCCCGACGGACCGCTTGTCGATCTCGACCTGATGCAGATGAGCCGCCGGGTGGGCGACCTTCCCCGGCGATCCCCAATTGTGCTGCCAGAAGTAGGCGCCCAGCCCCTCCTGGATGGCCCACTCGATGGTCTTGGAGTTGGCGTAGACGCCGACGCGCTGATGGCCGAGCACCGCTTCCCAGCCGCGCAGGTAGGGCGCGACTTGCTGCTTGTACTGGTCATATGTCGGATCGTCATCGATCGAGGCGTAGATCGGTGCCCCGTACGAGCCGCCGGCGGCGACGTGTAGCTGCCAGCCCCGCTTCGCGTGCGCCACACCCGCGTTCTGCCCGCCGAGCCAGTCCGCGGAGTCCTGCTTGCCGTACTGGTAGCAGGACACGATCTTCAGGCCGTTGTGATAGAGGTCACGCGCCTCGGGCAGCTGGATCGGCTTGCCCAGCATCCAGGCGCCCCCTGGGCGGCGGTCCGAGACGTACCGGATGGCGCCCAACGCGCCCGCGGACCGGATGTCGCTGGCACTGATCACTCCGGCGGCGTAATCGAGCAGGACGCCCAGCGGCGCCGCCGAAGCGGTCGGCGAAGCCACCGCCGACGCCAACGCCTGCAGACCGGTGCCGACGGCAAGGGCGGCAGGCACCGCCGCGGCCCCTTTCAGCACGTCGCGCCGGGAAATTAACACGTGCCACAGAGTACGACAGCTGCATCACGTTTCACGTCAGCGCCACTGGTCACAGTGGTATCAAGATTTCCGGTCGCGCATGCTTTTCGGACAGTCATTCACCCATGTCCCTTGCGAAACCGCACAGTCGGGCGGAGGTAGCAGAGGCAACACGCGCACTGCGAAATCCGCGATGAACTGCGGCCAACCACACGAATTCATACGATTGGCCATGCCTTCGGACACGATCGGCTCACAATCCGCTGTGAATGTGACTGCTGCCGTTGGTGATCCGCAGGTCGAGCTTGTGGGCGTCCGGAAGGAGTTCGGCAGCAGGATCGTGGCCGTCGAAGGCGCCGACCTGGCCGTGGCAGACGGCGAGCTGTTCGCGATCCTCGGTCCCTCGGGATCGGGAAAGACCACGGTGCTGCGCATGATCGCCGGATTCGAGCAGCCCACCGCCGGCGTGATCAAACTGGGCGGCGTGGACGTCACGGCGCTGCCGGCCCGGCGCCGCGACGTCAACACGGTGTTCCAGGAATATGCGCTGTTCCCGCACATGACCGTCGCGCAGAACGTCGAGTACGGCCTCAAGGTGCGTGGCGTGCCCAAGGCCGAACGCAGACGTCGCACCGCCGATGTACTCGACATGGTCCGGCTGACCGAGCACGCCCCGCGGCGCCCGGAGCAGCTGTCAGGTGGGCAGCGTCAACGCGTCGCCCTCGCGCGAGCGCTGATCGGGCGCCCACGGGTGCTGCTGCTTGACGAGCCACTGGGCGCGCTGGACCTCAAACTGCGCGAGCAGATGCAGGTCGAACTCAAGGCGATCCAGCGCGAAGTCGGCATCACATTCGTCATCGTCACCCACGATCAGGACGAGGCGCTGACCTTGTGCGACCGGCTCGCGGTATTCAACGACGGGCGCATCGAGCAGATCGGCGCCGCCCGCGAGGTCTACGAGAATCCCGTCAACAGATTCGTCGCCGATTTCGTCGGAACCTCGAATGTGCTCGACGGCGACGCCGCCGAAACGCTCGTCGGCCGCGCCGGGATGTTCGTTGTCCGACCGGAACGAATCGGGGTCTTCGCATCCGGGACGGATTCGGTGCCCGGCGTGCGAACGGTCGAGGCGACGGTTACCGAGATCATCTACGCCGGGCCCACGACCCGGATCGCCGCGCACACACACGCCGGCGTCACGCTCACCGCCACCGTTCTGACCGCCAGCACATGGCTGCCGCCGGATCTGCATCACGGCAGCCCGATCACGTTGGCGTGGCCCGAAAAAGCCATCCACACCCTGTCGATCAAGGAGTAGCCAATGCCGTCGAAGTCACTGACCGGTCTTGTCCTGGCCACGTGCGCCGCACTCGTCGTGGCCGGCGCCACGGCGTGCGGGTCCGAAGACAGCGGGGGTACCGGCGAAACACCGCCGAAGATGGAACCCCTCAGTGCCGTCGGTGACGGCGAAGGCGAGCTGAACATCATCGCCTGGGCGGGCTACGCCGAGGACGGCTCCAATGACAGCGCCGCCGACTGGGTCACGCCGTTCGAGAAGCAGACCGGATGTCAGATCAACGTGAAGATCGGCAACACCTCTGACGAGATGGTGCAACTGATGCGCAGCGGTCAGTACGACGGCGTATCGGCGTCCGGCGACGCGACGCTTCGGTTGATCCACGCCGGCGACGTCGCGCCGGTCAACACCGACCTGGTGCCCAACTACGCCTCGATTTCGTCGTTTCTCAAAGACAAGTCGTGGAACTCGGTGGACGGGCAGATGTACGGAGTCCCGCACGGCTGGGGTGCGAATCTTCTGATGTACAACATCGACGTCGTCCGCGACGCGCCGAACTCATGGGCGGCGGTGTTCGACGACGCAGGCGAGTACAAGGGCAAGGTCACCGCCTACGACTCCCCCATCTACATCGCCGATGCGGCGTTGTACCTGTCCAAGACCAAGCCGGAGCTCGGAATCAAGGATCCGTATTCGCTGACCACCGAACAACTCGACGCCGCAACAGAATTGCTCAAGAAGCAGCGTGAGAGCATCAGCGAGTACTGGTCGGATTACACAAAGGAGGTGCAGGCGTTCGAGTCCGGCACCTCGGTCATCGGAACGACCTGGCAGGTCATCGCGAACACCATCGGCGCGGAGAACAGGGTTCAGGTCAACACGGTGCTGCCCAAGGAGGGCTCCACGGGATGGTCTGACACCTGGATGATCTCGTCGAAGGCCGCGCACCCCAACTGTATGTACAAGTGGATGGACTGGATCTCCTCGCCCGAGGTGAACGCCCAGGCTGCCGAGCACTTCGGTGAGGCGCCGGCCAACACCGAGGCGTGCAAGTACACCACCGAACCCGACTTCTGCGACATCTACCACGCCACCGACGCGGATTTCGCCGCCAAGATCCACTACTGGACCACCCCACAGAAGAACTGCGTCGACGGCAGCGGCGACGACTGCACGGCCTACACCGAGTGGGTCGACAAGTGGCAACAGATCAAGGGCTGATGCCACGCGGGGCCGCGCCCCCCACAGCGTCACCGTCAGTGAGTCGGCGCATCAACCTCGCGTTTCTGCTCGTGCCGCCGATGGCCTGGCTGGTGCTGGCATATCTCGGCTCCCTTGCCGTGCTGCTGGTTTCGGCGTTCTGGAGGACGAACGAGTTCACCGGGGCGGTGGTGCATTCATTCACCCTCGACAACATCGTGCGGGTGCTGACCGACGAGGTCTTCCGGACCTCGTCCGCACGCACCATTTCGGTGGCGCTTGCGGTCACAGTGATCTGCGCGGTGCTGGCCGTGCCGCTGGCGTTCTACATGGCCAAGATCGCCTCGCCCCGAATGCGGTTGGCACTCGTGGTGGCCGTGACGACCCCGCTGTGGGCCAGCTATCTGGTCAAGGCGTACGCATGGCGCATGCTGCTGTCCCCCGACGGGCCGCTGTCCTGGGCGACCGGTTACACACCCGGCTACGGGCTGATCGCCACCATCGTGACCCTGACGTACCTGTGGTTGCCGTACATGGTCATCCCGGTGTTCGCAGCGTTCTCGCGCGTTCCGGACTCCTTGATCGACGCCAGTTCCGACCTGGGTGCCTCCGATATGGCGACACTCCGAATGGTGGTGGCACCGTTGGTGTTCCCCGGCATCGCGGCGGGTTCGATCTTCACCTTCTCGCTGTCGCTCGGTGACTACATCGCCGTGACGATCGTCGGCGGCAGGACCCAACTGCTCGGCAACATCATCTACGGCCAGCTCGTGACCGCGAACAACCAACCGCTGGCGGCGGCGCTGTCGATCATCCCACTGCTGGCCATCGTGCTGTACCTGCTTGCAATACGGCGCACCGGCGCGTTGGAGAACGTCTGATGCAGTCGAGGAGTCTGCGTCGCATGCTTCGAGGCTGGGCGCTGCTCGTTCTGGTGTTCCTCTACGCGCCACTGATTCTCGTGGTGATCAACGCGTTCAACCGGTCCCGGACATTCGCCTTCCCCCCGACCGGTTTCACGCTCCACTGGTGGGCGGACGCCTGGAACAGCGAGGGCATGTGGAAGTCGCTCGCCAACTCGGCCTTGGTGGGACTCGGCGCGACGGCCATCGCGCTAACACTGGGCACCATGGCCGCCGTCGCCGTTCAGCGCTACGACTTCTTCGGCAGGCACGTGGTGAGTTTCCTTGTGGTCTTGCCGATTACGCTGCCCGGCATCGTCACCGGCATCGCCCTGAACGCGACCTTCACCTCAGCGCTGGGCGTGACGCTCGGCATGGCCACCGTCATCATCGGGCATGCGACGTTCTGCATCGTGATCGTCTTCAACAACACCCAAGCGCGACTGCGCCGAATGGGCTCGCACCTGGAAGACGCCTCGGCGGACCTCGGTGCGTCGCCGTGGCAGACTTTCCGCTACGTGACATTCCCGATGATGCGCGGTTCCCTGGTCGCGGGCGCAGTACTGGCCTTCGCGCTGTCGTTCGACGAGATCGTCGTCACGACATTCACGGCGGGGCCGACGGTGCAGACACTGCCGATCTGGATATTCGGAAACCTGTTCCGCCCCAACCAGGCCCCCGTGATCAACGTGGTCGCCGCCGCGCTGACCGTCGTCGCGATCATTCCGGTGTGGCTGGCCCAACGCTTCGGCGGTGACCCGGCCACGACCAGGGTGTAGCGCTAGCGCCGATTGCGCGGCCGGGTGTGTCGCGTCTTCGGTTGCCAGTGTCCGCTCGACAGGATCGGGGCGGTGTAGCCGGATACCGCGCTCGTCATCTGTCGTTGCAATGACGTGTCCAGTGTGTCCGACACGACGCAACTCCACAGATCGCCATAGTCTGCGACGATCTGGGCCAGTTCGTCGATCTGCTCGCCCTCGGGCACGAAGTCCTTTCCGAACCTTGCCGCGACGGACTCCTCCAACGCCTGGACGAAACCGCCGGCCAATCCGTCGACGGCGACCTTGGTCGCTTCGTAGATGTGCAGCAGTGCGCGCACGTACAGCATTTGATCCGAGGTTCGCAACAGAATTTCGGCGATCGTCGGATCGACTACGACGACGTCGCCGTCACGCATCTCGGCCAACCCGTATTCGACCAGCCTGGCCGCCTCGTCACTGCCGGGATCGATGCCGATGGCCCGCGGTATCGCCGCCGAGGGCTCGCCGCTCGAACCCGCTCCTACCGGGGTTCCTTCCGACGTGTCGTCCGCGCGCGGCCCCAGGACGGCGCGTTGGATCCCCAGGATGTCGGCCAGGTCGGCGCCTTGACGCATGCTCGCGAAGAACTCGGCGATGTGGGCCGAGTTGAAGCCGCGGCGAAGCAGCTGGTTGATGGTGCGTAGTTGCGATAGGTGGTGGTCGTCGTAGAACGCCGAGCGGCCGACTCGCCGCGGCGGGTCCAGCAGCCCACGTTCGCGGTAGGCGCGGATATTGCGGGCACTGACATCGGAGATCCGCGCCAGCTCATCGAGGCGGTACTCAGCCAACGCGGCTCACCCCGACCGACACCGGGGCGCGGGTTTGCCGTGCACCGCGACGTTTCATCCGACCACTGTAGCTTGAGTCAGAGTTTGCGAGCAAACACAATTTCTGTCTCTATTTGTTTGCCAGTATTCGATGAATGCGTCACGATCTGCGCATATGGCTGTCGAGTGCGACGCACGCGGCCACGCGCGTGCGATTCCAGCCAACTCGATTCGTCACGAGGCGGGCGGGGTGAGGGACCTCACCGCTCGACGATTGGTGTCCAGACCCGTCGTTGCGAGAGGATGAATTTGTCAGACATTAAGACAAATCGGTAGTGAGAGGTTGGGCGTGCGTCCCTGGATCGTGTGGACCACCGGCCTCTTCGCGTACATCGTCGCCGTCCTGGACCGCACCACGCTGGGTGTTTCCGGTCTCGACGCGGCCGATCGATTCAATGCCAGCCCCACCGCGTTGTCGACGTTCGTGGTGCTGCAGGTCATCGTCTACGCGGGTGCGCAGGTCCCGGCAGGCCTGTTGCTCGACCGGTTCGGCTCCAAGGCGCTGATCGTCTCGGGTGCCGCCCTGATGGCCTCTGGCCAACTGGTGCTGGCATTCACCGAGTCCCTACCTGCGGCCATCGGCGCACGTGCGGTGCTCGGCCTGGGTGATGCGTTCACCTTCATCTCGGTGCTGCGCCTGGTTCCGCACTGGTTCACGCCTCGGCAGGTACCGCTGCTCACACAGCTGACCGGGATCTGCGGCCAACTCGGCCAGGTTTTGTCGGCCATCCCCTTCTTCGCCCTGCTCACCGGCTCGGGCTGGACGACCGCCTACGTCTCGGTGGTCGCGGTCGGCGTACTGTCGATCGTTCTCACGCTGCTCCTGGTCCACAACGCGCCCGAGGGCCGCGTCGTCGAGTACGAAACCACCTCGATCCGCGAAACGCTGGCGAGCGTCAAAACCGTGTGGTTACGGCCCGGAACGCGGCTGGGCTTCTTCACGCACATGGGCACCCAGTTCTCGGTCACGGTGTTTGCGCTGATGTGGGGTGTCCCGTATCTGACGGTTGCCCAGGGGCTGTCGGCCGCCGTCGCCGGCGCCCTGCTGACCGTGTCGGTCGTCGCCGCCATTTCCTCCGGAATCCTGGTCGGCATCTTCACCGGCCGTCATCCGCACCGCCGATCGCGCCTAGTGCTGAGCATCATCGCCAGCAACGCCCTCGTTTGGACGATCGTGCTGGCACTTCCCGGCCGCGCGCCGCTGTGGCTGCTGGTGGTGCTGGTCGTGGTCATCTCGGTCGGCGGCCCAGGGTCGATGGTCGGGTTCGACTTCGCCCGCACGTTCAATCCGCGGGCGACGCTCGGCACCGCGTCGGGCATGGTCAACATGGGCGGCTTCATCGCTTCACTGCTCGTCATGCAGGGTATGGGCCTCATCATCGACGCGGTGGGAGAGTTCTCGTTCGAGGCGTTCCGACGTGCGTGGACGGTTCAGTATGCGATCTGGGCGCTTGCCGTGGTCGGCATCCTCATCACCCGCCGCAAGGCACGCCGAGTGACCAAATTGAACCTGGGCCCACAGCTCGCTCGGGAAGAGCGAATGCCGATGGAGGCGTTCGAGGCGCAGCCGTCGCCGCGGTGACGCCTAGCGACGACGCGCGGTCTCGCGACGGTTCGCCTTCTTGATCGCCGAGACCAACTGGGCCTTGCTCATGGTCGATCGACCCGAGATATCGAGTCGCCGTGCAATTTCCATGAGGTGCTTCTTGGACGCATTCGCGTCAACACCTTCCGCGGACTCACCCTTCGGGTTCGGTCCGCCGCTGCGCGCACGCGAATCAGACGGGCCCTTTTCCGCCTTCGGCTCCCAGTGGTCGCCCACCTTCTCGTAGCTGTGTTTGAGCGCGTCGTAGGCGGTCCGGTGCGCGCGTTCGCCTTCGCCGTACTGGTCTGCGGCCGCATCGTGCACCTTGGCGAACGTCCGCTGCGCCTTGGCCTCCGACTTCTGCAGCGTGCTCGGCAATTCGCTCTTGCGGGCGGTGCCGCGATTCGTCATCTTCGGCATCTCGGTCCGTCCTCCTGGCGCGACTGGAAAATTGAGAGCCGCCGAGGTCCGCCGGCTGACCAAGGCGTACCACCGTCAGCAGGCAGCCAAACGTCAGTCGGCCCCGTCCCGCAGACTCTCGGCGATGGCCTGTGCTGCATGGCGATGACCCAGCACTTCGTATCCGATGACCGTCACCAGCGGCGCCAACGTGACCACCAGCAGGCAGTTGGCCATCGAATAGCCCGCATCGGCCAGCCACACCGCGATGGCCAGCACCACCGCGGTCAGCACCAGCAGCAGGACGTGGAACGCCTCCACCTTCCGCACGATCACCATGTACAGCGCGTAGATGGAGACGATGTACAGCCCGACGGGCAGGGCGACGGCCAGCACGGTTTCGGCCGAGCCCAACTTCGAATGGTGCTCGATGTAATAGGCGGCGACGTGCAGCCCTGCACCGGTCGCCACGATCGCGCCGAACATCACGATCGGGAGGTAGCCGAACCAGAACGACCGCTCCCGATGGGCATGGAGGAGGTCGGCCTGTGGCACCACGAAATACGACCACCACATGCCGAAGGTGAGTCCGACACCCGCGACGGCGACGAACGCTGCGTCGAACGTCCACCCCTGCGCGCTCACCACCGCCGACAACGACGCGACGGTGCCGACCACACCTTCACCGAGCGCGATGATCGCCAGCAGGCCATAACGTTCGGCGATGTGATGCGCGTGCCACGGCGTGCCGCCCTTGCGCTTCTCGGCCAGGACCGGCCCCAGTGTTTCCACCCCGATCAGCACCACGAGCACGACGAAGGTCACGGGCAACGACGTGTGCAGGAAGAGGCTGGCGATCCAGCCGATCTGCGCGATGGTGACCCACAGGGCGTAGGTCAGGCAGGCCGGGCGGTGGTCGGGATCCTGTCTGGCCGCGCGTAACCATTGCCCCACCAACGCAATTCGCATCACGACGTACCCGGCCACCATCACGCTGTTGTCGACGTGCTCGCCATGTTCGATCGATGCGAACATCGGCGGGAAGCCGAGCGCCATGATGATGACGCCGACCATCTGCAGCATCGTCATCAGTCGGTAGATCCAGTCGTCGGTGTCGTAGGCCGACGCGAACCAGCTGAAGTTGATCCACGCCCAGCACACCGAGAACGTGGCGACGGCGAAGCCCAGCAGACCCGCGCCGACATGGTTCTCGGCGAGCAGGTGGGCGAACTCGTTCGCGGCGATGCCGAAGGCGATGACGAACGTCAGGTCGAACAGCAGCTCGAGCGGTGTCGCCACCCGGTGCTGCTCGTCGGGGTCCCGACCCGCCATCCGGCGAACCCGGTGCTGGGTCGTCGTCGGTCGCTGCTGCGCCTCGCTCATGTGGCCCGTCCTATCACCACTACATTTCACCGCATGGCGGGCGGACAGGCAGCCCAGCTCCCCGAGCGGCATATGCGCCTGGGCCAGTCGAATTGGCGTAGTCGACTACGCAAGCATTCTCGGCGGCCGGGATCCACGATCGAAACGTGGACCAGTTCTCGCTTCGCCTGCTCGGCGGATTCGCCGTTCACCACGGTGATCGGCCCGTCGACCTGCCGCCGGCCTGCCAACGGCTCATCGCGCTCGTCGCGCTGAAGCGCAGGCCGGTGCACCGCTTGTGGGTGTGCGCGAGGCTGTGGCCACACGCGCAGACACGCAGGGCCCAGGCGAGCCTGCGCTCGGCGCTGTCGCGGCTGCGGCCCGCGGGCGCCGACGCACTGCTGACCGTGGATCCGCAATACCTCCAGCTGTCGCCCGACGTCTGCGTCGACTGGCACCGCGTCCGTGCGATCTCATCGAGCGACTGCTCGACGGCGATATCGACGCACCGCTGGTGTCCGACCTGCTTCCGCAGCTACGGAAAGGCGACCTGCTCGACAAGTGGGCCGAACGCTGGGTCAGCCCGGACCGCGACCGCTACCACACGCTGCGGGTGAGCGCGATCGAGGCGCTCGGCCACGCACACGAGAAGCACCTCCCCCACTACGGCTGCTCTGCGATCCGCCCCGGTCACGCACGTCAACCGATGACACCTAGTGAAACGACAGAACCGAGCACGTCATGAACGCCTTATTGATGGCCTGCATCTCGATCAGCGCTCCGCTCGCCGCCCTGGGCCTGTATGACCTGCAGGCGCGTCTGGAGCGGTGGGACCACAACCGCCACGCCGAAGACTGACGGTCGACGGCGCGGTGACCGCGTCCTACCGTGGGGCTGGTGGACGAACTTTCCGATGACGTCATCGCTTTCCTGTCCGAAGGAACTCGCACCGGGAGGCTGGGTTACCTGGCCTCCGACGGCCGGCCACTGGTTGCGCCGGTCTGGTTTGTCGTGGACAACGGCCAGCTGGTGTTCAACACAGGGAAGGACACCGCCAAAGGCCGCGCGCTCGTGCGTGATCCGCGGGTGGTGATGTGTGTCGACCACCCGCATCCGCCGTACTCCTTCGTTCAGGTCCAGGGAGTCGCGTCGGTCAGCGAGGATCCCCGGGAGCTGCTGGACATCGCCACCCGCACCGGCGGACGGTACATGGGCGCGGACCGGGCCGAAGAGTTCGGCCGCCGCAACGGGGTGCCTGGTGAACTCGTGGTGCGCATCACGCCGACCAAGGTGCTCAAGGCCTTCGACCTGACGAACTGACCGGCGGGCCGTCAGTCCGGCAGCGTGACCAGGATCGTCAGCGCGTGTCCCTCAGTGACAAGATGCAACGGTGAGCACGTCGCCAGGGTCCTACGCGGTCGGCGTCGTGCTCGCAGCCGGTATGGGGACGCGGGTCGGCGCCGACGGCAACAAGGCGTATCTGCGAGTGGCCGGCCGCTCCATGGTGTCCTGGTCGCTCGACGCGTTGACACGGGTACCCGGCGTCACCCGCACCGTGCTGGTGTTCCGACGCGGTGAACATGAGCTGGCCCGCGACACGGTGAGCCGGGAATTACCCTCGGCAACAGTGGAGTTCGTCGAGGGTGGGGACAGTCGGCATGCGTCGGAATTCAACGTGTTGCGACATCTCGCGTCCGACATCGAATCGGGGTCCATCGACGTCGTACTCATCCACGACGCCGCCCGGCCGGTTGCCGGTCCCGACATGTTCCTCACCGCGCTGTCGACCGCCCGCGAGTTCGGCGGGGCGATCCCCGCGATACCCGTTGTCGACGCGGTGCGGACCGACCGTGACGGCGGACTCGAAGCGTTGACGGATGTTGGGGCCCTGGTCCGCGTCCAGACGCCACAGGCGTTTCAGGCCCCGCCACTGCTCGAGGCCTATCGCGCCGCAGCCCGACAGGGATTCGAGGGCACCGACACTTCCTCATGTGTCGAGGCCTTCACCGATGCCGAGGTCCGCACGTTTCGCGGTGAACATCGCAATCTCAAGGTGACCTACGCCCCCGACATCGCCGTCGCCGAACGCCTTCTCACGACTCGTGAGGGTCCGGCCGCCTGCTCGCGATGATCGCCTCGACGAACTCGGCGTCTTGTGGCAGGTCGGCGCGGAACGCGTCGGGGTCACCGTCGACGACGGTGATGGGCGCAGCGGCACCGATGGCCATGGCGAGTTCGTCGAGTTCGTCGGATGTGCGATCTGCGAGCAACCCGGCCAGCTGATCGACGGCGAAACCGCGCGGAAACTGCACAGCGCGCAACGCCGATCGATCGAGCGTGCCGGTGACTGTTCCGTGCGCATCGACGGCCTTGATGCTGTCCGTCACCGCCCGTGCAGGCATCACGACCGTGCTCCCGCCGCGCAGTCCGGCGATCACGCGATCCCGAACACCGGCCGACGCGAGCGGACATGAGATGTCGTGGATGAGCACATGGCGCGTCGAGAAGGATGCCCGCTGAAGGTATTCCAACGCCGTACCGAGGCAGCGGGCCCGGGAGGCCGATCCTGTCACCGCCACGATGCTCACCGGCGGCAGATCCTGGGAGGCGAGCACGGCACGCACATCGTCGACGAGCGGTTCGGCCGCCGCGACGATCACCCGGCCGGGTTCTGCCACCGCGCCGAGCACCGTGCGCACGACTCGGGGCAACGCCGCTTCCCCCGCCAGTGGCAGAAATGCCGCGGCCGCGTTGTCCGCGACCGAAATCGGCAGCGGCACAACGCCTGAAAGCTCCACTACACGGGGTCGAATGCGGAGATCAGCCAGCGGTCATCGATCTTCGTCAAGCCCACCTTGACAGCGCTCGCGGCGAACGCTCCGTCGGGGTTCTCCTTGCTGGTGGTGACCTGGTTGATGAACACAAGCACAACCGCAGAGTCCGGATGCATTTCGGATGCCGCGGCCCGTACGACCGACGCCGTGGTCTTGACTTGTTTCTCCTTGGCGGCCGGGGTGACGATCTTCTCGGTGAACTCCGTGTAGTACGACAGGAAGTCACCGGTCAGGTTGGACTTCGCTGCCGCGAAATCCTTGTCCAGGGTTTCCGGCGAATACGTCAGCAGCGCCACACTGCCGCTCTTCGCGGCTTCTATGGCGCCGTTCGTCGCCGCGGCATTGGTCTGCTGGTGGGGGGTGAACTGAAAAAAGTACAGCCCGGCCGCGACCCCCGCGGAGGTGACCAGCGCGGCTGCCACCAGTATCGCCACGATGTTGCGGCCAGCACCCTGCTTCAACCGACGGCCGACGCTGTCGGTGCTCGCAACCTTCGCGACCTTCTCGTCGCCGAAATCGGCGGCGTTGTCGGGTTGGCTGATCTCGACGGCTTCAGTGAGTTCGACTGCCTCGCTGGTCTCGTCGACGTCCTTGTCGTCCTTGTCGGCGGTCACGGTACGAACTCGACTTTCGACATCTTGACCTGTCCACCGTCTCTTTGAAGGTTCACCGACAACCGCCACGCCCGCGGCTCCTGCTTGGCGCCCGCGGAGTTTGTCACGCGCGAGGTGGCCGAGACAATTACGACGGCCGAATCCTGACTCATCGACTCGACAGCCGTCGAGTTGACCGTGACGTCGGTGATCACCTTCGAGTCCTGGGCGACCTTGACGAAGTCCGCGGACTGATCTTCGAAGTCCTTCTTGAACTGTCCGGTCGAGTTGTCGATGATCTGTTTGACGTCGTCCTGGGCATTGTTGAAGTCCAGCGACATCAATGTCACGACGCTCTGCCTGCCCGCCGCGGCGTACTCCGCATTCAGCCGCTGTCCGTCGTCGGCCTGACGGTCCTGCCTCACCATGTAGACACTGGCCGCCACCAGTGCGGCGGTGCCGAGGACGCCGACTGTAATGGCGACGATCTTGAGGACAAGACCCCAGCGGCGGCCCGTCGGAGCCGACGCTTCTCGGCCGCCATTCTCGAACTGGTCGACGTCGATGCCGGAAAGCTCGGCGGTGGCCGTCTCGGCGGTGGCCGTCTCGGCGGTGGCCGTCTCGGCGGCGGCCGTCTCGGCGGCGGCCGTCTCGGCGGCGGCCTCTCGGCTGGCCGTCTCGGCGGCGATGGTCGATTCGACGTCCTGCGCCTCGCGACGCATGCGGATCGCCTTTGCCCTGGCCCTTGCCGCCTGCGGCAATCGCCTCGGCCTCGGCAGCCTCGGCCTCTGCCTGTTCGGCCAGCGTCAGTGCGTCCGCCGCGTTTGCCGGTTGCGTCGGGTCCTGGACCGGATCAGTGTCGGTCACCGATGCACGGCGCCTTAATGACGGCACGGCGACCTCCTTGTCCCGTTTTGCCCACAAATCATGAGAATGCCATTTTCCTATTTTGAGTATCGCCGCGAGGATACCTTCTCTCCGCAGGCCCGGCCAAAGCGACCTTCCTGCGGAAATGCTATTTACACGCTGCGCGCACGCTCAGCTCAGTTTGTCCTTCATCACCTTGCCGGTGGCGTTCAACGGCAGCTTGTCGAGGAACTCTACATACCGCGGCACCTTGAAACCCGCCATTCGCTGGCGGCTCCAGGCGACGAGGTCCTCGCCGCTGATCGTCGGACCGCCGTCCTTCGCGACGATGAACGCCTTGCCCACCTGGCCCATCCGTTCATCCGGCACGCCGATCACCGCGGCCTGGGCGACCGCGGGATGCTCCAGCAGAAAGCCCTCGATCTCGGCGGGGTAGGCGTTGAACCCGCCGACGATGAACATGTCCTTCTTGCGCCCGACGATGCGCAACCGCCCCGCCGCATCGAGCGTGCCGAGGTCTCCGGTGTGCAGCCATCCGTCCGAATCGACCGCTTCGGCAGTGGCGGCCGGGTCATCGAGGTAGCCCTGCATGACGGTGAAGCCGCGCATCAGCACCTCGCCGTCGTCGGCGATTCGCAGTTCCACTCCACCGAGAGGCAAGCCGGCGGTGGTGGCGATCTCCTCGGGCGAATCTCCGGGACGCGACAGCGTGGCGGTGCCACCCTCGGTCAGGCCGTATCCGGTGGCCAACAACTGGAACGGCAGTTCGTCGAACGCGCGCCTGATCAATTCGACGGGGATGTCCGCCGCTCCGGTGACGCCCACCCGCAGGGTCGCCAATTTGCTCTTGTCCTCGACCGCCAGCAGCGAGTGATACAACGTCGGCGGACCGGGCAGAACGGTGATCCGCTCGGCCACAACCATTTCCACCACACGGCCGATGTCGAAGACGTCCACCGGCAGCATGGTGGCGCCGCGAATGAATGACGACAGCAGGCCGGCCTTCAAACCGAAGGTGTGGAAGTACGGATTGATCTGCAGGTAGCGATCGCCCTCGCGCAGGTCGATGAGTCCGCTGTACTCCTCGTAGTGGCGCAGGTTCTGGATGTGGTTCATCAACACGCCCTTGGGCCTGCCGGTCGTGCCCGAGGTGAAGATGATCTCCGATATGTCGGTGCCGTTCACGTCGCCGCCGTCACGCGCGGACGGCGACCCGCTGGTGAGGAAGTCGGACTTCAGATCGATCACGGGCACGCCTGCGGGGGCCGTGTAGTCCTGGTCCAGGAATCCCTTCTGGACCAGGACGGCCTTGGCCCCACTGCGGGCGATGATGTCGGCGGCTTCCTCCGACTTGTAGCGGGTGTTCACCGGAACGAGCACACCGCCGGCTGTGAGCAATCCGAATGCGGCGATCATCCATTCCGCGGAGTTCGGCGCCCAGACCGCGACGCGGTCACCCTTGTTGATACCGAACTCGGCGAATGCGCCCGCGGCGCAACGAATCCGATGGACCACCTCGGCGAAGGTGAGACGCAGCGGACCGTCGACAACCGCTTCCGCGTCGCCGAAGCGGTCCGCCGCGCTCAGGACCATCTCGGGGATGGTCTCCCACGGTTGAGTACCCGTCACAAAGTGACGAGGCGGCCCAGGTTGCCACCCATGATCTTCGCCTGGTCATCCATCGAGAGATGCTCGAGCGCCGTCACGTAGTGCGTCGGTTCCGCCAGGCCCTCCGGGTGCGGCCAATCGGAGCCGTAGAGCACCTGGTCCACGCCGATGAGGTTGATCAGATCGTCGATACCCTCCTCGTAGAACGGGCTGACGAAGATGCGGTTCTTGATCTCTTCCATCGGGTTGCCGGGGAAGGCCTCGGGGGCCTTCTTGTACACCTCGGCCATGGAATCCAGCAGCGGGAACATCCACTTCGACCCGGCCTCGACGATCCCCACCTTCAACTTCGGGAACCGGAACAGCGCGCCGTGGATCACCCAGGACGCCACCGCATCCTGGATCGGGCGCCACTCGTTGAGGATCGACATCGCATTCGTCTGGAACGGCAGCATCTCCTGCGCGCCACCGTCCCACTCGGAGGTGTAGCGGGAGTAACCGCTGTCGCTGGAGTGCATTCCGACGAACACGTCGTACTCGACGCACTTCTGCCAGAACGGGTCGAACTCCGGCAGGGCGAACGATCGCGGCCCGCGGAACCCGGGCACCGGCGCCGGGCGGATCAGGATGGCCCTGGCACCGCGCTTGACCGCCCAGTCCAGCTCCTCGATGGCCTTCTCGACGATGGGCAGGGTGATCACCGGCGTCGTGAAGATGCGGTTCTTGTAGTTGAAGCCCCACACCTCGTGCAGCCACTCATTGAGCGCGTGGATGATGACGTGGATGGCGACCGGGTCGTCACTCAACCGCTCCTCGATGAGGCTGGCCAGCGTCGGGAACATCAGCGACCGGTCGAGACCCAGCTCGTCCATCTTCTCGAGGCGCGGGCCGGGCTCGAAGAAGGCCGGAATCGCGCGCATCGGCTCGCCGAACAGCTCACGCTTGCTCTTGCCGTCGGGGTTTCCGAACTTGAAGTACTCCTCCCAGGCGCCGGGCTTTGCCACCACCGAGAAGGTCGGATTGGGGATGTAGTTGCTGATATGGCCCTTCAGCGCGATCTTGGTGCGGCCGTCGATCTCGACGTACTGGACGACGTCCTTGTACTCCTTGGGCAGGTACTTGGTCATCGCCTCCGGCGGCTCATAGAGATGGTTGTCGGCGTCGAACAGCGGAAACGGGATGTCGACCCGATGCGAAAGTTGCCCCATTGGAATACTCCTTTTCTTCTTCGGAGAATCCTATTCTCATCTCGGTTGGGTGGCAATCCCCTGCCCGCTACTGCCGAATGTCCTGGCGGACCCGAAACTTCTGCACCTTCCCACTTGCCGTGCGCGGGAAGTCGTCGGTTTCGTGCAGTTCCTCCGGCCATTTCTGGCGCGCCACCCCCGCCGCTTCGAAATGCGCGCGGACCTCGTCGAGCGTGGGCATCGCCGCGCCGGCCCGCAGTCGCAGCACCGCCGCGGTCCGTTCACCCAAGCGGTCGTCGGGTGCGGCCACCACCACTGCTTCGACGACAGCGGGAATGCTCAGAAGGATCTCCTCGACCTCGAGAGCGCTGATGTTCTCGCCGCCGCGGATGATGACGTCGGAGATGCGGTCGGTGATGGTGAGATACCCGTCGTCGTCGAGCACACCGATATCGCCGGTGCGGTACCAGCCGTCCTCGTCGAATGCCCGTGCAGTGAGCTCGTCATCTGTGTAGCCAAGGCACAGATCCGGTCCCCGGCTGAAGATCTCACCATCGGGTCCCAGCCGGATCTCCACCCCCGGCCTTACGTCTCCGTCGGTGAACAGCCGCTTGTCCTCGGGCGCGGAACGGCGCGAACCGGTGATCGACGGGTGTTCGGTGCTGCCGTACGAACGGAACACGAACATGCCCAGGTCAGCCAGTCGCTGGGTGACCGCCGCGGGAACGGTCGATCCCCCGAGGCCGACGGTCGTGAAATGACGCAGGTGCTCGGGGGTGCAATTCGGGTGGTCCAGCACGCTCGTCACGAAGTAGGGCGGTCCGCCTCCGATCGAGAGGCCGTCGCTCTCGATCAGCTCGAGTACGCGACCTGGATCCCATACGTCACACAAATCGATCGGGGCGCCTTCCAGCACCGGGATCAGGAAGGCGCCGAGCATCCCGATGAAGTGGCCTACCGGGGTGGCCGTCAGCTGTCTGCCACGGTCCGGTGGGTAGTTCTCGAGAAGCTGTCGCGTCTCGAAGCCGAGCGTCTGGTGGCTGTGGATGACACCCTTCGGATTGCTTGTCGTGCCCGATGTGAAAGCGATCAGCGCCGGGCCGGACGGATCGGCGCGCATGGTTCCGGACATCGGCTCATCGGCGAGCAATTCGTCGAAGTCATACTCCTCGCGCGAGCGCTCGTCGGTGTTCTGGCCGACGAGAGCAACGATCGGCACATCCGCGCACAGGTCGGGCTGGAACTTCATCCGCCCGAACTCCTCGGCGGTGATGAAGACTTTCGGCCGGGAGGTGGACAGGATGTGGCCGAGTTCTTTGGGCCCGTAGAAGTGCACGATCGGCACGATCACCGCGCCCAGAAAGGCGGACGCCCAGAACGCCACGGCCGCCTCGACCCAGTTCGGCAATTGGATGGCGACCACGTCGCCAGGCCCGACGCCCCGCGACTGTAGCCCCGCGGCCAGTCGGCGAGCCCGTAGCTCGACATCGCGGAAGGTGCCCGCGAACGGCCGCACGTCGGAGTGCACATGGAACGTCGTGTCGGGGTTGGCCAGCAGGCCACCGGCCAGAAGGTCGCCCAGGGTCTCCTGCGTCCACCAGCCCTCGGCTTCGTACCGTTTGACGAGCTCAGCCGGGATGTTTCGCATTGTCCTCTGTTCTTCGCGCCAGCGGCTCATCACCGCTTTCCGCGCACCGCCACCCTTTGGTGGCGATGCTATTCTCCGTGAACGAGAATGCCAATATCGCAGTTGGAGAATGAGCAATGGTCGACCTTGAGTTGGACGATGGGCTGGCGGTCATCACCATCGACCGACCGCACGCCCGCAACGCCATCTCCCTGGAGACGATGGATCAGCTGGAGAAGGCGCTCGACGGTGCAGCAGGTGCGCGTGCCCTGGTCATCACGGGTGCCGGCGACCGCGCGTTCGTGTCCGGAGGCGACCTGAAAGAACTCAGCGCGCTTCGAACCGAGCTCGACGCCTCGGCGATGGCCTGGCGCATGCGATCGATCTGCGACCGGATCGCCGGCTTTCCCGGTCCGACGATCGCGGCACTGAACGGTCACGCATTGGGCGGCGGCGCCGAATTCGCCGTGTCGGCCGATATCCGACTCGCCGCCGACGACATCAAGATCGGCTTCAACCAGGTGTCACTGGAGATCATGCCCGCATGGGGTGGGGCCGAACGACTCGTGAAACTGGTGGGCTACAGCAAGGCCCTGCTGTTGGCGGGCAGCGGCACCGTCATCGGCGCCGCGGAGGCTGAACGGGTCGGGCTCGTCGACCGGGTCATCCCGCGGGCGTCGTTCGACGGCGGGTGGCGCGATCTCGCCCGCGCACTGGCGAGCCGTCCCGCAGGCGAGATCAAGCGGGTCATGAAGGGCGCGACCACCACCGAGGCCGTCGCGGCCTTTGCCCGCCTGTGGGTTTCGGACGAACACTGGGCCGCGGCCGACAAGGTCATGAAGCGCGGCAAGTAGCGCGAGCAGTCGCAAGGTGCCCCGACACGCCGCGGCGACACGTCCTTTTGCGTCTGCTCGCGGCAACTAACCGCCGAGAACGCGAATCGGGTCGCTGCCGTCCCAGTTCTGGGCCGCGTCGCGGACGAACTCGCCATGCCAGCCGTCGCGTCGTTCAGTTCGATGATCTCGACGATTGTCGCCGGACTGTTCGGCGGCTCGACGTAGGCGAATCGCGTCCCGACGTCCTCGCCGCCCGACCACACGACGGGCCAGCCCGCATCGCGCACCGACTCCATCGTCTGCGTCGAAATCGTCGGTCCAGTAAGCCAATTGGTGATAACCAGGACCATTCGGACCGAAGGAACTCGGTGTAGATGCTCGGCGTGTCGTCCTCCTGTTGGATCAGCTCGATCTGCATCTCACCGCTGTTGGCGCACGCCAGCGTCAGCGTGATCTCGCACGGTTCGTCACGGTACAGCGCACGAATCGGCACACCGCGCATGACGAACCAGGGACCGACGCCGAGGCTCGAGCCAACCGGCGAGCGCTGCGTCGAGATCGCTGACGACATAGCCGATCTGGCGGATCGGACCGGGCAGGACGGTCATGAGGAACTCGGGTGCACGACGACGCGCGGGGGTCCCTGTCCCTTACGTACCTGGTCGATGGCCTCGGGGACCTCGTCAAGGCCGATGACCCTGCCGATGCTCGGCGCTGGATCGAGTCGGCCGTCGGCGACCGCGTCGAGCGTGCCGTACCAGTCCTGCGGATGCGGCCCACCGCCGAACTGGATCGTCATCCCTTTGTGCGTGGCGTCCGTGCAGTCGATCGTGCCGGCGTCGTACCATCCACCCGCGCAATACACGCGCGCCATGAATTCGCACGAGTCAACGATGCTCTGCAGTAGGCCGTTGCGGCCGACACATTCGAAGATGACCTGCGGTGTCTGAATACCGTTGCTCCGGAACGTTTCCCGCCAGACGTCGTACGGGTCGCGGTTCGCGGGGTTGACCAGGATGTCGGCTCCGAATTTCTTGGCGTATGCCAGCCTGTCGTCGCTGTAATCCGATATGACGATCGGGCCGACACCTCGGGCGGCCAACGCGGCCACCGTCGAGAGCCCGATCGCACCCGCGCCGATGACCAGTGGCAACTCACCCGGCCCGATGCCCGAACAGCGAACGTAGAACTCCCCCACCGCAAATGCGTCGACGACGGCCACCGAGTCGGCAGGCACACCGTCGGGCACCTTGCGCGACATCATCTCCGAGACGATCATCAGCTCACCGAACGCACCCGGTGCGTCGGGGTCGTGCCCGATCACGCGTGGTTCTTCGCCGGCGCGGATCAGGATCGGCATGCTGGTGACGCGGGTGCCGACCGGGAAGTCATCCGAGCAATCCGGACCGTGGCCGACCACCTCGCCGATGAATTCGTGGCCCATGATGGTGTCGCGGTCGGGATCCCACGAGAACCGGGGCGCGGAGTTCGGGTGGTCCATGTAATGCACGTCGGACGCGCAGATCGCCGCGCTCAGGGGCTTGATCAACAGTTCGCCGCGACGGGGCACCGGTTCGGCCGTTTCCCGGACGTCCAGCTTCCCGTCGCGCAGCACCACGGCCCGCATCTCAGGACTCCCTTCGATCGGCGAAATCGGTTGTCGCCGCGCTCATCATCTCGACCAGCATGCGCCGGTCGATGGTCCACACCTGCGACGCGACCGCCCGGTTGTTCTCACCGACCACGTGAACCGGGCCGTTGCCGATGTTCTCGACGATTTCGCGGGCCACGTCTTCGGAGAGCATCTGGGTCTGCGGGTCGTACTCGACACCCATGCGCTGCAACGCCGGCGTGAACGTCATACCGAGCGGAGTGCAGCAGACGTCGACGCCATGTCCGCGCAGTTCGGCCCATAGCCCTTCGGCGAAATTGTGCTGGAACGCCTTCACCGCCGAATAGATCGCCAGAGTCGCCGAACCGGCCACGCAGGCCAGCGATGCGACCAGCACGATGCCGCCCCGGCCGCGGTCGCGCATCGCAGGAGCGAAGTGGTCCACCAGCGCAACCGGACCGATGCAGTCCAGCTTGATCTGCTTGAGGGAATGGTCGAACCCGGTATCCAGGAAGGTGGTCGTCCGGTCCGAAGCGCCCGCGTTGTAGATGACCAGCCCGACTTCGAGCCCCTCGGTGGCTTCTCCCACCTTCGCCGCGACATCGGGATCGGTCAGGTCTTGCACGAGAGCGCGGACCTCGACCCCGTGGCGCTCGCGTACGCTTGCGGCGACCTCGTCGAGCAGTGCTCCGTTGCGCGCGATGAGCACGAGATCGATTCCACGCGAGGCAAGTTCGTCAGCCAGGCATGCGCCGATGCCCTCGGATGCGCCCGCGATCACGGCGCAGGGCCCGTACCTGGCGGCGAACTCTGCGGCGGCGTCCGTCATGAGCCCGACGGCGCACCGGCGTGGACCCGCGCGATCCCCGTGGTGCGGCGGGCGATGCGCCAGCCCTCGGGTGTCCGGACGAGTTCGTCGTCGTAATGCCCCAGCGCCTCAATCCAACTGGCGGGATCATCCGGGATCGCCTGGAGCACGGCGTGTACGTAGGACCGCGCCGTCGCCCGGTCCCCGTCGACAGAGATCGTGAAGTTCGTCAGGCGGTGGTATGTCGGGCCCATGCCGTTGTGCAACTGGGACATCAGATCGGTGATCGCGTCGACGCCCGAGTACTGCCCGACTTCGCCGTAGTCCACCTCGACGTCGTCGGTCCAGCAGGTGCGCAAGAGCGCCCAGTCCTTGAAGTCGATTCCGGTGGCGTAACGGATCAGAACCTCTGCGATCTGCGCTTTGTCGGCGTCCACACCGGCAGGCTAACGATAAGTTAGACTCCGGTCAACTATGAGATCAGTGGGAAAGTGTTGCCAATGACCGAGATAGCGCGGAGCCGCATTGCTGACCAGGGTCAGCGTCGAGCCTCGTTCCAGCAGGCGCGCTCTCACGTGACCAAGCAGGCTCTGGTGCAGTCCGCGATGGCGCTCTGGCGCACCAACGGCTACGCGAAGACGACGGTCGCCGATATCTGTCGCGCCGCAGGCGTCTCGAAAGCGTTGTTCTACTTCTATTTCCCGCGCAAGGAGGACGTGCTTTTCGAGATCGGCATGCTGTCGACGGACGCCGCGCACGAGAAAGCGCGCGAGGTCATGCGCAAGCCGTACGACGTGGCGTCCGTCATCACCGCGGTTCTCGGCAGCCTCGAATCGACGATGCGCAACAGCACACCCGAACTGCTCCTCGAGGCGATCCTCGAGGGTTACCGGCAGGCCGCGGCCGGCCACGACCACCTGGAGCGCACCTCGGTGATCTTCGCCGAGGTGTTCGGCAAGGCTCAGGACGACGGCAAGCTTTCCGCCGGTCTCGACATCGCCCACGTTGCGAACGTCGCACAGTCATTGGTCAGCGAGGGTGCCCGCCAGTGGGCGATGGGCGCGTACGGGGACCGGTCCTACGCAGAGGTCGTCGGGCGTGACATCGCCGCACTGGTGGCCGGCTACAGCGCCTGAGCGCCAAACGCTACGCCGCTGAGCCAATGCACATATGGTGTTGACGTGCGGCGTTGGCGCGGTGATCCCCTCGATCGCGTGACGGACGCGGTCGCGGAACTCGAGCTTCCGCCTGCGGTGTTCAAGACGTGCCCTTGGCAGCCGCGCGAGCTCATCGACACCGGTTTACGGCAATGGCTCAGATGCTGCGCGGCGGCGATGCGCGACGACCAGGTGATCGGGATGCCGTCACACGCAGTGGACGAGGCCTGGCACGGGTTCATCCTGTGCACCGCCCGCTACGCCGCGTTCTGCGACAGGGCGTACGGCCGCTTCCTGCACCACCATCCCGAGGGCGGCGCACCCGCGGGCGTGCCCATGGATTCACTCGACGAGCAGCTGCGCAGGACGGTCATCGCATGGTCGATGGTGGCGAAACCGGATGAGCAGTGTGTGCTGTGGGACCTCGACCGACGGGTCGGCGTGGACCATCCCTGGGGCCTTGATCTCGCCCGGGTCGAGGCGATCGAGGCCGACGTCACCAAGGTCATCGCAAGCGGCCACGACGGCTGATACCGGCAACTGTTCTCTCTAGACGAGAACGTCATTTCCGATTATGGTCAACGGCGTGTCGACACAGAAAGCCCTCGCACCCGAAATCTCCACCTGGCCCGACGAGAATCCGCAGCTGATCGGCAGTAACTGCGGCGCGTGCGGAGCGACCACCTTCCCGTCCAGCAGCGCTGCCCGAAGTGCAGCGCCGGCGAGATGTCCGACGTGCTGCTCCCCCGCCGAGGCACTCTCGTCGCCTGGACGACGCAGGGCTTTCCGCCCGGCGCCCCCTACAAGGGACCCACGGGCAAGGACTTCGTGCCATTCGGCGTCGGGCTCGTACAGCTCGATGATGTGATCCGGGTAGAGGGCCGGCTCACCGAGAACGACCCCGAGAAGCTGGAGTTCGGCATGGAGGTCGAGCTGACGATGGTGCCCTTCACCACCGACGACGAGGGCAACGAGCTCGTGACGTTCGCCTTCGGCCGGGTCTAGAGAGGAAATACGCCATGACCAACGACGTCGCCATCATCGGGGTCGGGCTCCATCCGTTCGGCCGGTTCGACAAGACGGCCATGGAGATGGGCGCCGAAGCGATCCAGTTCGCACTCACCGACGCGGGGGTCGACTGGAAGGACATCCAGTTCGGCTTCGGCGGCAGCTACGAGGTCTCCAACCCCGATGCCGTCACCCGGCTGGTCGGCCTGACCGGCATCACGTTCACCAATGTCTTCAACGCCTGCGCCACCGCGGCGTCGGCCATCCAGCAGACGGCCGACACGATCCGGCTGGGCAAGTACGACATCGGGATAGCCATCGGCCTGGACAAGCACCCGCGCGGCGCGTTCACCGACGATCCGGCCAAGCTTGCGCTTCCGCAGTGGTACGCCGAGAACGGGCAGTTCGTCACCACGAAGTTCTTCGGCATGAAGGCCAACCACTACATCCACAAGCACGGGATCTCGCAGGAGACACTGGCGCGGGTCGCGAACAAGAACTTCCGCAATGGGGCGCTCAACCCGAATGCGTTCCGCCGCAAGGAGATCTCCGTCGACGAGATCCTCAACTCCACCGTGCTGAACTACCCGCTCACCCAGTACATGTTCTGTGCACCCGACGAGGGCGCAGCCGCGGTCATCATGTGCCGCGGCGACCTCGCCCACAAATACACCGACAAGCCGGTGTTCGTGCGTGCAAGTGAGATCCGTACGCGCACGTTCGGGGCCTATGAGGTGCACGCGACCTCTGCGCCGCTCGATGAAGATCCCTCACCGACGGTGTACGCGTCACGCGCCGCGTACGAGGCGGCCGGGATCGGGCCCGAGGACGTCGACATCGCGCAGCTGCAGGACACCGACGCCGGCGCCGAGGTGATCCACATGGCCGAGACGGGACTGTGCGCCGACGGCGAGCAGGAGAAGTTGGTTGCCGACGGCGCCACCGAGATCGGTGGCAGCATGCCGGTGAACACCGACGGTGGGCTGATCGCCAACGGCGAACCGATCGGCGCATCCGGCTTGCGCCAGGTCCACGAGCTGGTGCGTCAGCTCCGCGGCGAGGCAGGCGATCGCCAGGTGCCTGGTGAGCCGAAGGTCGGTCTGGCCCAGGTGTACGGCGCCCCGGGGACCGCGTCGGCAACGATCCTTGCGGTCTGAGCAAGATCGCGCATTCGGCCCACGGTGCGGAAACATGGTTCTAAAATCGCGGAAATGAAGTTTCCGGTCGCCACCCGTGTCTCGAGCCCCAGAGCATCGCTCCGGCTCGTATCAGCAACCTTTTTGGCCGCTGCCGGTGTCGCTTCGGCGAGCGTGCCTGCAACCGCGCAGGACCCGCCGCCGGTCCCCCTGCACAACGTCAAGTACACCGTGTTCGCCGAAGGCCCGGCGTTCCTGAATATCTACTACCGCGACATCGATCCGCCGAACTGGGCCGACTACAGCCACAACCCCTACGTCTTCACTCCCAAGGTCGAGGCCGACGTCGGACCCGACCGGCAGTGGAATCTCGACGTGCAGCTGGCAAATCCGAACGATTGGGCGATGGTCGTCGCGTCCGGCGAACCAGGCCTAACTCCCAACGTGCACTGCGTACTCGCGGTGGACGGGGTGGTCGTCGCCACCCATCAAGGGCCCAAGGGCGCGCTCTGCTCAATTCGCAACTGGTGACGGCTGTTTCACGACGCGTCGTGGCCGGGAAACGGTTCCCCCTCCAGGCGGCGAATCCATTTCTCGCAGTACGCGAACGTCTCGGCGTGTCCGGTCGTCATCCCCAGCGCGCGTTCCATCACCAGCCCCTGCGACACGCTGGTCGCGAAGACGGTCCACACCACAGGCGGCACGTCGCTGGACTCGACGCCGTAGCGCGCAAGCGCGGCGGCGATCGCCTTGTTCTGCTCTTCCCGGAAACGTTCGGCGTAATAGACGATTTCCGCACGCAGCGCCTTGCGGTGATTCGCCAGGCCCATGAATTCCATCGTCAGCCGGGTGGCCTCGGGCTGCGTGCTGAACCTCCACAGCGACCACAGCGGCTGGGGCGCCGCCAGCGCTGTCGTAAGGACGCTCAGCCCGGCCTCCGCCATGCGGCGGAACACCGCAAGGAAGAGATCCTCCATGGTGCGGAAGTAGTAGTGCACGAGCTGGGGCTTGAGGCCGGCTTTCTCGGCCACTCGGCGCGAGGTGACCGAGGCGTAGCCCTCCTCGAGAAGCAACTGCTCGGCGGCATCGAGCAGCACGACGCGATTCTTCGCCTCCGGCGCTCCGATCCTTCGCGCCGATGTCATGCCATCAATCCTCTTTCCCGACGTCAGTCGTTGCGACACGCCGATCGTAGTGGCGACGGGCCTGCTGATCTTGACCCTGACCTTAACGCCATGCTAAGCAGGTGCTCAGCATATTCGGCTAACCGGCCAGTCCGGCGGCCGACATCACTCACAGCCCACGCGGGCATGTGTCGACTTTGGAGGGCTTTGAAGACGATGACCACAGATTTCGACTCGGTCGACTACTTCACCGATCCGTCGTTGGTGCCCGACCCGCACCCGTACTACGACCACGTACGCGGCAAGGACCCGGTGTGTTGTCCGATCAACAACGGCGTGCTGGCGGTCACCGGCTGGGAAGCGGCCAACTCGGTCTACAAGGACAGCGAGAACTACTCGTCGTGTGTCGCGGTGATGGGGCCGTTCACGCCGATGCCGTTCGTGGCCGAGGGCGACGACATCTGTGCACAGCTCGAGGAGCACCGCACCGAGATCCCCATGTTCGAGCACATGGTGACGATGGATCCGCCGCAGCACACGGACGCACGGTCGATTCTCTCCCGCCTCCTGACGCCCAAGCGGCTGAAGGAGAACGAGGACTTCATGTGGCGGTTGGCCGATCGCCACATCGATGAGTTCATCGCCGACGGCAAGTGCGAGTTCCTTGCGGCATACGCGAAGCCGTTTTCGCTGCTGGTGGTCGCCGACCTTCTCGGCGTCCCCGAGTCCGACCACGAGGATTTCCGCCAAGCATTCGGGGCCATGGGGGAAGGTACGAACATCGGCGGTCTCGACCACGAGGTGATCGCGGTCAACCCGCTCGCGTGGGCGGACGAGAAGTTCTCCCGCTACATCGAGGAGCGCCGCGAGAACCCGCGCGACGACGTCCTGACCTCGATCGCGACCGCCAAGTACCCGGACGGCTCGACGCCCGAAGTCGTCGACGTCGTGCGCACGGCGACATTCCTGTTCGCGGCGGGCCAGGAGACGACTGCGAAGCTGCTCGGCGCGGCGATGCGGATTCTCGGCGACCGGCCCGACATCCAGCAACAGCTGCGCGACGACCGCAGCCTCATCCCGGTGTTCGTCGAGGAATGCCTGCGCATGGACAGCCCGGTGAAGAGCGTATTCCGGATGGCCCGCAAGACAACAACACTCGGCGACACTCCCGTGCCTGCAGGGACCACCGTGATGGTCAGCCCCGGCGCCGCCAACCGTGACCCCAACCGGTTCGAGAACCCGCACGAGTTCTCACTCGACCGCAAGAACGTCCGCGAGCACATCGCGTTCAGCCGCGGCATCCACTCCTGCCCGGGCGCCCCGCTCGCGCGGGTGGAGGGCCGGGTCTCGATCGAGCGACTGCTCGACCGACTCGGCGTAATCAGCGTCGACGAGGAGAAGCACGGGCCGATCGACGCCCGGCAGTACGTCTACGAGCCGACGTTCATCCTGCGCGGGCTCACCGAGATGAACATCGAGTTCACGCCCGTCGGCTAGGACAACTCGGTCGCCGGCGGCCTACAGGTCGCCGCGCTCCCACCTCGGGAAGCCGTCCTCCCGGGTGACGCACGAGAGGAACAGGCCGTCGGGCGCTTGGGCGACCTCGCCGTCGTAGCCGGCGCAATCGCTCATGAATTCCTTGATTCCGCGCATCTCCGGAGACCGGAACCAGCGCGGTTCGTATCGTCTCGGCGATCCGCAGAAGACCAGCCGTCCCCACGACGTGACGCCGAACGAGTAGTAGGTGGCGTTGTCACAGTAGGAGCCCAGCACGACGCCCGGCCTGATGCCCGGCACACAACTGGGGTCGTTGCATTGGGTCGGTCCGGCCGACGCCGGCGGCGACGCAATGATCGAACCTGCGGTCAGGAGTGCAGCAAGCACTGCGACGGTGGATCGCACCGAGTCATTCTCACATGCGACGGAATCAAATTCTCGCTTTCGAAGAGGATCGCTCCCGGCCAAGATAGGCTTTCCAGTCATGCGTGGTTTAGACATCATCGTCGGCGCTGTCGCCGCCCTGACCGTGGCCGCAGGTCTGTCCACCGCGCCGGCTGCGCACGCATCGGACTTCGGTGTCGAGCTCAACGGCACCTATCGCGTGACGACGAACGGCGAGTTCGCCCAAGTCAACGACGTCTTCAAGGACGTGCCGACGATCGTCGAGACGTGGACATTGTCCTCGAGCTGCGTCAGCCCGATCGAATGCGAAGGCACGGCGACGAGCTCCGCGGGTTGGTCCGCTCGGATGTGGCTCGGCTACCCGAACACCTACTGGGTTGTCGACCGCGACATCCCCAATTGGCAGGCGTGCCCGGACGGGATGACCGCCCCCGGCGAGCAGAGGTTCCAGTTCTGGGGGATCGATCCCGTGTCTACCAAGCGAAGCTTGACGATCACGAACCTTCTGGTCGGCCGTCAACGAACAAACAGCCCCAGCGGTTCATGCGGGAGGAACCAGCCCCTCGTCATCCAGACGCCGTTGAAATTCGAGCAGCTGCCCTAGCCGCTGCGGTCAGATCGGCAGCAGGTCCTTCCACGACTTCGGCGCATGACCGGCGGCGACATTCGTCAGCTGTTGCACCTGTCCATCGGGTGTCACGTACTGCCCGGTGCTTGGGTCATAGGGCACGGCGGCAACGGACGGTCCGCCAGATTCGTTGCCGCTGAAGGCACTTGGCGCGGCAGGCACGCCACCGCCATGTGGCACCTCGGTAGGCGGAGCTTCGACGGGCGGCATGCCGGGGTCGGGGGCCGGTGCCACGGCGGGCGCCCGTTCGCCGGGCGCGAGTGGCACGCCGTTCAATGAGTTCCCCGGGGGCGGCGGCGGCACCGGCGGCGCTGCCGGGGCAGGCGTGATCGGGGCCGTCAGCGGATTGGGCGGGCCGGGTGGCGACAGAGGTGTCCCCTCGATCGGCGCGCGCGGACCGCCGGGGGGCGTTCCCGACGGCACGGCGCCCGGCGGCAGGGGTGTGCCCTCGATCGGTGCGTAGATCCGGTCCTGGAAGTCGACCCTGTCATCGACGTCGAATCCCTGCGAGATGATGTTCGGGTCGAAGGGATACGGGCCGGTCGAGTGCGGACGCATGGCAATCGGCTTGAAGCCCTCGGGGTCGTTGCACAGTTCGACGGTCGGGGCGCGCTTGCCCGGGTGTCCCATGCACGGGTAGTTACGGGCGCCGCGCACCCCGATCGGGGAGTCCTGAGGCAGCTTGCAGTACAGGTCATCTGGCGTGTCGATGGTGGTGGTGTCGGCGGGTGAACGCCACTGCGACGGCGGCAGGAAGCCGACCGTGCACGGCACCGGATCCGAGATGGTCAACGAGAAATCGCTGATGGCCAGGCCGGTGGGGTTGTTCTGCCCAAGACCGAAGGCCTGCTGAGCCGACAGCGCGTTGGGGAAGACGACCAGGAGTTGCTCGAGCGACGGGTTGTACGTGACCAGGATCTGCCCCAGCGTGGTCAGGTTGGCCAGGAGCACTGGCAGCGTCGGCTTCACCTGGTTCAGAAGCGCCGAAACCTCCTGCGCGAAGCCCGGTCCGCGTTCCAGGAGGGCGCGTATCTGGGGATCGTTCTGCGCGAGTTGCTCGGTGACGCCGTTGAGGCTGCGCGCCCACGTCCGGATGGAGTCGGCGGTCTCGGCCTGTGAGTCGAGCAGCGGCCCACTGTCGTCGATCAGCCCGCGTGACTGGTCGGAGACACTGTTGAGTTGCTCGGTCAGCGTCGCGCCGGAGTCGATGAGCGAGCCGAAGTCGGGCCCCGCGCCGTTGAACGCCTTGAATGTCTCATCGAGCAGGTCGGAGATCCTGTCGCCGGGAATGCTGTCCACCAGCGTGCTGACCTGATCGAGCATCGGGCCGACCTGTTGCGGGATCGTGGTGTTGGACACGGTAATTCGCGAACCGTCCTGCAGGTACGGTCCGGAGTCGGTACGCGGGCGCAGATCGACGTACTGCTCGCCGATCGCCGACACACTGAGCACGTTGGCCTCGAGATCCGCGGGGATCTTCGGCGACGTGTTGAGCGACAGCGTCGCTTCAGCGCCGTTCTCGGTGAGCGTCACCGACTTCACCTTGCCGATCTGCAAACCCCGATACGTCACGTTGGAGAAGCGGTAGAGACCGCCTGCGGCAGGCAATTCCAGCGTCACGGTCAGACGGCCGACGTTGAGCAATGTGGGCACCTGCATGTAGGCGAACAGCATCACCGCCACGCCGACGATCGATGCGATGGTGAAGATGATCAGCTGGTTGCGGACGAAGCGGGTCAGCATCAGCCACCACCTCCCGGTGTCGGTGCGGTGGGTTCAGGTGGTGCCGCGGAGGCAGGCGCCGGGGGCGGAGTCGAAGCCTCGGCACCGTACGGACCGGCGAAGATCTGCGACTGCTGCAGCACCGGCGCAGGTTGCCCGGGGATTGTGGGCGCAGGCACCATCGGCAGCACCGGCCCGCTCATGGAGAACGCGGACTGACCCGGCGGGACCTGGGCCGCGGGCACGGCCTCGGCCGGCGGCGGAGTCATACCGACCATCAGCGGGTCGTATGCGTACGATCAGGTAATAGGGATCGCCCGGAGCCGGGATGAGCTTGGCGTCCTGGTCACCCCACCGAGTCCCGAGAAGCATCGTGCGCTTCAGTCGCGGATACGTGAGGTCGAACGTGGCCAACAGGTTGATGTAGTCGCCCTTGGCGATCTTGTCCGCGAAGGCGGGGCCGTAGGGGAAGGCCGTCGCGAAGATGAGCGCCTGGCTGAGGTCGGGGCCGATATCCGCGAGTGACTTGAGCGCAGGCTCCAGAGCCTGAAGGTTCTTGACCAGATCGTCTCCGCTGTCGTTGACCAGCTGGGTAGCGGTGTCGCTGAAGGTGCCGAGCTTCGACAGTGCGGTGGTCAGGTTGGGCCGTTCCTTGATGAGGACGTCGATCGCAGGCGGAATCTCCTTGAGCGCCCGGTCGATTACGTCGCGTTGATTCGCGAAGGTACCGGCCACGCGATTCAACTGCTTGATGGACTCGATGATGTTGTCGCGCTGGGCATCCAGCGTTCCCACGAAATCGTCGAGCCGAGTGAGCAGTTCGCGGATCTCGGGCTCGCGTCCCGACACCGCGGCGCTGAAGTTGTGGATGACGTCGCCGATCTGTCCCAGCCCGCCCGCGTTGACGATGGTCGACAGCGAGGACAGCGTCTGCTCGGTGGTGGGATAGGTCGACGACTGGTTCAAGCCGAGGGTGGCACCGGGTTGCAGACGACCGCTCGGCTTTTCGCCCGGCGGCGGGTTCAGCGCCAGATGCATCGACCCCAGTAGGCTCGTCTGCCCTACGGAGGCAACGGCGTTCGCCGGTATCATCACGTCGGGTTTGATCGACACCTCGACGTTCGCGTGCCAAGCGTCGACTGTCATCTTGCCGACGCTGCCGACAACAACGTCATTGATCATGACCGGCGAATTCGACTCTAGCGTGGCGACATTCGGAACCTGGACGGTGTAGGTCACCGCGTCCGGCCCGCGGCCCTCCGCACCGGGCAGCGGCAGCGAGTTCAGCCCCTGGAAGGCACAGCCGGTCATCGTCAGGGCCAGGCAGCACCCCGAGGCGACCAGTGCCTTCACTCGATTTCGACGAATCATGAGGGCGGCATTCCTTCCGCGGGCAACAGCGGTCCGGGCGGCGCGGCCGGCACAGGGGTCGGCGGAAGCAGCATGTCCTGAACGGTCGGCGCCGGGCCCGGTTGGATGGTGGGCGGGCCCGGGATCGGCGCGCCCGGGAAGAGCGCGGGCGACGGCGTGGAAGGCACTTCGTCGTGCCCGTACAGGCCCCGCGGCATGGCGGGCAGTCCAACGCCCCCGAGGCCGGGCGGCGGCGCCACATCCCCGGCGCCGGTGTAGGCCGAGACCGCAGGCGGCGGCTCGAGTGGATCACCCGGTCCCGCACCCCCGGGCGCGAGCTTCGGATCCGTATAGATGAGGCTCTCCGGTTTAGGAGTGGGTCGCAGGTAGGGGTTGATCGGCAGCGGCAGGTTGTTGAAGTTGAGCAGTTTCAACGCGGGCCCGAGGTACTGCTCGCACAGCTTCGCCGTCTCGGGCGCGGTGGTGTTGGCGATGCCCCCGATCATGCCGCACACGAACCACACCGGATTGGAGAGGTTGACGAACGAGAATGCCCCGGTCACGCCGCCGGACGGCGGGTAGTAGATGTTCAGGTAGTTGGCGATCGCGTTCGGCGCCACGTGCAGGACGTTCTCGAGGGGCATCCGGCTGTCGACGAGGTTCTGAGTGACGGCGGCCAGGCTTCTGACCTGCTCGGACGTCTGCTCTCGACTGCCTGCGACGAAGCGTTGCACCTCGCCGATCGCGACCGACAGGTCCGATAGCGCCGCGTCCAGGTCGGACCTGCTGTTGTTCACCACGCTGGTCAGACTGGCCAGCCGATTCTGGAACATGACGATCTGCTGCTTGCTGTCGCGCAGCGCGCTGACGAAGATCTGCAGGTTCTTGATGATGTCGACGATGTTGCCGCTGCCTTCGGCGAAGATCCTTGCGACACCGGACAACTCGGCCAGCGCCGACCGTAGTTTGTCGCCGTTGCCGTCCATCGCGTTGGCCGCGCTGTCGATGAACCTGCCGATGGAGGTGTCCGTGACTGCGCCTCCCGAGCCGGGCTTGGGCCCCAATTCGGTTGCCAGGCGCATCAACTGGGTCTTGACCTCATCCCACTCCACGGGTACCGCGGTTCGGTCGATCGGAATCACCGCGCCGTCACCCATCTTCGGCCCGTCGCCCTGCCGGTACGCCGGCGTGAGCTGTACGTAGCGCGCCGCGATCAGATTCTGCGCGACGATCACGGCGTTGGCCCCCGCAGGCACCGGTACGTCGCGGTCGACCTCGAGGACCAGCTTGGTCTGCGTGCCCTCGGGTTCGATGCTCTCGATGGTGCCGACCTCGATGCCGGAAACCCGCACCTCGTCGCCGGGATAGATGGATGTCGCCGTGGGGAAATACGCGGTGATGGTCTTGGGGCCGAAGAACACCTGGCGCACCAAGAACGCCGCTCCGGCCACCAGCGTCAAGGCCAGCAGCACGGCGACCCAGGTCGCGAGGCGCTTACGGGTTGCCATCATCGGGAAGGTCTCCTGGTTGTGGAATCCCGTTGACGGGGAACGGAAGTTCGGCGCGTGGTCCGGCCGTGTCCGGCGGCTGTCCGGCGTTGACACCCCGCCTGAACCCGAACGCGTAGTCCAGGAACGGCTGCAGCAGCTGCGCCGGTTGGATGTTGGGGACGAGCGCGTTGTAGTAGGCACCGTTGGCCACGATCTCGCCCTGAGTCACCTCGTACTTACGCAGACCGGCCAAGGCCTTGGTGATGTTGTCGCGGTTTTTTTCCAGCATCTGGTTGACCGCGTTCGCCTTTTCCAGGGCCGGCGCGAGTTCCTGTTCGTTCTCGGCGACGAGCCCGGTCAGATTCCGCGAGAGGGCTGACGTGTTGGCCAGCAGGCTGACGATCGCTTGACGCCGGTCATCGAGCACGCCGAGTAGGTCGTTGGCGTTGAGGATCAAGGCGTTGACCTGCTGGCTGCGTTCGGACAGTATCCCGGTCACATCGCCCGCGGTTTTCAACAACTCGGCCAAGCTGTCGTTGCGGCCGTTGAGCGACCTCGACACCCGCGACAGGCCGTCGAACGTCGGCCCCAACTGCGGAGCGACCTGGTCGAGCGTCGCGGCCAACGTGTCCAACGACTGGTTGAGAGTGTCGGTTTCGGTGTCCGCCGTGTTGGCGGTCAGCTCACTGACCGCCTCGGTCAACGAATACGGTGACGATGTCCGGGAGGTCGGGATGACCTGGCCCTGTGACAACGTGCCGCTGCCCTCCGACTCCAGCGCCAGCACACGCTCGCCGAGCAGGGTGCCGGTGCGGATGGCCGCGGTGGTGTCGGAGCCGAGCGCGTACTTGCCGTCGATCGTGAAACCGACCAGCGCATCGCCGTTCTCGAGTCCGACCGACGAGACCGAGCCCACCTTGATTCCGGAGACCGTCACATCGTTGCCGACGACAAGACCGCCGCCTTCGGTGAACAGCGCTTGATAACGCAGCGCGGTGGCCCACGACAAAATGCGTTCCGGCTGCAGCCCGACCGCGATCACGAGGATGATCAGGACTACGCCAATGAAGCCCGCCCTGATGAGGGAGGATCCGCGGTACTTGTTCATTCGTCCCGACACCTCCCCGTCTCTTGCCTGATCCAGGGGAACTGGACGGTGCGACCCTCGAGATCGCTGGCGCGGAACGCGATTCCGCAGATGTAGTAGGGGAAGAACGCGCCATAGGAGCCCACCCGCGCCAGCTTGCGGTAGATCTCGGGCAGTCGCTGAAGCGTGGCGTCGAAGGTGGCCTTGTCAGCGTCGAGAATTTCTGCGAGCCGCTTCACCTGGTCGACGGTGCCGTCCAGCGGTGGCCGTGCCCGATCCAGGAGGTCAGTCAGTGAGGCCGTTCCATTGTCGAGCGCCGTGATGGCCTCCCCGATCGGGTCGCGGTCCTCCGAGAGGCCGCGCACCAGTTGTTCGAGTTTGTCGATCGCCTCGGTGAACTGGTCGCCGTCGTCAGAAAGCGTTTTCAACGTCGTCTTGAGGTCGTCGATGAGTTTCTCGATCACCTGGTTGTTGTCCGCCAACGCATTCGAAAACGACGACGTCTTGGAGAACAGCGATTCGATGGTGCCGCCCTGGCCCTGCAGTATCTGCAGCAGCGATGCCGAGAGTGCGTTGACGTCCTGCGGGTTGAGGCCCTGGATGACTGGCTTCAACCCGCCAAGCAGCAGGTCGAGGTCCAGCGCGGGCGCCGTGCGGTCGACGGGTATCTGGCCGTCCGCCGGAAGGATCTTCGTCGATCCGGGTGCGTCGACGAGTTCGAGGTAACGGTCGCCAACAAGGTTGAGGTACTTGATCTGAGCTTTGGTGCCGTCGGTGAGCACGATGTCTTGCTCGGCGTCGAACTTCACCAGCACGTTGCGATCGTCCTGGAGGGACACCCCCTGCACGGTGCCCACCCGGATGCCTGCGACGCGCACGGTGTCTCCCGTTTCCAGCCGCGATGCGTCCTTGAAAACCGCGGAGTAGTCGTTGACCGAACCCGTTCTCACTTCGGCGAAAGTGGCGAACAGGAAGCCGGTCAACAGGAGCATGATCACTCCGAAGATGCCGAACTTGATGAATGTTCCCCGCATCCCCGTCACCCCGGCATTCCGGTCATCGCGCTGTTGCGGGGCGGTCCCGGGATCGGCCCGAACAACCATTGCTTGAGCCCGTCTGAGTTGAGCAGCAGGCCTTGATTGCCGTACTTGAACGGGTTGGACCCGGTGTCAGCGACCATGAACGGCGGCCGGAACTCCGGTGGCACCTCGGGTAGGCCGAGTTCCCTGCAGTACGACCTGCCGCCAGTGGTCGCGGCGACCTTCGGCAGGTCCTCCGGGTAGCGGTAGCGCTCGGTGCCGAGCGTGATGCTCGCGTTGAACAGGATGTGCGAATACTGAGGTATTCCCTTCACGAACGGCACGAGACCGCCGATGGTGCAACCCAGCGTCTCGTGGTACAGCCCGAGCAGACTCGTGGTCGGCAGGAGCACGCGTAGGACGTCGCTGATGGCCTGGCGGTTGCCACCGATCACTTCGTTGCCGATGTCGGCCAAACCGATTGAGCTGACGAGGAATTCGTCAAGATTTTGCTGTTCCTCGACGATCGAGTTGCTGAGCCGGATGGAGTTGTCGGCGGTGGCGATGAGGTCGGGCGCCGCGTCGCCGTAGGCGGAGAACGCCGGTACAGACGCCTCGATGTCGTGGGCCAGGTTCGGCAGACTCGGGTTGATCTTCGCCAGAAACGCGTTGAAGTCCGACAGAGTACGGCCGATCTTCTCGCCGCGGCCGTCGAAGGCCGTCGCCACCGCGCCGAGGGTCTCATTCAATTTCGCCGGGTCGATCTTGTCCAGCACCGTGACGAGCTGCTGGAACACGGTGTTGACCTCGGTGGTGACGTGTTGGCCCTCGATCACCTGTCCCTCGTGCAGTTTCTGCGGTGAGGGGTCCCTCGGCGGGACAAGCTCGACGTACTTGGCGCCGAACACCGTCGTCGACGTGATATCCACCCCGACGTTGGAGGGAATGAGGTGCAGCTGCGTCGGGTTCATGTCCAGCTTGAGGACGGCGTTGCCGTCAGGCTTCACCGCGATCGAGGCGACTCTGCCGACTTCGACGCCTCGCATTTTCACCTTGGCGTCGGGGTTCATCACCAGGCCAGCTCGATCCGAGACCACCGTCACCGGAACGGTTTCAGTGAAGGTGCCCAGGAAGAGGCCGATCGTCACCGCGATGACGGCGACGATCGCCACGACCGCGGCCAGGCCGGCGAGTGCGCGCGCAGTGGTTGAGTTCATGGCTCTGTCGCTTATCCGGAGAGGTTGAAGTTGCCGTTGGAGCCGTAGACGGCCAGGGACACCAGCAGGGTGACCGAGACCACGACGATCAGGCTGGTACGTACCGCGTTGCCGACCGCGGCCCCGACCCCGGAGGGTCCGCCGGTGGCGAAAAAGCCGAAGTAGGTGTGGACCAACAAGATGGTGATGGCCATCACGACCGCCTGCAGGAACGACCACAACAGATCGATCGGGTTCAAGAACGTGTCGAAGTAGTGGTCGTAGAGGCCACCGGACTGACCGAACAACACCACCGTGGTGAACTGGCTGGCCACGAAACTCAAGATGACCGCGATCGAATACAGCGGGGTGATCGCGATCATGCCGGCGATGATGCGCGTGCTGACCAGATACTCGATGGGACGAATCGCCATCGCCTCCAGGGCGTCGATCTCCTCGTTGATGCGCATCGCGCCCAGCTGCGCGGTGACCCCTGCCCCGAAGGTGGCCGCCAACCCGATACCGGCCACCACCGGCGCGGCGATGCGCACGTTGATGAAGGCCGCCAGGAATCCCGTCAATGCTTCGATACCGATGTTGCCCAGCGACGAATACCCCTGCACCGCAAGTGTGCCGCCGGCAGCCAGTGTCAGGAACCCGACGATCACCACGGTGCCGCCGATCATCGCCAACGTGCCCGCGCCCATGGAGATCTCGGCGATCAACCGGACGATCTCCTTGCGGAAATGCACCGTCGCGTGCGGTACACCCGCCAACGCCTTCACATAGAACAACATGTGGTCGCCGATACCGCTCAACCACGCCACCGGCCGGCGGGCCTCGCGCGCGAGCCGCGGATACGTCGAACGCAGGGTCGTCATCGTGCCCATATCAACCCCCCGCCTATCCCGTGGTCATCCGGATACCGATGGCCGTGACGATCACGTTGATCGCGAACAGCGCCATGAACGCGTACACCACCGTCTCGTTGACCGCGTTGCCCACCGCTTTGGCTCCACCACCGGTGATGCTCAATCCCCGATAACAGGCCACCAATCCGGCGATCAACCCGAATAGCGCGGCCTTGACACACGAGATGATGACCTCGGGCACCCCAGTCAGCAGCGTGATGCCCGCCGCGAACGCACCCGGATTGACATCCTGGATGAACACCGAAAACGTGTAACCACCAAGGATTCCGATGACCACCACAAAGCTGTTGAGCAGCAACGCGACCAAACCTGAGGCCAGCATCCGCGGCGTCACCAACCGCTGCACCGGGTTGATCCCCAAAACCTCCATCGCGTCGATCTCTTCACGAATCGTGCGCGACCCCAAGTCCGCGCAGATCGCTGTGGCGCCCGCACCGGCCACGATCAACACCGTCACAAGGGGCCCGACCTGCGTGACCGCGCCGAACGCCGCACCGGCACCAGACAAATCAGCCGCGCCGAGTTCACGCAGCAGGATGTTGAGCGTGAAGCTGATCAGCACCGTGAACGGGATAGCCACCAACAACGTCGGCGCCAACGCCACGCTGGCGATGAACCAGCACTGCTCCAGGAATTCCCGCCACTGAAACGGCCGGCGAAACACGAACCGCACCGCATCCGCCGACATCGCGAACAGCCCACCGACAGCCTGCATCGGACCCGACAAACTACTGATCGGCGGCAACCCCGTCGACCACCGCTCAGGCCCACTACCGCGCGCCATGGGCAGTTCCTTCCAGGCTGGTCACTGCCGACACAGCAGCAGGCCCACCGATATTGTGCGCCAAGCCAATCCGTGCTCCGTCCCCTTTTTTGACCGCCTCGCCGCGAAGCTGCGCGAACAGCTCTACGCCACTAGGTTTCACGGGCAAACCCCCACCGATCGTCGTCACGTCCGCTTCGACGAGTTTGTGGCCCCCGAACCGCTCGGCGAATCCGTGATCTTCATAGCTGATCAACGCGGTGCCCGTGAAGAAATCGTGAACTTTGGCCATATCGACGTGCGATAGATGCGGCTTGTGTCGATGCATCATCGAATCCAGACCGAATTCGACACCGCGTATCCCGACCTGCCGGTCTGTGACGCGATCGACCCCGTCTTCCACGACACGGGTGATCGCGTCTCGTCGGCAGCTGTCACCCGTGTCAGGGGCGTACCCCAGCACGGCAGGTAGGTGCCGATCGAAGCGACATAGGGCATGGGCTGTGTCCCTCGGCCTCTCTGAATCTAAGTGACGGCGCCGGCCGTCTTGAGTTCGATGATGCGGTCCCAATCAAAGCCGAGTTCCAGCAATATTTCGTCAGTTTGCTCCGCAAATCCCGGCGCGGGTCCGGTTTGAGGAGCGCTGACATCAAACTGCACCGGGTTCGCGACCAATTCGAGCTCACCCGCGGTCACCAGGTACTCATTGGCACGAATCTGCGCGTCGTCGACGGCCTGCAGGGTGTCCTGCACCGGAGCCCACGGGCCGAGCAGCGTCGCGAACCGCTGGCTCCACTCGGTCAGGGGACGCTTGGCCATCGCCTCTTTGAGGATCTCGGCGGCCGCCTCGGTGTTCTCGGCGATCGACTCGACGGTCGCGAAGCGCGGATCGTCGGCGAGCTCGTCGAGATCCATGTGCTTGCACACGTCGGCCCAGAACTTGGTCGGCTGCATCATCACGAAGGAGATGTAGCGGTCGTCCGCCGTGGCGTACAAGCCGACCAGCGGGTTGATCGGGGACCCGTGCACACCCGGGCGGGAAGGCCTCCATGCGCTGACCGAGGTGTTTGGTCAGCGCAACCGTGTGGCCCAGGGACCACAGACCGCTGCCCAGTAGGGAGACGTCGACCACAGAGGGCTCGCCGGTGCGCTCCCGCTTCAGCAGCGCCGCGGCGATCCCGCCCGCGAGGTTCGTGCCCGAGATGGTGTCGCCGTACGCCGGACCCGGCGGGCCAACCATGCCGGGCGTGCCGGGCGGGGTGATCGTGGCCGCCGTCCCGGCGCGGCACCAGAAGGCGGTCATGTCGTAGCCGCCCTTGACGGACTCCTCGCCACGTGGCCCGAGCGCACTGCCTCTGGCGTAGATGATCTTCGGGTTGACGGCACGGATGTGCTCGACGTCGATACCGAACTTCTGGCGGTGCCCGGGCAGGAAGCTGGTGAGGAAGACATCGGCGCGCTTGGCCAGTTCCAGCAACACCTCTTTACCCTCGGGCACCGACATGTCCAGGCCGAGGCTGCGCTTGCCGCGGTTGGCGTGCTCGATGTTGGGGTTGGGGTCACCTTCGACCCGCAACAGTCCCGTCTGGCGCAGCCCGCGTTGCGGATCTCCGGTGACGGCGTGCTCGACCTTGATGACGTCGGCGCCCCATTCGCGCAGCACGGCGCCGGCCGACGGCACGAACCCGTACATCGCGACTTCGAGGACGTGGATCCCATCCAGTGGCCTGCTCATGAACCCGGCTCCGAAACAACCGTCGCGATCGTCTTCGATTCCAGAAACTCTTCGAGCCCGGCGATGCCCATCTCGCGTCCGATACCGGACTGCTTGTATCCGCCGAACGGGCTGTCGGGGTTGAAGTACATGCCGCCGTTGATGGAGAACGTCCCGGTCCTGATGCGGCGGGCGACCGCCAGCGCGCGATCCTGGCTGCCGAACACCGCGCCGGACAACCCGTAGATCGAGTTGTTGGCGATCCGCACCGCGTCGTCATCGTCGTCGTAGGCGATGACGACGAGCACCGGGCCGAAGACCTCTTCCTGGGCGATCTCGCTGTCGGGGTCCACGTCGGTGAGCAGCGTCGGCGTATAGAAGTAGCCGGGATCGACTTTCTCGCCGCCGGTGACCAGCGTGGCGCCGGCGTCGACGGCGCGCTTCACCATGCCGTCGACCTTGTCGCGCTGTTTCTCACTGATCAGCGGGCCCATATAGGTGCCGGCGTCGGCAGGGTTGCCGTAGCGCACCAGGCCGAAGTTGTTCTTGATCATCTCGACGATCTCGTCGTGGTGAGTCTTCGGCACCAGCAGCCGCGACGTCAGCGCGCAGCCCTGACCGGCGTGGGTGACCATGCTGAACGCACTGAACAGCGCCGCCATGTTGAAGTCGGCGTCGTCGAGCACGATCGCCGCGGACTTGCCGCCCAGTTCGAGGAAGACCTTCTTGAGCGTCTCGCTGGCCGCCGCCATGATGCGCCTGCCGGTCGGCGTGGAACCGGTGAAGGTGACCAGGTCGACGTCCGGGCTGGTGGTCAGGACGGCCCCAACCTCGGGGTCGGCCCCACTGAGCACATTGACGACGCCGGCCGGGATGTCGGTGTGGTTGGCGATCAGCTCGCCCAGCGCCAGTGTGATCAGCGGGGTGTCGGGCGCGGATTTGAGAACTACCGTGCAGCCTGCGGCCAGCGCAGGCGCCAGCTTGGCCAGCGCCAGCTGGTTCGGATAGTTGTAGGCGATGATGGCGGCGACCACGCCGCCGGCTTCCTTTTCCACCCAGCGGTGGTGCTGCATGCCGCGGCTCTCGATGTTGCCGAGGTCCTCGGTCATCGGATAGGTCTTCAGCAGCTCGCCGTAGTAGCGGACGATCTCGATCGGTGCGTCGAGCTGAGCACCCTGGCACAACGCCTCGGTCGCACCGACCTCGGCGATGGTCAGCGCCGCGAGCTCGTCGCGGTGGTCGACCAGCGCCCGGTGGAACTGCTCGAGGCAGCGGATCCGCAGTTCGGTGTTCGTCGACCAGTCGTCTCGTCGAACGCGCGCCGCGCGGCCGCGACGGCGGCTTCGGCGTCGGCGACGGTGGCGTCGGGCGCGTGGCCCAGCACCTCGCCGGTGGCGGGGTTGATGGAAGGAAACGTCCGCGTCGGTCTCGAGTAGGTTCCCGTCGATCAACAGGCGCCGGTCGGCACTGCCGTTCCGCGGTATCGGCGGCGGCGCCGCCACTCGAGATCGTGGTCGTTTCCTGCATCATCCTCCTCAGCGCATGGTCCTATGTGATGGAAACTTCATTCTCATCCTCGGCGAATCATACATTCGCGGCAAGAGAACTCAAGCAAATGCTCGGAACTCCCGACTGCCTGCAGACAGCGGTGCGACAATCACCACTCAAACGTCTCACCAGTGGGAATCGGGCCCCTACCCTGTCTTGCGGGATTGCAGCCCCCGAGAGTACGGTTCTCATAATCGGAAGGACGATTCTTGATGGTTGACCGCCAGGCGGCCGAGTGAAGAACGCGGTCGTGACCGGAGGCGGCTCCGGCATCGGATACGCCGTCGCGCACCGCTTGCGCGCCGACGGTATGCATGTCGCGACCCTGGACCTCAATCCGTCCGACGATGAATTCGCCTACATCGCCGACGTCACCGACCGCGCACAGGTCGACGACGCCCTCGACTGCCATCCGCGCCAAGGTCGGGCCGGTGACGGTTCTGGTGAACGCGGCCGGGCTGGAGAAGTTCAAGCGCTTCAACGAGATCACGTTCGAGGACTGGCAGCGGGTGATCGACGTCAACCTCAACGGTGTCTTCCACTGCGTCCAGGCGGTCCTGCCCGACATGGTCGAGGCAGGCTGGGGCCGCATCGTCAACATCTCCTCGTCGAGCACGCATTCGGGGCAGCCCTACATGTCGCCCTACGTCGCGGCCAAGTCGGCGGTCAACGGCCTCACCAAGTCGCTCGCGCTCGAATACGGGCCCAGCGGCATCACCGTGAACGCGGTGCCGCCCGGCTTCATCGACACCCCGATGCTGCGCAAGTCCGAAGGACGCGGCTACTTGAACGTGCAGCAGAGCATCGAGACCACGCCGGTTCGTCGCATCGGGCGGCCCGAGGACATCGCGGCCGCGTGCGCGTTCCTGATCTCGGAGGAAGCCGGCTACATCACCGGGCAGATCCTGGGCGTCAACGGCGGCCGGAATACTTAAACAAACAGCACACGAAAGGACATCCAGTGGGACGCGTTCAAGGGAAAGTCGCATTCGTCACCGGCGCCGGGCGCGGGCAGGGCCGCAGTCATGCGATCCGGCTCGCCGAGGAAGGCGCCGACATCATCGCGGTCGACCGGTGTGAGGACTTCGCGACGGTCGGCTACCCGATGGCCACGCCGGAGGACCTCGAGGAGACCGCGCAGTTCATCGAAAAGACCGGACAGCGCGTTGTCACGGCGAAGGTCGACGTGAGTGACGCGGCCCGGCTGAAGTCGGTCCTCGAAGACGGCGTCGCCGAGCTGGGCAGGCTCGACATCGTCGTCACGTCGGCCGGAATCGCGGGCATGAAGGGATCCGGGGACATGCCCGCCTGGGTCGATGTGATGAACACCAACCTGATCGGCACCCTCAACGCCATCCATGTCGCGCTGCCGCATCTCGGCGAGGGCGCCTCGATCATCGCCACCGGCTCCACCGCGGCGCTGATGGATGTCGGAGCGAACGCCAACCCCGGCGCCGACCCGGGTGGCGCGGCCTACCTGCACTCGAAGCGGTTGCTGTCGCAGTACGTCCACAACCTCGCGGCCGAACTTGCACCGCGGGGGATCAGGGCCAATGTCGTCCACCCCACCAACTGCAACACGCCGATGCTGCAGAGCGAACCGATGTACAAATCCTTCCGCCCGGATCTCGAGCATCCGACCCAGGCCGACGCCGAACCCGTCTTCTACGTCCAGCAGGCCATGAAGGTGCCGTGGGTCGAGCCCGAGGACATCAGCAACATGGTCCTTTTCCTGGCATCCGATGAGGCCCGGTACATCACCGGCACGCAACAGCGCGTCGATGCAGGCGGCTACCTGAAGTGGTACGACTACCACATCTGACGGAGGTCACAGTGAAGGTTTTCGTTGACGCGGGACGCTGCCAGGGCCACACGCTGTGCTCGATGATCGCCCCGGATTCCTTCGAGCTCAGCGACATCGACGGCACCTCGTCGCCGGTGAACGAAGTGGTCCCGCCCGACCAGGAGGATGCCGTGCGCGAAGCCGTCCATTCGTGCCCGGAGCAGGCCATCTCGATCGAAGAGTGAGACCCACGCCGGCTGAGCCGGCAATCCAGGCACGGAAAGCACAGGGAGACAAGCGTTGAGCGTCGACGACATTAGCGCCGCCGACAGCGAGCGGAAGAAGAATCGGTACCACTTCGACCGGCACACGCCGGAGTACCGGCTGCAGTTCGACAAGATCACCGAGGAGATGCAGTCCAAGTGCCCGATGGCCTGGACCGACGTCTACGACGGCCACTGGGTGGCGGCCGACAGCAAGCACGTCTTCGAGTTGGCGCGCTGCCCTGCCGTGTCCAACGATCACGACATCAACGGAGAGCGCAGCGGGTACCAGGGCATCACGATCCCGAAGGCACAACGTGCCAATGTCGTGCGCGGCGGCATCCTCGAGATGGACGAACCCGAGCACAGCACCTACCGCGGTGTGTTGAACCCCTACCTCTCCCCCGCCGCGATCAAGCGGTGGCAACCCTTCGTCGACGAGATCACCCGGGCGGCGCTCGACGAGAAGATCGAGTCGGGCCGCATCGACTTCGTCGACGACCTCGCCAACATCGTGCCCGCGGTGCTCACTCTGGCGATGATGGGCATCGAGCTGAAGAAGTGGCCCGTCTACAGCGAGCCTGCACACCTGTCGGTATCCACTCCGGAACACTCGCCCGACGCCGCGCGCGTCGCCGAGATGAACCGACAGATGGGCATCGACATGATCACCACCATGATGGAGGTTCGGGAGAACCCGCGGCCCGGCCTGATCAACGCACTGCTGCAACTGCGCATCGACGGCGAGCCGGCCCCCGACCTCGAGATCCTCGGCAACCTCGGGTTGATCATCGGGGGCGGCTTCGACACCACGACCGCGCTCACCGCGCACGCGCTGGAGTGGCTGTCGGAGCACCCCGACCAGCGCGAGCTGCTCAGTCGCGAGCGCGACACCCTGCTGAACCCCGCCACCGAAGAGTTCCTGCGTTTCTACACGCCTGCACCGGGCGACGGCCGCACCTTCTCCGAGGACGTCGAGGTCGAGGGTACGAAGTTCAAGGAAGGCGAGCGGCTCTGGATCTCCTGGGCGATGGCCAATCGCGACCCTTCGGTGTTCGAAAGCCCCAACGAGCTCGATCATGGACCGAAAAGGCAACCGGCACTTCAGCTTCGGTATCGGTGTCCACCGCTGTGTCGGATCCAACGTCGCCCGGACCGTCTTCAAGTCGATGCTCACCGCGGTGCTCGACCGGATGCCCGACTACGTCTGCGACCCCGAGGGCACCGAGCACTACGAGACCATCGGCGTCATTCAGGGCATGAAGCACCTGCCCGCGACGTTCACGCCGGGCAAGCCACTGGGCCCGGGCCTCGATGAAACGCTGAAGAAGCTGCAACGCATCTGCGACGAGCAGCTACCGGCCAGGCCCATCACCGAACATAAGGACGCCGTCGTCATCGACTGATATGGACTTCAGATCGGCGGCGAGGTGGTTTGATGAGCACCGGCAAACGAATTGGGAGGACACGATGAAGCACATCAAGGTCCTGGCTGCGGCGGCGGCCGTCCTCACAGCGGCGGCGACGGCGGTCGCGCCCCCCGCCCAGGCGTTTCTGCATCCCGGCAACTTCGACCTTCTCACCAACAGGTACGACCGGGCATCGTGGGTGTGGTTCGTCATGGCGTGCATCCCCGAGAAGGCACCGGACTGCAGGTTCGTCAGCGCGATACCCCGACTGAAGTTCTACAACTACTACACCGGAAACGCGTACCTGGCCAATGGCCAGTGGACGCTGAAGGTCGAGGTATCAGACGGTCTGCAGCTGCCTCCCCGGGGTACAACCTGCCGACCCACGAGACCTACGTGTGGGACGACAACACCCTGGCGGGCACCATCACTCGGCCTATGACGTCGGCTGCTTCAACGGGCCGCCTGGGAAGCAGTTCTGGACCTTCGCGCTACAGCGACTCTGACGTTCACACCTCGGGCGGCGGTACGAAGCCACCCAGCAGTTGCTCGACGCCTCGTGCCACCGCCAGCGTGGTGCGGTCTTCCAGATAGGGTCCGACGATCTGCACTCCGACGGGCAGACCGTCGACGGTGCGCCCGACCGGCACGGCCGTAGCAGGCAGGTAGGCGACGGTGGGTAGCCCGACCCATCCGAAAAGGTCCAGATACGAACGGCTTCCGTCGGTGGTGTGAATCCTTCGCTCGATGAAGGGTTCGCTGTGGTCGTGCGGGATCGCGGGCACCACGGCGATCGGCATCAGCAGCGCGTCGACGTCGCGGAAGTAATCCGACATCCGGGCGCGCAGTTGCTCGCGACGTTCATTGGCCGACAGCCAATCACGATGGCGCAGCGTCGACGACGGCTGCATCAGCGGGTAGAGCAGTTCCTGATGCAGCCCGACCACTTCGGGCAGGGTCACCGGGGGTGGCGAGTCGACGAGTCGTGCGCCTGCGCCTGCCAGCGCGGCGACAGCCGACGCCAGCACCGTGCGCGACGTCACTCTCGACGGGGTAAGCCGGATCGTCGAGCCATGTCGCCAGTCGCAGCTCGCGCAGTGTCGACGCGCGCGCCGGCGGCAGCTCGAGGCGCCATCCGACGGCAGGCGCCTGTGCGGGCCCCGCCAGAAGGTCGAGCGCGAGTTCCAGGTCCGCGATGTCACGCGCCATCGGCCCCATGACACCGAGATCGCTGGTGGCCAGCGCTCCCGGCGGTGGCGGCAGGTGACCGCGGTGCGGCACAATGCCCCAGCTCGTCTTGTGGCCGCACACTCCGCACCAATTCGACGGCAGCCGAATCGATCCCGCGATGTCGCTGCCCAGTTCGAGCGCGGTCAGGCCCGCGGCGAGTGCGGCGGCGGCCCCTCCCGACGACCCGCCGGTGGTGCGCGTGGTGTCCCATGGGTTGTTGGTGGCGCCGAAGATCGGGTTGTAGGTCTGCCAGTCGGCAGCGAAGGACGGGGCGTTGGTCTTGCCGAAGATCACCGCACCCGCTTCACGCAGCCTTCGCACGGCTTCGGCGTCAATGTCGGGCACGTGGTCCCACGCCGCGACGCCGCAGGTGGTGCGCATGCCTGCCGTCTCGTAGGTGTCCTTGATCGTCATGGGCACGCCGTGCAATGGGCCGACGACTTCGCCGCGCGCCACCGCCGCGTCGGCGGCATCGGCGGCCCGGCGCGCGCCGTCGGGATCCAGTGTCACAACGGCATTCAGCGCTGGGTTCAGCCGTTCGACCCGCGCCAGGTAGTGATCGAGCAGTTCGCGGCTCGAGAGCTCGCGGCGTCGAATCGCGTCGGCCAGTTCATGAGCGGGCCTCAGCGCGATATCGGACATGACGGGGGCCTCATCTCAATCTGCGCGAACAGACGCATAGTGCCCCGATCCCCCGGCGTGTCGTGGCCTTTTGCGTCTGTTCGCGCAGAAAACTGACCTCAAAATTGGTAGCGCCGCCGAATTCCGTTGAAGCGAGCCCACATCTGCGCGACGCGGTCCTCTTTGGTGACCGTCGCGGTGTCGGCGGGCAGCGCATCGGCCAACTCGGCGCGCTTGACCACGCGTGTGCGCAGTTCGGCCGGGTCGCCTTCGAGCATGTGCCGATAGGTGACGTTGCCACGCTCGAAACCCTGGGTGTCCATCCAGTTGTGACAGCCCGGATCGTCGTGCGCCAGGACCAGCCGCACCTTTCCGTCGCTGTCCACCGTGGTGCGGCTCGGCGTGTAGCTCACCGGGCGGTAGAGAAAATCCATGCTGGTGAAGAAGGTCCCCATGTTCGTGAGCATCCACAGGCCGTCGTGTGCGTCGAACTCGATGATCAGCGCTTGGTCGGGCGCCAGCACCCAGTGCATATTCGCCGCAGCGCGACCGCGTTTCGCGTCGGAGTCGGTTGCGAGGGCGGCGGGGAAACTATTGGGGTGCTCGCCGTCGACCCCGCCGTAGCGGAACGGGAACTCCGGCCAGTCATCCATCAGGCCGGTGACGAAGCGACCCGCCCAGTCCATCGCTTCGATCATCGACGCCGGGGTGGGCACCGGCTTGGGTGAATCCATGCCGACGCGCTCGATCTGCATGTGCGCAGGCCGCTCGTCCCATGCATCGAAGCCCTGGCGGATGAACAACTTGCGTGAGGCACCAGTGGTGGGCAGCCAGTTCGGGCCCTGCTCCCGACCGCCGATCCAGATCTCGAAGCTGCCGTCGGAGGCGGTCGTCAGTTGCTCGCCGAACAGGTTCGCCTCGGGCACATCCCCGAACGGTTCGTGCAGCACGCCGGGGCCGTCGCGCCGCGGTCCTTGCACGGTGACATTGAGAAACCTTGCGGTGCCGCGGTCTCCGACGATGCGATAGCTCGACTCACCGTCGATCCACGCCTGCTGATAGATGAAATCGGCGCAGTCACCGCCCAGCTTGCGAGTCGGACTGCAGAACATATGGATCGCCGGGTAACGCGTGTCCTTGGTTTCCAGAGCGAGATCGAAGGCCTGACCGAGGTTCTGGGTGAGGAAGCGGAACCCGTCGGCACGGTGCAGGCCGGAGGTGGCGTTGTAGTCCTTGAACACCCGTTGGCCTGCCGACTTCAACCGGTCGCAGAACTCGTCCCACGCTGCGTTCAGCGCGACATCATCCGAACCGTCTCCGAGCGCCATCGCTATTCCCTACGCTCCCAGTGTTTCCAGCATCGTCGATACCGCCTCACCGGCGCGACGTGCCGCCTCGAAGCGCCCTTCGCGCTCGATTCGCGGGCCCAGCAACTCCAGGTCGAAGCCGTGTGCGTAGCCGCACGCGAGTGCCTGCCCGAGGAAGGTCTCGATCGGTATGGCGCCGTCGCCCGGGACGGCGCGGGCCGGTAGCGCCCGGTCACCCAGTACATAGTCGCTCAGCTGGATCTGTTCGAGTCGCGGCATGGCACGTTCGAGAAGATCAACTAGCCCCGCCTCGGCCCAGCAGTGGAACAAGTCGATGCAGATACCCACCCCCGCCATTTCCGCGAGCGTGATCGTGTCCCGCAGCGTATGGGCGATGTGAATGTCGGCATACAGGGCCGAGGCGTTCTCGATGGCCAATGCGACGCCGGCCTGCTCGGCATGGCGCACGCACGGCGCCACCGCCGCGCAGAAGTCTTCGGCTGCCCGGTCCCAGGTCTTCTCGCCCCGCCCGCCGGTCAGCATGTAGACGACGCGGGCGCCGACCTCGGCAGCACTGTCGATGACACGCGACAGGCCGTCGCCCGAGGCGAACAGGTGGTACACGGTGTCGACCGAATATCCGTTCTGCTCAACAAGTTGCGGCAGAGCGGGCTCGGCCAGTTGCGAGTCGATGAGGCTCAGCCTCGTCACGCCGAGCGCCGCCCAGTGCGACTGCTGCTCGGCGACAGAGGTGCCAAGAAAGGTCACGCTGTGAACCGACAGCCGATCGTGCACGGAATCCCCTCTACTTCCGCTTCTCGATCGCAATGCCGAAACGCTCACGGAACGGCCGGAACTCCTCGTGCAGCGCGTCGAGGTCCTCGCCGATGTCGGTAAGGAGCTTGGTCGAGTAGTGAAACTTGCCGTGGCGGTCACCGGGATTGTTCGCCAGGTAGTCACGCATCGCCGCCTGAGCTTCGGAACCGAGCACCCGTCCGCAGAAGTCGTAGTAGCGACCGACGGTGCCCACGGGGTCGGCGAGGAAATCGGTGTACCGCACATGCAGGATCCGCGAATCGTCCACCCGAGGGTCGGTCATCGTGTTGGCGACGCTCACACGCGTCAACTCCAGGTGCATCTTCGCCGCGGCCTGCAAGTCGACAGGGCCGACGATGCCCTCGAGTATGTCGGCCATCATCATCGTTCGCGATGCCGCGACCTGCACCGGATCGCGGTGTAGCCACAGCAGGTTCGCATCGGGATAAGCCGCGAAGAACTCCTCGAGCCGAAAGCCGTGGAAGCCCTTGAGCACCCAGTGTTTCCGCGGTCGGCGGTATTGGAACTGCTGCAGCATCGCCTTGTGGATGCGGTACTGCGCCGCACTGTCGGTGGGCAGCCCCCCGACGACCGTCTGCATCGGGACGCGCCACCACGCGGTGGGCGTCATCACCCGGAAGTCGAACGCCCAGGTGCGTTCGTCCTCCGGCAACCCGTCGCCGAGCATGTCGTTGTAGGGATGGCTGTGCAGCCATTTCGGCATCTTGGCGTTGATCTCGCGCCAATCGGCGTCGGCGCGGGCCCGGCGGGGATCGTCGTCGCTCGGTGACGCCGGGCGGCGGCGACGGATACATCACCTCCCAGAACCGAAGGGCCCGGGCGTCGGGGTCCACCGACATCAGCGCATGCATGAGGGTGGTACCCGACCGCGGCTCGCCGGTCACGAACATGGGCCGCTCGACCACTTCGTCGGCGACCGGATACCGTCTGCGGTCCTCGAAGAACTCCAGGCGTGAGCTCAGCAGCCAATGGCACACGTCCTCGGCCTGCCGCCTGCCGTGCCCGTCCATGCCGATGCCGTTGAGAAGCTCGACGGCGACTGCGAAACGCTCCGGCAGGGTGGGATCGCCGTAATCGCTCAGGCCGGTGTCGGTCTGCGCGCGCGCGAGCATCGCCTCGGCGTTCAGTCGGTCGCTCAACGCACACCTCCGCACAGGTCCATCAACTCGTCTTCGACGTCGCGCACGTTGTCGACCGACGCGGCGGTGTACGACAGCCCGGCCATTCCGCTGTAGTCGAGGACCTTGGGCACCCGCAGGCCTGCATCCACGTACTCCGCAATGATCGCCGCCACCTGCTTGGGCGTGCCGTGCGGCACGACGGCCAGGATCGATTCTGGGTCGACGCGGTCGAGGAAGTCGACGATGCGCTCACGGGTCAGAGTCGCCGGGTCGATGTCCTGGTAGCCACGCCAGTTCTCCCCCATCGGGTGCTCGAAGCCGAAGGTGCGGAGCATGTCGGCCGACACCTGCAGCAGAAACGCCTTCACCAGCGGCGCCTCCAGGATGTCCGCGAGTGCCGCATCGTCGCGGCCGATCAGGCAGACCTGGATGAAGCAGGGTGTGATCGCCATCGGATCACGCCCGCTGCGCTCCGCTGAAGTCCGCACCGCGGCCAGCTTTTCGGCGTACTGCTCCGGTGTCCACGCGCCCGTCGGCCACCACCCGTCGGCGTAGCGCCCGACGAGTTCCAGGGTGCGCGGCCCGCTCCCACCGATCCAGATCCGCGGACGCCTACCCTCGTACGGTTCGGTGTCGAGGCGGGCGTGGTGCAGCTGATAGAACCGCCCGTCGAAGTCGACGGGGCCGTCGCTGTCCCAGAGCAGCCGAATGACCTTCAGCGCCTCCTCGAACCGGCTGACCGGCTTGGTGAAATCGAATCCGTAAGGCACGGTGTTCTCGGTCTCGCCGCTGCCGAGGCCGAGGACGAAGCGGCCCTTGGCGAGGTGGTCGATGGTCAGCGCGCTCTGCGCCAGCAGCGACGGATGCCGGCGCACGGTATCGACCACGCTGGTGACCAGCGGCACGTTCTTCGTCAGCACCGCCGCCGCGGCCGCCACCGCCATGCCGTCGAGATGCCGGTGGGGAGACGGCGAAACGGTTGCCAGATCAGTGAATTCGGGAGTCCAGATGGAGTCGGGCCAGAAGCTGACCATGTGATCAGGCAGCCAGATCGAGTGGTAGCGGCCGCTGTCGAGCAGCTCGAGCTGCGACAGGTCGAGCGGCAGCGTGGTCCGCAGGTACGCCGCCGGCTGAACCCTCACTGCAACCACCCGATCTCACGCAGGAACGACTGCGTGTGCGCGATCCGGCCGGTCAGCGTCTTCGGATCACCGGTGCACAACTCGAACGCGGTCTGGGTGATGAGTGCGATGTCCTCGGTGTCGGTCTTGGCCAGGTCCAGGGTGCCTGCGCCCGGGGTGGCCACAGGATTGGTCGGCGCGGCCGCGTTGACCGCGATCCCGTCGTCGTACAGTTCGGCCGCAAGGCTTTTCGTCAATCGATTCAGCGCGGCCTTGACCGTGCCGTAGACGCCGAAGCCGGCCGAGCTGTCGAATTCGGAGAACGGCGGGCCGTCGGGCAGATCCCCGCCCACCGACGTCACATTCAAGACCCAACCACGTTGGCGCTCACGCATCGCGGGAATGGCCAGCTGCGTCAGATGCAGCGGCGCGATCACGTGCATCTCCATCATGAGGCGCACCCGGCGTTCCGGAAAGTCGTCGAGCGGACGCAGGAACGTCACGGCCGCGTTGTTGACCAGGATGTCCGGGGCGCCCAGAGCGGTCGACCACGTCGGCGAAGAGGCGTTCGCGGTCCTCGGCGTTGGAGAGGTCGGCGGCCACAGCGATCGCCGATCCGCCGGCCTGTTCGATCTCATCGAGCGTCTCGCGCAGAGAGCCTTGATATTTCGGGTTGGGCTCCATGGTGCGCGCGGTGAGGGCGACCGTCGCGCCCTCGCTCGCCAGGCGCTGCGCGATCGCCTTTCCCAGACCCCTGCTGGTGCCGGTGACCAGGGCGACTTTGCCGTCACAGGATGCGGACAACGTCAGTACCTCACTTCCTGCGCTTCAGCCGCGCGGTATTCCCGCGAGCTTGTCGGCGAACTTGGCTTCGGCCGCTTCCCGCAGCCGCAGCAGATGTTCGGACGGGAACATGTCCGGCGCCGGCGTGCGGTCCTTGAGCAGCAGCCGGGCCAGAGTCACCTTGTGCACTTCGGTCGGCCCGTCGGCGAGTCCCAGCACGAACGACTCCACGAGGTACTGCACGAAGGGCATCTCGTGGGTGGTGCCCAGCGAGCCGTGGATCTGTAAGGCGCGGGCGGACACATCGTGAAGCACCTTCTGCATCATCGCCTTGACCGCCGAGATGTCCGCGCGCACCGCTTTGTAGTCGTTGTGCTGGTCGATCTTCCACGCCGTCTGCATCGTCAGCAGCCGGAACGCCTCGATCTCCATCCACGAGTCGGCGATCATCTCCTGGACGAGCTGCTTGTTGGAGAGCATGTCGCCCTGGGTGTAACGCGACACGGCCCGTTCGCAGAGCATGTCGAAGATGCGCCGGACGAGACCGACTGTGCGCATCGCGTGGTGGATCCGCCCGCCGCCCAGCCGGGTCTGAGCGACGACGAACGCGCCACCGCGCGGCCCGAGCATGTGGTCGGCGGGTACGCGGACGTCCTCGTAGCGCACATAGCCCTCACGGCCTCCGCCGAGTGGCTGGTAGCCCAGCCCGACGTCGCGCATGACATTGATCCCGGGTGTCTCGCCAGGCACCACGAACATCGAATAGCGCTCGTAGGGCGGCGCATCCGGGTCGGTCATCGCCATCACGATGATGAACGACGCCATCGAGGCGAAGGAGGAGAACCACTTCTCCCCGTTGATCACCCAATGGTCACCGTCGGGCACCGCCGTGGTGGTGAACACCTTCGGGTCGGCACCGCCCTGCGGTTCGGTCATCGAGAAGCACGACACGATCCGGTTGTCCAGCAACGGCTCCAGATAACGCTGCTTGAGTTCCGGGGTTCCGTAGTGGGCGAGGATCTCGCTATTGCCCGAATCGGGGGCGTGGGAACCGAACACGATCGGCGCGCACTCGGAGCGGCCGAGGATCTCATTGAGCAGCGCGAGCTTGACCTGACCGAACCCGGGGCCGCCCAGATGGGGGCCGAGGTGGGTCGCCCACAGACCGCGATCCTTGACGATCTTCTGCAACGGCGGGATCAGCGCTTGGCGCACCGGGTCGTTGAGGTCGTGGGACTCCTTGACGACGAGGTCGATCGGCTCACATTCGGAGCGGACGAAGTCCGACACCCAGGCCAACTGCTCCGCCCAGTCCGGGTCGGTCGAGAAGTCCCACGCCACTGCGAATTACCGCCCTTCCGTCATTCGATCATCTCGGCCTTTGCCGCCGTGCCGCGGCCTCGTCGGTGGCGTGGCTGAGCACCTGGTTGCGGTTCTCCAGTTCCAGTGCCGCCCCGAGTCCGGTCGCGTCGGTGTTCACCTGCAATGCCCGCTTCGTCAACTGTGGACCGAAGGGCGGCAATTCGGCAATGGCACAGGCGAGTTCGAGTGCCCGTCCGCTCAATTGCTCCGGCGCCACCAGTTCGCTCACCAGTCCGCGGCGGTCGGCTTCGGCCGCCGACACCGTTCGGCCGGTCATCATCCAGTCCGCAGCCACACTGGTGCCCACGATCCGGGGCAGGTGGTAACTCATGCCCATCTCGGCACCGGACAGCCCCAGCAGAATGGCACCGTTGCCGAACGTCGCCGCCGTCGAGCAGATCCGGATGTCGGAAGCCAGGCACAGCGCGAAGCCGGCCCCGACGCACGGGCCGTTCACTGCGGCGATGACGGGCTGCGGCAGGTTCCAGATCGCCTGTGGCAGTGCGGCCATCGCCTCCTGAAACCGCAGCCGTTCGATCGCGGGGTCAGACGCCTCGAGTGTCCGAGGGGCGAAGTTGCGCACGTCGATACCCGAGCAGAACCCACGGCCGGCCCCGGTGATCACGACGACGTTGACCGCGGTGTCCGCACCGATCTCGGCGAAGGTCTGCATCAGCTCGTCGCGCATCGCCTCGTTGATCGCGTTGAGCTGCTTGGGTCGGTTCAGTTGCAGCACAACGACACCGGCGTGCGGCCGGTCGACGATCAAGGTCCCGGTCACTGGCGTCAGCGCCGCGGCAGACCGAGCACCTGCTGCGCGATGATGTTGCGCTGGATCTCCGACGTGCCACCGGCGATGGTGCCGCCGAAGCTGCGCGCGTAGCGCTCGAACCAGCTCGCGAAATAGTGGTCGAGGTTCATGTGTTCGTACGGGCCCGACGTCGACGGATGAATCAGCCCGTCGGGCCCGGCGGCGGCCAGCGCGTTCTCGAACGCCTGCCGCTCCGCCTCGGATCCGAACAGCTTCAGCACCGACACCGAGGCGGTGTCCATCTCGCCCCGTGCCGCTCGCGCCAGCGCCGCCGAACCCATCGCCCGCAGCGCCTGGTAGTCCATGATCGTCGTGGCAAATTGGTCGCGCTCCAACTCGGTGCGCGGCCGGAAGTCGGCGATCATGTTGTCGATCCGGTCGGCGAAGCCGAGCCACATCATCGTGCGCTCGTGGCCGAGTGACCCGTTGGCCACGCCCCACCCGCCGTTGAGCGGTCCGACGAGGTTCTCGGCGGGCACCCGCGCGTCGGTGAAGAAGACCTCGTTGAAGTCCAGGTTCTCCTCACCGCACATGTCGGCGAACGGCCGGCACACGACACCCGGGGTGTCGGTGGGAATGATCAACGCGCTGATCCCCTTGTGCTTCGGCGCATCCGGGTCGGTGCGCACGAACGTCAGCAGGAAGTCCGCGTCGTGGGCGCCGGAGGTCCACACCTTCTGGCCGTTGACCACGAAGTCATCGCCGTCCAGGACAGCGCGCGTGCGCAACGATGCCAGGTCGGAGCCTGCGCTCGGCTCACTCATCCCCAGGGAAGCGGTCAGCTCGCCCCTGAGTACCGGTACCGCCCAGCGGTGCTTCTGCTCGTCTGAGCCGAACGAAATCAGTGACGCCGCAATGATGTTCACGCCCTGCGGGTTGAGGCTGTGGTAGATGCGCCGACGGCACAGTTCATCGAGGTGCACGAACGACTGCAGCACGGTCGCGTTGCGGCCGCCGAACTCCGGCGGTTGGGCGGGCAGCAGCCAGCCGTTGTCGAACAGCAGCCGCTGCCAGTCACGAGCCCACTGCGGCATGTGCGAGACCGACCGCGGACGCTCCTGGGTCACGGCCTCCGACGGCAGATGTTCGTCGAGAAACGCCGCGAACTCGGCACGGAATTCCTCGACGTCGGAATCGAAGGTGAGCTGCATCTAGAAACTCCTGTATTCGGCTGCGATCACCGCGCGATGCTCGGCTGCACCGCCCAGCAGCAGTTCACCCGCCTTGGCGCGCTTCAGCGCGAATTGAACGTCGTTCTCCCATGTGAAGCCCATGGCGCCGAACAACTGCAGACCATGTCTGAACACCACCGCCTGCGCTTCCCCTGCCGACGCCTTGGCCATCGCCGCCGCCAGCCGCCTGCGGGGATCGTCGGCCGCGATCGTCAGCGCGGCGAAGTAGGACAGCGCGCGGGCGCGCTCGGTGGCGACGTGCATGTCGACGGCCTTGTGCTGGACCGCCTGGAAGGTGCCGATCGCGACGCCGAACTGCTGACGCTGCTTCACATGTTCGATCACCAGGTCGATGATGCGTTGGCAGGCGCCGACCATGGTGATCGCCATTCCCGTGAGCGCCACGTGCCGGGCCCGCTCCGTGTCCACGTGGACGCGGTCGGTGTCTGGCACATGCGCGCCCGCGAACGAGATCTCGGCGATGTGAAGCACTGGATCGAATACCGGGCTGCGCCGGGCGGTGGCCTCACTGGCGTCGACGACGAACACCCCCGCCTCGGTGACGACCGCGAGCTTTTCGGCCCGGTCGCCGTCGAGCACGTGATGCGCCGTACCGTCGAGCACCCAGCCGTCGGCATCGCGATGCGCGGCAACTCCGCCGTACACGGCGGTGCCGGATGTCTGAGGGTCGAAACGGTCACCGGCCAGCGGGGCGAACTGAGTCAGCGTCGCGAGGAACGGGGTCGGATCGGTGGCGCGGCCCAGCTCTTCGGCCACGATCGCCAGTTCGACCGCGTGCTCCGGATCCGTCAGCTCGGTCCAGCCCGCGTCGACGTAGGTCTTCCACAGCGGTGTCGGATCGACACCGTTCTCGGCGACGCCGCGGACCAGGGACGCAGGACACTGCTTGGTCACCGCGTCCCGCACGGTCTCCTGCCATAGCCGCTGATCGGCGTCGAACTCCAGTAACACGAGGCCTCCCGGGCACGTCGTCGGTTGGCACGAGAATAACATTCTCCTTAGATGCTGTAACCGTTCTCTGGATTCGACTACCTCGTTTCGCGAACCCGGCGCCAAGCGACTGACCAGCGCACACCCTGACCTGCGAAGAAGTAAGCGTTCTGCTGGAGAACACAATTCTTGCCATTGAAGAACAAGGCTTTACTATGGCTCTATGTCCGGTGCCGGCGCATGCTTCAGCCCCATGTGCGTTTCGGCCGTCCGGGTCGACATCGGAGGCCTTGCGTGATCACTGTTCCCGACGGGAGCGAGCGCGAGTAGGACGCCCGTCATCGATGCCAGCGTGCACATCTTCAGCAAGTCGAACAAGGATCTGCGCAGCTTCATGCGCGAGCCGTTCAAGAGTCGCGGGTTCCCGGACTACGAGATGGACTGGTACGGCGCACCCGGCGGCGAGTACGCGTCGAAGGCCCAGGGGCCCGACCGCCGATACCCGGGTTCAGACCCCGAGTTCGTCGGCGGCCAGTTGTTCGACGAGCGCGGCGTCGACGTCGCGATCCTGCACCCGATGACGCGGGGCATCATGCCCGACCGCCATCTCGGCACCGCGATCGCGGCGGCGCACAACGAGTTGATGGTGTCGCGCTGGCTCGAGGACAACACCTATGCCGACCGGTTCCGCGGCACCATTCGGGTCAATCCCGACGACATCACCGGTGCCCTGCGCGAAATCGCCAAGTACGCCGACCACCCGCGGGTGGTTCAGATCGGGGTCCCACTGCAGTCGCGCGAGTTGTACGGAAAGCCGCAGTACTGGCCGCTGTGGGAAGCGGCCGCGGCGGCGAACCTTCCGGTCGCGGTGCACATCGAGGTCGGTGCGGGTGTCTCGTTCGCGCCGACGCCGAACGGGGTCCCGCGGACATATGAGCACTACGTCAGCTTCATGGCGCTCAATTTCCTGTACCACCTGATGAACCTGATCGTCGAAGGGGTATTCGAGAAGATGCCCACGTTGAAGTTCGTGTGGGCCGACGGAGCCGCCGACATGCTGACACCGTTCATGTGGCGGATGGACTGTTTCGGTCGTCCCCATCTCGAGCAGACGCCGTGGGCGCCGAAGATGCCGAGCGACTACCTCCCCGGCCACACCTTCTTCACCCAGGGCGTGATGGACGGGCCGGGCGACACCGAATTCGCCGGCGAGTGGCTCGGCTTCACCGGCAAGGAAGACATGGTGATGTACGGGTCGAGCTATCCGCACTGGCAGCTCAACGAACTCAAGGTGCCCGCCTCGTATTCGGCCGATCAGCGCGACAAGCTCTGCTGGAGAAACGCCGCGGAGCTGTACGGCATAGACGTCGGGGCTAGCGCGGCGCATTCTCGTAGTTGAGTTCGAGTAGTAGATCTTGCGATTAGGGAGGCCACGATGACGGTCACAACGACAGAGCGCAAACCCGCCGCGGAGCGCATCGCCGTCCGCTGCGTCGACTCCGATGTGCACCCGGTACCCAAGAGCGGGGTGTTGGCGCAGTACATCCCGGAACCGTGGCGCAGCAAGTACTTCCTCACGCGCAGGATCGGCGACCAGATCTACTACGACGCGCCGGACTACGCGCACGCCTACGCGATGCGGCTGGACACGTTCCCGGCCGACGGCGAATTCGCGGGCAGTGACCCCGACCTCGCCTTCAAGCAGCTGATCATGGAGGCCGGCGCCGACATCGCCATCCTCGAGCCCGCCGCGTATCCGGCGCGCTTCCCCGAGGTGAACCATGCGATGAGCTGCGCGCTGAACGACTGGCAGGCCAACCACTGGCTGGACAGCCACAACAACTGGCATGAGCGCTGGCGCGGTTCCATCTGCGTCGCGATCGAGACGCCGCAGGACGCCGCCCGCGAGATCGACAAGTGGGCCGGGCCACCCCTACATGGGGCAGGTCCTGATCAAGGCCGAGCCGCGGCCGCCGTGGGGCGATCCCAAGTACGACCCGATCTGGGAGGCCGCCACCCAGCAACGACATCACCGGTGAGCTGCCACCTGTCGCGCAGCCACCACGAGGAACTGCCGATCCCGCCGGTCGGATTCCCCAGTTACAACCACGATTTCATGGTCACGTACTCGCTGCTGGCTGCGAATCAGGTCATGAGCATGATCTTCGACGGCCTCTTCGACCGGTTCCCGACGCTGCGAATCGTGTTGGTGGAGCACGCATTCACCTGGATCCTGCCGCTGATGTGGCGGATGGACGCCATCTACGAAGCCCGCAAGTCGTGGATGGACATCAAGCGCAAGCCGTCGGAGTACGTCAAGGACCACATCAAGTTCACCACCCAACCGCTGGACTACCCCGAGGACAAGACGGAGCTGACCCGCGCGTTCGAGTGGATGGAGTGCGAGAAGATCCTGCTGTTCAGCAGCGACTACCCGCACTGGACGTTCGACGACCCGCGCTGGCTGGTCAAGCACCTGCCCGAACACGCCCGCGAGGCGGTGATGTTCCGCAACGGCATCGCTACCTACCACCTGCCCGAGACGGTTCCGGCCCTCGAGGGCCAGGTCCGGGTGTTCTGAGTTGAGCGCGGAGAGCAGGAGCGAACCGGCCCGAGAAACAACTCCAGAGACAAAACCGCCCCGGCTGGCGCAGGGGCGTGAGCACATCGTTGCCACGGTCGACGAGATCCCGCCGGGCACACACAAACTGGTGCCGATCGGGCGGCACGGTGTCGGCGTCTACAACGTCAACGGCACGTTCTACGCCATCGCGAACTACTGCCCGCACGAGGGCGGTCCGCTGTGTTCGGGCCGGCCCCGCGGTCGCACAATGGTCGACGACGACGTTCCGGGCGACGCGGTGATGGTCCGCGACCTCGAGTTCATCTACTGCCCGTGGCACCAATGGGGTTTCGAACTGGCCACAGGCACCACCGCGGTCAAGCCTGAGTGGAGCATCCGGACCTACCCCGTGCGGGTGGTCGGCAACGATGTGCTGGTGCAGGCATGACCTCAACGCAGAGCGCCGGCCCAAAACTCAAGCGGGGCGAGAAGACGTTCGAGTACAAGGGCGGCAAGGTCGTCTATGAAATCCTCGGCAAAGAAGGCGAATTCATCGCGCTGACGCCGGGCGGCCGCTTCAGCAAGGACATCCCGGGCCTGCGGCCGTTGGCGCAGGCGTTGGTCAAGGGCGGCTACCGCGTCCTGCTGTGGGACCGGCCGAACTGCGGCAAGTCGGACGTGCAGTTCTACGGCAAGAGCGAATCCCACATGCGCGCCGAGACTCTGCACGCGTTGATCACCGGACTCGACATCGGACCGTGCATCATCGCCGGCGGTTCGGGCGGGGCACGCGACTCCATGCTGACCACGATGCTCTACCCGGAGATCGTGCGAAAACTGGTGGTGTGGAACATCGTCGGCGGGGTCTACGGCTCATTCGTGCTCGGCGGGCACTACGTGGTGCCGAGCATCCTCGCTGCGAGGGGCGCCGGCGTCAACGGCCTGCTGCACGTCGGCGAATGGAAGGAACGCATCGCCGAGAACCCAGGCAATGAACAGACGGTTCCGCGCGCTCGACGTCGACGAGTTCCTCAAGGTGATGTTGCGTTGGCTCAATGCGTTCGTCTCCAAGCCGGGCCAGACCATTCCCGGTGTCGAGGACGAGATGTTCGACAACATCAAGGTTCCGACGCTGATCATCCGTGGCGGCGAGAACGACTGGGACCACCCGAAGCGGACGTCGCTGGAGGTGAGTTGCCTGATCAAGGGCTCCAAGCTGATCGACCCGCCGTGGCCGGAGGATGCCTGGGAGCGCGCGGGCGAGAAGTTCGCCGCCAGCGGGGGAAAGAATTTCTGCCTGTTCGACACGTGGGTGCAGGCGGCGCCCGCGATCCTGAGCTTCTTGGACGACTGATGGAGCTACGCGGACGAGAGGAACACCAATCCTGGCTACACAGTCCGGATGTGCACTTCGCAGTTGAGGGACGCCTCGAGCGCGGTGTGGACGCGGCTCTCGGGGACACGCTCGAGGTCGGACTTGCGCAGTGTCACGTGGACCACGTCCCAGCCGTCGTCACCGGGGAGGCGCTCGATATCACCGGTGAGTCCCAAGTCCGGCCAGCACGCCGTGAGCGTCGTCGTCGGTTCCGCGACTGATGAAGGTCAGCACGCCGGGCACCGGTGTCGTGCCGAACGCCTTGGCGCACAGGCTCACCGCGATCTCCTCGAGTTCGGCGGCGTCGTCTCCCGCGATCAACAACTCCACCTCACGTCGTTGCGGTGGCAGCACGGCGAGGTCGTTCTCCACGACATCGATGCCCGCCGTCCCGGCCAACTCGCGGAGGCGTGCCATGCCGTCGGTTAACTGTGCGGGCGCGAGTTCGCCGGCCCGGTCGACGCCCACGCGCACCACAGCAGTCCTCACGCCCATAAGCCTATTCAGGGGCGACGGAGCCAGGAAGGGGGCCCCATGACCTCCACCGCAACCGATCTCACGGTAGCCGCGTGGCCCGACTGTGCGCCGCGCCTACTGCGGCCGTCACAGGCGGGCCCCGAGGACCACGCCGACTACGTGCAGGACGGTGGCTACCGGCCTCTCACCGATGCCGATGCGCTGCTCGAGCAGGTCGACCTGTCCGGACTGCTCGGGCGCGGTGGCGCGGCCTTCCCGCTCGGCACGAAGCTGCGCGCCGTACGCGATGCCGGCCGCCGCGGCCTACAGACCGTCGTCGTCGCGAACGGTGAAGAGGGCGAACCGGCGTCGATCAAGGACCGCTGGCTGCTGCGCAACCGACCTCATCTGGTGCTCGACGGCCTGCGTCTGGCCGCCGCGATGGTCAATGCCAGCCGGGCGTATGTGTATGTGTCCGACGAACAGTCGGCTGATGCCGTCTCCGGTGCGCTGTCCCAACTCGACGCAGGGGCCTTCGGCGCAACGGACGTCGCTGTGTTGGCCGTCGAACCCGGCTACGTCGCGGGCGAGGAAACCGCGGCCGTGCGACGCATCAACGGCGGACCAGCCAAACCCACCGATAAGCCGCCCCGGCCGTTCGAGGAAGGGGTGTCGGGACTGCCGACGATGGTCAGCAACGTGGAGACGCTGGCCAATGTGCCCTACATCCACGAACACGGCTCGCAGAGTTTCCGTGCGGTCGGCACACCGATGTCGCCGGGAACATTCCTGGCCACCATCACCGGCGGGGGGCGGCCCGCGGCCCTCTACGAGATCCCCCACGGCGCAGCGTTTTCCGACCTGCTGGCATTGCACGGGCTGACGCCGGAATCGGTGCGCGGGGTTCTGATGGGCGGCTATTTCGCCGGCCTGGTCAACACCGACATCCTCGACGCGACACTCGACCACGAGACGATTCGCCGACTCGGCAGCGGCCTCGGGTGCGGTGCGATCTCGATCCTCACCGACGACTGCCCGGTCGCCGTCGCGGCGGCGGTGCTGTCCTACTTCGACCGCGAGAACGCGGGCCAGTGCGGATCGTGTTTCAACGGCACGGCGGCGATGGCCGCGGTCGCCTCGGCGCTGCGCGACGGCGCGGCGACGCAGGACGATCTGACGCGACTGGAGCGCTGGTCGGTGGTACTGCGCGGCCGCGGCGCATGCGGCACCCTCGACGGTGCCACCAACGTCGCCGCGAGCCTGCTGCGCCAGTTCCCCCAGCTGGTCAGCCGCCACCTCGCAAACGATTGCCCATCCTGCCGAACCGATGCGTTCAACGCCGTGCGGCCCTACGAAGTGGAGTCGGTGTCTCAAACATGAGTGACGGCTTGAGGATTCGTCTCGATCGCACTCTGTGCGACGGCTTCGGCATCTGCGCCAAGCACGCACCGGATTACTTCTCGCTCGACGACTGGGGCTACGCGTCGCTGATCGGCGACGGAACCGTTCCCGAGGAGGACCGCGACGCGGTGATGCGCGCACTGCTGGACTGTCCGGTGCACGCGATCATCTACATGGGCGAACACCGACCGTCCGGTGACGGAACGGCGCACCACGATATGCAGGAATCGCCCGAACCCGAACCGAAGACCGATGACAGCGACGCGATTTCGGGATTCGTCCGGTGACAAGGCCGCTTCCAGAACTCAACGCTCAGAACGAGTTCTTCTGGACCGCCGGCGGCGACGGCGTGCTGCGTATCCAGGAATGCCGGGACTGCGAGGCGCTGATCCATCCGCCGCAGCCGGTGTGCCGGTACTGCCGCAGCCGCAACATGGGGGTGCGCGACGTCTCCGGCCGCGCCACGCTGTCCGCGTTCACCGTCAACCACCGGTTCGGCTTTCCCGACCTGCCGCCGCCGTACGTGGTGGCGCAGGTCGCTGTGGTGGAGGATCCGCGAGTTCGGTTGACCACCAACATCATCGATTGCGAACCCGACGAGCTCGAGTTGGGCCAGACGGTCGAGGTCGAATTCCAGAAGATCGAGGACGTCTGGCTCCCGGTCTTCCGCCCCACGGCGACAAACAGGACGGCCCGCTTCCCGAGGACGAGATCGCACCCGCCGACTTCGCCCGCTTCGTGAGCTCACCGCTGACCACCGCGAAGTTCGAGGAGCACTCCGCGATCACCGGCATCGGCGCGTCCCGACTGGGCCGCCGCCTGATGGTGCCGCCACTGTCGCTCACCATCGACGCGTGTGAAGCCGCGATCGCCGACGCCGGTTTGACGCTGGACGACATCGACGGACTGTCGACCTACCCCGGACTGGACATCGCGGGCATGGGTGAAGGCGGCGTGACCGCGTTGGAGGGCGCGCTGGGAATCCGCCCGACGTGGATCAACGGCGGTATGGACACCTTCGGGCCCGGCGGTTCGGTCATCGCGGCCATGATGGCCATCGCGACGGGCATGGCCCGCCATGTGCTGTGCTTCCGCACCCTGTGGGAGGCGACGTTCCAGCAGCTGATGAAGGAGGGCAAGGCGTCTCCGCCGGGAGGCGCGCGAACCTCCAGCTGGCAGATGCCGTTCGGCGCCACCTCTGCGGCCCATGTACTGGCGCTCAACGCGCAGCGGCACTTTCAGCGCTACGGAACGACGCGGGAGACGCTGGGCTGGATCGCGTTGAACCAGCGCGCCAACGCCGCGCTGAACCCGACGGCGATCTACCGCGATCCGATGACCATGGACGACTACCTGAGTGCTCGAATGATCACCACTCCGTTCGGGCTCTACGACTGCGACGTCCCGTGTGACGGCGCCGTCGCGGTGATCGTGTCGGCCGTCGACGCCGCCAAGGACATGCCGCGAAAGCCGGTGTTGTTCGAGGCGGTCGGCACCCAGATCATCGAACGCACCGACTGGGACCAGACCACGATGACCCACGAGCCACAGGTGCTGGGCCAGTCGGCGCATCTGTGGACGCGAACCTCGCTGCGGCCCAAGGACGTCGACGTCGCCGAGCTGTACGACGGCTTCTCGTTCAACTGCCTTTCGTGGCTCGAAGGGCTCGGGTTCTGCGGTATCGGCGAGGCGAAGGACTTCCTCGACGGCGGGAAGGCCATCGCGCGCGACGGCGTGATCCCGCTGAACACCCACGGCGGCCAGCTCTCCCACGGCCGCACGCACGGCATGGGCCTGATCCACGAAGCCGTCACCCAGTTGCGCGGCGACGCCGGCGAACGTCAGGTGCGCGACGCCCGCGTCGCGGTGGTCAGCAGCGGCGGCCTCACGCCGAGCGGTGCGATCCTCATGCGGACCGACGGGTGAGCACACCCCGGGTCGTCCTCGTGGACGGCGTACCGATGTCGGGCCTCATCGAGGAGGCAGAGGATCCGAAGGCCGTCGTCGTGGCGTTCCACGGAGGATCAAGCACCGCAGCGTATTTCGACTGTCCTGGCCATCCCTCGTTGTCACTGCTGCGGATGGGGACTGACAACGGCTACACCATGGTGGCACTGGATCGACCCGGCTACGGGAGTTCTGCGCCCTACCCGGAGGCCATGGAGCGGCCCGAACAACGCGTCGCGCTGGCCTACGGCGCGATCGACAAGATCCTCGGCGCGAGACCCCGCGGCGCCGGTTTGTTTCTCGTCGGTCACTCCGCCGGTTGCGAGCTGGCGGTGCGAATGGCCGCCGACGAGCGCGCGGTCCAGGCCGACGTGATCGGGCTCGAGTTGGCAGGCACCGGTGTGCAATACGACGCGGCGATGGCGGAGATCATGAAGTCCGCCACGGCCACGAAGCGTCCTACCGGGCTGCGGGAGATGCTCTGGCAGCCCGCGGAGTTGTATCCACCCGATGTGTTGAGTGGCATGACGAACTCCTCGACCGGCGCCCTCTACGAGGTGGTGACGACAAAGAATTGGCCGCGGCAGGACTTCCCCGCCCTCGCGCCCCGTGTGCGGGTACCGGTGCAGTTCAGCGCCGCCGAACACGAACGGGTATGGCGATCGGACCACGAGACGCTGACCCAGATCGGCGCCATGTTCACCGCGTCGCCGCGATTCGTGATCAACGAGCAATCCGGTACCGGACACAATATGTCCTTATCGCTCAGCGCAGCGGCTTACCACCGCACGGTGTTGTCGTTTGTCGGGGAATGCGTTGCCGCGCAGAAGAACACATCTGAGAATTTGGAGGCGGGTTGATGCGAGTCGGCTTCATCGGGCTGGGCAGCCAGGGTGGCCCCATGGCGCGGCGGATCGTCGAGGGCGGATACGAGACGACGCTGTGGGCCCGCAGGGACGCCAGCCTCGAACCGTATGCGGACACGGCGGCCAAGACCGCCGGCTCGCCTGCTGAGCTGGCGGCCGCCAGTGATCTGGTCTGCCTGTGCGTGGTCGGCGACGACGACATCCGAGAGGTGCTCTACGGCGAATCGGGTGTGCTGGCCGGTCTGGCGTCGGGCGGAATCGTCGCGATTCACAGCACCGTGCACCCCGACACGTGCAAGGAGATCGCCGAGAAGGCCGCCGCACAAGGTGTTTCGGTGATCGACACGCCGGTGAGCGGCGGTGGGCCCGCCGTCGAGGAAGGCAAGTTGCTCGTCATGGCCGGCGGCGACGAGGATGTCGTCGACCGGTGCCGCCCGGTGTTCGCGACCTACGCCGACCCGATCGTGTATCTCGGCCCGCTCGGTAGCGGTCAGGTCACCAAGATCCTGAACAACCTGCTCTTCACCGCCAATCTCGGCAGCGCCCTGAGCACCCTCGATCTGGGCGAATCCCTCGGCATCCCCAGAGTGCGCCTGGCCGAGGTGCTCAACGGCGGATCCGCCACCAGCAAGGCGCTCGGCAGCATCGCGATGTTCGGTGGCACCGTCGAGGGCCTCGCACCGATCGCAGGCGCGTTGCTGCAGAAGGATGTCCGTCACGCGGCGAACATCGCGGCCACCGCCTCGGCGCCGGAAGGATCTGTGTTCACCGCGGCCGACACCGCGCTGGAGTCCATGGACCACCCGCGATGAGCGCTTGCGCGAAGAGCCGAGAACGCCGATGACTCGCGTCGGATTCGTCGGGGCGGGCCGCATGGGCGGGCCGATGGTCTCCCGCCTCGTCGAAGCCGGCCACGATGTCCGCGCCCTCGGCCGGACCGCCGAGAAGTGTGAGGCGGTGAGCGCTCTGGGCGCGCAGGCCGTCGCCGAGTTGGCCGAGGTGGGCCGCGGCGCCGACGTGGTCGTCGTCTGCGTGTTCACCGACGAGCAGGTGCAGCAGGTGTGCCTCGACAGTGATCTGCTCTCCGCCGTGAACCCCGGAGCGGTCGTCGTCATCCACACGACGGGAAGCCCGGTGACCGCGCAGAGCATCGCCGCGAGAACACCCGCCGTCGGCGTCGTCGACGCGCCGGTCAGCGGGGGGCCGCACAACATCGCCGCGGGTGAGGTGACGCTTTTCGTGGGCGGATCCGACGACGCCGTCGCCCGGGTCCGGCCGGTGCTTGCCGCCTACGGCGACCCGATCCTGCACGTCGGCCCACTCGGTGCGGGCCAGGCCGTGAAGCTGACGAACAACACGCTGTTCGCCGCCCAGATCGGCCTGCTGCGGGAGGCCGTCGCACTGGGTGACCGCCTCGGCGTGGACGAGGCGAAGCTGCTGGAGGCGATCACGCACGGTAGCGGGGCGAGCAGGGTTGCCGGCTTCGTCGCCGCGGGCGGTTCGGTGGGCGCGTTCGTCGAGCGGACCGGCGAGTTCATCGGCAAGGACGTCGAGGTGGTCCGCAAGATCGCCGCCGAACTGGGCGAGGGCCTCGGCCTCCTCGACGACGTCATCAATGCCGGAATCCGACCATGAAACAGCGCCGATTTTGACTACTCAAACGCTTCCCGTGAGGCATACTAGGCGTTACACATATGCAGCCTCGCGTAACGGAAGCGGACGCTAGCCCCGCCGCGAAAGAGGAGACCATGACCAAGCCCAAATTGGTGTTCAACCCGGTAGCGCAGGATTACTTCGACAATCCGTACGAGATCTACAAACGGATGCGCGACGAAGCACCGATCTACTACGACGAACAAGAGGACTTCTACGCGCTGACCCGGCACGCAGACGTGGCGGCGGCGTTCAAGGACCACGAGGCCTTCTCGTCAGCGCGCGGTTGCGACCTGGCCATGGTGCGGTCCCCGGAGCCGCCGCAGAAGTCGATCATCTTCATGGACCCGCCGGACCACCGCCACATGCGCAGCCTGCTCAACAAGGCGTTCACGCCGCGGGCCATTCAGGCCCAACGCGAGACGGTCGTCGAACTCGTCGAGCACTACTTGTCCAAAGCCGATCCCGACAACTTCGACGTCGTGCAGGACTTCTCCGGTCCATTTCCCGTCGAGGTGATCACCCGGATGGCCGGTGTGCCCGAGGAGTTCCGCCAGCAGGTCCGGCACTGGATCGACAAGGGCCTGCATCGCAAGCCGGGGCAGATCGAGCTGGACGACGACAACATGCAGGCCAACATCGACTCGGGCATGTATTACTACGGCCTGACCCAGGAGCGCCGGAAGGACCCGCAGGACGACATGATCAGCCGCCTGATCGCCGCGGAAATCCCCGGTGAGAACGGCGAGATGCGCCAGCTGGACGACATCGAGATCACCGGATTCATGGCCCTTCTCGGCGGCGCGGGCGCGGAGACGGTCACCAAACTGGTCGGAAGTGCGGTGGTCGAGTTCGCCCGAAATCCCGAACAGTGGCAGTTGCTGCTCGACGACCGCAGCAGGATTCCCGACGCCGTCGAGGAACTGCTGCGCTACGTCGGCCCGGTGCAGTACAACGTCCGCTACAGCGTCAAAGACATCGAGCTTCCCAGCGGCACAGTCCCGGCCAACAAACCGGTCTTCCTCATGGGGGCCGCCGCCAATCGCGATCCCCGAGCCTTCGAGGACGCGGAAACGTTTGACATCACCCGCGACCGCACGCAGGCGCAGAATCTCGGCCTCGGCTACGGCATCCACAGTTGCCTCGGGGCAGCGCTGGCCCGCCTGGAATGCGCCATCGCGCTGGATCACCTGCTCGACTTCATGCCGCGCTACGAGGTCGACTTCGACGGTTTGCAGCGCGTCAACATGCAGAACGTCGCGGGATACCACCACGTCCCCGTGAAGGTGTTGAAGTGACCCAGAAGATCGAAGTCGACTTCGGGTTATGCGAAAGCAACGGGGTGTGCATGGGCATCATCCCCGAGGTGTTCGACCTCGACGATGAGGACTATCTGCACGTCCTGCAGGACGAGGTGACGCCCGAGAACGAGCAGCAGGTCAAGGAAGCCGTGCGGCAGTGCCCTCGGCAGGCCATCTTCATCCGCGACGAATGACGACTTCCGAGCTCGTCTTCGATCCGTTCTCCGAGGAGTTCTTCAACGGTCCCTGGGACGATCTACCGGCGAATGCGCGAGGAAGCGCCGGTCTACTACAACGAGGAGCATGACTTCTACGCGCTTTCTCGGCACGAAGATGTCGCGGCCGCGTACAAGGACTATGCGACGTACTCGTCGGCATACGGCCTCGACCTGGCGCAGGTGAGAGCCAACGAACCGCTACCCGCGAAGATGATCATCGTCATGGATCCGCCCGAGCACCGCCAGATGCGCAGCCTGGTCAACAAGGTGTTCACCCCTCGGGCGATCGAGGCCATGCGCGCGATGGTCACCGAGACCATCGACCGCTACATCTCGACCGCCGATCCCGACCGCTTCGACGTCGTTCATGATTTCTCGGCGCTGTTCCCGGTCGAAGTGATCACCCAGATGCTCGGTGTGCCGGAGGAATACCGCCAACAAGTTCGCGGGTGGGTGGACACAGTCCCTGCACCGGGAACGCGGCCAGATCGAGATGTCCGAGAACGGGCACTGCAGGCCGTCGCGGAATCATGGGGCTGTACTACAACCTGATTCAGGAGCGTCGCGGCCGAACCAGAGGACGACATGTTCAGCCGGCTGCTCGAAGCCGAGGTCGAGCGCGAAGACGGCGAGAATGGAGACGACTGGATGACTTCGAGATCGCGGGATTTGCAACGCTTTTGGGTGGTGCTGGCGCGGAGACCGTCACCAAACTGATCGGCAATGCGGCGGTGACAGTTCGCACGCAATCCTGAGCAGTGGCAGATAGCTGCTGGACGATCGCAGCAAGATCCCCGCCGCGGTCGAGGAACTGCTGCGCTATGAGGCGCCGGCCCAGTACAACGTCCGCCGCTCCATGAGAGAGGTCCGACTGCACGGTGTCACGATCCCCGAAGGCAAACCCGTGTTCCTGCTCGGCGGGTCGGCGAACCGGGATCCCGAAGCCTTCACCGACGCCGACACATTCGACATCGACCGCGACCGCTCCGAGGCACAGAATCTCGGCTTCGGGTACGGGGTGCACAGCTGTCTGGGCGCGGCGCTGGCCCGGATGGAGAGTGCGATCGCGCTGGAGCGATTGCTCGACTTCATGCCGCGCTACGAGGTGATCTGGGACGACTGCAAACGGGTCGCGATGCAGAATGTCGCGGGCTGGTCGCACGTCCCGGTTCGGGTGTTGAGCTAGAGCATGCGATTCGTCTTCGTGCACGGCGGTTTTCACGCCGCGTGGTGCTGGGAGCGAACGATCGCCGAACTGGAATCGCTCGGCCACGAAGGGTTTGCGGTCGACCTACCCGGCCACGGCGTGCGCGTCGACGAGGAGTCGACGCTGGCCAACCGCCGCGATGCGATCGTCGCGGCGATTGACGGCCGGGTGACGTGCTCGTCGGACACTCCGGCGGCGGCTTCGACGCCACCCTGGCCGCCGATGCCGCGCCGGATCTGGTCAGCCACATCGTCTACCTGGCCGCCGCGCTGCCGCGCGAAGGGCGGACCTATCCCGAGGCGATGGCGATGCGGGACTCAGAAGAAGGCGAGTTCGACGCCGACGTCGGAGAGATGTTGGGCTACTTGAAGTTCGACGACGACGGCGCGATGTGGTTCGCCGACTTCGACGGCGCGTGGAAGTACTTCTACCACGACTGCGACGAAGCCACCGCCCGCTGGGCGTTCGAGCGTCTCGGCCCCGAACGCTTCGGCGACACCACGGTGACGCCGGTATCGGTGCCGCAATTCTGGGCGGCCGGATCTCCCCCGCAGTTTCATCCGCTGCCTTCAGGATCAGTCGATGCCGCAATGGCTCGCCGACACCGTCACGCGCCGTCTGGGAGTGGAACAGCTGACGATCGACACGTCGCACTCACCGTTCCTGAGCCGACCGCGCGAACTGGCCGAGTTGCTGGTGCACGCCACGACGACGACACCGACCGGCCCACTCGTCCCCGACTAATCTGCGCGAGCAGACGCAAAAGTGCCCGACACGCCGGCGTGTCGGGTGTTTTTGCGTCTGCTCGCGAAGGAAAAGTTACATGCCGTGCAGGATGACGCCGTTGCAGTCGGCGGCGGCCTGCCGCAACTTGGCGGCCTCCTGATAGGCGTCGGAGTTGTACCACTCGCGGGCCGCCTCGGCCGACTCGAACTCCAGCAGCACGGTCTGCGTGCCGTGCCACTCGCCCTCGAGCACTTCGGGCTTCTGATCGAACGACAACAGTGTCGATCCGGCCATCGCCTTACCTGCGAGCTTGGCGTACTCGGCCATACCGGCCGGGTCCTTGACGTCCTCGGTAATGAGGATGTATGCCTTGGGCATTGGGTCTCCTTGGCTCTCAGTCGATTTCGAGGATGGCTTGTTCCGGGCAGTTGGCAATAGCGTCTTTGGCCGCACTTTCGAGGCCCGCAGGCACGTCGCCCGGATCGGCGACCGCCCAACCGTCGTCGGTCATCTCGAAGACCTCGGGGCACAGTGTCAAGCACATGCCATGGCCGGCGCAGCGTTCCTCGTCGACGGTGACCTTCACGACTTGTCCTCGACGAGATCGAATTCCAGGTGCAGCTCGGTGAGCCCACGCAGGATGTAGGTCGGGATGTACTGGTAGTTGCGATCGCCCGCCGGGCCGTGGTGCGCCTCGCTGATGCGGATGTCGGTGGTGCGGTCGAGCAGACGCTCGAGCCCGACCCGGGTTTCGGCGCGGGCCAGCGGAGCGCCGGGGCAGCTGTGGATGCCGCGCCCGAACGCCAGGTGCTGACGGGCGTTCTTGCGCTCGACGTCGAACGTGTCCGGATCCTCGAAACGGCGCGGGTCGCGGTTGGCGGCACCGTTGATCACCATCAGCGTGCAGCCTGCGCCGACGGCTTCCTCGCCGACGGTGGTCGGCACCCGCGACAGCCGGAAGTCGCCCTTGACCGGGCTCTCGATGCGCAGGCACTCCTCGATGAAGTTGGGGAGCAGGCTGCGGTCCTCGCGCAGCCTGCGCTGGATGTCGGGCTGGTCCCCCATCACCTTCAGCGCGGTACTGAGCAGCCGCACGGTCGTTTCCTGGCCGGCCGAGAAGACATTGGTGGCCACCCGCACGACGTCTGCGACCTCGGGCATCGTGCCGTCCGGGAAGGTCGCCGTCGCCAGTCCGGTCAGCACGTCGTCGCGGGGTTCGGCCCGCCGCTCCTCGACGTACGTCGCGAAGACCTCGTAGAGGTACTCCAGCGGGGTCTTGTTCATCGTCTTCTCGGCGTTGCCCACCGCGCTGCCGTGGGTGCCGCGTGCGAGCCGCTCGAGGAGATCGTCGCGATCCTCTTCGGGCACACCCAGCAGGTCGGCGATGACCCGCAGCGTGAAGGGGCCGGCGAAGCCCTTGATGAACTCGCCCTCACCCGGCGCCAGGAACTCGTCGAGGATTTCGTCGGCGAGCCCCCACATCGCGTCCTCGTTCTCCTTGAGGCGCTTGGGTGTGATCAGCCGCATCAGCAGCGCGCGGTGATTGGTGTGCGTCGGCGGGTCCAGCGTCGGCAGCTGGTCGCTGAACGGGATCTCGTCGCGGTGCTTCACGATCAGGTCGGTGACGTCGTCACCCTCGAGCGGCACCGGGAACCCCGGGAACGGGCCGGTCACCGAGATGCAGGAGGAGAACGTCTCGGCGTCGTTGTAGACGTCGACGGCCTCCTGCCAGCCCGTCACCATCGTCACGCCGTAGTGGTCCTCACGGCTGACCGGGCACTTTTCGCGAAGCGCCTCGTAGAACCGGTACGGGTCGTCCGTCAGGCGACTGTCCCGGAAGAAATCGACCGAGGTGAGGTCCTCCGCCATGCGTCCTCCGTTTCGACGATCTCTGAGCACGAGAACGTGATTCTCATATGTGGGTATCAGATTTCCACAGTGCGACGTCAACGTCAACGAGGGCGCTGTGCATCTGCTCAGCGCGTCGGCGCGGTTACTGGATCGGTTCGTCGCCCAGAACCGTCGTGCGCAGCATTTCCCGAGGTGAGCTCGGGTCATACGGCGCCGCCCGGTGCAACACGCCGTTGTTGTCCCAGATGACGGTGTCCCCGACGGACCAGCGGTGGCTGTACACCAGCTCCGGCCGGGTGGCGCGGTCGAGCAGTTCGGCCAGCAGCGCCCTGCCCTCGTCGAGATCCATGCCGACGATGTAGTCCGCCGATGCGCCGAGCACCAGTGACTTGCGGCCGCTGCGGTGCGTCCACACCAGGGGATGCTCGTGGGTGGGGCGCGACCGCCATTTCGCCACCAACTCCGGCGACGGATCAGGATGGACCCTGCGCTGTGACGCCTCCAGCGAATGCACCACCCGCAGCGCACCGAAGCGTTTCTTCTCCTCGTCGCTGAATGCCTCGTAGGCGGCATACGAGTTCGCGAACTCCGTCTCACCGCCTCGTTCGGCCACCTGCTTGGCCGACAGCACGGTTGCCTTCTGCGGGCATTCGTCGTTGGTCGGAGTGCATCCGTCGATATGCCAGTCGAACGTGGCCCGCAGATAGTCCGCCGAGGAGTTCTTCGACTTGTCCAGCGTCACCGGGTAGATGCCGGCAACCGGATGGTGGCCGTCGGACGAGTGGTCGATCGCGCCGAGCCGCCGGCAGAACGCCACCTGCGCCTCGGGCTCCAGGCCGAGCCCCGGAAACACCAGCACGCCATTGTCTTCCAGCGCATCGAGGACAGCGCGCCCGAGCGCGTCGTCGGTGGCCAGCATGTCGGAATCCAGGCCCGTCACCTCCGCGCCGACAGATGCGGTCAGCTTGTTGATGGTCAGCACACTCATATCCGTCATCCTGTCGTCACGGCACCGGCGCGCTGACGCGGTGCATGACGGCGTCGGCGGAGTCGGCGGGTTTCTGGGTACCGAAGACCTCGACGGCCATCGACACCATGATCATCGAATAGACGAGGTGCAGGAGGTTCAGCGCATCCTCCGGCACATCGTCGAGCGGGAACTTGTCGCAGTAGTCGATCGCCTCCTCGAAGCGAGGGGTGAACGCGTCGTAGAACTCGACGTATCTCCGGCATCGGAGTGGCCAACCGGGCGGCCCAGCGCTCTGGTTCGGTTGCCAGACACCATTTTTGCGCGAACTTCTCGTACTCGGCGAAAGCGCTCGGCAGGCGAGTTTCTGTCACGGTCACACCCCCACCGGTCGGCGCTCGTTCTGGTACTCCTCGACCCAGTCGACCGCGACCTTGTGCAGGTGGCGCACGAGGATCTCCTGGTCGCTGAGCGGAAAGTCGTCGACGATGTCGTACTCCAGGGCCGCCTGGGTGCCGCCGAGCATGCCGGCGTCCTGGAGAGCAAACTCCTTGAGCACCACCGAGGCGACCTCGTGTTCGATGCGCTCGCGCACGGTGCGCGCCGGATGAAACGCGTTATAGGCCTCGAACTTATGGGTGTTGTGCGACGTCGGCCAATACCGGTACAGCAGATACCAGCCGTGGTAGATGAGGATCTCCAGGTTCGGGAAGATCTGGAAGTTGGTGATGCCCCACGGTTCGATCCCGCCCGGATTCAGGCCGGCCGACTGGTGTGTCTCCGGCGTACGCCACGGGCCGACAAGTCCGCTGCGCGTGACCCTTTCGACGGGATACATGTACTCGGGCGCCATCAGCCACCGCCGAGTGCCGGCGGTGGACACCAGTCGGTGGGGTCCGTCGATCTGGAAATGCCCGCATTCGAACGTCTGGTTGGGCTGACGCACCTCGCTCGGCACCTGCTGCGAGTGCAGCGACGGCACGTGGTAGTACTCCTGGAAGGCGTCGGCGAAGATCTTCCAGTTGCTGTTGTTCTGCGCGGCGAATTCGTAACGCTCCGTCATCAATTCGAACGGATAGTCGTCGAGCGCTGTGATCATCGGCCCGAGGAACTCGCGAAGGGTCCACCGCGGTTCGGGATCGAAGTTGATGAAGATGAAGCCGTTCCAGATGTCGCAGTTCACGGGCTTCAGCCCGTACTGCGCGCTGTCGAGGCCGAAGAACTCGCCCTCCTGCTGCACGAACGTCAGGTCACCCTTGAGGTCGTAGCGCCACCCGTGGTACTTGCAGGTGAACTGACGGCAGGTGCCCTTGACCTCCTCATTCGGAAAATCGTTCCACACCAGCTTGTTTCCGCGATGCCGGCAGATGTTGTAGAAGGCGCGGATCTGCTGGTCCTTGCCTTTCACCACGATCACCGACGTCTTGGCCGCGTCGATCTCCTTGGTGAGGTAGCTGCCGACGCGCGGCAATTCCTCGACGCGGGCCACGTTGAGCCAGGCCCGCTTGAAGACGGCCTCGCGTTCGAGTTCGTAGAACTCCGGCGAGATCGAGTCGCGGAACGAGACCGGCCCGGTCCCGAGTCCCGGGTAGTGCTCCGTCCAGCTGCCCTCCGCCGGCTTGGGCCACTTAGCCATGCGAACCTCCCTGTGCTGATTGCGAACTCGTGCCGGAAAAAGTCATCACATCACCGATCCGCCGTTGACGCCCAATGTCTGGCCGGTGATGAAGCCCGCCTCCTCGGAGCACAGGAAGCCGACTGCGGCAGCGATGTCGTCGCCCGTGCCGAGGTGACCGAGCGGAACGCTCGCCGCCATCTGCTCGTTGGAGGGCAGGTGGCCTGCGGCCTGGCCCTCGTGCTGCATCGGCGTCTCGATCGCCGACGGCGGGATGTTGTTGACCGTGATGCCCACCGGCCCGTACTCGCGTGCGAGCGATCTGGTCAGCGAGAGAAGTGCGCCCTTGGACGCGGCGTAGTGGGCCATGCCCGGTGAACCCCGCTGGGCGCTGGACGACGAGATCATCACGATTCGGCCCCAGCCGGCCTCGAGCATGTCGGTCACGGCGATCTGACAACAGTGGAAGGTGCCGGTGAGGTTCACGTCGATGAGTCGCTGCCAGGACTGCACGCTGATCTCGGTGAACGGCGACCAGCCGACCGCACCCGCGCTGGTCACCAGGATGTGCACCGGGCCCAGCTCGGTCCGCACCTTCGCGAACGCCTCCTCGACGGCTGCACGGTCGCTGACGTCGGCGGCCACTCCGAACGCGGTGACCCCCTGCGCGCGCAAATCCTCTGCGACCCGTTGCGCCGCCTCACCGTTGAGGTCGAGCACGGCCACCTTGTGTCCACGCCTGCCGAGCTCGTGGCAGGTCGCTTCACCCATGCCGGAAGCTCCCCCTGTCACTACCGCGACGCGGGTCATCCGAGTCGTCCCATCACTCGACCTCGTTTCTACTCATAGACCACGTGGACTGATCGGCTCGTAGGTAGAGATTGGCATGTGAGCACCCAACCTTCGGCCACTTCGTCGTCATCGAGGGCGTCGTTGTTGAGCATCCGGGCGCTGCCGGAAACGATGCGTGCCATGCATGTTCCGCACGAACCGGTTTCGCACGACGACGGCGCCCGCAGGCCCGCGATCCGCGCCGTCTGCAACAACGTGTTGCCCGCCCGGTAATCGGCGGTGATGGTCTTGTGATCGAGTTCGATCACGACTTCCTCGGTCTGCTCCGACGTCTGGGCGACGTCGGAAGGAATCGGTTCCACCGAGAAGCGTTCGAGGTGGACACGTTCGCGCGGGACGCCGGATCCGAGCACCGTGTCCTCCACGGTGTCCATGAAAGGGCCTGGGCCGCAGATGTAATATTCGGCCGCGCCGGCATCGGCGACGAAGGACTCGACCACCGAGGGCGTCACCACACCGCTGTCGTCGTCGATGTGGTGCACGACCACCAGCCGGTCTGCGTGCTCGTCTGCCAACCGGCTGAGCGCCTCGGCGAAGATCACCGAGTCGCGGCTGCGGTTGGCGTAGAACAGCCGAATCCGCCGCGACGAATTCGCCAGAGCCGTGCGCACCAACGACATGATCGGCGTGATGCCGCTGCCGCCCGCGAACGCCACGACTTCGTCGGCGGTGTCACGCAGACAGAACCGCCCCTCAGGCGGGGCGGCGTGAACCTCGACGCCTTCGGCGACCGTGTCGTTGAGCCAGTTCGACACCACACCGCCGGGGTCGCGCTTGACGGTGATCTGCAGGTCGTCTTCGGCGGGCGCCGACGACATCGAGTAGCAACGACGCAGATCCTGGCCTCCGACCGTGACGCGCAGTGTCAGGAATTGGCCGGCCTGATAGCGGTAGCTGCGCCGAGCAGTCCTCAGGCACGTCGAGCACCAGCGAGACGGCATCGGACGTCTCGCGGACGACGCGCTTGACACGCAGCGGCGCGAAACCGTCGGCTCCGTTGTTCTCGGCCATCACCGCCAGCATATCAAGTACTTGTCAATAGATCTCAAGTACTTCATACTTCACTCGGGATCGATGTGATCGCGAAACAACTCATGGCCAGTGCCCTTTTCCACTACACGGGCCAGCAGGCCGCTCAACGTCTCCTGCTCGTCCTTGCTCAGCACACCAAACACCTTGTCGTGTGCGGCAATCGCGTCGTTGACCACCGCAGCGGCGACCTTCCGGCCCTGGTCGGTCAGAAAGGCCTGAAGGATTCGGCCATGCTGAGGGTCCTGCTTCCTCTGCACGAGTCCCCGGCGCTCGAGGGCGGTTAGCGCCAGCTGCACGCCCTGCGGGCTGATCAGCAATCTGCGGGCCAGGTCGGCACCCGACAAACCGGGTTCGTTCGACAGCTGTCGCAGCACACCGATCTGCGCGGTGCTCACTCCGTGTTCGCTCACCGCGTCGTTGACCGTCGTCAAGGAGAAGTACCACGCCTGCTTGAGCAGCCACAGTATGTTGTCGGTTTGCTCCACGTTCGCCTCCTTGGCTGAAACGTCAACGTTTGTAGATCACGCCGTCTTTCATCACGAACCGCACGTCCAACGTTGCGGCGATATCGCGCGACGGGTCACCGGGGACGGCGACGATGTCGGCGAGGTAGCCGGGCGCGAGGCGCCCAAGTTCATCGTCGACCTCGACGAGTTCCGCGCTGGTGATCGTCGCCGCACGCAACGCCTGCATCGGCGTCATTCCGCGAGACACCAATGCGCACAGTTCCTTGGCGTTCTGCCCGTGCGGAATCGCGGGGGCGTCGGTGCCGCAGGCGATCCGGACGCCTGCGGCGATCGCCTTGGGCAGCATTGCTTGCGCCTGTGGGAACACCACTTCAGCCTTCTTGCGCAACTCCGGAGCGATCCGGTCGATGGCCATCGCCTCAGTGAGGTAGGTGGTCGAGACGAGGAACGTACCGGTATCGGCCATCAACTTGATGGTGTCGTCAGTGGCCAAAAAGCCATGCTCGATGCAGTCGATACCCGCACGGATACAGGCGCGAATAGCGCTGTCTCCCACCGCATGTGCCGCTACCCGGACTCCAGCCCGATGCGCTTCGTCGGCAATCGCGGCGAATTCCTCGTCCGAGTACTGCTGCGCGCCGGGAGCAGTGCTGTGCGACATCACGCCGCCCGATGCCGACACCTTGATCAGCTTGGCGCCGTGCCGAACCTGGTAACGCACGCAGGCCCGCACGTCGTCGACGCCGTTGGCGATGCCCTCCGCGACCGAAAGCGGCATGATTCCCGGCGCGAGCCGTTGGAACACCGTCGGGTCGAGGTGCCCGCCGTACGGCGTGACCGCATGTCCGGCCGGATGGATGCGTGGACCGACGTGCCAGCCCTGGTCGATCGCGCGCTGCAGTGCGACGTCGAGGAGATAGCCGCCCGTCTTGACCATCAGGCCGAGATTGCGAACGGTGGTGAAGCCGGCTTCGAGCGTGGTGCGAGCATTGACCGCGCCGCGCAGCGTGCGATACGCGGGGTCGTCCTGCACACCGTGCATCGGACTGGGCAGGCCCTCGGGACCACCGGGCCCTCCGATGAGCAGGTTGAGCTCCATGTCCATCAGACCGGGAGTCAGCGTGACGTCGCCCAGATCGATGTCCTCGGCCGGATCATCAGGCAGCGCAGAGGGATTGACTGCCTGAATCCGGTTCCCTTCGACGACGACGACCGCGGGCGAGCGCACCTCGCCCAACTCGACGTCGGCCCAGCGCGCCGCGCGCAGGACTGTCACTGAACCCGTCACGGCACCGGTTCTGACACACAGTCGAGCGTCGTGGCGCCCGAGTCGGGCACCTTCGGCTGCTTCCAGCACTCGACCGGAAACGACGCCTGGATCATCGAGTAGAGAAGATGCATCAGATTCAGCACGTCCTCTGGCATTTCGTCCAGCGAGAACTTGTCGCAGTAGGCGATGGCCTCCTCCGCGCGCGCGGTGACTGCGTCGTAGAAGGCTTGTATGTCCTGCATCGTGCTGGCCAACCGCTTGCCGTAGCGCTCCGCCTCGGTCGGCAGACACCAATCGGAAAACCTTTCGAGATCCGAGAACTCGGGCGGCAGCCTGTTCGTCGTAGATGTTGATGACGTCGCGGCAGTCGTCATCTCACACCCCCGCCGTCTTGCGCTGGTAGTCCTCGACCCAGGCGGCGGTCTCCTTGTGCAGGTGGCGGATCAGCACCTCCTGGTCGCACAGCAGGAACTCGTCGATGGCCCGCGATTCGACCATGGTCTGCGTCGCCTCGAGGGTGTTCGCGTCCTGCAGCCCGTACTCCTTGAAAGACACCGCGGCGAGTTCCTGGGCGATGCGCTCACGCGGCGTCCTCGGCTGCGGGAAGTACACCGTGCCCTCGAAGATGTGCGTGTTGTACGACGTGGGCCAGTAGTGGTAGGTCAGATACCAGCCCTGCCCCCAGAACAGGATCACGAAGTTGGGGAACAACTGGAACGAATCCAGGCCCCACGGATCGCATTTCGCCGGGTTGAGCCCGGCGGGCATCTCCCCCAGATCCTGTTTGTCCCATGGCCCGAACAGACCGCTCTGGCAGATGTCCTCGATCGGCTTGCGCATCTCGTCGGCCATCTCCCAGGCCCGGATACCCGAGGTGCTCACCAGCCGGTGCGGGCCTTCGATGCGATAGTGCGGAGCCTCGAAACCCGCTTCCGCGGCGGCCTTGGAATACGCCGTCGGCGACTGGTTGGCGTGCAGTACCGGTGCGTGGTAGAACTCCTGGAACGCGTCCATGTAGAGCTTCCAGTTGGCCTTCACCTCGGACCGGTAGTAGAACCGCGATGTCATCTTCTCGAACGGATAGCCTTCGAGATCCGTGATCATCGGTCCGAGGAAGTCGCGCAGGGATTGCTCGGGCTCCTTCGCGAAGTTGACGAAGATGAAACCCTCCCACACCTCGCAGTGCACGGACACCAGCCCGTAACGGCTCTTGTCGAGGTCGAAGAACTCCCCCTCCTGCTGGACGAAGGTCAGGTTGCCGTCCAGGTCGTAGCGCCACGCGTGGTACTTGCAGGTGAACTGCCGGCACACACCGCTGGTCTCCTCGAGGGGCATGTCGTTCCACACCAACTTGTTGCCGCGGTGACGACAGACGTTGTGGTACGCCTTGACCTCGCCGGAAGTCGTGCGCACCACGATGATCGACGTGTTGGCGACCTTGAGCTCTTTGGTGAAATAGCTGCCCTTGCGCGGAACCTGTTCGACGCGACCGACGTTCAGCCATGCCCGCTTGAAGACCGCCTGGCGCTCGATCTCATAGAACTCGGGGCTGATCGAGTCCTCATAGGACACCGGCTCTGTTCCCAGCTCCGGATAATGCTGTGTCCAGCTGCCCTCGGGCGGTTTGGGAAAACGAGGCATCGGATTCTCCTGTCCACGCGGTCGGGTCTCAGTGATATCGCACGCGAACCCGTCAGACGCCGGATTCGGGCCCTTCTGCGATCGGCCACTGAGGCTGCTCTTTGGCGCATTCTGCGGGATCCTGCTGAACCGACGGTATATGCTGGCGCTCGCAATCGCAAGTAGTTGATACTGCCGGTCGAGAGCCTCGTACTCGACTACCTGACACGGCGGGCCGGCAAGCTCACGGCAGCTTGATCGCCGAGATGTACATCTCCACGACCGGCCTGAAGAGGTTTCGTCGTCGAGTTGACTGGCCAGCACGACGGAGTCGCTCGTTGCGATCAGGATCTGAGCGAACGTCGATGGCGGAATCGTCAATGTTCCGCCAAGTCGATCGATGCCTTCGACGATGAACTTCGCCAACGCCTCGACGACCTCTGACCTTTTGGCCGCCACACGTTCTCGCGCATCGGGATTGCGTACCAGATAGAGGGTGAACTCGTGTCCCAACGCGGCGTGTTCCGCGCCGCGGTCATGGCTCAACTGGCGCCAGCGTTCGGCGATCTCGTCGAGCTCGTGCGCTCCGACCTCGGGCTGCCGACATCACCTCGGCGAAATTGTCGAAATAGCGTCGCCAGTACCGGTCACTGACCGCGAGGAAGAGATCCTCTTTCGTGGCGAAATGCTTGTAGATGGCGCCCTTCGTATACCCGGCCGCATGGGCGATGTCGTCGAGAGTCGCTGCAGTGAAGCCTTTTTCGGCGAAGACATCTTCTGCGGCGTCGAGGAGCAGCGAACGAGTGTGCTCGAGGCGCCGTTCGCGCGTCCACCGCTCAGCCATGGAAAAAGTCTGCCACAGAATCTGAGAAACTCATTGGCTACCCAGATACTCACTGGTATCTTTTCCGACGAACGCAGACCCAAGGAGGCGTCGTGAGCGATCTGTCGGACAAGAAACCCGCGGTCACCGAGTCAATCGGCGCAACGGTCGCCGACCTCGGAGCCTCGAGCTGCAGCGCCAAGGGCAAGCCGGTCCAGATCTGGGCGGTCATTCGGCGGCGCGATCTTGGTTCTGCAGTTGTACGTGTGGACCGATGGGTCACCGGGCCTTACTTCGAGCAGGTGCCGGCCGGGCCAACCCCGATCCGCCGATGTACATGAAGATCCCGCTCATCGCGAACGCGGTCGTCGTCTGGGTCGGCCTGCCCTTCGCGCTGTGGTACTTCTTCATCAGGCCGTGGCGCCGCGAGCGGCGAATCACGCTGGACGGCATGCTCGTTGCTGTCGATGGGCCTGATGTTCTTCCAGGATCCGTTCCTGAACTACTTCAACACGTGGTGCACCTACAACACCTGGCTGTCAACCGCGGCGCCTGGACGCCGTACGTTCCCGGATGGTTCTCCCCCGACGAACCAGGCCGCATGGTGCCCGAACCGCTGCTGACGAACACGGTGGGGTACGCGTACGGTGTCCTGCATGCTCACGATCATCGGCTGCTGCGGTGATGCGCAAGATCAAGTCGCGCTGGCCGAACATCAGCAACTTGCGGTTGATCCTGGTCGACCTTCGCGATCGCATTTGTCTTCGACTTCGTCATGGAGGGCCTGGTCCTGCTGCCGACCGGGCTCTACACCTATCCCGGTGCAATCCAGTCGGTGTCGTTCAATGCCGGCACCTACTACCAGTGGCCGGTCTACGAAGGGCATGATGTGGGGCGGCGTCCAGACGGCCCTGTGCTGTCTGCGCTTCTTCACCGACGATCGCGGCCGCACCGATCGTCGAGCGCGGATTGGACCATGTCCGAGGCGGGTTCGTCACGACAGCAGTTCATCCGCTTCCTGGCGATTTTCGCCGCGGTCAGCGCATGCTTCTTCCTCTTCTACAACATTCCCGATGCAGTGGTTCGCCATGCACTCCGACCCCTGGCCCGAGGACCATCTGAAGCGCTCGTATTTCAACAGCGGCGTCTGCGGCGACGGAACTGAAATCCCGTGCCCCGACCCGAGTCTGCCGTTGCCGAGCAGGTGGTCCGGCTATATCAACACCGACGGTGAACTCGTTCTTCCGGAGGGCGCCGAGGTGCCCAAGACCGTGCCCTTCGAACGAGGGCGATTGAGACCTCAGGGCATTTTGACGGCCGACACGTACATCTCGACCATCGGCTGGTAAAGATCGATATCGTCCAGGTGGCTGCCCAGCTCGACGGCGTCAGTCGTGGCGATGATGATGTGGGCGAACGTCATCGGGGGGATCAACAGGGTCGCGCCGAGACTGTCGATGCCCTCGACGATGTAGCGGGTGAGCTGGTCGACAACCTCTGATCGCTTGGCGGCGACCCGTTCCCGCGCCTCGGGGTTGCGCAGCAGGTAGAGGTTGAATTCGAGGCCCAGTGCCGCATGCTCGGCGCCACGGTCACGGCTCAATTGGCGCCAGCGCACGCCGATCTCTTCGAGTTCGTGTGCCCCGATGTGGTCCGACGACGACATCACTTCGGCGAAATTGTCGAAATAGCGACGCCAGTACCGGTCGCTCGCGGCCAGGAACAGGTCTTCCTTGGTGGCGAAGTACTTGTAGATCGCGCCTTTCGAGTAGCCGGCCGCCTTGGCGATGTCATCGAGAGTCGCTGGGATGAAACCTTTTTCGGCGAACACCTGCTCTGCGGCATCCAGCAGCAGCGAGCGCGTGCGCTCGAGGCGTCGCTCCCGCGTCCAGGGCTCAACCATGACGGCAATCTTGCCACAGATTTTTTCGACCCATTGGTCATTCAGATACTCACTGGTATATTTTCGTCGCATCGGCTACTTTCGAAGGGAGCTCTGAGGTACATGCGATCTTTGAGTGCGGAGGAGACGGTGTCGTGAGCGATCTGTCGAGCAGGAAGAAGCCCGTTCTCACCGAGTCACTGAGCGAGGCGTCGCTCGGTACGCAGCCTCAATCCAAGATCACCGGCGGTGAAAATCTGGGCCGCGGTCGGCGGTGCGATTCTCGCCTTCCAGCTGTTCGTGTGGGTCAGATGGGTCACCGGGCCCAACTTCGAGCGGGTTCCCGCCGGGACCGACCGATCCACCGACGTTCATGAAGGCGATCCTGTTCACCTGGACTACCGTGATCGTCGTCGGCTTGCCAATTGCCATCTGGTGGTTCCTCATTCGGCCATGGCGTCGGGAACGGCGAATCACCCTCGACGGCATGCTCTTCGTGTCCTGCGGCCTGCTGTGGTTTCAGGATCCGCTGCTGAACTACTTCAGCACGTGGAGCACCTACAACACCTGGATGTGGAACATGGGCTCGTGGGTCCAGGACGTTCCGGGTTGGGTGTCGTTCGGGGAACCGGGCGCGATGATGGCCGAGCCCGTCCTGATGAACGCGCCGGGTTACTTCTTCGTCCTGCTGTGCACCATGCTCGGCTGCTGGGTGATGCGCCTGGCCAAGAAGCGGTTTCCCAATATCAACACCTTCGGCCTGATCGGCGTGGTGATCGCCTGGACCTTCATTTTCGATTTCGTCATCGAGGGTCTGTTCCTCATGCCGATGGGGCTGTTCACCTACCCGGGCGCCATTCAGGCGCTGTCGGTCAATGCCGGCACCTACTACCAGTGGCCGCTCTATGAAGGGCTGATGTGGGGCGGCGTCCAGGCTGGCCTCTGCTGCATGCGCTACTTCACCGACGACCGTGGCCGGACCTTCGTCGAGCGCGGACTCGACCAGGTCCGAGGCGGTGTCGTCAGGCAGCAGCTCACCCGCTTCCTGGCGATCTTCGCCGCGTGCAGCGCATTCTTCTTCGTGTTCTACAACATTCCGGCACAGTTCTTTGCCATGCACCAGGATCCCTGGCCGGAGGACATCCTGAAGCGCTCGTACTTCCTGATGGGCATCTGCGGTGAGGACACCGATCGGCCGTGCCCAGATCCTGCGCTACCGATGCCCCTGACGAATTCCGGCTATATCAACCACGACGGTGAGCTTGTTCTGCCCGAGGGCGTGGAGCTTCCCGAAGAACGTTCCGATCGAGCGAGGAGAGTAAATGCTGAACAGTACTTCTGCGGTGGTCACCCCCGTTTCGAACGCGCCGTTCTACCGTGCGGTCGGCGACGAGGTGGAGGTCTTCCGCGCGGCGGCCCGTCGAGGTCTGCCGGTGCTGTTGAAGGGCCCTACGGGATGCGGGAAAACACGCTTCGTGGAGGCGATGGCTCATCAGCTGGGCCGGGATCTGATCACCGTCGCCGGCCACGAGGACATGACGTCGGCGGATCTGGTCGGCCGATTCCTGCTGAAGGGCGGTGAGACGGTCTGGGTGGACGGGCCGTTGACCCGCGCGGTGCGCGAGGGCGCCATCTTCTATCTGGACGAGGTGGTGGAGGCGCGCCAGGACACCACCGTGGTCATCCATCCGCTCGCCGATCACCGCCGTGAGCTGCCCATCGACCGGCTCGGCACGACGCTGCAGGCGGCGCCCGGATTTCAGCTGGTGATCTCCTACAACCCCGGCTACCAGAGCGTGCTGAAGAACCTCAAGGAGTCGACCCGTCAGCGCTTCATCGCCATCGAACTCGGCTACCCCTCCCCCGAGGTCGAGACCGAGGTGGTGGCCTACGAAGCCGGGATCGACACCGAGACCGCACGGTCGTTGGTCAAGCTCGCCTATGCCATCCGAAACCTGGATGGCTCGCCGTTGCGCGAAGTGTCCTCCACTCGCATGTTGATTCTCGCCGGCGGCCTCGCCGCTGAAGGGCTGAACCTGCGCAGTGCCGTCCACGCGGCCGTCGTCGAAGTGCTCTCCGACGATCACGATGTCATCCGCGCACTCGATGAACTCGTCAATACGGTCCTGCCTCGGACGTGACCGACACTTCGCATCCCGAACAATCCTGACCGGTTCCGGTTCCTCGCCACCTACATCGCCGGAAGGTCCATCGAAGTCACTGCGGCGCCGGACGGCCAGCCTGCGCACACCAACGGCCAGTTCATCTTCGTCTCGGCCGATGGCTCCATCGAGGAGCAACGGCGCGAGATGCTGGTTCAGGCAGCACTTCTCGGTGCGGGCAGCCTTGATGCGCGGATCGTGAAGGGATTGCGGGCGCGGGTCATGATGGCGCGTCGCTACCTGGCACTCGAAGGTCAGCGAGTTCTGGCCGAACTCGCCCGACAAATTCCGCTCGACGCCACGGTCCTCCCTGATGGACAGCCCGGTACCGCGACCGCCGATGAGTCACTCGAGGTGGCCAGGAGCCGAGCAGAGGTTAGCCGACCCACCCGGGTGGTTCGGCGTCATCAAACCCTCCCGGTTGTTGGGGGCGCTCGCCGGACCGGGCGGACAGGCCACCAACAAAGACCTCAAATTGCAGTTCGACCCCATCGACATGCCCGAATCGGAGGACGACGAAGAGGACGAAGACGATGACGGCGGGAAATCCGGGGAGAGCAAGATCCTCAAACTGTTTCAGAGTCCGCTCTTCAACAACCAGTCGATGTCGGACTACTTCCGCAAGATGTTCGGAGGTTCAAGCGATCTTCCGGAGAGGGTGCCGCGGGCGCCGAGATGACAGTTCGGTCCACCCGGCGGGTGCAGGAGATCGGACCGAATGCCCGTCCCCTGCCCACGCGGATCCAATTCACCGATGACGGCAAGCCCGGTGCTGCGGTAGGCGTGGGCGGCGCCCTGTATCCGGAGTGGGACGTCTTCAACGACCGGTACAAGCCCGACTGGTGCCGGGTCATCGACTTTCCACTGACCGTCGCCGCCGACGTCTCCCATGCCGGTGTCGCGCACGACGACGTGCTCCGTCGCCGTCTGGCTCGCGTCGGGCTCGGCCCGAAGGTCCTGCGCGGCCGTGCCGACGGGGACGACCTCGACATCGAGGCGCTCATCGACCTGTTCGTCGATCTGCAATCCGGCTTCTCCGCACCCGAGCACGTCTATCTGGAGCGCCGCAAACTTGCCCGCAACCTCGGCGTGCTCATCCTGATCGACGCCTCCGGGTCCGCCGTCGATGCCGATTCCGACGGCCTTGCGGTGCACGACCACCAGCGAAGGGCGGCCGCCACTCTGGCCGTCACACTCGAGGAGCTTGGCGACCGCGTCGCCGTCTATGCGTTTCGATCGCAGGGCCGCCACGCTGTGCATCTGCCGGCCATCAAGACGTTCGACCAAAATTTCGGCGCAGTCGGACGGGCCCGGCTCAACCAGCTCGAAGCAGCGAGCTACACCCGCCTCGGCGCCGGAATCCGGGGCGCGGGTGAGGTTCTCAAGAACGAGGCCGGCACACCGAATCGGCTGCTGCTCGTCCTTTCGGATGGCTTTCCCTACGACGACGGCTACGAAGGTCGTTACGCGGAAGCCGACGCCAGTAAGGCCCTCGAAGAGCTCCGCATGGAGGGCGTTGCCTGCCTGTGTCTGTCCATCGGCGCTTCCACGGAAACCGATGTGCTCGAACGCGTCTTCGGCTCCGCCAGCTTCGCCAGCGCCCCGACCCTGGCCGATTTGAGCCCGCAGATGGACGAGTTGTTCATGTCCGCGCTCGCAGAACTCGCCGCACCGAAACCAGCGCGGGTGTGAGAGCCGACGGCAGACGCCGTTATCCGTCAAGCGATTTCCAGAACCGGTTAAGGGCCGCGGCGCCGAGCGACCGGGTCCTGCACCATCCACCAATGCCCCAGCCCGTCGAGCAGCTCAGTCCGGGCGCCGGCCCGGTCAGCCGCCCGATGCCGCATCTCGTCGGTGCCGACGAAGGGATCCTCGGTGGCCCAGAGTGACAGTCCCGGGCGGGCGGCGGCGTTCTCGAGTGCCCGTCCGGCATCGGCCATCGCCGGTTGACGGGCCGAGCGGTATAACGCCAGGATCGCCCGACCCATCTCCGGACCTTGCGCTGCGGCAAACGAAGTCGCGACGTCTGGGGGAATGCCGAAGGTGACCAGCTGTTGCGCCCGGTCCTGTACCGAACCGGCCTGCATCATCGCCGACTAGCCGCTCGCCGGCCTCCGGGGTCTGGAACCCCTGGGCCATGTCGTGCCAGACGTAGTCGCGGTCGAACAAGCCGACGACGTCACTGGCCCAGCTGCGCACGAGCTCTGGCCGATCCATCACCGCATTCACCACATGACATCCGCCCCAGTCGTGTCCGACAAGATCGACGGCTTCATCGATGCGGTGCGAGCTCATCGACGAGCCAATCACGATAGGCGAGATAGGTTGCCGGAGAAGCCGCTGGGCAGCGGGGCGCCGAATCCCGGCGGTGACAACCGCACAACATCATCGCGTCCGAGAACATCGACGAGAGGATCCCAGACTGCGTCGGTCTCCGGATTGCCATGCACCAGAACCACAGTCACGCTATCCATCCTCGCACGAGGGGATGGCGAAACGCTGCCGTTTAATCCCGTCCCCACCCCTCCCCGGGGCCCGACGCGCGACGGTGGATGGCCTCGGGCGATGCCTAAGGCAGCACGGTCAAGCGCAAATGGTCGGTGACGACTGCAATCTTCTGGCGGAGTACGTGCATGTGTTGGCTCAGCTGTCGTAGTCGACTGCGACCGTTGGGGTGGTGGGATGGGACTGACACGTCAGTATGAAGCCGGCCTCGACCTCGGCTGTGTTGAGTGCAAAATTTTGCTCCATCGATACTGCTCCTGTCGTGATCCTGGCTTTACAAGTGCCACACGCACCACCGAGACAGGCATACGGCGCGTCGATGCTGTTCTTCAGCGCGGATTCGAGGACGGTTTCACCCGCGGCGATTTCCACGGTGTGATCCGCGCCGGACAGCGTGATGGTCACTTCGGACTTGGGAAAGTCATCGACGTGTGCGGGTCGGTTCGTGCCGCGGAACAGCTCGAGGTGGATCCGTTCGGTCGGCACCTCAACAGATGCGAGGTCATCGCGCATTGTCGTAACGAGATCGCTTGGGCCGCAGAGGTACCACCGGTCGATCGAAGTGAGATCGCCGGCGAGCAGGGGACGAATCATCGCCAGGTCGATGCGACCGCGAAGAGAGGCGGGGTGGTGCGCCTCGGCGGAACGGATGTGGAAGATGCGTAACCGGTCTGCATATCGAGCTTCGAGCTCATCGAGTTCGGTGGCGAACATGGTCGACTCTGCGGTTCGGTTGCCGTAGAAGAGGGTGAAGCGGCTCTCGGTCTCAATCTCCATGGTGGTGCGCATGATTGACAGGATGGGTGTGATGCCGCTCCCGGCCGCTACCGCGACATAGTCGCGCCGAGCGAGTGGGTCAAGGGGTGCGCCAAAGCTACCCGTGGGCGTCATCAGTTCCAGCACGTCACCGGCTCGCAGTGTTTCGACCGCGAAGGTCGAGAACATCCCGCCCTCGATGTGCCGTACTCCGATCGCCAGTTCTCCCGATGTGGCCGAGGTGCAGATCGAGTAATTTCGTCGCACCTCCTTCGAACCGATGCGGTGTTTAACCGTCAGGTGTTGGCCCGCCTGGAATTGGAATTGGGCGCTGAGGTTTTCGGGAACGTCGAAAGTGACTTTGACGCTTCCTGGTGTCAGGGGCTCGACGCTCTTGACAGGGATCGCGTGGGTGCTGGCATGGCGCGCCGCGGAGGAACGCGGCATTCGGACTGGCAGCAGCGCAGCTAGTTTGCCGTTGAGGCGTTTCCACTCGCGGTACTGCGTGGCGTCGAGCTGCTGCCCAAAGACGGTGCTTATTGCCGAGTCGCGTTCGAGGTAGGCGGCCTCATTGCGTCGCCAGGCCGCGACGTAGCGGTAGAAGGGAATCGAGGGGTGTAAGTGGTGGACCAAGTGATAGTTCTGCGACAAGAGCAGGGGAGTCAGGATCCACTCTGAGCCGACGCGGTTGCGGGTCGCGCGATAGCGGTTCTCGCGTTGGGTGTCTTCCAGGTCGTGGTGGGGTAGCCAATCGAACCACCAAGCCAGCACGAACATCGCCACCCGCTCGGGAATCAGGTAGATCAGCGCGAGCGTCCACAGATGTCCGGTTAAGGCGGCCGACACGATCACCGCCACCGAAAGGGTCATCAAGGCCGCCGTTTCGAGAATCTCGCCACGTGGGCGCCGGCGCACGTTTCGCAACAAAAGACCGATATAGGGCAGGTCCATCGCCGGGAAGCGGATGGGCAGCTGCCACCACGGCGCGGCGCTGACGAAGTGATCGGGATCGGCGTCACCGTCATTGGTGTTGCGGTGGTGCTCGATATGGATGAACGCGAACGACTTGAATGAGATCAGCGGCGAGACGAAGAACATTGCCACGCGACCGAAGGCGACATTGACCCAGCGATGTGAGCTGATCGAGTAATGCGAGGCGTCGTGCAACACGGTGAACAGGACGAAGATTGCAGCCGCGCTCGCGGCGATGGTGGCGATCGCAGGCAAAGTGTCGGTAAGGGCAGCCCACGTTGATGCGCCGAAGAGCCCAAGCGCGAATGTGAAGATGCCGACTATCGGCCAGGACAGCGTAGGAACCTGCTCGCCCGGATCAGGCAAGGCGTGCTGCGGGGCCGCTGCTGGGGGTTGGGACGGTTGAGTCGTAGTCAGCATCGGAGTCCTTCGCGCTTCGGGGTCAGATGCCAACCTACGAACGGCCGGTGTCGGTCAACAAGACCCTCTCAGCCCTCTGCGATGTGCTGCGAGCACATTCGGCGCGCTCGGGCTCCACCAGTTGAGGCTATGATTCGGGCAAAACCGAGGCTCCCAGCACGTCGCACACGAGTAGGGCGGCGTGCAGCGCGGCGACCTCGGTGGTTACGGGCCGGCCCATGCGCTCTTCGGCACGACGCACCCGTTGCAGGACGGTGTTCTTGTGGATTCCCAAGGTGCGTGCTGCCGTCGTCAGACTCCCTTGCGCGTCGAGAACAGCAAGGAGTGTGGCGCGTTCGCCGCGCTCTTTCGCGTCGTCTCGCGCGAGATCGCCGAGCTGTGCGGCAACGAATGCCTTCGCCGCATCCAGGTCGCGCGAGATGGCATCCACCAGCGCAACATCGCTGAACTCGGTGACCGAGGGCGCTGCGCGCCCAGACAGTTCGATGACCCGGCGAGCGCGTAGAGCCTCGAGGTGGGACGTGCGAAAGCCCGCAGCCCCCGGATGCGGCGAGCCCACCGCGATGTGAGCGTTTTCGCGTTCGCTGGGTAACTCGGTCACCATGTCCTGTCAGCGAAGTCCTCCCCGCCCCCGTGATCGATACCCATCCCCATACCGCGACTGGGCCGTCCGCCACGACGAGTGAATGACCCGCCCCGAGGAACCGACCAACCCGCCTAGCGAACCCCTCAAGATCGACGCCGCGGTCGTCCACCCAGCACACGAAACCGATCTGCTGACCGGTGAGCCGGTGACTGAGCACACGTTCGGCCCGAGCGAGATCGACACCTTCCCCAGCGAGCAGTGCCCGCACGACATCGTCGCGCTCGGCTCTTGCCTGGTTCTGGCGTCGGTCGAGCTCAGCGACGTACTCGGCAGCCACCAGACTGGAGATGCGGTCGATGTATCGAAACCCGAACCGCTCGAGATCGATAAACGTTCTCAGCGCGACAGCGGGGTCGTCGATCCAGTCCGTGAGCGAGGCGGAAAGCTTCTCGGTGAAATACTCATGACCCAACCGATAGAACCGCAGCATCACATCGACGCTGTGCCCACGGGATGCCATCGCTCGCGCATGTTCGAGCGCAGTTACCGGCGCCTCCGCAGCCGCAACGTCAATCCCATGACGGAACATCGAAAGTGCCGCTTCAAGATTCGACGAGCACGACCCCAGGGTCAGGCCGCGAAGCTCGGCATCCTCGCCGACCTCCGGTATCCGCTCGACCAAATACGTGAGCATGTCGTCGGCCAGGCTGGACACATTCGCCAGTAGAGACGCAGCGATACCACTTCGCACGTCCCCGCCGTGGGCCGGCTCTTGGGCGTCCATATCTGCACACTAACGTCGTCAGAACTGCGACAGCCGACCGTTCACTATCGACGCGGCACCGCACTTGTTGAGTGACTGGGGGACGAAGACCGTCCGCCGGTCCGGCCGAAACGGTCATCATCGAGAACCTGCGCCCCCACGGATGAACACTTTCCGCGACACCCGTTTCTGCAGCTGCGTGACCGATCCCCATTGCATACGACTGGACGATCGACACCGGGCTACGAGAAGGCCAGCGGTCGAACCAAGATCCGTCGGCGGCGCCCGGGATAGAACACTCGAGTTCGAGATGACCATGGACAGTTTGTGCTCGACCTCTCGTGCCGTCGAGGCCGAGAACCAAGTTCGAGCGCGTTCAGTTTGGCCGGCGATGGCAGCTCCGCTGAAACTGGCCACGCCGGGCCAGCTCGGGCACAGGCGTGGCCGCGGAAAATTCAGCGCGCCGGCAGGCCTAACACACGCTGGGCGATGATGTTGCGCTGGATCTCCGACGTGCCACCCGAGATGGTGCCGGCGTAGCTGCTGATGTAGCGCGTGAACCAGCTGCCGGTGAACAGGTCTGGGCTGTAAGGGTTGTACGGTGCGGTGAGCGCTGGGCTGCGCAAGCCGTCCACGCCTGCGGCGTCGAGGGCGTGTCTGAGCGCGTTCTGCTCGGCCTCCGATCCGAACAGCTTCAGCACCGAAATACTCGGAATATCCCGCTCTCCGCGCGCCGCCTGGCCCAGCGCGACCGAGCCCATCAGGCGCAGCGCTTGATAGTCCATGGCGATGGTGGCGTAGCGGTCGCGGCTCACCTCCCCGTCCGGCTGGAAGTCTTCGAGCAGCTGTGCCAGCCGATTGGCGAACGCCATCCACATCATCGTGCGCTCGTGGCCGAGCGATCCGTTGGCCACCTTCCACCCGCCGTGGAGCGGACCGACGAGGTTTTCGGCCGGCACCCGCACATCGGTGTAGAACACCTCGTTGAAATCGAGGTTGTCGCGCTCGTACACCGAGGCGAAGGGCCGGCGCTCGATTCCCGGCAGATCGGTGGGGATGAGCAAGGCGCTGATCCCTTTGTGCTTCGGTGCATCGGGATCGGTGCGGACGAACGTGAGGATGACGTCGGCGTCGTGGGCGCCGGAGGTCCACACCTTTTGTCCATTGACGACGAAATGGTCACCGTCGATGCCCGAAACAAACTCAGCACGGGTGGCAAGCCCCGCGAGGTCGGAGCCTGCCCCCGGTTCGCTCATGCCCAATGACGCGGTCATCTCTGCCCGCAGGATCGGCACCGCCCAGCGTCGCTTCTGATCGTCGGTGCCGAAGGACAGCAGCGACGCGGCGATGATGCCGACGCCCTGCGGGTTGAAGGCGTGATAGATCCGGCGCCGCGCAAGTTCCTCGCGGTGCACGAACTGCTGGAGGATGTCCGCATTGCGGCCACCGAATTCCGGAGGGTTTCCCGGGAGCAGCCACCCGTGGTCGAACTGCAGTTGCTGCCAGCGCCGCGCCCACTCGGGTACGTGCGACGTCGACCGCGACTGCTCGGCGGCCTCCGCCTCGGCGGGCAGATGATCGTCGAGAAATCGGATGAACTCCGCGCGGAAGGCCTCCACCTCAGCGTCGAACGTGAGCTTCACGAGGTCCAATGTATCAAGTACTTAACATCTACCGCTGAGTGCGCTACAACTAAAGGGATGCTCGACGCACAAAAGATCCTCATCACCGGCGCGACCGGCAAGATCGCCTTTCCCATCGCGCGTGCGCTCGCGCAACGCAACGAGGTATGGGGGGCCGCCCGCCTGCGGTCCGACGGCGACCGCGAAAAGTTGGCCGACGCAGGGATCACGCCCCTGGCGCTCGACATGAGCACAGCTGACTTCACGCGAACTGCCCGACGATTTCACCTACGTGTTCCACGCGGCGGTGGACACCGGCGTCGACGACTGGACACGATGCGTCGACACGAACGCACAGAAATCCGGCGAGCTGCTGTATCACTGCCGCGCCGCCAAAGGCTTCGTCTTCTGCTCGACCGGCTCGGTGTACGGGTACCAGGGACAGCGGCCGCTGCGGGAGTCCGACCCGCCGGGTGTGCCCCTTCGCCCGAACTACAGCTTCTCGAAGATCGCCGCCGAGGCGGTGTGCACATGGATCGCGAAGCAGTACGACATACCGCTCACGGTCATCCGCATCTGCTCGACCTACGGGCCGCAGGGCGGTGCGCCCGCCGATCGGCTGGACATGATGTTGGCCCACAAGGCCATTCGGCTCTACCCCGACAAACCCAACAACTACAACCCGATCTACGAGGACGACTACGTCGAGCTCGGCATCCGGGCCATGGAGGTCGCAGCGACGCCGCCGATCGTCGTCAACTGGGCCGGCAGCGAGACGGTCAGCGTCGAGGACTACTGCGCGTATATGGGTGAGCTCGTCGGCGTCGAGCCGATCTTCGAATACACCGCGGATGCACACACCCCGCTGTGGCCCGACGTCACCTACATGCACGAGATCCTCGGCACGACCAAGGTCGGTTGGCGTGACGGGTTCCGGCGCATGATCGCGGCCCGTCACCCCGAAATCGCCTTGCCCGAAACCCATTCCACGACGCCCTAAGGACAACCGATGCAGCTGCCCGGCACCCCGTCCGACGAGGTCGACGGATGTCCTCGCCACCGGCCGCGGGGATATCACCACCCTGTTCGTATCGATGGCCACGCGTCATCCCGACGGGACCGACGCCGACTATCTGCGCTGGCACACCCTGGACCACCGTCCCGAGCAGCACCGGTTGTCGGCCGTGCGCGCCTCGCTGCGGTTGGTGTCGACGCCGGCGTGCCGCGTCCGCGCGCGCCGCGAGTCCCGAGCCGCTACGACGCCATCGACCATGTGATGACGTACTTCTTCACCGATCCCAGCCGGCATGAACGGCTTTCTCGCAACTGGCGAAGGCGCTCAGTCGGCGCCGACCGGAAACTGCCTCTGCTTCCGCCGGTCGAACGCGGTGTCTACGACGTGAGGAGCAAGTCGGCCGCGCCGCGCGTCAAGGTCGGCGCCGACGTGCTGCCTTGGTGGCCGGTGAAGGGCGTGTACCTGCTGCTGGAGCGCGGCGATCGCCCGACAGATCCGTTGCTCGACGTCGACGGGGTGGCGGGCGTGTGGTCGGCGGCGACGCTGGACGTCGACGCGAAGCTGGCGAGCGCGCAAGGCGGCCAGTCCATCACGTACTGCTTCCTCGACGACGACCCCGTCGCCACGGCGGACACGGCTACGGCCGGTGCTGACCGCCCGGTGGGAAGAGGGTGGCATCGAACCGCTGCTGGCCGCGCCGTTCCACCCCGTCGTCCCCCACGAATGGGATCGTTATGTGCCGTAGGAGGTCTACATGCGGATCGGCTTGATGGTCGGATCCGACAAGGAGCGCTCGCGCGCCGAACGGCTCGCCGGGCTCCTCGAGGACGGAAAGACCGCCGAGAGTGACGGTTTCGCGTCGTTCTGGATTCCGCAGGTTCCCGGCTACCTGGATGCGATGACCGCCGTCGCACTTCTCGGGCAGGTCACCGACCGCATCGAAATCGGGACCGCGGTCGTGCCGATTCAGACCCGCCACCCGCTCATCATGGCGCAGCAGGCGATGACCACCCAGGTCGCATGCTCGGGCCGGTTCACGCTCGGCATCGGGCCGTCGCACCACTGGATCATCACGGATCAACTCGGCCTGCCCTACGACCGGCCCGCACTGCTGGTCCGCGACTACATCGACGTGCTGGACGCCGCGTTCGCCGGCCCCGGCCCGATGGCGGTGGACAACGACACCTTCCGGGTGCACAGCCCGGTGGACGTCACCGACGCATTCGACATGCGGGTGCTGGTGGCCGCCCTGGGGCCCACGATGCTGCGCATCGCAGGCGAACGCACCGGCGGAACGATCCTCTGGATGGCCGACGAACGGGCGATCGGCGACTACGTGGTGCCACGCATCACCGACGCGGCGACCGCGGCCGGACGCACCGGAATCCGTGTGGTGGCAGGCGTTCCCGTCGCGCTGTGTTCGGACAGTGAGACCGACAGCGCCCGCGAGTACGCCAGCGAGGTGCTGGGCCACGCCGACTTCTCCCCCAACTACGTTCGACTACTCGAACACGGCGACGCCGAGGACGTCGGGGACACCATGGCAGCGGGTGACGAATCGACTGTCCTGTCGCGACTGCAGCGCTACCGCGACGCGGGCGTCACAGATCTCGCCGTGCGGGTGGTGCCGCTGGGAGCCGACGCGCGCGAACGAGCAGCATCACGACGCCGCACTCAATCGTTCGTCGCGTCCCTGGTTTCGGAGTTCGCTTCTGGCGCATAGCCGCCCATGAACTCCAGCGGCACGCCGCCCATCGTGCAGAAGAACAGTTCGACACCCGGAAATACTGTGTCCAGACCCGTGACATCGCCGGTGAACGTCGCCGCCTTCTCGCGGACGCCCTCGTAGTCGTCGGTCAGGAAGGACAGCGCGGCGAGTCCCTCCGGCGCAACGTCGCGCAGATGCTCGGGAACATCGAGCACCTCGATCAGTCCGGCATCGCCTGCGCCGAGCATGGTGACGTCAGCCCCGTCGGACGGCGGCCAGCCCAGCGTCTGCTCGAGGATCTCCCCCGGAACGCGCATTTGGAACTGAATCTCCATCCCGACGACATCCGTCAGGAAGGCGATGAATGTCTGCGCCGAATGGCTGCGCATGACCACATGGTGCAGGTGAGTTGGCACGTCGAATCCCTACCGTTGAAGTTACGCGCCGAGCATGACGAGGCCGCCGTCGACGGCCACGAGTTGTCCGGTCATGAAATGTGAACCCTCGCTACAGAAGAAGACCAACGCCGGGCCGAGGTCGGCCACGGGATCGCCGAGCGCACCGCCCAACGGAATGGTCTTCTTGATCTCCTCGTCGATGAAGTCCGCGGCCGCGGGGCCGAGGAACTCCCGCAGGCGGTCGGCGCCGGGCGTCTGCACGGCGGGAGCCAGGGCGATCGCCGACACCTTCTCGGCCGCCCACGCCTTGGCGATCGAGCGGGTCCACGCCGACACCGCGCCTTTGGTCGCGGCGTAGACGGCCGAGATCGGGCTTCCCATCACCGCCTCGCCCGATCCGAAGTTGATGATCCGCCCGCCACCGCTTTTGCGCATCACCGCATATGCCGCCTGATTGGTGAAGATGGTGGCCTTCAGATTGGTCGCGACGAGAAAGTCGATGTCCTCGCCGGTGATCTGACCCGGCACGCCCGGCTGCCACAGCCCCGCGGCGTGCAGAAGCACATCGAGGCCACCCAACCGCTCGGCGGCCGCGGCCACCATGTCGTCGACGGCGGGGGCGTCGCGTACGTCGCACTGCACCCACGACACACCGTCCACGTCCGGCGGCGGCGTCCGGTGATACGTCGCCACCACCTGCGCGCCCGCACCGGTGAGGACCTCGACGGCCGCAGCGCCGATACCCGTCGCGCCGCCGGTCACCAGTATGCGTCTGCCTTCCAGGGAATCTGTCACTCCTAGATAGTTAGACAAACGTCAACTATATGCAAGTGCCAATTTCGCTGTTACAGTGCTGGCTGTGCCCAAGTCTGCGGTGGTAACCGCTGCTGACAGTAGTCAGCGTCGAGCCTCGTTTCAGCGTGCGCGATCGCAGCGAGACCAAGCGTGGCCTGGTCCAGGCGGCCATGGCACTGTGGCGCACCAACGGCTACGCCAAGACCACCGTCGCCGACATCTGCCGGGCCGCGGGTGTCTCCCGTGCACTGTTCTACTTCTATTTCCCCGCCAAAGAGGACGTGTTGTTCGAAGTCGGCCTGCTGTCGACGCGGGCGGCGCAGAAGACGGTTCGCTCGATGCTCGACGCCGGTGCCGACTACGAGGTCGAGAACGTGATCAGCAAGGCGCTGCGCAGCCTCGAACGGTCGATGGCCCGCAACCCGCGCGATTTGATCGTCGAGACGATTCTCGAGGGCTACCGGCACGAACACCGGATACTGTCCGGTGCCGAGCGCACCGACATCGACGCCGACATGTTCGGCGACCTGTTCGCGAAGGCTCAGTCCGATGGCAAGCTGGCGGCCCATGTCGACGTGAAGCACCTGTCGCACCTCGCCGGGATGCATGTGAGTGAGGGCGTACGCCATTGGGCGTCAGGGAGTTTCGGCGACCGACGATTCGCCGATGTGGTCAGCGCCGACATCGCCGCCCTGATCGCCGGGTACAACCTGAAGGTGCGGCGATGAAGGCGACGATGGTGACCGGGCCCGGTGAAACCCGGGTGGTCGACGTGCCGAAGCCGACGGTCGGGCCGAACGACGTGCTGGTCAGGATGCGGGCGTGCGGAATCTGCGGGTCCGATGCGCTGTACATCTCGATGGGCGGTTTCGGTACGGGAGACATGCCACTCGGCCACGAACCGGCAGGTGAGATCGTCGAGATCGGCAGTGCAGTCATCGGTTTCGCGATCGGCGACCATGTGGTCGTCAACCCGATGGTCGCGCCCAGCGGAATCATCGGCAACGGCGGCGCCAGCGGCGCACTCGCGGAATACCTGCTCATCGAGGACGCCGTCCGCGGCAGGAGTCTGGAGGTCGTGCCCGACCACATCCCGTTCGAGGTGGCCGCCCTCAACGAGCCGATGGCCGTGGCCCGCCACGGCGTCAACCGCTGCCAACCGAAACCGTCGGACAAGGTCGTGATCTTCGGCGCAGGTCCGATCGGGTTGGGCGCGACGATCGGATTCAAGTCCGCGGGCGTCAGCAGTGTGGTGGTCGCCGACCTGATTCCCGCGCGACTGGAGAAGGCGCTGAAGGTCGGCGCCGACGCCGTGATCAACTCCGCCGACGAGGACGTCGCCCAGCGACTCATCGATCTGCACGGCCGGGGCGAGTCGATGTTTCCCGGCAAGGCGGGTACGGATGTGTACTTCGACGCCGCGGGCGCACCGGCAGTGATCAACGCGGCGCTGGGCGCAGCCAAGACCGGCGCCCGGCTCTGCGTCGTCGCCGTGCACAAGGAACCCGTGCCCGTCGACTTCCTCAACATCATGACCAACGAGATCACCGTCGTCGGATCGATCGGCTATCCGGACGAGATCTTCGAAATCACCAAAGACCTCGTCGCGAATTGGGAGCGCTACGCCGTGATCGTCAGCCACACGATCCCGTTCACCGAGGTCGACGAGGCGTTGCGGACCGCATCGACCCCCGGAGCCGCCGACAAGGTCGTAGTCACTTTCAACTGAGATGGTGACCTTCAACTGAGAGGAGCGCGGACATGGCATGGGATTTCGACACCGATCCCGAGTACCAGAAGCTGCTGGACTGGGCGGACGAGTTCGTTCGCGAAGAGGTCGAACCGCTGGATCTGGTGTTTCCGCACCAGCAGTTCGTGCCGCTCGAGGGTAAGCGACGCGATGCGGTCGACCCCCTCAAGCAGGAGGTGCGCCGGCGCGGGCTGTGGGCGACCCACCTGGGGTCTGAGCTCGGCGGGCAGGGTTACGGTCAGCTCAAACTCGCGCTGCTCAACGAGATCCTGGGCCGTTCGCAGTGGGCGCCGATCGTGTTCGGTTGCCAGGCCCCCGACACCGGCAACGCCGAGATCATCGCCCACTACGGCACCGAAGAACAGAAGCAGCGGTATCTACACCCGCTGCTCGAGGGCGAGCTGTTCTCCTGCTACTCGATGACCGAACCGCACGCCGGCGCGGATCCCACGTTGTTCACGACCTCCGCGGTGCGCGACGGCGACGATTGGGTGATCAACGGTCAGAAGTTCTTCTCCTCCAACGCGAAAACGGCGTCCTTCCTGATCGTGATGGTCGTGACGAATCCCGAAGTCAGTGCCTACCAAGGCATGTCGATGTTCCTGGTGCCGACCGACACCCCCGGTGTCAACATCGTGCGCAACGTCGGGCTGTACGGCGAGGCCGAGGGCGAGGGCTCGCACGCACTGATCCACTACGACAACGTCCGGGTGCCCGCCGAGGCGCTCCTCGGCGGGGAGGGGCAGGCATTCGTCATCGCCCAGACCCGCCTCGGCGGTGGACGCATCCACCACGCGATGCGGACCATCGGCATGTCGCAAAGGGCGCTGGACATGATGTGTGAACGCGCACTGAGTCGCGAGACGCAGGGAAGTCGCCTGTCGGACAAGCAGTTCGTGCAGGGCTACATTGCCGACTCCTATGCGCAGCTGCTGCAGTTCCGGCTGATGGTGCTCTACACCGCGTGGGAGATCGACAAGTACAACGACTACAAGAAGGTCCGCAAGGACATCGCCGCGGTCAAGGTCGCCATGCCGACGGTGCTACACGATATCGCTTGGCGGGCAATGCAGGTCCACGGCGCCTTGGGTGTCACCAACGAGATGCCGTTCATGGGAATGGTCACGGGCGCAGCGGTCATGGGGTTGGCCGACGGGCCCACCGAGGTGCACAAGACGACGGTGGCCAAGCAGGTGCTGCGGGACTACCAGCCCACCGAGGACACGTGGCCCACCGAATGGGAGCCGCGCAAACGCGAAGCCGCGCGGGCGAAGTACGCCAGATACCTCGGGACCGCCATAGAGAATGAGGTGGGAAACCTGTGACCGAGCCGGAAATCGACCTCACCCGCCTCTCCGACTGGATGGACGGAGCCGATCTGCCCGGCAAGGGTGAACCACTGCAGGCCGGCTACTTGTCCGGTGGCTCACAGAATGTGATCTACCGGATCACCCGCGGCGAACATGTCTGCGTTCTGCGCATGCCCCCGCCCGGCGCTCCACCGGATCGGGACAAGGGCATCTTGCGTGAATGGCGGATCATCGAGGCGCTCGACGGCACCGAGGTACCCCATACCGCTGCGGTCGGCGTGTGTTCGGACGCTGCCGTCCTCGGTCGCCCGTTCTACCTGATGGGCTTCGTCGACGGCTGGTCACCGATGGACCTCGACGAAGGGCGTTGGCCGGAACCGTTCGGCAGCGATCGCGATGCGCGCGGCGGCCTGGCTTATCAACTGGCCGAAGGCATCGCGCTGCTGTCCAAGGTGGACTGGAAGGCAAAGGGGCTCGAAGACCTCGGGCGCCCCGACGGCTTTCATGAACGTCAGGTCGACCGGTGGATCTCCTTTTTCGAACGGATCAAGGGACGCGAGATCGACGGCCTGGACGCCGCGACCGGATGGCTGCGCAGTCATCGTCCGCTCGACTACATCCCCGGCCTGATGCACGGCGACTATCAGTTCGCCAACGTCATGTACCAGCACGGCACGCCGGCGCAGCTCGCGGCCATCGTCGACTGGGAGATGGGCACGGTCGGCGATCCGAAACTGGATCTCGGCTGGATGGTGCAGAGCTGGCCGGCGAATACCGATGCTCCGGAACAGTCGGAGATGAGCTATGTCGACATGCGTGGGATGCCTTCGCGCACCCAGGTAGTCGAGCATTACGCGAAGGTGTCCGGGCGGCAGGTAGACGATCTCGACTACTACCTCGTGCTGGCCAAGTGGAAGCTCGCGATCGTGCTGGAGCAGGGCTTTCAACGTGCGGGTAACGACGAGAAGCTACTCGCATACGGGCCGATCATCACCGAGTTGATGCGTTCGGCCGCCGACCTCGCCGAGACCAGCGACTACCGGTGAGGGCCGCGGTCTGTCCGGCGTATGGACCGCCGGATGTGGTCCGCATCGAGGAGTTGCCGACTCCGGCCGTCGCAGCGGGGCAGGTCCGCGTCAGGGTCGGCGCCGCGGCGGTGAACTTTCCCGACGTGCTGCTCGTCGCGAACCAGTATCAGGTCAGCGTGCCCGCACCGTTCGTTCCCGGTAGCGAGTTCGCCGGGACGATTATCGAAACCGGTGAGGGTGCAGATGGTTTCGCGGTCGGCGAGCGGGTCAGCGGGATGGGAATGTACGGCGCGTTCGCCGAGGAGGTCACCGTTCCGGTCGCCGGGCTGGCGCATATCCCCGACGGTGTCGACGATCAGACGGCCGCCGCCTTCGGGGTGGCGCACCGCACGGCCTATCACACACTGCGGTCGGTGGCGCGGGTGCAGTCAGGCGACGAGGTGATCGTGCTCGGCGCAGGCGGCGGCGTGGGCCTGGCCGCGGTTCAACTCGCCGTCCAACTCGGCGCATCGGTCACCGCGGTCGCGTCGTCGGACGAAAAGCTCCATGTGGCAGCGTCATACGGTGCAGCTACACCTGGTCAACCACCGGTCGGTCGCGCTGCGCGACGGACTGCGCGAAGCGCTGCCCGACGGTGCCGACGCGGTCGTCGATCCGGTGGGCGGTGAACTGTCCGAACCCGCGCTGCGCTCGCTGCGGCGGGGCGGACGGTTCGTCACCGTGGGTTTCGCCTCCGGCGTCATCCCCCGTATCCCGCTGAACCTGGTGCTGGTGAAGGGCGTTGCGGTGCTGGGCTTTCAGTTTCAGGATGTCCCGCCGGACGAATTCGCCCGCAATGAGGACGAATTGCGCGACCATCTCGTCAGCGGCCGGGTGCGACCGCACGTGGGGGCGGTCTATCCGCTCGCCGAGACGGCGCAGGCTCTCAAACACGTCGCCGACGGGCGTGCCATCGGCAAGATCCTGATCGATCTGAGCTGATTCCCCCTTGCGCGAAACTGTATTCCAGCAAAAGGCCTCTATCTCGCAACTTTCGCTGCTGGACGTACAGTTTCGCGTAACTAGATGGCGGGGATCAGGTCGGCGGCGACCGAGGCCATCATCCCGCAGCGGAACGTCTCGCTGAGGCCGACGGAATCGGCGCCCGGATCGTTGGCAGCCGCGAGTGCACGCGCCTTGAAAGCCCGTGCCGCAGCACTCAAGTGGTGTTCAGCGGAGTCGACGCTGCTGTCCAGTTCAGCGGGCAGGCTCTCGCCCCACAGCGTCACCTCGGTGGCACCCTGATCGAGCGCGCTACGCACATGCTGGAGCACACGGGTGTCGCGATCGAATAGATCGGCAGCGACCGCAACGGTCTGCGGGTGGGGCCGGTCCTCCCACTCCTCCAACACCGATTCCAGATCGAGTGTCTGGGCGCCGAGGATGTGCAGCGGCCGCAGATCGTCCTGGTTGCCGACGAGGACGGTGACATCCCATCCCGCCATCACCCGGTCGTAGATCCAGCCGCCCGCGTAGCGCACCGCGTCGAGCACGGTCGGCGCGACGACGTCGAGCCGGTACCTCATATCGACCTCTGTGGCGACAACTCGCGCCCCAGCGACTCCGCGTACCCCTTGAACACTTCGGCCAGCCGGATTGAGGGATCGAGTAGCCATAGGGTCTCCATTCCATTGATAAAGGCGAGTATCTCCACGGCCCTGCCGGCCGCATCCACGTCTGCGCGGTACTGTCCGCTTTCCTGACCCCGCGTGATGATCGCGGTGATGATGTCCACCGCATCGCGGTAGCGCTTGAGCAGCCGGTCGTGCAACGGCGCGTCGGGCGCGATGTTCTCGACCAGCAGCACCGTGAACGTGCCGACGAGTTCGGGTGCGCGGTCGAACCGCTCGGGCACCCGGCTGAGTTCGGTGATGAGATCACCGGAGCGATAGTCCGCATGGATCTCGTCGTCGGCGTCGCGGGCGTCGAGAACGGCGTTGAGCAACTGTTCTTTGGATTCGAAGTGGTGGAGAAGGCCGGCGGGAGTTACCCCCGCCTCCTTGGCGATCAGCGCCAGTGAGGTGTTGCGCCAGCCGTTGCGCGCCAGCAGACGCTCTGCCACGGCGAGTATCCGCTGCCGGCGATCCTCGCCTTTGGCAAGCAGAGTGGCATAGGGCCGGCGATGAGCGCTTGCGCGAAGAGCCGACGGCTCTGGGGCTGACACGGGGCTCCTTCGTTGAACCAACCTAGTGAACACACAGTAGGTAGGTTTGTCCGCTGTGACAAGTGTCTCAGCGAAAAAGGGTTTGACGTGCTGTCACATCGCAGGTCAGAGTCCGATTTAGGCTGGTATCGCCCGCGATACCGCAATGCGGACCGAGCACGTGCCCACGGCCGTCGTGACTGGAGTGACCTGTGTGACGACGCGGGGTGCGTCTACAAGCCCAACGACTTGGCGATGATCACCTTCATCACCTCACTGGTCCCGGCGTAGATACGGGCCACCCTGGCATCGGTGTACAGCCGGGCGATCGGATACTCCATCATGTAGCCGTATCCGCCGAACAGCTGCAGGCAGCGGTCCACCACGCGCTGCTGCATCTCGGTGCAGAACAGCTTCACGCGGGCGGCATCTGGCGCCGACAGCTCCCCCTCGACGTGCAGGGCTACCGCCCGGTCGAGCATCGCCTGGGCCGCCTCGACCTCCGTCGAGCACGACGCCAGCTCGAATTTCGTGTTCTGGAACGACGCGACCGGCGTGCCGAACGCCTTGCGGTTCTTGGTGTAGTCGATCGCCGCGGCGATTGCGGAGCGCGCCTGCGACACCGAACCGACGGCGACGGTGAGCCGCTCCTGGGGCAGGTTGTGGCCGAGGTAGCCGAATGCCTCGTCCTCCTCGCCCAGCACGTTCGCCGCCGGGACCCGCACGTCGACGAACGACAGCTCGGCGGTGTCCTGCACCTTGCAGCCCATCTTCTCCAGCTCGCGGCCCCGGGTGAAGCCGGGCATGCCGTCCTCGACGACGAAGAGCGTGAGCCCTCTGCGGCGGTTGTCCGGGTCGGTCGACGTGCGCGCCACCACGATCACCAGGTCGGCCTGCATGCCGCCGGTGATGAATGTCTTGGCGCCATTGACGATCCAGTCGTCACCGTCGCGCACAGCGGTAGTGCGCATACCCGCGAGGTCCGAGCCCGTTCCCGGTTCGGTCATCGCGACGGCGGTGAGCAGAGTGCCCGCGGCCAGCCCCGGGAACCAGCGCTGGCGTTGCTCATCGTTCGCGTAGTGGAGGAAGTACGGCAGGATCACCTCGAGCTGGGTGCGCACCGTCGACAGCGTGACCAGCGCCCGTGCCGCCTCTTCCTGCATCACGACGTTGTACCGGTAGTCCGGTGTGTCGCCGCCACCGTATTCCTCGGGAATGGCCATCCCCAGCATTCCCAGCGACCCCATGTGTTTGAAGACGTCGCGAGGCATGCGTCCGCCCTTCTCCCACTCGGGGTAGTGCGGAACCACCTCCTTCTCGATGAAATCGCGAGCCAGTTCGCGGAAGGCTTCGTGGTCTTCGGTGAAGAGATCTCTACGCACGCGGCGTCCTCCTTATGCGATGAGCTCGACCAAGGTGGCGTTCGCTGTGCCGCCGCCTTCGCACATTGTTTGCAATCCGAATCGAATTCCGTTGTCACGCATGTGATTGAGCATGCGTGTCATCAGGACCGCACCCGAGGCGCCCAGCGGGTGGCCGAGCGCGATGGCCCCGCCGAGCGGATTGAGCTTCGCCTCGTCGACACTCGTTTCAGCGAGCCAGGCGAGCGGCACCGGCGCGAACGCCTCGTTGACCTCGAAGACGCCGACCTCGTCGATAGTGACGCCCGCCTTGTGCAGCACCTTCTCGGTGGCAGGGATGGGGCCCGTCAGCATCAGCACCGGGTCGGCACCGATGACCGCACCGGCACGGTAGCTGGCGATCGGCCGAAGACCCATTGCCATCGCGTTCTCGGCGGCCATCACCAGCAGCGCGGCGGCGCCGTCGGAGATCTGCGACGAATTGCCCGCGTGGATGACGCCATCCTCCTTGAACGCCGGCTTCAACCCGGCCAGCTTCTCGACCGTGCTGCCCCGCCGAATCCCCTCGTCGGCGACGACGGGCTCGCCGTCGGTGAACACGGGCATGATCTGGGTCTCGAACGCGCCGTTGTCCTGTGCGGCGGCCGCCAGTTCGTGTGAGCGCACCGAGTACTCGTCGAGCTGGGTCCGCGAGAAGCCCCACTTCTGGGCGATCATCTCGGCGGAGATACCCTGGTTGAACGAGAAATCGGCATACCGCTCAAGGACTTTGGGGCCGTACGGTACACCGCTGGCCCGCGCCGACCCGAGCGGAACCCTGCTCATCACCTCGACGCCGCCGGCAACGACGACGTCCTGCTGACCCGACATCACCGCCTGCACCGCGAAGTCGAGCGCCTGCTGACTGGATCCGCACGCGCGGTTGACGGTGGTGCCGGGGATGTGCTCGGGCCAGCCCGCGGCGAGCACCGAGTACCGGCCGATGTTGCTGGACTGGTCGCCCACCTGCGAGACGCAGCCCCACACCACGTCGTCGACGATGTCGGGGTCGACCCCCGCACGCTCCATCAATGCGTTGAGCACGATGGCCGACAGGTCGGCCGCGTGAATATCCGACAGTCCACCGTTGCGCTTACCGACAGGGGTGCGCACCGCCTCGACAATTACCGTCTCACGCATCTTCTTCACTTCTCCGATCTCGGTACTGCCCATTGACCACTGAACGCCGGGTCGCGTTTCTGTGCGAACGCGGCGTACGCCTCCGTTGAGTCTGCCGTTGCGAAATTGCCCGGCTGTGCTCGGGCCTCGTTGGCCAGCGCTTCGCGCAATGTCGAAGTCGCTCCGTCGTTGAGCAGGGCCTTGCTCTGCGCCAGCGCGACGGGCGGGCCCGCGGCCAGCCGGCCGGCCAGCTCCGCGACGAACGTGTCTATCTCCGCAGATGACTTGATCCAGGTGACCAACCCCAGCGACCGCGCTTCCTCGGCGTCGACCATCTCGGACAGCAGCACGAGCCGCTTGGCCTGTTGCAGTCCGACCAGTTTGGGCAGCAGCCATGAACCGCCCAGGTCGACCGACAGGCCGCGGCTGGCGAAGATCTGGCAGAACCGCGATTCGGGCGTCGCCACGACGAAGTCGCAACCGAGAGCCAGATTCCAGCCGGCGCCGACGGCCACACCGGTCACCTTCGCGACGGTGGGGACCGTCAGTTCGTGCAGTGCGAGCGCGACCTCGGTGAGCCGGCGAAGTTTGTGTCGGGGATGGATGTCCTCCGGATTGGAGATGTCGGCGCCGGAGCAGAACGCCCCGCCGGCGCCGGTGATCACCAACGCTCGCAGTTCGGTATCTCGAGCGGCGTCGCGCAGCGCGTCGGCCAACTCCTCCCACAGCCGGGCGTCGATCGCGTTCTTGCGGTCGGGCCGGTTCAGTGTCAGGGTCCGGACCCCGTCGCGGTCGGACGCCAGTAGGACCTGTTCCTCAGTCATGTGTACGCCGGCCCGATCACGCCGTCGGCACGCAACCGGCTGAGTTCGTCTGCGGTCAGCCCCAATTCACCAAGGACGGCGTCGGTGTGCTCGCCCAGTCCGGGCACGGCACCCATCGGCTGTTCGAATCCACTGATCACCGGCGGCGGTCGCAGGGCGCGGATGTCCCCCTTGGACGTGCCGACGGTGCGCCAGCGGTCGCGGGCGGTCAACTGCGGATGCACGACCACTTCGCTCGGCAGGTTATAGCGCGAGTTGCCGATGCCCGCCGCGTCCGCGGTCTTCTGGATCTCGACGAGATCGTGCTCCGCGCACCAGGCGCCGATGGCCTCGTCGAGGATCTCCCGGTGCTCGCAGCGGCCGGGATTGGTGGCGAACCGCGGATCGGCGGCAAGGTCGGCGCGATCGATGATCTCCGTGGCGACCCTCTGCCACTCGCGGTCGTTGGTGGTCCCGAGCACGACGGTCTGCCCGTCGCGAGTCGGGAACGCACCGTACGGCGCCACCGCGGGAGATCCGACGCCCAGTGGCTGCTGGTCGATGCCGGAGTGCTGGGTGTAGGTCAGTGCATAGCCCATCACGTCGGTCATCACGTCGAACAGGCTCAGTTCGACGGACGGCGCGGCGACTCCGGCAGGCCGCGTCCCCCGCGCGAACAGCAACGCCAGGATCGAGATCGCGGCGTAGAGGCCGGTCGTGAAGTCGGCCATGGCAGGTCCCGGCTTGGCGGGCATACCGGGGTAGCCGGTGATGGCGCACGAACCCGATTCCGCTTGCACCAGAAGGTCATACGCGCGCTTGTGCGAGATGGGCCCGCCCGGCCCATAGCCGTCGATCTCGACGGGAATGACATTGGGGTGGCGTTGCGCCAGGTCAGCGGCGGAGATGCCCATCCGGGCCGTGGATCCCGGCGCGAGGTTGGACACGAAGGCGTCGGCCTTCTCGAGAAGCCGGTGCAGCAGGGCCATCCCCTCCGGCGATTTCGTGTTCAGGGTGACCGACTCCTTGCCGCGGTTGCACCACACGAAGTGCGCGGCGAGGCCGCCCGGGCCGTTGACCACATCGTCGTACGCGCGGGCGAAGTCACCGCCGTTGGGGTTCTCGACCTTGATCACGCGCGCACCGAAATCGGCGAGCACCCGCGTACACATCGGGGCGGCGACAGCCTGCTCCATCGCAACGACCGTGACGCCGGCCAGCGGGGCAGCGGGTAGACCCGTCACATGACCATGCCGCCGTCGACCGGCAGCACCTGTCCCGTGATGTAGGACGCCGCGTCGGATGCCATGAAGACGAACGCACCTGCGACCTCCTCGGGTCCGGCCCACCGCTTCAACGGAATGCGGTTCATCATGTTGGCCGCGAACTTCTCGTTGGTGCGGATGGTCTCCGTCATGGGTGTTGCGGCCAGTGGCGCAAGGGCATTCACCATGATGTTCTTCGAGGCCAACTCGCGGGCGAGTGACTTCGTGAAGCCGATGAGACCGGCCTTTGCCGCGGAGTAGTTGACCTGCCCGAGGGTTCCGGTGAGACCCGCCGCCGACGTCACATTGATTACGCGGCCGGTGCCGTCGGTCGGAATGTGCGGCAGTGCAGCCTGGGTGCAGTGGAACGTGCCCATGACGTGAATGTCGAAAGTCAGCCGGAATGTCTCGTCCGTCAGCTTGGGGAACATTGCCGGCGACGTGACGCCGGCGTTGTTGACCAGAATGTTCAGTGCTCCGCCGCCCAGTCCCGCAGCCTGCGCGGCGGCGGCGTCGGCGGCCGCGCGGTCACTCACGTCCAGCGCGCACGAGTCGGCCTTGCCGCCGTTGGTGCGGATGCGTTCTGCCACTGCGGAAGCCGCGTCCGCGCTGATGTCGGTGACGAGTACCGCGGCGCCCGCATCGGCCAGTGCAGCTGCGACCGCGGCCCCGATGCCGCCGCCTGCTCCCGCACCAGTGACCAGCGCGGTGCGGCCGGTCAGGTCGAAGTAGTTGGTCACTAGTAGCTCCTCGGCATTCCGAGTACGTGTTCGCCGAGGAAGTTCAGGATCATCTCCTGACTGACCGGCGCGATCTTCATGAGCCTCGACTCGCGGAAGTAGCGCGACACGTGGTACTCCTCGGAGTAGCCCATACCGCCGTGCAGCTGCAGCGCACGGTCGGCGGCGCCGAATCCGGCGTCTGCGCATAGGTATTTGGCGGTGTTCGCCTCACGGCCACACGGCTTTCCGTTGTCGTACAGCCAACTCGCCTTGCGCAGCACGAGTTCGGCGGCGTCGAGTCGGGCCAGTGAGTCGGCGAGCGGGAACTGCAGTCCCTGGTTCATGCCGATCGGACGGTTGAACACGATTCGCTCGTTGCCGTATTTCACGGCTTTCTCCAGTGCCACGCGGCCGATGCCCAGCGCCTCGGCCGCGATGAGCATCCGTTCCGGGTTGAGGCCGTCAAGGATGTACTTGAAGCCCTTGCCCTCCTCACCGACACGGTCCCCGACCGGCACGATGAGGTCGTCGATGAAGAGCTCGTTGGAGCTCACGGCATTTCGGCCCATCTTGGTGATGGGCCGGATGTCGACGTGGTCGCGGTTGAGGTCGGTGAGGAACAGCGTCATGCCGTCGGTCTTCTTGGTGACCTCGTCGTACGGGGTGGTGCGGGTGAGCAGCAGGATCTTCTCGGACTCCAGCGCCTTGGAGATCCACACCTTCCGTCCGTTGATGCGGTAGTTATCGCCTTCGCGTTTGGCGAAGGTCGTGATGCGCGAGGTGTCCAGGCCCGCACCCGGTTCGGTGACACCGAAGCAGACGTGTAGGTCTCCGTTGACGATCCTGGGCAGGGTCGCGGCCTTGAGTTCGTCGGAGCCGTGTTTGACCACGGGCTGCATCCCGAAGATCGACAAATGGATGGCACTGGCGCCGTTCATCGCCGCCCCGGAGCGCGAGATCTCCTCGAGCAGCAGCGTCGCCTCGGTGATACCGAGGCCGTGGCCGCCGTACTCCTCCGGGATCGTCATGCCCAGCCAGCCGCCCTTGGCGATCGCGTCGTAGAACTCCTGCGGGAATTCGTGCGCCTGGTCCTTCTCCATCCAGTAGTGGTCGTCGAACTTGCCCGCCAACTCGGCGACGGACTTTCGGATCAACTCCTGATCCTCGGTCAGCTCGAAACTCATACCCGCGGGCACGTGTGTTCTCCTCTGGTCAAGCGAATTCGGCGTGACTGGTCGCGCTGAGCGCAACCAAGCACGCCGAAATCGCTACTCGACTCAGTCCTTGTTGCCGGTCAATTCCTTCGCGCTGGCAGCGAAGTCGGCGAAGTTGGCGCCGCCGTGCTCGTGCTTGCTGAGCGCTTGGATGGATACGTCGTGGCCTTCGGCGGCCTTGCGCAGTGCGCCGACCGTCGCCTGCTCCTTGGGGATGTGGGTAAACGGGTCCCAGTGATACCAGCGCATCGCGTTCTCGAAGGTCATCTTGTTGATCTCGTCGTCGGGCACGTTGTTCTTCGCGAGGACCTCGTCGAGTTGCTCGGGGGCGCCGGGCCACATCGAATCGGAGTGCGGGTAGTCGGCTTCCCAGCAGATGTTGTCGATGCCCACCTCGTTGCGCAGCGCCACCCCCACGTGATCGGAGATGAAGCACGTCAGGAAGTGATCGCGGAAAACCTCCGAGGGCTTCTGCTTACCGAAGTCCTGACCCGTCCACGTCGAATGCATCTCATAGGTACGATCCGCACGCTCCAGGAAATACGGAATCCAGCCGGTGCCGCCCTCACTCAGGGCGATCTTCAGATCGGGATACTCCTTAACCGGCTTGGACCACAACAAATCCGCGGCGGCCTGCACGATGTTCATCGGCTGCAACGTGATCATCACGTCCATCGGCGCATCCGGGGCGGTGATCGCCAACCGCCCCGAGGACCCGATATGCACATTGAGCACCGTGTCGGTGTCGACCAGCGCCTCCCACATCGGCCTCCAGTACTCCAGATCATGGAAACTCGGATAACCCATCGCCGACGGGTTCTCGGTGAACGTCAACGAATGCACGCCACGGGCAGCGTTGCGGCGGATCTCTTTCGCGCACGCTTCGGCGTCCCAGATCACCGGCAACGTCATCGGAATGAACCGCGCCGGGTAGGCCCCGCACCACTCCTCGACATGCCAGTCGTTGTAGGCCTGCACCAGCGCCAGGGAGAACTCCTGATCCTCGGTGGCGAACAGGCGGCCCGCGAACCCGGGGAAGGACGGGAAGCACATCGACCCCAGAATGCCGCCGGCATTCATGTCCTTGACGCGCTCATCAACCTGCCAACAGCCCGGCCGGATCTCGTCGAGGCCCTGCGGCTCCAGGCCGTACTCCTCCTTGGGCCGGCCGGCCACCGCGTTCAGCGCGACGTTGGGGATCACCACGTCGCGGAACTGCCAGGTATCCTGAACCATCAGGGTTGTGCACCAACCGCGGCGCCTCGTCCAGATACTTCTTCTGCAAGATGGTTCTTGAACATGTCCGGCGGCTCGACGATGTGATCGTCCACGCTGATCAGGATCATGTCTTCTTTGTTCATGCCTGTTCCCTTCATCGAGTCCTCGATGACACCAACACTAGTTATCTAGTGATGTTCTCTATCTGAGGAAACTAGCTTCTCTTGCGGCGAGAATCAATGTCCGAAACGTGTCGAACTGCCTCCTGGCAGCACCGTTGCGATCGCGCGGGCACCCCTGTGACCGGCGCGTCTGGGGTCTGGCATTGACCATCTGCGCGAAAGGTGGAAACCTATTGGCGAAATATGAGAACCTGATTCTCGTGAACGAGAGGAACCGGCCAGTGCGAGTGCCCCCGCTGCCCGCGGACCAGTGGGACGACGCTGTCGATCATGCGTTGTCGGGCATGCTGCCCCCAGAGCGCCGCAACCCGGAAGCGGCGGGCAATCTGTTGGCGACGCTGGTCCGTCATCCCAAGCTCACGAGGTCATTCCTTCGCTTCAACAACCATCTGATGTTCAGTTCGCCGCTGCCCGACCGGTTGCGCGAGCTGGCCGTGCTGCGCGTCGCCCACCGGCGTGGTTGTGAGTACGAGTGGCGCCACCACGTCCGCATGGGGCTGGAGGCCGGCCTCACCGACGACGTCATCGACGGCATCCAGCGCGGCGAGGCCGCCGACGAACTGGATCGCGCTGTCCTGAATGCCGTCGACGAACTCGAAGACAAATCGAACGTCTCCGATGCGACGTGGGCGTCGCTGTCGGACCACCTGGACGAGCGTCAACGCATGGATCTCGTCTTCACGATCGGCTGCTATGGCGCACTCGCCATGGCCATCAACACCTTTGGCGTAGAACCCGACCAGGAGAGGTAAATATCGTGGCATTTTTCCCGAAGCCCGCCGCCGGTAGCTGGACAGAGAACTGGCCGGAGCTTGGCACCGCACCGGTCAACTACGAAGACTCGATCGACCCTGAGCACTTCAAGCTGGAGCAGCAGGCGATCTTCAAGAAGACCTGGCTCATGGTCGGCCGCGTGGAGCGGTTGCCAAAGAAGGGCAGCTATTTCTCGCGCGAGATGCCATGTGTCGGCCCCGGCACGTCGGTGATCATCGTCAAGGACAAGGATGGCGTCGTCCGGAGCTTCTACAACATGTGCCGGCACCGCGGTAACAAGCTGGTGTGGAGTGACTATCCCGGCGAGGAAGTGTCCGGCACCTGCCGTCAGTTCGTGTGCAAGTACCACGCCTGGCGATATGCACTCAACGGCGACCTGACCTTCGTCCAGCAGGAAGATGAGTTCTTCGACCTCGACAAGGGCGACTACGGCCTGGTCCCGGTGCGCTGCGAGGTCTGGGAAGGCTTCATCTTCATCAACTTCGACAACGACGCTGAACCACTGGCCGAATACCTCGGTGACTTTGCGAAGGGTCTCGAGGGGTATCCCTTCCACGAGATGACCGAGCACTACAGCTACCGCGCGGAGATCAACGCCAACTGGAAGCTGTTCATCGACGCGTTCACCGAGTTCTACCACGCGCCGATCCTGCACATGAAGCAGGCGGAGAAGGAGGAAGCCGAGAAGCTGGCCAAGTTCGGCTTCGAGGCACTGGCGTACGACATCAAGGGCGACCATTCCATGGTGTCGTCGTGGGGCGGCATGTCGCCTCCCAAGGACCTCAGCATGGTCAAGCCCATCGAGCAGATCCTGCACAGCGGTCTGTTCGGACCGTGGGACCGCCCGGACATCAAGGGCATCCTGCCCGAGGAGCTGCCGCCGGCCATCAACCCGGGCCGTCACAAGACTTGGGGCACCGACTCTTTCGAGTTCTTCCCCAACTTCACGCTGCTGTTCTGGGCACCGGGCTGGTATCTCACGTACAACTACTGGCCGACGGCCGTGGATAAGCACATCTTCGAGGCCGACCTCTACTTCGTGCCTCCGAAGAACCTCCGTGAGCGGCTGTCCCAGGAACTCGCCGCGGTGACGTTCAAGGAGTACGCCTTCCAGGACGCCAACACCCTTGAGGCCACTCAGACGCAGATCGGCACCCGGGTCGTCACGGACTTCCCGCTGTGCGACCAGGAGATCCTGCTGCGTCACCTGCACATGACCGCACATCAGTACGTCGATCGCTACAAGGCTTCTCTGTCGAACGGGAACGGTTCCGCCAGCGGGAAGCACGCTGCCAAGACCGAAGACGAGAAGTCCGCTGAAAAGGATGCCGCGCATGTCTAAGTTGCCAGAGGAATTCGCCGATCTGGAGCGGTTCGCCGACTGGTGCCTGCCCACCGAGGATGAGCGCTACTCGAAACGGCTGAACTCGACGATGGCAGAGATGCAGGAGCTGTACGACGCGGGCATGGCCCGCCTCGAGGACATCATGGTCTATGTCGACGCCCGTTTCCCGCTCGCAGGGATGCCGGACGACGCCAAGGCGTTGGTGCATCTGGGCCAGTCGATCGTCATGGTGAGCTTCCCGATCGAGGTGTGGAAGCAGCCGCGTGTGCTCGACAGCGGTGCCTCCTACATCCAACTCATCAAGGAGCCGGTGGTCTGAGCGGTGGCGCTGACCCTCAAGGCAGCGGGTCTACTCGACGTTGATGCCGGCGAGATCATCCGGCCGGGCATCGTCCGCATCGACGGGGATCGGATCGTCGGCGTCGGTGGTGAACCCGAAGGTGAGGTCATCGACCTGGGCGACTCGATCCTGCTGCCTGGCCTGATGGACATGGAGGTCAACCTCCTGATGGGCGGCCGCGGCGAGAACCCCGGCCTGTCCCAGGTACAGGACGATCCCGCGATCCGGGTGCTGCGCGCGGTCGGCAATGCGCGGCGCACGTTGCGTGCGGGGTTCACCACGGTGCGCAATCTCGGATTGTTCGTCAAGACAGGCGGTTACCTGCTCGACGTCTCGCTGGCTAAGGCCATCGACGCGGGATGGATCGAAGGCCCGCGCGTGATCCCCGCCGGACACGCGATCACACCCACAGGTGGGCACCTCGACCCGACGATGTTCGCGGCGTTCATGCCGGGTGCGCTCGAGTTGACGGTCGAGGAGGGCATCGCCAACGGGGTCGACGAGATCCGCAAGGCGGTGCGCTATCAGATCAAGCATGGCGCCCAGCTGATCAAGGTGTGCGTTTCCGGCGGTGTGATGTCGCTGACCGGCGAGGCTGGTGCGCAACACTATTCGGACGAGGAACTGCGGGCGATCGTCGACGAGGCACATCGGCGCGGCCTGAGGGTGGCCGCACACACCCACGGCGCCGAGGCGGTCAAGCACGCCGTGGAATGTGGCATCGACTGCATCGAGCACGGCTTCCTGATGGACGACGAGGCCATCCAGATGCTGGTCGACAACGATCGCTTCCTGGTGACGACCCGTCGGCTGGCCGAGGCGATGGACGTGTCGAAGGCTCCAAAAGAGCTGCAGGACAAGGCCGCCGAGATGTTCCCCAAGGCGCGGACGTCGATCAAGGCGGCCTACGAGGCCGGGGTGAAAATCGCCGTCGGCACCGACGCTCCGGCGATCCCACACGGCCGGAACGCCGATGAACTGGTCACCCTCGTCGACTGGGGCATGCCGGCGGACGCCGTGCTGCGCGCCGCCACCGTCGTGGCCGCCGATCTGATCAACAAGCCGGACCTGGGCCGCATCGCCGAGGGCTACCTCGCAGACATCATCGCCGTGCCCGGCGATCCACTCGCGGACATCAGCGTTACAAAGGATGTCAATTTTGTAATGAAGGGCGGTAAGGTCTACCGACATGACGCAGTCACGAATTGAGGATCTCGTCGAGATCCAGCAGTTGCTCGCCAAGTACGCGGTCACCATCACACAGGGCGACGTCGAGGGACTCGTCACGGTGTTCACCCCGGACGGCACGTACAGCGCCTTCGGCGACACCTACACACTCAACCGCTTTCCAGTCCTGGTCGACGCCGCCCCCAAGGGTCTGTTCATGACCGGGACCGCACTCGTCGACCTCGTCGAAGGGGCCGACACCGCGACGGGCACGCAGCCGTTGTGCTTCATCGAACACTCGAAGCACGACATGCGCATCGGCTACTACCGAGACACCTACGTGCGCACCGATGACGGGTGGCGGTTGAAAACCCGTGCCATGACGTTCATCCGGCGCAGCGGCGACCACGACCACGGCCGGCCCCACGCGATCGGCAGGCCGGAGGCGGGATGACCCCCCCATCGAGCGAAGCCACCGAGATCCCGACGACGGCCGAGTTTCGATCGCAGCTGGTGGCCTGGCTCGACGAGAACGACCTGACCCCGGCGCCGGGCGATCACTCCCTCGATGGGCTCCAAGCTCAGCACGGCCGGGTGCTCAGCGCGCTGTATGACGCGGGCTGGATGCGTTGGGGTTGGCCCGAGGCCGCCGGCGGACTCGGCGGGCCGATGATCCTGCGCGCCATCGTGGGCGAAGAAGTCGTCGGCCGCAGGCTCGACGATCCCGGCCCGTACTCGATGCTCGAAGTGCTGACCCCGACGATGATCGACTACGCCAGGCCCGAGCTGGCCGCGGAGATGGTTCCGCTACTGCTGTCGGGACGCGAAACCTGGTGCCAGGGCTTCTCCGAACCCGGATCTGGCAGCGATCTGGCCTCGCTGTCGACTCGTGCCGAGCAGCGCGGAGACGACTGGGTTGTCAACGGCCAGAAGGTGTGGACGAGTTTCGCGCAGTACGCGGCCCGGTGTGTGCTGCTCACCCGTACCGGAGCTGCGGGCACCCCGAATCATCAAGCCATCACCGCGTTCTTCGTCGACATGGACACCCCCGGCATCACGGTGCGACCGCTGCGCACTATGCACGGCGTCGACGAGTTCTGTGAGGTCTACTTCGACGACGTGGTCGTACCCGCCGACCGCATGCTCGGCGCCCCCGGCGACGGCTGGCAGGTGGCGATGGATCTGCTGCCGTACGAACGCTCGACCTGCTTCTGGCAGCGAATCGCCTACCTGTACTCGAGGTTCGACGCGTTGATCGACGACGTCAAAGATGTCGGCCAGGCTGCGGACTCGGAGATGGGTGAGGCCTATCTGGCGCTGCACACGCTGCGATGCCGCTCCCGTGCCACCCAGCTCCGGCTGGCCGACGGTCAGAAGCTGGGCGCCGACACCTCGATCGACAAGGTGTTGCTGGCCGGTGCCGAACAGAAGCTCTACGACACCGCACGCGATCTGCTGCCGGGAGCGATCGAGCTCGACGACACCGCCTGGCGCACCGAGTTCCTGTACTCGCGCGCGGCCACCATCTACGGGGGCACCGCCGAAGTGCAGCGCAACATCATCGCCCGCCGCCTGCTGGACCTCGGGAAGGAGTGACGATGGATCCCGAATCACTCGAGCTGCTCGAGGCCGGGCTGCGCAAGACCATGTTGTCGACCTCCGGTGCGGAGCTCGACGCGGCGCTGGCCGAGCTCGGCTGGGCCGACATGCTGTCCGACATGTCCGAGGTGGCAATACCGCTGGTGTTCCGACTGTTGGGCGAAACTGGTTCGCACGCCTCGGTTCTCAACGACGTGGTGCTGCTCACCGCAGGCCGAGAGGAAGGCGCGACCCCTGCGCTGCCCTACGCCGGCGGCGGCTGGGTGGTATGGGACTACGCCGCGGCGGAGGAGAGCTCAGCTCTTGGCGGGCTGCCGCTACGCCGGGTTGACGAGGGCGGGCACCTACGGCTGCCCGATGCCCGCGTGGCCGTGGGATGGTGGCTGGTCGGTGCGGCAAGGGCGATGCTGAGCCTGGCCCGCCAGCATGCGCTGGACCGGGTCCAGTTCGGCAAGCCGATCGCATCGTTTCAGGCGGTCAGGCATCGGTTGGCCGAGACGCTGGTGGCCATCGAAGGCGCCGAGGCGACCCTGAGCCTGCCCGGGGAGGACAACCCCGACCTGACCGCGCTGCTGGCCAAGGCCGCTGCGGGCAAGGCTGCGCTGACCGCGGCCAAACACTGCCAGCAGGTGCTCGGCGGCATCGGCTTCACCGCCGAGCACGACCTGCACCATCACGTGGAGCGGGCTCTGGTGCTCGATGGATTGCTGGGCAGCTCAAGGGAACTCACCCGCAAGGCCGGAGCCGGCCTGCGGGCCCGCGGCTCAGCACCACGGCTGGTCCACCTCTAACTTTTCCGGGCGAGCCCCCTTCTTCCGCGAGCGTGCGTGTCTGTCCCGCGACACGCCGCAATTCACCGGCATTGTGCGCACCCTCGCGTGCGCGCGGCTGTGCACAATGCCGCGTTCATCCACAAGGTGACGATTTCTGCGTCAACACGCACGCCGCCGGGACTGACGATTGCCGTCATGGATGCATCGCTAGAACAGCTATTCGATCAGCAAGGCGGAGTCGCGACGGGCGGCCAGATCTTGGCCTCGACATCGAGATATGAGTTCGAGTCAGTGTTGAAAGCCAAAACACTGGAACGAATTTGGCATGGCATTTACTGCGTCGGTGAGCCCACGGAAGAACTGCGACTGCGAGGTCTCGACCTCTCCTGCGGTACCACCGTCGCGGTCTGCCTTGCGACCGCCGCGGCACGTTTCGGTTTCGACACCGAGGAGCCCGCCGACCTCCATGTGCTCAATCCGCCAAGGCGTCAGCTGCGTCCCGTCGACGGGCTAGTCGTTCACCGCCGCGACGGTGCACCAATGATAATTGTCGACGGACGACCCACGACATCACCAGCGTGGACAGCGATCGAAGTGGCCCGCGGACTACGACGCCCCAGAGCGTTGGCGACACTCGATGCCGCTCTGCGCACCGGGACATGCAGCCGAGGTGAGATGTGGCGTGCCGCAAGTCAACAAGCGGGCCGACGCGGGATCGTCGCGGTGCGCGACCTCCTGTCACTGGCCGACGGACGGGCCGAATCACCGATGGAGAGCGAAGCGCGGTTGGCCATGATCGACGGCGGTCTGCCGATCCCGGAACTGCAGTACGAAATCATTGATGGCAACGGCGACCTCCGTCGACTGGACTTCGCTTGGCCTCTCCACCGCGTCGCAGTCGAGTACGACGGACTCGACTGGCACAGCGACCCAGACGCTATGCGCAGGGATCGGAGGCGGCAAGCGGCCTTAAACGACATAGGCTGGGTGGTCATAACGATCGTATTCGACGATGTGAGATATCGAGCCTGGGATTTCGTCGCGCGGATCCATCTGCAACTTGGTCGCTCTCAAGTGGCGTGAGCGTGCGTGGAATGACGCTGATTAGCGGCGTGTCGGGGTGCAGACACGCACGCTCGTGTAGAGAGGTGAGCTGAGGCTCGCGGGAAAGGTAACCCACGCGAGCTACTGGATGTTTGCCTTCATCTCGTCGAGGTTCACCAGTACGGGCCAACCGCTTACGCTCAGCGCGTTGCCGTGGCCGGTCTGGTGGATGTCGAACACCGACTGGATGGCCGCGTAGAAACCCTGGACGTCCAGGGTTTGGTTGACGGCCCGCTTCGCCTGGCGCAGAGCGAAAGGCGCCATCTTGGCGATCTGCTCGGCCAACGCCCTCGTCTCGCTGTCGAGCTGGTCTCGGGGCACGACCCGATTGACCATCCCGGTGCTGGCGACCTCCTCTGCGGTCATCGCCCGGCCGGTGAAGAGGATCTCCTTCGCCTTGCGGTGGCCGAGTTCCCATGTGTGGCCGTGGTATTCGACTCCACCGATGCCCATCAGCACGACGGGGTCGGAGAATTGCGCGTCGTCGGCTGCGATGATCAGGTCACACGGCCAGCACAGCAGCAGGCCGCCGGAGATGCACCGACCCTGCACGGCGGCGATCGACGGTTTCGGAATGTTGCGCCACCGCAGCGAGTACTCGAGGTAGCGCCGGCTCTCGTGCTGGTAGATCAACTCGAGCGTGACCTTGTCCGGGACGGGCCCACCGCCCTTGATGTCGTGGCCCGCCGAGAAATGCTTCCCGTTGGCGCGCAACACGATCACGGCAACGTCAGGATCGTCGGCGGCGCGCGTCCACGCGGCGTCGAGCTCGTCGAGCAGCTCGGCGTTCTGCGCGTTGGCGGCCTCGGGCCGGTTGAGAGTGATGGTGGCGATCTTGTCGGCGACTTCGTAGTCGATGTACACGTCGTGTTCCTAATTCCTCGGTAGGCCCAGCAGGCGCTGGGCGATGATGTTGCGTTGGATCTCGGAGGTGCCGCCCGCGATGGTGCCGCCGAACGTCCGAACGTAACGCTCGAACCATCCGCTCCTGTAGAGGTCCAGATGGTGCGCGCTGTAGGGGCCGGAGAAGTTCGGGGAGGCCAATGCGTCGGCGCCCGCCGCGGCGAGCGTGTACTCGGATGCCGCCTGCGAAGCTTCGGAGCCGAAGAGCTTGAGCACCGACAGCGCCGCCACGTCCTCCTCGCCGCGGGCAGCGCGCGCCAGCGCCACCGAGCCGAGCAGGCGAAGTGCCTGGTTGTCCATCACCAGCGCGGCGTACCGGTCACGGTCCAGCGCTCCGGAGGGCCGGAAGTCCTCGACGAGTTCCTCCAGCCGGTCGGCGTAGCTGAGCCACAACATGTTCCGCTCGTGGCCCAGCGACCCGCTGGCCACCTGCCATCCTTCGTTCAGCGACCCGACGAGGTTCTCCGCGGGCACCCGGACGTCGTTGAAGAAGACCTCGTTGAAGTCCACGTCGTCCTGGTCGCACACCGAGGCGAAGGGCCGCCGCACCACGCCGGGCAGATCGGTCGGGATCATCAGCACGCTGATGCCCTTGTGCTTGGCGGCATTCGGATCAGTGCGAACGAAAGTCAACAGCACATCGGCGTCGTGGGCGCCCGACGTCCACACCTTCTGCCCGTTCACCACGAACTCGTCGCCGTCGACGTCGGCACGGGTGCGCAACGATGCGAGGTCGGATCCCGCGCCGGGTTCACTCATTCCCAGCGACGCGGTCATCTCGGCCCGCAGGATCGGGATGGCCCACCGCCTCTGCTGCTCGGGCGTCCCGAACGAGATCAGCGACGCGGAGATGATGCCGACGCCCTGCGGGTTGAAGGTGAGGTAGGACCTGCGGCGCGCGAGTTCCTCCTGGTGAACGTACTGCTGCAGGATCGTGGCGTTGCGGCCGCCGAACTCGGGCGGATATCCGGGGAGCAGCCAGCCGTTATCGAACATCAGCCGCTGCCAGCGCCGGGCCCACTCGGGTACATGACTGCTGGATCCGGAGCGCTCGAGGGCCTCGTCGTCCGCAGGCAGGTTCTCGTCCAGGAATGCGATGAACTCGGCGCGGAAGGCTTCGACCTCAGTGTCGAAGGTCAGTTGCACAGCGCTCCCGCCGAATCAAAATTTTGTAAGACTACTGTTATCAACAAAAAGAGAATACTATTCTCCAAGTGAGAAAGTTACAATCTCTGACACGTTCGCCGCGAGGGGGTCGAGGACCGCAATGGCAAGGCGTTCTCCGGTACAGTCAGTCCATGTTCTCCCCACTCGGGCAGCATCCGAGCCGCCGGTGACCAGCCCCAGCGAAGAGCCCGCCTGGAAGCAGCGCGCGGTCGAGCGATCGATCAAAACCGCGAAGCTCCGGGCCGCTCAACGCGTCCAGCGTTTCCTTGACGCAGCCCAGGCGATCATCATCGAAAAGGGCAGCACAGACTTCACCGTCCAAGAGGTCGTTGACCGCTCGCGGCAGTCGTTGCGAAGCTTCTACCTGCAGTTCGACGGAAAACACGAGTTGCTGCTCGCGTTGTTCGAAGACGCCCTGTCCCGATCTGCAGATCAGATTCGCGCCGCCACCAGCGGACCCGACGAACCGATCGAGCGGCTCAAGGTCGCGATCCAGCTGCTGTTCGAATCCTCACGCCCGGATCCCACGGCAAAACGGCCGTTGTTCACTGACTTCGCTCCGCGCCTTCTGGTTTCACATCCGTCTGAGGTCAAGATCGCCCACGCACCGCTGCTCGCGCTGCTGACCGAACTCATGGAAGAGGCCAGCGCCGCAGGTCAGCTACGTGCTGAGATCAACCCGAAGCGGATGGCGGCCATGACGATGCAGACCGTCATGTTCAATGCGGCGCAGTCCGCCGGCGAAATGGACGACGCCGCGAGCGCACCCCATCAGCGCCGACGAATTGTGGGACTTCTGCGCCCACGGATTCGCCGCCAGCTAGCCCATCGTGAGAATTACGTTCTCGTCGCCGAGAATCTGACTTACACTGGGCGGGTGCCCGATCTCTGGACCGATCTGCTCGCATGCCTGGACGTCACACCGTCGACGGCGCACGGCGACGATGCAGGCATGTTCGTGTGCCGGAATCAGCAGCTCGAGTACCACCGGGTGTTCGGTGGCCAACTACTCGGCCAGTTTCTCCGGATCGCGTCGCTGACCTGCCCGGATAAGGCCGTCAAATCCCAGCATTCGGTGTTCACGCGGGAGGGCCGGGCCGACGAACCGATCCGCTACGAGGCGACAATTGCGCATGAGGGCCGGTCCTTCGCCGCGGTCACCATCACCGCCGCGCAGAGTCGCGGCATCATCGCCACCTGCGTCGATCAGCATGCATGCCGTCGAGGGCGGCCCCGAACATCAACAGACGCAGGACGTCGGCGCGGTGCTCGGAGCCGAGCACGAGGTCGCGCTCGATCTCATCCCCTGGGAAACCCGTGCCGCCGTCGACCTCAACGTCACCACTACCGGCCCACCGCAATTCGAGTTCTGGATGCGCACCCCGGCAGTCGATCCCGAACTGGCGCAGGCGCTTACGGCCTACGCGACGGACCTGACACTGATCGGTACCGCACTGCGGCCGATCGACGGCGCCGGCCAACGTGGAAACGGCACGACGTTCACGTCCGCCGTCACCTCGCACACGCTGTGGTTCCATCGGCCTTTCCGCACCGACGGTTGGTTGCTGTTGCGCCAGCACAGCCCGCTGTTGGCACACGGTCGGTGCTTCGGCCGCGGCGACGTGCTCACCGAGGACGGCCTGTCTGGTCGCGTCCTATGGCCAGGAGGCTCTTCTCCGGTTCGCGGAAGCCAGATGAGAAGCCGATTCTTTTAAGCGGAGAGTATAAATTGCCCGAAACGAGTCTGTTATTGACACCCCAGTGTGGCCGGTGCCAGAGTTGTGAGACAAAATGCAGCCATATGTCTTACATCCCCCGGTCCAGTTAGAGGCGACCCCGTGACGATCAGTGCAGAAAAGCCGTCCCTCGAGGCTGTTTACTTCGATCCCTACGACGTGGAGATCAACGCCAACCCGTACCCAGCGTTCGCCCGACTGCGGGAGGAGGCGCCGCTGTACTACAACGAGCAGTACGACTTCTACGCGCTGAGCCGCTTCGCCGATGTGAACAAGGCGTTAGTGGATCACGAGACATTCAGCTCGGCCCGCGGCGCCATCGTCGAACTGATCAAGGCCAACATCGACATCCCGCCCGGCACAGTGATTTTCGAGGATCCGCCGGTCCACGACATCCATCGCAAGCTGCTGGCCCGGATGTTCACGCCGCGCAAGATCAACGCACTGGAACCCAAGATCCGTGAGTACTGCGCGCAGGCTCTCGACCCGCTGGTAGGCACCGAGCAGATTCGACTTCGTCGCCGACCTCGGCGCCATCATGCCGATGCAGGTGATCAGTGCGCTGCTCGGAATTCCCGAAGACGATCAAGTGATGGTCCGCGAACACACCAATGCGACCATGCGCACCGAGGCTGGCAAGCCCATGGAGGCCGACAGCGGGTTCGCCACGGGCGAACTCTTCGAGACCTACATCGACTGGCGCGTCGAGAACCCGTCGGACGACATCATGACCGAACTGCTCAACGCGGAGTTCGTCGACGAGACCGGAACGACACGTACGCTCACGCGCCTGGAGCTGTTGACTTACCTCAACGTGGTTGCGGGAGCGGGCAACGAGACCACCACGCGATTGATCGGTTGGGCGGGCAAGGTGTTGGCCGAACACCCCGACCAGCGCCGCGAACTCGTGGAGAACCCGGCGCTGATCCCCCAGGCGGTCGAGGAGTTGCTGCGCTTCGAACCACCCGCGCCACATGTCGCCCGCTACGTGACCCGCGATGTGGAGTTCTACGGCCAGACCGTGCCCGAGGGCAGCGTGATGATGATGCTGATCGGCGCCGCTGTGCGTGACCATCGCCAATTCCCCCCGGACGGAGACGTTTTCGACATCCACCGGGAGGTCCGCCAGCACCTCGCGTTCAGTGTGGGCACGCACTACTGCCTTGGATCGGCATTGGCCCGGCTGGAGGGACGCGTCGCTCTCGAGGAGATCCTCAAGCGGTTCCCCGAGTGGGATGTCGACATGACCAACGCATCGCTCTCGCCGACGTCAACCGTCCGCGGCTGGGAGTCGATGCCTGCACTTGTTCCGTGAAATCTGTTCCACTAACGACGAATTGAGGTTGCAAAATGGCAGGACGTGTAGAAGGCAAGGTCGCTTTCATCACCGGCGCGGCGCGCGGGCAGGGGCGCGCGCACGCGGTGCGGTTGGCGCAGGAGGGCGCCGACATCATCGCCGTCGACATCTGTAAGAAGATCGACACGGTCGACCTGATCGCCGCATCCACACCCGAGGATCTGGCCGAGACCGCGGATCTGGTCAAGGGCCACAATCGCCGCATCTACACCGCGGAGGTCGACGTCCGCGACTACGACGCACTGAAGGCGGCGGTCGACGCAGGCGTCGAGCAGATGGGCCGGCTGGACATCATCGTCGCCAACGCCGGTATCGGCAACGGCGGCCAGACGCTGGACAAGACCAGCGAAACCGACTGGACCGCCATGATCGACGTCAACCTCGGCGGTGTGTGGAAGACCGTCAAAGCCGGTGTGCCGCACATCCAGGCAGGCGGCCGCGGCGGCTCGATCATCCTGACCAGCTCGGTGGGCGGCCTGAAGGCCTACCCGCACACCGGTCACTACGTGGCGGCCAAACACGGTGTGGTGGGCCTGATGCGAACGTTCGCCGTCGAACTCGGCGCGCAGAGCATCCGGGTGAACTCGGTGCACCCGACCAACGTCAACACCCCGCTGTTCATGAACGAGCCGACGATGAAGCTGTTCCGTCCCGACCTGGAGAACCCGGGCCCGGATGACATGAAGGTCGTCGGGCAGCTGATGCACACCCTGCCGATCGGCTGGGTCGAGCCGGAGGACATCGCCAACGCCGTGCTGTTCCTGGCGTCCGACGAGGCCCGCTACGTCACCGGCGTCACGCTGCCGGTCGACGGCGGCAGCTGCCTGAAGTAGGGCCGACAACTCGTGACCGTCGCGGAGCTGTCGCTGCCGCGCGGCTGGGATGACATCACCCCGGACTGGATGACGGTGGCCCTTTCGCGTCACCATCCAGGTGCCGTCGTCGACGACGTGAGCGTCGCGCTACGCGACGACGGCACCAACCGGCGTGCACGCCTCGCGCTGACGTACTCGGCGGGTTCGGGGCCTGCGACGGTATTCGCCAAGGCCGTCGACCCCGACCACGCCGAGCTCGTCGCCCTGACCAGCGGCCTCTACCACGAACCGCGGTTGTTCACCTCGGGCGTTGAGCTGCCGCTCGACCACCCGACCGTCTACACGGCGCTGATCGACGAGGACCGCTCGGACTTCCTGATGATCATGGAGGACGTCGTGGCGCGGGGCGCCGATCCGCGGGACTCCACCCGGCCGATGTCGATCGACCAGGTGGCTGACGGCGTACGCGGGCTGGCTCGAATGCACAGCCGGTTCTGGGGCGCGCGGCTAAGGGCTCACCCGACACTCGACTGGCTCGAGCCGTTCGTCGCCTTCCAGGGACTCGAGTACGCGCCACTGCACATCGCCCATGAGCGGTTGGGCGACACGGTCCCCGCCGAGATCCCGGCGCTCAGTGGTACCGAGTTGTTCGTCGACATCTGGGCCCGCTACATCGGAACCCTGACCGGATCCCCCGATGCGCCGCCGACACTTCTGCACGGCGACCCCCACATCGGCAACACCTACGTCCTTCCCGGTGACGAGGTCGGATTCCTGGACTGGCAGATGGCCCGCCGCGGCAACTGGTCGCTGGACCTCGGGTACTTCCTGCAGGGAGCGCTGACCATCGAGGACCGCAGGCGCGGCGAGCGCGATCTGCTCGAGGAATACCGCGGCGCGCTCGAGCTGCCCGCCGACGAGACGCCCACCGCCGACGAGGTCTGGCTGCGCTACCGCGCATCCGTCGCCCACGGGCTGGCCATCTGGATGGCGACGCTCTCCGGCGGAGACGCCTGGCAGCGCGCCGACATCTGCCTGGCGTTCGCTCAGCGATACTCGGCGGCGTTCGTCGACCTGGAGACGCGCGCCGCGCTCGACGCCATCGCCGCGTAGCTCATTTGTGGGAAACCCACCGATCGGGGGTATCCGGGTGCTTGCATGGGAACCATCCGAAGCGGGGTGGGATATGAAGCGACTCAACGGCATGGACGCCATGCTCCTGTACAGCGAGACGCCGAACCTGCACACCCACACCCTGAAGGTGGCGATCATCCACGCCGCCGACTACGAGGGCGAGTTCACGTTCGACGTCTTCCGCCGCACGGTCGCGCGCCGGCTGCATCTACTGGATCCGCTGCGCTACCGACTCGTCGACATCCCGTGGAAACTGCACCATCCGATGTGGATGGAAGACTGCCCCGTCGACCTCGACTATCACCTGCGCCGGGTGCAGGTCCCGAGCCCGGGCGGCCGCCGCGAACTCGACGAGGTGATCGGCGAGATTGCGAGCACCCCACTCGATCGCACCAAGCCGCTGTGGGAGTTTCACTTCGCCGAGGGGATGGCCGACGACCGCTTCGCTCTGATCGGCAAGGTGCACCACACCCTGGCCGACGGGGTTGCGTCGGCGAACCTGCTCGCGCGGCTGATGGATCTGGCGGGGTCTGCTCAGGACGAACAGGACGACTACGTCATGTGTGACCCGCCCTCGAAGCCGGCGTTGCTCTGGGAGGCACAACTCGACCATTTCCATCAGATGGCGGCGTTGCCGGGCTTGGTGAGGGATGCGACCCAGGGCATCTCACGCCTGCGGCAACGCTCGAAGGAGCGCAGCGACCAGCCCGACCTGGCCAAGATGTTCAAGACACCACCGACCTTTCTCAATCACGTGGTGTCGCCTGTGCGGACGTTCGCCACGGCGTCGTTGTCGCTGACCGAAGTCAAACAGACCGCTAAGCACCTCGGCGTGACGTTCAATGACATCATCCTGGCAACAGCTGCGGGAGGACTGCGAGAACTGCTGTTGCGCTACGACGGACGGGCCGACCGACCGCTCATGGCATCGGTGCCGGTCAGTACGGACAGGTCCGCGGACCGCGTCACCGGTAACGAGATCGGAGGATTGTCGGTGTCGCTTCCCGTCCACATCGACGACTCGCTCGAGCGGGTGCGACTGACCGCGTTGGCGACGTCACGCGCCAAGGAGAACTACGAACTGCTCGGCCCCGAACTGCAGGGCCGGATGATGGAATATCTGCCGCCGCCGGTGGCGCCCGTGTTGTTCCGGTGGCAATCGAAGCGAGCTGCCCACAACAAGCTGATGAACGTTGCGATCTCCAACGTGCCGGGACCCCGCGAGCGCGGCCACATCGGCGGCGCCCCGGTCTCTGAGATCTACTCGATCGGCGTGCTGTCCCCCGGCAGCGCCTTCAACATGACGGTGTGGAGTTACGTCGACCAGGTGGACATCTCGGTGCTCTCCGACGACCAGACCTTCGACGACGTCCATGAGGCCACCGACGCCATGGTCCACGGCTTGAACGAAATCCGGTTGGCCGCCGGGCTACCCCCGCTGTCGGAGGTCGGCACCGCGATGGCGCCCGCGCCCGCGCCCGGCTAGATCACTGGTTGCGTAGCTCGTTGCGCAGGATCTTGCCGGTGCTGCCGCGGGGCAGTTCGTCCAGCAGCGTGATCTCGCGCGGCACTTTGTAATTCGCGAGATTGTCGCGCACGTGCTGTTTGAGGGTGTCCGGCGTGGCCGACGCGTCTGGCTCCAGCACCACGAACGCGGCCAGACGCTGACCGTACTGCTCGTCCTCGACACCGAGGACTGCCGCTTCGGCGACCTCGGGGTGCGCCGCCAACGCCTTCTCGACCTCGATGGGGTAGACGTTCTCCCCGCCGGACACGATCATTTCGTCGTCGCGCCCGACCACGAACAACCGTCCGGCTTCATCGAGGTAACCCATATCCCCCGACGCCATGAAACCCTCGTGGAAATTCTTGGTCGCCCCCGACGTGTAGCCGTCGAACAGCGTGCCGCTGCGGACGAAGATCTGCCCCACCTCACCCGCGGGAACCTGACGGAACGCCTCGTCGAGGATACGGATCTCGGTGCCGTCGGCGGCTTTTCCCGCGGTATCGGGCGCCGCGCGCAGGTCCTCGGGTGTGGCGGTCGCGATCATGCCGGCCTCGGTGGCGTTGTAGTTGTTGTAGATCACGTCGCCGAACTGGTCCATGAACTTGATCACCACATCCGGTCGCATGCGCGAACCCGATGCCGTGGCGAAGCGCAATGATCGTCCGCTGTAGCGATTCCGCACGTCGTCGGGCAGATCCATGATGCGGTCGAACATGACGGGCACGACGGCCAGGCCCGTCGCCTTGTGCCGGTCGATCAGTTCCAGCGTGGCTTCCGGATCGAACTTGCGCCGGGTGACGATCGGGCAGGCCAGCAGTGCCGCGAACAGGAGCTGGGAGAATCCCCAGGCGTGGAACATCGGCGCGACGATCACGATGGGTTCTTCTGCGCGCCAAGGCGTCCGGTCCAGTACGGCCTTGAGATCACCGGCGCCGCCGCTACCCTCGCCCCGTCTCGCACCCTTGGGCGTCCCGGTGGTCCCCGACGTGAGAAGAATGATCTCGCTCTTGCGGTCAACCGGCCGCGGCTGCTGACCCTCGTGTGATTCGACCAGCTTGTCGATCGTCATTGCGAGGCCGTCGGATCTATCCGCCCAGCCGATGATCCGGGTGGCGTCGGGTCTGCCGGAAAGCGCCTGATCGACGATGCCGGCGAACTCCTCGTCGTAGATGACGACGTCAGCCCCCTCGCGCTCGACCACCTCGGCCAGCGCGGGCCCGGCGAACGAAGTGTTCAGCAGCAGAACGTCAGCGCCGATGCGGCTGGCTGCCACAAGCGCCTCGATGAACCCGCGGTGATTTCGGCACATCACCGCAACGGTTTTCGGAGCCTTGCCCGCCTGCCCCTGCAAGGCAGTCGCCAGCGCGTCGCAGCGGTCGTCGAGTTGCTTCCACGTCAGCGTGCCGCGCTCGTCGATCACCGCGGGACGGTCGGGGCAGCGCTGCGCCGCCGCGGCGAAGCCGACCGTGGCGGTCATGCCGACACGGCGCATTGCCGCACCCATGCGCAGGTACTTGTCGGGGCGCATCGGCGCGATCAGTCGTGCCCGCCACAGTGTCCCCAGAAGTCCGAGAGAGTCGGCCATCCGATCAGCCAAGCACGGGGAACCGGCGTTCGCGGGCTAACTCGTCAAGCGCCGCCTGCATCACCGCACGGACGTGCAGGTCGACCATTTTCACGTCCGGATCGTCGCCGAACTTCGCCTCGACATCGATCGGTTCGAGCACGCGAGTCACGATCTTGGCGGGCATGGGCAGATTTGGCGGGAAAAACACCGACAGGCCGAACGGGAAGCCGATGCTGATCGGGAGAATCTCCGCTCGTAGCCGCTTCAGGCCCAACGTCCGCGCGATCGAATCGCCGCGGGCTAGGAACAACTGTGTTTCCTGACCACCGATCGACACCATCGGGACGATGGGCACTCCGGACTCGATGGCGGTCCGCACGTAACCGGTGCGCCCGCCGAAATCGATCACGTTTTCCGTCAGCGTCGGCCGGTACGAGTCATAGTCCCCGCCGGGGAACACCAGCACGACAGCGCCGTCGCGCAACGCCTTCGCGGCGTTCTCGCGACTGGCTTCGATGACGCCCGCACGATGCAACAAGTCACCGATGGGACCCATGAAAATCATGCTGTGGCCCAAGGTGTACACCGGTCGGTCGAAGCCGAACTTCTCGTAGAACGCAGGCGCGAAGACCAGCACGTCCGGGGTGAACATGCCGCCCGAGTGATTCGACACCACCAATGCGCCGCCGGCCCCGGGCATGGACTCCAGATCGCGAACCTCGGCGCGGAAGTACCGCTTGATGATCGGGCCGACCAGATTCTTGATCTGCTTGGTGAAACCCGGATCCCACTTGGCCGTCTCTGGCTTGTCCGCGCCGTCGCCGCTCATATCGTCAGAATTCCCACTTCTCGCCCAAGCCACCGGAATGATGTCGGAAGTATGATACTCTCCAAAAAAGAGAATGTCATATCCGCAGCTAGGAGGGACATGACGGGGACTGTGCTCGTCACCGGCGGCTTCGGCCTGGTCGGGTCGGAAACCGTCAAGCGGTTAGCGGCCGACGGACGCCGAGTAGTCGCAGCGGACCTCGACACCCCCGCCAACGTCAAGGCAGCGAAAAAACTGCCCAGTGGCGTGGAATTCAGATGGGCCGACCTGACGGATCGCGAACAGGTTGAGCGCCTGGTTTCCGATATTGCCCCCGAGGCGATCATTCACCTCGCCGCGATCATCGCGCCTGCGATCTACCGCATGCCCAAGGTGGCGCGGCGGGTCAACGTCGATGCCACGAAAACCTTGGTCGGCATCGCCGAGGCACAACCTGATCCGCCGCGATTCGTCCACGCGTCGAGCAATGCGGTGTTCGGTCCCCGCAATCCGCACCGCACCCCCTCGCCGCTGACGGCCGACGACCCGATGCGGCCCTGCGACATCTACAGCGGAACCAAGGCCGAAGCCGAAGAGATCGTGCAGTCCTCGAGCCTGGAATGGGTGGTGCTGCGGTTCGGCGGGGTGCTCACCACCGATTTGTCGGCGCTACCGCTGAGCACCGACGCCATGTTCTTCGAGAGCGCGCTGCCGAGTGACAACCGGGTGCAGACCGTCGACGTCCGCGACGTCGCATGGGCGTGCGCGGCGGCGACGACAGCCGACGTCGCACACGAAATCCTGCTGATCGCAGGCGATGACTCACACCGCCATTGCTACGGGGATCTCGTCGCCGGCCCTCGTATCCGAACTGGGCATGCCGGGTGCGGTCCCGCCGGGACGGCCCGGCAACCCCGACAGCGACGAAGACTGGTTCGTGACCGACTGGATGGACACCACCCGCGCGCAGGAAGCACTGCAGTTCCAGCACTACTCGTGGCCGGACATGATGGCGGAGTTGCGCGAGGAGTTCGGATGGAAACGCTATCCGGCGAAGCTGATCGCGCCGATCGCCCGCGCGGTCATGAAGCGCCGAGGGGCGTATTGGAAGGCGCCGGGCACCTACGCCGATCCGTGGGGCGCGATCCGCGCCAAACTGGGCGATCCCTCATGGGATCGGCCATAAGACCGCCCCTGACCACATAAGGTCTGCGCCGTGGACAGTTACGACGGGCGCACAGCAGTCATCACCGGCGGAGCGAGCGGAATCGGTTTCGCCACCGCCAAAGAGTTCGCGCGCCGCGGTGCCCGCCTGATGCTGGCCGACATCAACGAGGCCGCGCTGAACTCATGCGGTGGCTGACCTGCGTGACGACGGGTTCGACGTGCAGGGCGTGGTCTGCGACTGCCGCAAGCTCGACGACGTCGTGCACCTCGCCGATGAGGCGTTCCGGGTGTTCGAGACGGTGCACGTGGTCTTCAACAACGCGGGCATCGCGTACGCCGGCCCGATCGCCGAGACCAGCCACGACGATTGGCGCTTCGTCATCGACGTCGATCTGTGGGGCCCCATTCACGGCGTCGAGGCGTTCCTGCCGCGGTTGATCGCACAGCCGGAAGACAGCCACATCGTGTTCACCTCGTCGTTCGCCGGTCTCATTCCCAACGTGGGCCTCGGACCGTACTGCGTCGCGAAGTACGGCGTCGTCGCGCTGGCCGAGACGCTGTCACGTGAGGTGCGGGCCAACGGGATCGGGGTTTCGGTGCTCTGCCCGATGATCGTCGAAACCGATCTGATGGCCAACAGCGAGCGGGTCAGGAGCGCGGACTACGGCCCGGCGGGTGAACCGACAGCCGAGACCGTCCAGCAGCTGGCGTCCGCGCCGCAGGACGACTCGGTGCTCCAGGTCGACGATGTCGCGCGGCTGACAGCCGACGCGGTCCTGGCGAATCGCCTTTACATCGTCCCGCACAAGGCATCGCGCGCCTCGATTCAGCGGCGGTTCGAACGCATCGACCGCGCCTTCGACGACCAGATCGCCGACGGCTGGACGCACTGACCAACTATTCGATCGGCGCTAGCCCGGCCCCAGCTGGTAGTCGCCGGTCTGCGGGTGGTGATACCAGCCGCTCGCGGCCTGCGTTCCGCCGTCGACGTGGATGGTCTGCCCCGTGATGTAGCTCGACATCTCGGATGCGAGAAACACTGCGGCTCCGGCCATCTCGTCCACATGGCCGGCTCGGTTCATCGGAATGCCCGGCGTGACGGCGTCCTGCTGCATGCTGCCGCCCGACAGCGCGATCAGACCCTCGGTCAGGGTCAGGTCGGGGGCGAGCGCGTTGACCCGGATGTTGTGCGGCGCCAATTCGAGGGCAGCGGTCTTGGTGTAGTTGATCACGCCCGCCTTGGCGGCGGCGTACGCCGCGTAGCCCGGCGCCGCGCGGGCACCCTCGATCGACGTCACGTTGATGATGCTGCCGGGCAGGCCCGCGGCCACCAGGCGGCGCGTCACACGCTGCGTGCACAACAGCACATGGCGAAGGTTGCTCTTGTACAGCGCATCCCAGCCGTTCTCAGTGGTGTCCAGCAGCGGCGACTTGAACACCCCGCCGGCGTTGTTGACCAGGATCGACACCTCGCCGAGTTCGTCGACCGTGCGCTGCAGTGCGGCGTCGACCTGCTCGCCGTCCCGGACATCGACGATGATGCCCAATGCGCCGCCCTCGGCCGAGCCGGCAATCCTGCCAATGCTTTCCGCGGTCGACGCGCAGGTGTCGGGATCGCGTTCCCAGATGGCCACCGAGGCACCGAACGCCGCCATTCCCGCGGCGATACCCCGGCCGATACCCGCTCCCCCGCCGGTCACCACCGCGACGCGGCCGGTGAGCAGGATGTTGGACGGATCGATGGCCACCGGTCGAGGCTAGCCCGTCTTGGCCTTGCTCGGTCCCATCGCCGGGGCATTTCCGATCACGCCCTGGGCCTCCAACTCCGCGATCTCCTCGCCGGTCAATCCGAGTTCGGACAGCAGTTCGTGATTGTGCTCTCCGAGCAGCGGCGCGGGCTGCACGTGGACGCGCTCGGGACCGCGGGAGAACGTGAACGGCAGGGTGCTGTGCGGCGTGCGGGCGTTGACCGGGTGTCCGACGTCTTCGAAGAAACCGCGGGCCGCCAGTTGCGGAATCTCGGTCTGACGATGCGGTTGCAGAACCTTGGCCACCGGCACACCGTGGCCCCATAGGATGTCGACGATGTCGTCGCCGGTCCGTCCCTCGCACCACGCGGCAAGGTGCTCATCGATGGCGTCGTGACGGGTGCGCCTGCCCGCCGCGGTACTCAGCGCGGGATCGGTCGCCCAGTCCTGCCGTCCGAGGGCCTGGCAGAGGCCGGCCCACTGGTCATCGGTGGCGACGGCCACGGCGACCCAGCAGTCGGCGCGGCCGAACTCGTCGATCTCGTTGGTGCGGTACAGGTTCTGCGGTGCCGCCGTCGGTCCGCGGTTGCCGTCGCGCTCCAACAGCGCACCGTAGGCGGAGTACTCGATCACCTGCTCAGCCGCGACGTTGATCGCCGCATCGACCATCGCAGCCTCGACGAGCATTCCCTCTCCGGTGCGACTCCGGTGTTCCAGGGCCACCAACAGGGCATTGAGTGCGTGAATGCCCGCATTCGGATCACCAACCGAGTAGGGCTCGTTCGGGTTTCGGTCGGGATAGCCGGTCAGCCAACTTATCCCGGAAGCCGCCTCGATCACGTAGGCGAAGGCGGGGTTGTCGCGCCACGGACCGTCGAGGCCGAAGCCAGGCATCCGCAGCATGACGGCGTCGGGCCGAATGGCTTGCACGGCAGGGAAATCGAGGCCCATCTGATCCACGACGCGGGGGGTGAAGTTCTCGACGATCACGTCGCATGAGGCGATGAGGCGGTTGAGCAGATCGCGGCCCGCGGCGCTGTGGAGGTCGAGCGTCAACCCCCTCTTGTTCGTGTTCAGCCCAGAGAAGATCGGCGACTTCTCCCACCACTGGTCTTCGGTGGCGGGTATGCCCGCGATGAGGCGGGTGCCGTCGGGGCGCCGTGTCGACTCCACATGGATCACGTCGGCGCCGAGCATCGCCAGGATATGCGTACACGACGGCCCGGCCCAGAAGGTCGTCATATCGAGCACGCGCAATCCGCTGAACGGCAACACCGCCGAAATGGACGTTTCGGTTGCCAAATGCCCCTTTTCGCGACCCGTACGTCCATTTCGGCGATAGAGATCGGTGTGTTCGCCCAGCCGCGGCGCGGGTTCGGGGGCACGAAGTACCGCCGGCGTCGTCCGGTAGGGATGGCCGGGCTGGTCGAAACCGTCCCGAGGGTTCGACATGAACGAGCCGCGTTCCTCGAAATGGTCGAGGCCGACGATGTTGGCACCGTTGGCGACCGGGGCGTTCGGGATCCGGAACGCGGTCGCCAGGTCCCGGATCTCGTCGACGGTCTGGCTTTCCACCCACGCGTAGAGCTCATCGGCCTTCTCATTGGCCTGTTGTGTGATGGACAGCGGCGAGTCTTCGTCGATCCAGTCCTGGTGTCCGGTCATCGCGCACAGGTCGAACCACTGCTGGGCCGTGCCGCATCCGATGTCGACCAGGCCATCCTTCGCGCGGGCGATCCCGGGCACCGTCAATCGCCTGGCGTCGCGCCACGGCCTGCCCAACATCTCGTAATAGGCCACCGGATAGTAGGTGAGGCCGAGGATCTGGGTCTCCAGCATCGACACGTCGACGAGTTCCGCGCCTCCTCGCAACCGCGAAGCCAGCGTCGCCGCGCTGGCGTATGCGCCGGCCAGGTACTCGCCGACCTGTCCGCCGACGTACACCGGTGCGCGGTCCGCCGCACCGCGGCCGAGGCCGACGATGCCACCGGACCACGCCTGCAGCGTGAACTCCGTTGCGGGACGGTCACACCACGGGCCGTCCAGACCGAACGGTGTGATCGACGTGACCGTCAGGTGTGGATGTGCGGACCGAATCAAGGGGGGCGTGAACACCACGTTGTCGGCGACGCTCGAACCGCGTGACCACACGACCGCGTCGGCGTCCGCGAGCAGCGCATTGACGAAGTCGAGGTCGGATTCCGGGTCGGCGACCACGCTGTGCTTCGAGCACGCCAGGAAACTGAATAGGCCGCCGTCGTCGCCGGGCTTGATCTCGGCTCCCGACGCCGACCATCGTCGCAGCGGATCACCTTCGGGCGGCTCGACTTTGACGACCGTGGCGCCACCGTCGGCGAGCAGCTTGGTGCAGTACGCGCCCGCGATTCCGACCGACAGGTCGACGACGGTGTAGCCGTTCAGCGGCCCCACGGGCGTGCTACTTCTCCTTCTTGCGGTTCGACTTGCTCAGCCGGAAGTCCGGCGGGAACTTGCTGTCGTTGTCGTTGACCGCGCCCGCCAATCCGCTGTCGATGGCCTCCATCATGTCCAGGTCGTCGGTGTCGTCGTTGGCGACGCCGCTGCCCATCGACTCGAAGAAGGCGGACAGCAGGCTGCCCATGTACTCGCCCTGGTGCTGCTTGTAGACCTCGAAGAAGATCTTCTGCTGGAAGACGGTGTCGACGGGCCGGTTTCGCGCGCATGCCCGTGCGTACTTGTCGACCTCGGCCTCGAGCTGATCGCGCGCCACCACCTTGTTGAGGAAGTTGCAGTCGTACATCTCGTCGGCGGTGAACGGCCGTCCGGTGAAGACCATCTCCTGGAACTTGCGCAACCCCATCATCTGAATCCACGTCCACATCCGCGGGCCCCAGCCGTAATACCGGAACGACGGGTGCCCGAACAGGGCGTCATCGGAGGAGATCACCAGATCCGCGTCGGCACACTGGTAGAAGTGCCACCCGTAGCAGTAGCCCTTGGCCTCGACGATGCTGATCTTCTTGAGTTCCTGCAGCGGCCGGTTACCTGCCTGCACGTTCGCGTACCAGGCACTGATGGTCGCGCCGCTGCGGAATGTTCCGGACGGCGGGTAGTTGACCTCGCCGACGCCGTCGTCCTCCAGGCGCAGTTCGGCCAGCCGCAGGTCGGTGTTGTCGTAGCCCTCCATGAACTCCGGAAGGTCGGCGCCGCTGCCGAGGTTGTCGCCGACGCCGCGGATCACGACGACCTTGACGTCGTTGTCGACGGTGGCCGCACGCAGCAGGTCCGCGTACCGCAACCGCGCCATCGAGGTCGGTGCGTTCAGATACTCGGGACGGTTGAACGTGATCGTGGCGATCTTGGTCTTCGGGTCCTTCTCGTAGAGGATGAGCTCTTCGGGGGACGGCCGACTTCCAGACCCATTTGCCTTGTCAGACACGAATTCTCCTTCAGCTGATTCCGGCAGCGGCCTGCGCCGGCGATGGGCTCGCCGTGAGCACCTCGGCTCCGGTGTCGGTGACGAGCACGGCATCGCGGCGGAACACCGCACCGACGCCTGCTTCCCACACGTAGGCCGTGACGGCCAGCACCGTGCCCGGATTCAGGCGCTCGCCGGCGGACGTCTTCGCCAGGTCGGGCGAGATCACCGGCGGATCGAACCCGAGGCCGAGACCGTGAGCCACCGGCATCGGCGGCAGCGATTCACCGGCCGATTCGTACGCGGCGAACAGGTCGCTGGCCGGCGCCCCGGGCTGACATGCGGCAACCAACCTGTCCCACAGGTGGTTCGAGCGCCCGTACAAGGCGTCGGCGCCCTTCACATCGCCCACGGGCCAGGTGCGTCCCACCTCGCCGACGTAGCCGTTGGCCAACGCGCCGGAAGCGAAGGCCACCAGATCGCCCTCGGCGATCCTGCGGTCGCGCCTGCCCACCCGCCAGGATTGTTCGCGCGGTGTTATCCATGCGCCGTCCTGGGTCGCCGACGTGCTGACCCCACCGGCGGCCATCGCCTCGAGCATGACGCCGGTCAGCGCCTGTTCGGAGGCTCCCGGCGCGAGCTCGGCCACCGCGGCCGCCAGGCCGTCTTCGGCGACCTTGAGGGCGCCTTGCAGCGCAACGGATCTCATCGGCGGTCTTGATGCGGCGGGCAGCCCGCATGGCGGCCTCGCCGTCGACGAGCTCCGCGTTGGGGAATGCCATCGGCAGCAACTGACCGAAAGTCGGTGACAGCGCATCCGTTCCGACCCGGCGAGCCGTCGCGGCGCCGTCGATGTTCTTGAGCACCTCGATGAGCGTCATCGGATTCCACGCCAGCCCGTACAGGTGGTCGTGGCCGATCTCCTCGGGGATACCCTCGTCCCAGCTGCTGTTGAGGTGGATCTCGCCCGTGGCCCGGACGACGACGCAGATCGGGGCGAATGGCCGGGTACCGGCGACCCAGAGCTGCGGCGCTCCGGTCACGTACCGCACGTTGGCCTGCCGTCCCAGCACCAGCACGTCGAGGTCGTCGGCCTCCATCTGCGCAAGCGCCCGCTCACGCCTTCCGGTGCGCAACGCCAGGTCGTCGGGAAGGATCTCGGTGCTCATGCGCTCTGTCCGTAAGGTGCGTAGGGGTAGTCGGTGATGGACTGATGACCGTCCTCGGTGATGACCACGATCTCTTCGCTGCGGTAGCCGCCTGTGCCGTCCTCCCAGACCACCGGCTCCAGTACGAGCACCATTCCTGCCGGGAACACGAAGTTGTCATCGAACTCCTGGCCCAGATCGGTTCCGATCATGGGCATTTCGGCTGCATTGGTGCCGATGCCGTGGCCCAGGTAGAAGTGCGGCAACCACGGCTTCTTGCCGCCGTTGGCAGCGATGGCGGCACGTGCCAGGTCACCGCACGTGGCTCCGGCTTTGGTGACCGCCAGAACCGCGTCGAGTATTTCCCGCCACTTGACGAACTGCGCCTGTTGCCGCGACGACGGTTCCTCACCCACCAACCAGGTACGGCCGAAGTCCGAGCAGTACCCCTCGTAGGTGATGCTGACATCGGTCCAGAGCACGTCGCCCTTGGCCAGTTCCTTCTCGGTGGTCAGCAGCGGCAGCGCCAGATCACCGGTGGTGGTCCAGACCCCGCCGCTGTTCCTCGTCGTTGGCATCACCTGCCAGATGGCCTCCAGCATGTTCGCGGTGGCACCGAGTTCGAATGCGCGCCTGACGAATACCGCCGAGAGATCCATCTGCCGCACGCCGGGAGCGAGCGAGCGCTGCACGTCCACGACGGCCTGCTCGGTGATGCGGCACGCCTTGCGGATGGCCGATATCTGGTCGACCGTCTTGACCAGCTTGGCCGGGCCGATCACCTGCGCCGCATCCGACGGTGTGCTCGCGCCGGGAAGAGTCGGCTCCCTGCCCGACGCATCGCACCGGTCAGTTCGTCGACCGCGACCGAGGCACCCGCGGGCAGGAGGTCGGCGAGCACCGAGGCGAAATGTTCGACCCCCTCGTCGAATTCGAGGTAGAGCGGACCGTGAACGTGATCGTCGGGCAGTTCCGAGTCGAAGGCGCTGCCCTCTCGGAAAGGCATGTACAGGTGCGGATGCTCGTCGTCGGCCAGGACGACCGCGACCGGACGCTCGACGTGTGACAGGCCGGCATCCAGCAGGGGCCAACTGGCACCGGTGGCGTAGACGACGTTTCCGTTGCCCAGCAGCACGAGCGCGTCTACGCCCTTCTCCTTCATGGAGGCTCTCAGCCGGGCGCCGCACTCTCGGTACATCCTGGCGCGATCAGGCAGGTCTGGAATATCGAGCAGCGCCGTAGCCGAGGCCGAATTCGGAGACAACACAGTCATGAGACTCCCAGGAAATTCTTGATGTTGGTGCTGACGATCTTGACGGCGTCCTCCGGGCCGACCGCCTCCACGACGGAGGCAAGCGACTTCTCCGAGTAGCCGAACGTGGATTCGTTGTGCGGGTAGTCCGACGACCACATCACATTGTCGACGCCGATCTGGTCGATGAGCCGCAGTCCCAGCGGATCCACCATGAACGACGCGCTCATGTGGTGGTCCCAGTAATGGCGGACATCGTGGGTGAGTTGGTGGTTGAACATGTGCCGGTAGGAGGCGAGCATGTGCTCGGCATCCTGCAGAGCGGTTGGCACCCAAGCGATTCCGCCCTCGAACCAGCCGACCCGCAGTTTCGGATGCCGATCCAGAATCCCGGAGAACACGTACTTGGCGAACTGCTCGCGGAACGAGTCGACGTTGACCATCATGCCGACCACGACGCTGTTGTGCTCGCAGGGAGTCTTCGGTGGCGTCTCACCGATGTGGTGGCTGACCGGGATGCCGGCCTCCTCGATCTCGTCCCAGACCGCGTCCATGGTCCTGGCGCCGTAGTCGTAGATGTTGCCGTCGTCGTCCTTGCCGGGATTGAGCGGCAGCAGGAACGTCTTGAGCCCCAACGACTTCAGTTCGGCAAGCGTGTCGCGGGTGCCCTTCGGATCCCACCAGTTGATCAGGCCGACACCGTAGAAGTGACCGTTGGAACGCTCCTGCAGGTCGGCGATGTGCTCGTTGTAGATCCGGAACACACGCTCGCGAAGCGACTTGTCCGGGTAATGGAACAGCGCCAGTACGGCGTTCGGGAAGGCCAGCTCCCTGTCGATGCCGTCCTCTTTGAGCTCACGGATTCGCGCCTCGATGTTGTTCGACGCGGCACCGGCGAGGTCGTCGTACTGCATGAGCACGCGGCCGAAGTCGCCGCCGGTCCAGGCCTTGCCCTTCATGCCGACCATGTACGCGCCGTCCTCGTACCAGATCCGCGGGGCCGCGCCCTTGAGTTCCTCGGGGAAACGCTCATAGAAGATGTCGTCGGCGACCGAGATGTGGTTGTCGGCGGAGAAGATCTCGGTCCCGGCGGGCAGACCTACGACACTTCCCGTCGAGTGTCCCTGTCGGTTCTTGGGGGCTCCGAAACCTTCGGGCGGATACATGGTGGCTGTAGGGGAAGACATCTTGTTACTCCAATCGGGCTGTGGGGCTGGGCTTTCGGTGGCTACCAGGCCACCGGTAGTTCATACACGCCGTACGCGAGCCGGTCGTGCTTGAAGGGCACCTCGTCGAACGGGATCGCCAGCTTCAACGTCGGGATACGGCGCAGCAGTGTGTGGAACACGATCTGCAGTTCAGCGCGAGCGAGTTGCTGGCCGACGCACTGGTGGCGCCCGTAGCCGAAACCGAGTTGTTGGCCGGCGTCGCGGGTGAAGTCGAGCCTGTCGGGTTCGGGGTACGCGGCCGCGTCCCAGTTCGCCGGAGCGAGGTCGATGATGATGCCCTCGCCCGCGCGGATGGTCTCCCCGCCGATCTCGATGTCCTCGATGGCCACGCGGCGCTGGCCGTTCTGGATGATCGACAGGTAGCGCATCAGCTCTTCGGCGGCGTTGGCGATGAACTTCGGATCGTTGGAATCCCGAAGGAGCGCAGCCTGTTCCGGGTTCTCCAGCAGGGCCAGCACGCCGATGCCGATCATGTTCGCGGTGGTCTCGTGCCCGGCGATCAACAGCCCGGTGCCCAGCTGAGCGGCTTCCTTCACGCTGATCTCGCCTGCGGTCACCCGCTCAGCGAGGTCGGAAACGGCATCCTCTGATGGGTGCTCCATCTTCTTCTCGACCAGATCGATCAAGTACTTGTGGAGGCTCATCGCCCCCTTCTGACCTTCTTCGGCGGAGGCGTAGCGGGCCAAACCGACGTTCGCGTGGTGCTGGAAGAACTCGTGGTCCTCATAGGGGACGCCGAGCATCTCGCTGATCACCTGGGTCGGCACCGGCAGCGCGAGCTTGGCCACGATGTCGGCGGGCTGCGGGCCGGCCAGGATCTCGTCGATGCATTGGTCGGTGACTTCCTGGATGGCGGTACGCAGACCCTCGACGCGCTTGAAGGTGAACGGTTTGGACAACATCCGGCGAAAGCGGGTGTGCTCCTCGGCATCCGAGGTGAAGACCGACCGTGGCCGCTTGTTCACCGTCGACAGCATGTGCTCGTTCCAGTGCGGAAAGCCCTCACGCCGGTCGTCGACGCTGACCCGCGCGTCCGAGAACAAGGCTCGAGCCACCTCGTGGCCGGTGATCAGCCAGGGGGTGCTGCCATTCCAGATCCGCACCCGCGACAGCGGTTTGGCTTCACCCATCTCCAGCATCTGCAAGGGGCGGCGCGAAGGGGCAGCGGGCCTCCCGCTCCATCGGGTACTCAGGGACGTCGGCGGAGACTGCGTCTTCGGCGAGCGTGTCGGTCATCAGTTCACTCCTCGATGTGGATGGCCAGGGCTGGGCACGCCGCGGCGGCGTTGCGGGTTTCTTCGGCTTGCTCGGGTCCGGGTTCGTCGACCAGCAGCACGACGACGCCATCGTCGTCGCGCTGGTCGAACACCTCGGCGGCGTTCATCACGCACATCCCGGAGGACACACATTTGTCCTGGTCGACTGTGACTTTCATGTCAGGGCCGTTCCGTGATGGGCGCCTGCCACAACCCGACGATCGCGTCGATGAGGCCGGATGCCACCGAGCTCCAGGTGGTTCGGGGCATGGCCGCGCCTTCGGCGAACGCGCGCTCAAAGTCTGCGCATGTGTGCATCATCAGATTGCGCACCATGATGTTGCGCTCGGTGACCACGGCCATCGGCAGTTCGGGCAGGCAGCTGGTGATGCCCTCCACCACCAGCAGCAGCGAGGACGACGCGAGCGCGTCCTTCACCACGATCTTCTGGTAGGCGGGGTCGGCCAGCGCCTGGGCGGCGAAGCGTGCATACCACGTCGGGTTGCCGAGTTGGTCCAGGTGCTCGGTGAGCGAGCACACCATGCACGCGATCCAGTCCCGCAGCTGCGGAGACTCGCCGGTCTCGGCCACCATCCGTGCGAGCAGTCGCTCGATCGGGACGCGATGCTTCTGCTCGATCGCCCGCACGAGGTCAGCCTTGGTGCCGAAGTGGTAGCCGACCGCGGCGTTGTTGCCCTGCCCCGCGGCCTCGCTGACCTGTCGGTTGGATACGGCATACACACCGTGTTCGGCGAACAACCGCTCGGCTGCAGCCAGGATCGCTTCCCGCGTGATGCTCGCCCGCTCGGTGCGAACGGTCCTGCTGGCTGTGGTCACCACACAGTGAACCGTGTGACAGCGATTAAGTCAAGCGACTGATTTAAATTCTCCGTGACGCTTCTCGGTCGTCACCGCCCGTGGGCGCATAAAGTGCCGCTGGAATGGTTGTCTCCCGGTTCACACACAACAGCGACGTTCGCATTCACTATCTCGACTCGGGCGGGGACGATCACGGCGCACCGATCGTGTTTGTGCCCGGCATGACCGACGTCGCCGACGACTACATCGAGGTCCTGCCCCTCTTCGGTCGCCGGACCACCGTCGTGGAGGTCAGGGGCCACGGCGAAAGCGGCGCCCCTGCGAGCGGATATGACCTCGCCATGCTCAGCGCAGACGTCGGCGCGGTCGTCGACGCGGTGACCGATGGGCCGGTTCACGTGGTGACCTTCTCCCGAGGAACGTCGGCGGCGATCGCGTGGGCGCTCGACCATTCCGACCGTGTCCGATCGCTGTCGATCGGCGACTACGTCCCCGAGGAGAAGGTCCTGGCGCCTGATCTTTCGCGTCGCCTGCTCAATGGACGTTGGCGCGGCACACCGGTGAGTGAGCGCCTGAACATGGACGCCGGGGTGAAGACGTTTCAGGCGGCGGCCGACCGGTGCTTCTGGGACGAGCTTGCCGCACTTCGACTTCCGCTGCTCGTGGTTCGCAGTAGCGAACGTGTCCTTGTCGGCGACGACGAATGGGCGCGCTACAAGCAGATGTTCCCGCATGCTCGATTGGTTGACTTCGACGACTCGCCTCACGACATATTCCGGCCGGACCGGGGCCGCTACCCTCGGCTGGTTCGAGAGCACGTCAACCGCGCGGACGATCGCTAGGAACTGGCCCCGCCGGCGTCCGCCGGCGACTTGCGCACGATCACTTTGCCCGCGACGGTGCCTCCGTCGACAGGTAGAACAGTGCCCGTGACGTACCGCGAGCGGTCGGTGGCGAAGTACAACGCCGCTTCAGCGACATCCTCCACGGTGCCCTCCCGCTTCAGCGGGCGGTCATTGCGCATCTGCTCGCGGATCCTCGCTTCGAACTCCTCCAGCTTCTCCAAGTCCTCCCCCGTCGCCGACTTCCGGACGATCCCCGTGCGGATATTGCCGGGAGCAATTGCATTGACCCGAATCTCGTAGTGCGCCAACTCGATCGCCGCCGATTTGGTGAACTGAATGACCGCGGCCTTCGACGCCCGATAGGTCATCACACCCCCGCCCGCGAGGATGCCGCCGATCGACGTCACGTTGATGATCGAGCCGCCACCGCTGTCTTTCATGTGCCGGGCAGCGTCGCGGGTGCCCGCCATCACGGCCAGCAGGTTGACCGACATGACTTTGTGGAAATCCGCGAGGTCATCGTCGAGAAGCCGGAAGTGCATCGTGCCCGACACCCCTGCGTTGTTGACCATGACGTGCAGGCCCCCGAAACGGTCGACGGCCGTCGTCACGAGATCGCTCACCTGGCCCATGTCGGACACGTCGGCCTCGACGAACTGCGCGTTGGCGCCGATGTCCGCCGCAAGGGCGGCACCGCCGTCACGGTCGACGTCCGCGATCAGCACCTTGGCGCCCTCGGCGGCGAACCTGCGCGCCAGGCCTTCGCCGAGACCCGACGCACCACCGGTGACGATCGCGGCCTTGCCTGCCAGTTCGTCTGTCATGCCGCTCCCTTTACGCCCAAACGGACGTCTCGCAGTGAAAGTACGAGTAAAAGTCGCCAAAACGTCGGTCTCGGCGTCATGTGGACGCGACCTGGTGCTCGGCCAGGAAAGCCAGAAGCAGGTCGTTGACCGCTGCCGGCTGTTCGATCTGCGGACAATGACCGGCATCCGGGATCACCGCCGAACGGGCCGACGCGATCTGCCCGGCGATCTCGGCCGCCCAGCCTCGCGGGAGCAGCTTGTCGCCACCACCTTCGACCACGAGCGTCGGCACCGCGATGCGGTCGTATGCTCGTGCACTCGACGGCAGCGCCGGCGGCTCAAGACCGGGTCGGCGAAACCTTGCTGCCGCCAATGCTTCCCATGCGCCCGGCGCGATGCTCGAGTCGTATCGCCGCTGCACGTAGTCGGCGTCGGCGGGATATGACGGGTCGTGAAACAGGGCCGTGACGATCCGTCGCATTCCGTCGAGCGTGGCGTCGTAGTCGTAGAGCGCGGCAGAATGTTCGTTCCGTTGGATCTCGCCGCCACCGCAGACCGCCACCATGCTGCGCACCGGCAACACAGGGTGCATCCGAGGTGGTGTCGACGAACAGATTGACCGCGCCCATCGAGTTGCCGACGAAATGCGCCGACTCGACACCGAGGGTCTCGCAGAACCGCGCAATGTGGCGGATCCGCATACCGCGGCCGTCATTGAAGTCGATGACCTTCGCTGAACCCCCGAAGCCCAGCATGTCCGGAGCGAGCACGCGGTGGTTGGAGGCGAGCACCGCAATCGTGTGCTCCCAGCCGAGTTCCGCGCTGACGCCGAACTCGCCGCCGTGCAACAGGACCACCGGATCCCCTTGGCCCGCCTCGAGATAAGCGGTGACGAGCCCGTCCACCAGGACGGTCCTTTTCTCTGCGCGAGCAGACGCAAAGTGCCCCGACACGCCGACAGATGAGGACACTTTGCGTCTGCTCGCGCTGGAAGCGCTCACGCGGTTTCCCACGCGGCGCGGGCGAACGTCAGCACCTGCGTGGCCAGCATGTCGAGCTGGTTCTGCACCGAATCGTCAGTCAACTCGCCTGCGGTGTCCCAGATTTGGTCCGCCGAGTTGATGGCCACCCCGAGTGGTGTCGGCCAGGCCCGCAGCGCGTGACCGATGGACCGCAGTTGGCCCAGCGTGCCGACCGCCGCCTGCCAGCCGTAGGCGCAACTGATGCAGCCCCAGGGTGTGTTGTCGAGATAAACCCGCGGATCCTCGCGGAGATCCTCGATGTAATCGAGTGCGTTCTTGACGAGTCCCGAGACCGCGCCGTGGTAGCCGGGCGATCCGACGACGACGGCGTCGGCGTCACGCAGCGCTTTGACCAGCTCGAGCGCTTTGGGGGTGCGCTCCAGTTCGTGCGGGGCATACATCGGTAAGTCGAGGTCGGGACCCGAGAAGAATTTCGTGCGCCCGCCCTGACGTTCGACGGAGTCAAGGCAGTAGCGCAACGCCCGCTCGGTCGATGAGTTCGACCTCAACGTTCCGCCGAGTCCGACGACCAGCGGTGTCCCACCTGTTGTTGTGCTTGCGGTCATGACGTCACCTTTTCGGAAAACCTATTTTATCGCAATGGGATTCACCGGTGATCCGACGGCGCCGGTCACCCGCAGGGGCGGTGCGATGAGTTGGAATTCGTAGACGCCGTCGGCTGCGCAGTCCGCAGCCAATGCGTTGAGATCCCAGTATTCACCGAGCATCAGACCCATGTCGCGCAGGCACAGCATGTGCATCGGCAGTATGGCGCCGTCGACACCCGAGATGGGGTTCTCGACCATCAGGTTGTCGGCCGCGACCGCGGCGACTTCATGGTCGTGCAGCCACGACGCGCAGGCCCAGTCCAGTCCGGCACCGGGTTCAGCGCCGTCTCCGGTCTCGAGAAAGCGTGCCCACCAACCGGTTCTGACGAGGACGATGTCGCCACGTTCCACCGTGACCCCCTGCTTTCGTGCGGCCTCGTCGAGCTCGTCGGCAGTGATCGGATCGTCCACCTCGCAGAAGGTCTCCACACCGCGCGATCGCACGATGTCGAGCAGCACACCACGCGAGGTGATGCCCTTGCCGTCCACTTTGTCGATGCCGCAGTGAAAAGCACCCAGGCTGGTCACCGAGCTCGCGGGAAAACCGTTGTACAGCTTGTCCTCGTAATAGACATGCGAAAGGGCATCCCACTGGGTGGCCGCCTGCAGCGGCATGATGATCAGGTCGTCATTGAACCGCATCGGGCCAGCCTCGGAATACGAACTCAACTGGACAGCCGACGGGTTCTGCAGCCATTTGGGACCGTACTCGAGAAGCGTCGCGGCGTCGCCGCCGTCGATCGTCATCACGTGTGTCGGGTTCTGGCGGTATTGAAATGCGCCCTGTGGGCCGGACGACCCGAAGTCGACGCCGAGGGGAAACACCTTGCCGTGCCTGACAAGACCGGCGGCCTGCGCAACCTTCTCGGCGGTGATGAAGTTCAGCGTACCGAGTTCGTCGTCGTCACCCCACCGCCCCCAGTTGCGGACGTCGTCGGCGACCCGACGGAAATCGGTCATGCTGGCCATTGCGCGCCTTTCGAGTTCGTCCACGTCATCGTCGCGACACCGATCCGGCGAGGTCCGTCTCGCCGGTCGTCCCGCCGTCCACCCAGATCACCTGTCCGGTGAGGTAACTGGCGGCCCTGCCGTTCAGGAACACCAGAACGCTGGCCTGTTCCGCGGGACCCGCGGTGCGGCCCAGCGGAGTGCGGAAGGAGTCCAGGAACTCCTGGCCGTATGCAGACCGCAACTGGTCGAGGATCGGTGTGTCGGTGACGCCGGGTGCGGTGCAGTTGATCCGGATCCCTTTGGCTCCCAGTGCCGTGACGTTCGCCATCCCGTACAGGATGATCGCCTCCTTGGACAGCCGGTAACCACCCCCGTCGGCGAGCGCCTCCGGATTGCGCTCGCACCACTGGATTCCCTCGTCCATTGTCTCGGTGTCCACCAGCCCCGCGGTGACCGCGGCGTTCTCCCGATAGGCCGATGCCGCCAGCGACGAGACGTTGGCGATGGCCGACCCCGGCGGCATCGAGGGCACCAGCGCTTCGGTGAAGCGCCGGGTGCCGAGGAAGTTGATGATGACCACCCGCAGCGGATCCCTGATCCCCGAAGACACCCCGGCAACGTTGAACAGCGCATCGACGCCGCCGCCGATCGACGCAACCGCCGCATCGATCGATTCCGGATCCGACAGGTCCAGTGAGACGAACTCACTGACCTTCACGTCCGGAGGCCGGATATCGAGGCCGATCACCTCGGCACCGAGATCGGCGACCTGGCGCGCCACGTCGGCGCCGATGCCCGACGCGCACCCGGTGACGACGACCCGGCGGCCGTCGTAGCGCCACAGCTCGTCAGTCTGGGCCATCGGTCAACTCTTGTCGGTCCTGGTCATTCGCTCCTCGCGTCCGCAGTGGGGTTTCTGCTCGTCCACCCTTCCCCTGACTTGAGCTTCGCCGCCGCGGCCTCGATGCCGGCGTTCATCTCCTCCATCGCCAGCGACACCTCATTGGCGGTGTAGTTCTCGCGGCCGGTGGGCAGGCCGCCGAACGAGTAGGTCTCGTCGAACAGCGGTGCCTTCGACTCAGGCCTGCGCGTCTCGGCCTTCTCGAGGGCAGGTTCGAGCCGCTTGGCCTTCTCGGCCCTCGCCTTCTCGTCGCGCTCGATGAACTCGGGCAGAACCTCCTTGCCCATCAGCTCGATGGACTCCATCGTCTCCTCGTGCCTACGCGGGGTGAGCAGCAGGATCAGTTCGTCGACACCGCTCTCCTCGTAGCCGCGCAGGAACTCACGAACCGTGGCGGGGCTCCCGATCGGTCCGCGGTCCGGCCCGTACACGATGCTCGGATCCTTCTCGATCTCTTCGAGGTGCCGCTTCCAGACGCCGGTCCGGCCCGGCGTGTGCATACCGGTCATGTAGTAGTGCATGATCCCGAATGCGAAGAACCCGCCGCCCTTTCCGAGCCGCTCGATGGCCTGCTCATCGGTCTTGGCCACCATCATCGACAGGTCGCCGCCGATGGCAAGGATGTTGGGGTTCATCACCGGCGTGACCGGAACGGCGCTCTCCTCGAACTCCTTGTAGTAGCCGTTGACCCGCTCGGTCAGCGGCCCGGGACCGGTGTAGGCGAAACTCAGCGCGCCCAGCCCTTTCTGCGCGGCCATCGCCACCGAAGCGGGACGGGTGCAGGCGACCCAGACGGGCGGATGCGGCTTCTGCAGCGGCTTGGGAACGACGTTGCGGGGCGGCATCTCGATGTGCTGGCCCTTGAAGCCGGTGAACGGCTCCTCGGTCATACAGCGGATCGAGACCTCGAGCGCCTCCTCCCACTGGGCACGCTTGTCGGCGGGATCGATGCCGAACCCGCCGAGCTCGCCGACTGAGGACGACTCGCCGGTGCCGAACTCGACTCGGCCATTGGATATTAAATCGAGGGTGGAGACGCGCTCCGCCACCCGCGCAGGGTGGTTGACCGCCGGCGGCAGGTGCATGATGCCGAAGCCGAGGCGAATGTCCTTGGTGCGCTGGCTCGCCGCGGACAGGAAGATCTCGGGCGCGGTGGAGTGGCAGTACTCCTCGAGGAAGTGGTGCTCGGTCAGCCACACGGTAGAGAAGCCGGCCTTGTCGGCGGCCTCCACCTCGTCGAGCCCGTCCTGGAAGAGCTTGTGCTCGTCGTCGTCACTCCACGGCCGCGGCAGCGGGAATTCGTAGAACAGCGAGATCTTCATTTCGTTACCTTTCGATGTGAATCGAGTGTGTCGAATCGGGCTGGGCGCCGGACGCAATGGCGCTGTCGGGCAGTTGGTCTGCAATGTGTTTGGCGGCGACGTAACCGAAGGTCATCGCGGGCCCGATGGTGGCTCCTGCGCCCGCGTAGCTGCGACCCATCACCGCGGCCGAGGCGTTTCCGACTGCGTAGAGCCCCTTGATGAAGCTGTCATCGGAGCGCAGCACACGCGCCTGTTCGTCGGTGCGCAACCCGCCCGACGTGCCGAGGTCGCCGAGGATGATCTGGAACGCGTAGTACGGCGGCTTCTGCAGCGGATGCAGATTGGGGTTGGGCAGCGTGGGGTCGCCGTAGTAGTTGTCGTAGGCCGAATCACCGCGGTTGAAGTCGTCGTCGTGGCCCTTGCGCGCCAGCTCGTTGAAACGATCCGCCGTGGCGCGAAGCTGCGCGGGTGGCACGCCGATCCTGGTCGCCAGCTGCTCGAAGCTGTTGCCCTCCAACACGATTCCCGAATCCATCCATGCCTTGGGTACCTTCCATCCGGTGGGCACCGGCGCAAACGGTACCTTGGGAATGGGCAGGTGGCCGCCGACGACGTAGCGGTGGAACGAGCGGATGTCGGTGACGAGCCAGCACGGGATGTGGTCGACACCGGAGTTCTGCCCCTCGATCATCGCGTGCGCGAAGTCCATGTAGGGCGCCGCCTCGTTGATGAACCGCTTACCCTCGCCGTTGACGACGAACTGCGACGGCATCATGCGCTCGTTCAGCATGAACTGCAGCCTGCCATCGGGCCAGCACATGGCGGGAAACCACCACGCCTCGTCGAGAAGGTCGGTCGAGCCGCCGACCTTCTCCCCCGCCCGGATGCCGTCCCCCATGGACGCGGGATTGCCGAAGCTCCAGTCCTTCTCGAGGACCGGAAGGTGCTGCCTGCGCCACTCGATGTCGTGGTCGAATCCGCCCGCGGCCAGAATGACGCCGTGCCGAGCGCCGATGCGCTGCTGGCGACCGTCGCGTTCGACGACCGCGCCGGTGACCTTCCCGTCGACGTCGGTGATCAACTCGATCATCGGCGTGCTCAGCCACAACGGGATGCCATGCTCCTTCAGAGCCAGCCGCATCCTCGCCGCGAGCGACTGGCCGATCGCGGCCATCCGGTCGCCGAACACCCGCGCCCGGAACATCCGCCAGATCAGCTTCACCAGCACGGCCTTGCCGCGCCAGTTCTGGCGCACCTGGTAGAAGAGCCGAAGATCCTTGGGGGCGAACCAGATTCCCTTGGGCGCCAATGCCAGCGGCTGCAGTAGGTTCTGTTCCTCGTCGCCGAGCTTGCGCAGGTCGATCGCGGGCACGTTGATCGTGCTGCCCAATTGGGAGCCGCCGGGCAGTTCCGGGTAGTAGTCGGCATAGCCGGGCTTCCACACGAATTCGAACCACGGGCTTCGCTTCTCGAGGAACTCCATCATCTCGGGTGCGGTATCGACGTACTGGCGCAGTCGCGCGTCGCTGACAAGGCCTCCGGTGATCCGCTTCAGGTAATCGAACACGCCATCGGGATCCGGAACGTAGCCCTCTTTGCGCTGCGACGGTGCGCCCGGCACCCAGATGCCGCCACCAGACAGCGCAGTGGAACCACCGAACTGCGGTGACTTCTCGACCACGAGGGTGTCGAGGCCGAACGCTTCACCGGCCAGCGCCGCAGTCATTCCGCCGCCGCCGGAGCCGACGACGAGAACATCCACGGTGTGGTCGAAAGCATCTGCTGTCATGGCTTGCACACCGCCGTCCTGACGGCGAAACCGGCGATCAGGTCGGGCGCGGCGCGGTAGAACCGGTCCACCGTCTCGTAACGTCCGTGCGCGGTCAGTGCCGCGAAGGCCGCTACCCAGGTGCGGATTTCGTGAGCCGAGTGGCCGGCCTCCTGCTCGATCCAGGCATTCGACCAGTCGTCCACCTCGTCGAGACGATTCGAGTCGACCAACTCGAGGAAGGCCTGATCCCAGTCGGGATTGAGGGGTTGCAGCGGGCTGTCGCCGTGGGCGAAGGCCTGTGCCGCGTCCATGACCGCGACCTGTCGCGCCTGCCGCTGTTCCGGTGTCATCGGTTCGCCGTGCACGATCCGCGCCAGGGCGGCCGGCGGCGCGGTGGCCAGTGTCGGCACGGGCGGATCGTGCGACAGGCCGCCGGATCCCACGACGAGGATCCGCTTTCCCAACGTCGCCAGGTAGGTGCCGACGGCGGCGCCGAGGGACCGCACACGCCGCAGCGGCCCCAGCGGGGTCGCGACCGAGTTGATGAAGATCGGGATCACCGGCCGTGAAGTTGCGTCGCCGAAGAGCGTCTGCAGCGGTTGGACCGTGCCGTGGTCGACATCCATGCTCGCCGAAAGCGCCACGTCCACACCCGATTCGAGCACCGCCCGCGCGCAGTCCGTGGCGATGTCCTCAGGCACGTCGAGCGGGCCGGCGTAGGTGCCGTAGTCGCCGACGCCCTGCGCCGCGGTGCCGATGCAGAACGGCGGCATCGTCCGGTAGAAGAACCCGTTGTAGTGGTCGGGCGAGAAGATGACGACCAGTTCGGGGTCGTAGTCCGCGACGAAAGTCCGCGCCGCAGCGAGGCCGGACCCGACGTCGTCAAGAAGATCCCGCGACGGTCCCGGAAGGTTCAGTAGCGGACTGTGCGACATGCAGCACAGGGCCAGTGTCGCCATGAGAACTCGAGCCTCCTCCCTGGGTCAGACAAAGGACATCGAAAAGCGATGCGCTCACTTCGGGCGCACGTTGCGCGATGCACGCGCCGGCGATGCAGCGATCCGGACGCACGAACAGCACCGAATCGGTGTAGACGTCGAACCACGATTTGAGTGCGCCGGACCGGTCACCGATCACCACGACGTCGGCGTCGTCATGCCCGGTCCAGTGAAGCTGGGTCATCGGGCGCGCCTCGACGAACGTGGCCCCCAATGCTTTCCAGCGAGCGAAAGCCTCGTCGCCGAGTACGGCGCGCAGGTTGTTGCTCCAGCACAGCACCGCGAACCCGGTGCCGAGCACGTCGTCGAGCATCACGTTCTGCGCCTCGCGGGTGTCGACGCGCGGCTGGATGAACAACGTGCCGGTCGGCGAGGTCGCCCCGGCCGCAGCGGCGCCTGGCTCGGTGTGGTGGACGGCGCCCTGCTGGTAACGCGGCATCGGTTTGAACCGCATCTCCAGGATGTAGCGCTTCAGCGAGGGGACGGCCGATGCAGCGTGGATGACACGGTCGCGCAGCGCGGCCACCCGTCGGTTCGTCGGCGAGATGACCCGCCCCACGGTGGTGGACAGGTCGATCATCGCGCGCGCGTGCTTGCGCCGTTCGACGTCGTAGGTGTCAAGCAGTGCGTCCTCGGCCTGGCCGCTCACCACGGCGGCCAGTTTCCAGCCGAGATTCGCGGCGTCCCGAATGCCGCTGTTGTAACCCTGGCCCTGCCAGACGGGCATCAGATGTGCAGCATCGCCTGCCAACATCAGCCGCCCCTTGCGAAACGAGCCCGCGATACGCGAATGATGCGTGTACACCCGGTGGCGGATCATGTCGACACGGTCGGGATGCGGAACCCGCTGCGCGAGCATGCGTCTGACGAACGCCGGGTCGTCGGCGAGTTCGTCGGACTCGTCGGGGTGAATCAGGAACTCGAAGCGCCGGATCCCGTGCGCAATGGAGATCGACACGTACGGCCGCTCCGGATCCGCGCCGACCTCGCTGTTGGGATGGCCCAGCGGATCATTCGCGACGTCGACCACCAGCCAGCGCGTCGATGACGTGGTGCCGTCGAACGACACACCCATCAACCGGCGGGTGGCGCTGCGGCCCCCGTCGCACCCGATCACGTAGCGGGCGTGCACCGGATCCTGCCCGTCCGAGAACTCAACCGTGACACCGTCGTCGGTCTCGACGCAGTTCTCCATCCGGTGTCCCCACCGAACGTCGACGTGGTCGAAGCGTTCGAGGCCGCCGTACAGTTCGGCGTCGACCATCGGCTGGACGAAGCCGTTGCGCTTGGGCCAGCCGAAACGCGCGTCGGGGGGCGCCATCTCGGCGAGCAACCGCCGCTTGCCGTCGAAGAACCGCAGAATCTGGTTCGGCACGGTGTGCGGCAGGACGCGGTCGACCAATCCGATGGACTGGAAGGTGCGCAGCGCCTCGTCGTCGAGCCCGACACCACGGGGATAGTCGATGAGGGTGTCGCGCTCATCGACGACCACGGTCCGGACACCCTGCAGTCCAAGGATGTTCGCCAAGGTCAGGCCGGACGGCCCAGCCCCGACGATGACGATGTCCACTGAGTCGGTCACGCGCGTCCCAGGAGGAAGTCGAGATGCAGGCGGTTGAAGGTCTTGGGATCCTCGTACTGCGGCCAGTGGCCGCAGCCGGGCATCAGCTCGAATCGGGCACCGGGGATCATCGAGGCCATCCGGCGTCCTTCGGCGGCGTCGGCTGTCGGGTCATCGCTGGTCCACACGACCATGGTGGGAGCGGTGATCGCCCCGTATTCTTTCGGGCCGAGCAGGTTTCGCGCGCGGATATCCGGATCCTGCAGCGCCATGATGTCTTTCATCGCGGCGACGAATCCGGGTTGGCGGTAGACACGCTGGCGGCTCGCGACGATGTCGTCGTAATCCTTGGATTTGTCGGCCATCAACCATTTGATGCGGGCCTGCACCGTTTCCCATGTCGGGTTCTCCGCGGCGGCCATCGACAGCGTGATGATGCGCTTCATCACCTCGGGGTCGGCCTGTGATCCGCCCGCGGTGTTGAGCACCAGTCGGTCGACCCGGTTCGGGTGGTCGGCCGCGGCGCGTGCCGCAACCCAGCCGCCGAGCGACTCACCGCTGATATGTGCCCGTTCGGCGCCGACCGCGTCGAGGAAGGCCAGCAGATGCGCCACGTAGTGGTTCACCTCGAGCGGGTGACCGGGCTTGTCCGTGTAGCCGTGACCGAGCATGTCGATCGACCACGTCGAAAAGTGCTCCGCATGCGATTCCAGATTGCGGACGTAGGCCTCGGCGTGCCCGCCCGAGCCGTGCAGGAACACCAGCACCGGCTTGCCGGGATCGCCGACATGCAGATAGCGGGTGCGCACTCCCCCGGCGTCGAGGAAGCCCTGCGAGAACGGGACGCCCTGAAGGTCGCTCCAGACGCTCTCGAAGTCCGGAGACGCTGAAGTCGCGAGGAGCGGTTCGGCTTGAGCCACTCGTCACCTCTCTTGACGGCGAGAATTGAATTCTCGTATTTTGTAAGCACTTTGCTCATTTATCGCACATATATGTGCACTATAGTCAGAGCATCACTCTCCTGAGCAGTAGATGTCAAGGGAAGGTCAGGAAGGACGTCATGACTGGTTCGGTCGGCGGGGCGAGTCCCAGTGCCGCGCCGACGGGTGCGCCGGGCTCGCAGACGTTGGCCAGGGGTCTGGCCGCGCTGCAGCTGGTCGCGACCTCGCGGTCGGGTCTGACCGCCCAACAGGTCGCCGACGACATCGGCGTGCACCGGACGATCGCGTACCGACTGCTGTCCACGCTGTCGCAGTTCCGGCTCGTGGCCAAGGGTGAGGACGGCCGCTACCGGGCTGCCGCCGCGCTCGCGGTGCTCGGCGCGTCGTTCGACAACCACGTGCGCCAGCTGAGCCTGCCCACCCTGCGCACGCTGGCCGACGACCTCGGCAGCACGGTGTCGCTGCTGGTGGCCGAGGGCGACCAGCAGGTGGCCATCGCGGTGATCGTCCCGACGAACGTGTACTACCAACTCTCGTTTCACGAGGGCAGCCGCTACCCGCTGGAGCGGGGTGCCGCAGGCATCGCCCTGCTGGCGAGCATGCCGCCGCGGCCGGGTGAACGCGACCTGGTTCCCCAGACCCGCCAACAAGGTTGGGTGATCACCCACGGTGAGGTCGAGCCGAACACCTACGGCCTGGCCGTGCCAGTACGCAGGCAGCCGCCGTCGCCGCCGACGTGCATCAACCTCATCTCGCACCGCGAGGACGTGGTCATGCACGGCAAGGACACGGTGATCAAGGCTGCCAACGAATTGTCCGCGATCCTCAGCTGAAAGGGATGCGCATGCTCAGTTTCGAATTTCCAGCGTCGAACGTGAGCTTATGCACGACATTTTGGAGACTTTCCGAGCACAAGTTCACGTTCGACGCGCGTAGTGAGAGGAGACAACCGTGACCGATTGGGATCACGAGGTCGACGTGGTCGTGCTGGGCAGCGGCGGGGCCGGCCTGACGTCCGCACTGACCGCCGCGGTCAACGGGGCCTCGGTCGAGGTGTACGAGAAGGCCGCGACCGTGGGGGGCACGACAGCGGTCTCCGGTGGCATCATCTGGATTCCGGCGCACAACCGGTCGTCCGACGGCGAACTGACGGTCGAGGACGCCATGAGCTATCTGCGTGCGCAGTCCCTCGGGTTCATGGACGACGAACTGGTGGAAACGTTCGTGCGCACCGGCCCGGAGATGCTCGACTTCGTGGAGACGCACAGCGAATTGCAGTTCGAGGTCGCCGAGGGATTCCCGGATTACAAACCCGAACTGCCCGGCGGGCGACCCACAGGCGGACGGTCGCTCAACGCCAAACCGTTCGATCGGTCCCGGCTCGGACAGTGGAATGACCGCATAACGTCGTTCCCCGCCGACTTCAGCAATGTCGGTATCGACGCCGAGACGCGAGCACGCATCCACGCGTCGGTCGACGACGAATCCGGCGACTACTGCGTGGCGGGCACCGCGTTGATCGCCGGGCTGCTCAAGGGTCTGCTCGACAAGGGGATCGTCCCACGCACGAACGCACGCGCCGTTGAGCTCTTCTCCGATGCGCTGGGTATCACCGGCGTCCGAATCACTGCGGAGGGCACGGAATTCAACGTTCGTGCCCGTCGCGGCGTGGTGCTGGGCACCGGCGGGTTCGAGTGGGACCCGAAGCTGGTCGAGGCGTATCTGCGCGGCCCGATGCGCGGCGCGGTTTCACCGCCCAACAACACCGGCGACGGCCTGCGCATGGCCATGGCACACGGTGCCGACCTGGCCAACATGGGCGAGGCGTGGTGGG
>CAVTSZ010000012.1:0-23475 GCA_963737385.1 uncultured Actinomycetota bacterium
CGCTCGGCCGCGCAACTAGCCCGCGGCCAAAAGGCCGCGTACTCGTAGTGCGGACGATCAGGAACCCACCGAAGTGGGGGCTTCCCTCTGGGAGCCGCCGCGCTCGCCGGGCCGGGCCCGTGTCGCAGCGACGAATCAACAAGTTACGTGAGGGAAAACTCGGAGTCAAATGGGCTGATAGGGCGTGTTTCTCAACTCGGGACCTATCGTGCGCACGCAGAGTGCGTCAGCTCCGACAGATGGGTTCAACGCATCGGCAGCCGAGTTTGTTCCCGGGCAACCCACGCCAGCCGAAGCCGTGCGATTCCGTCGCATCAACCAACCCGTTCGACGCCGGCGATGTTCCTCTTGCCGCGGCGCAATACCAGCCAGCGACCGTGCAGGAAGTCCGAGGGCTGCGGCGACCACTCCTCGCTCTCGATGCGGACGTTGTTGACGTATGCCCCACCCTCACCGATCGTGCGCTTCGCCGCGCCCTTGCTGGCCGAGAGGCCGGTGGCCACCAGCAGGTCGGTGATCGCATCGGCGCCGCCCGCCCCGAGTTCGGCCACCTGCGCCTCACGCAACGCGGCGGCCAACGTCGGCTCGTCCAGCTGCGAGAGCTCGCCGCGACCGAACAACGCCTGGCTGGCGTGCTCCACCGACGCTGTCGCTGCTTCACCGTGCACCAGATCGGTCAGCTCACGGGCCAGTCGGCGCTGGGCCGCCCGCTCGTGCGGGCGTTCCGTCGTCACCTGCTGGAGTTCCGCGAGTTCGTCTGGCGCCAAGAAGGTGAACCAGCGCAGATAGCGGATCACGTCGGCATCGGCGGTGTTGACGAAGTACTGGTACCAGACGTAGGGGCTCGTCATCTCCGGGTCCAGCCAGAGGCTGCCCCCGCCAGTCGACTTACCGAACTTCTGGCCCTCCGAATCGGTGACCAGCGGGGTGGTCAGCGCATGAACCGTCGCTCCCGCTTTCTGGCGGACCAGCCGGACCCCGGCGATGATGTTGCCCCACTGGTCGGAACCCCCGATCTGCAGTGCGCATCCATAGCGTTGGTGAAGCTCGACGAAATCGTTGGCCTGCAACAGCATGTAGCTGAACTCGGTATACGAGATGCCCTCGCCCTCGAGGCGACGGCGTACGGTGTCGCGGTCGAGCATCACGTTGACCGAGAAGTGCTTGCCGACGTCCCGGAGGAACTCGATCGCGGCCATTTCGCCGGTCCAGGTCAGGTTGTTCTCGACGACGGCGCCGGTGGGCGAATCGTCGAACTCGACGAATCGCTCGAGTTGGCCGCGGATCCGGTCGGCCCACTCCGCGACAGTGTCGACGTTATTCAGCGTGCGCTCGCCGACGTCGCGCGGATCGCCGATCATGCCTGTCGCTCCCCCGGCCAACACGATCGGCCGATGGCCGGCCTGCTGAAACCGTCGCAGCGTCAGAAGCGGAATGAGATGGCCCGCGTGCAGGCTCGGTGCCGTCGGGTCGAAACCCGAATAAACGGTGGTGGGTCCCGAGGCCAACGCCGTCGCCAGTGCCTCCCGGTCGGTGGACTGCGCAATCAGCCCGCGCCATTCCAACTCGTCGAGGATGGAGGTACCCATGACGTCGATCTTCCCGTACGAGGTGATGGCGGCGGCGCTCGCCCACGCCGACCTGCCACTCAGGAGCTGCAGATCGACCGGAGAGTGTCGACGAAAGCCTCGGGCTGTTCGATATGCGGAACGTGACCGGCGCCGTCGACGACGAAGAGCGGCCAACTCTGACGAGTAGCCGTCGGCTCGGCGATTCGAAGCGGAACCATTCGGTCCTGGCGACCCCACACAATGGCCGTCGGCACAGTGATGCGCTTGAGCTCCTCGTCGGGCACGCGTTTCGCCTGTGTGGAGATCAGCCTTCGCATCGTGGCCTTCACATGGCGTTCGCGGGCGCGGTCCAAGGTGTACTCCGAGAACGCGTCAAACCACAACGGATCCCGAGCGCGGGTTGATTCCTTGTCGGACAACGCGAATCGCTGAAAGCGGTCGAGGTTGGCCGGTGTCGGGCGAAGCGCGAACCGCACCGCTCGGTACCTCAGGGCCATGGGCATCCGATAACGACCAATCGCGGGAGCCGCGTACACCACCAGCCGCGACAGAATCGCGGCATGTCGGCCGGCGAGCCGCGTCGCCAGGCCTCCCAACATCGAGTGGGCGACGAGTGTGGGCCGCACGACGTCGAGGCGTTCGAACAGGGTGCTTACCCACTCGGCGAACGAGTCGAGGCCGATTCCGGGCAGCGGCGTTGACTCACCGAGTCCCGGAAAGTCCGGGACGATCAGGCGGTAGTCCTTCGCCAGCGCCGGTATGGCCGGCGCCCACAATGCGCCTCCGCACTCGATGGCGCCGTGAAGTAGCACCATCGGAGGGCCGTTGCCTGCCTCCAGCACCGACGTCGTGGTCCCGGAGAGCTCGAGGCTTCGGGCTGTGACCGAAGCCCCAGCCAGCATCTGATCCCGAGGGGCGGGCACGACTTCAGTATCGCGCCGCTCTCGGCCAAGGTGCGACTAATCGCTTTCGCCGGGAGCCGGTGCCCGTGGGCTTCGGCGATACAGCGACACCTCGGGACGTCCGGCCAGCCACAACCGCCAGGCGCCGATCGGCCGCCTTGCTGACGCCGACGCGCGGGCCGCGACACCGTCTGCTTCGCGCCGAGCATCACCCGGATCGGACTCTTCGCGTTGAGCAGGTCAATCCCGTTGTCCTCCATGGTGATTCCCATGGCCGAGCACAGATTTCCGGGTCCGCGCGCCAGAGCCGCCGGGCGGACCGACTCGCCGCGGCGACCCTGGGCGACATCGAATCCGGACTCGATCGCCGCTGCGCGCAGCAGCACGGCTCCCGCGACTCCCTCGGTCGCGCACACGACGTTCGCGCAGACGTGTATGCCGTGGCTCCGATAGGTGTACAGCCGCCCGGCCGGACCGAACATCACCGAGTTGCGCAGCCCCTGGTCCGCGATAGGAGTGCGACGCGGCGTCGGGCCACGGCCCGTCGTCGGGGCCGCCGTAGGCCTCGACCTCGACGATCATCGCGCTCACTTCGCGCCCGACCAGAACCGCTCCCAGCAGTCGCCGCGCCGCGGTGAGGGGGTCGACGGACAACTGGCGCGCACTCACCGCAGCGATTCTGCCCGCCGACCCTTGACACGCCCACCACGCGCCGCGCATTATTCATCTCATGATGAGTTCATCGAGTGATGAATTACTCCGGACATGGTGCGGACCTCGCGATCGAAGTGCAGGAATCTGCGGGTTGTCCGAGGTAAGCGGGTCGCGCTGGACGACGTCTCGGTACAGATCGCGCGGGGCACGATCACCGGACTGCTCGGCCCGTCCGGGTGCGGCAAAACGACGCTGATGCGCAGCATCGTCGGCACGCAGATCATCGCCGACGGAACCGTGACGGTGCTGGGCCTTCCCGCCGGCTCTGCCGACCTGAGGCACCGCGTCGGCTACGTGACCCAGGACCCGACGATCTACGACGACCTGCGCGTCATCGACAACGTCCGGTACTTCGCGTCGTTGTACGGCGCCGACGCGGCGGCCGCCGACGACGCGACTGCGGCCGTCGGCCTCGACGATCACCGAACTGCGCTGTGCGGCAACCTCTCCGGGGGCCAGCGCACCCGCGCGTCGCTGGCGTGTGCGCTGGTGTCGCGCCCCGACCTGCTGGTGCTCGACGAACCCACCGTGGGCCTCGACCCCGTACTGCGGGTCGATCTCTGGGAACAGTTTCACGAACTCGCCCGGCACGGCACGACGCTGCTCGTGTCGAGCCACGTCATGGACGAAGCCGATCACTGCGGGGATCTCCTGCTGATGCGCGAGGGCCACCTTCTCGCGCACACCACACCCGCGAAGCTACGAGAGGACACAGGATGTCAGTCACTGGAGGAAGCGTTTCTGTCCGTCATCCGGCACAGCACCGCGGCCTGAAACGTCGAGGTCGGCTGAGCCCGCAGGCGTATCTGGCCACCACCACGCGAATCCTGCGCCAACTTGCGGGCGACCACCGCAGCGTCGCGATGATCCTCGTCGTACCGAGCCTGATCATCACGCTGATGTACTTCATGTTCCAGAACGCCCCGCACCGTCCCGGCATGCCGTCGCCGTTCAACAATGCGTGTCTGATCATGCTCGGCGTGTTCCCGCTCATCGTGATGTTCCTGATCACGTCGATAACGATGCAGCGAGAACGGGTTTCGGGGACGTTGGAGCGGATTCTGACCACGCCGCTGCGCCGCCTGGACCTGCTCGCCGCCTACGGCACCGCATTCTCGATCGCCGCCGCCGCGCAGGCGACTTTGGCCTGCATCGTGTCGTTCTGGTTCCTCGGTCTGGACACCGCGGGCAGCCCGATTCTGGTGTTCACCATCGCGATCATCAACGCGGTGCTCGGTGTCGGGCTGGGTCTGCTGTGTAGTGCATTCGCCCGCACGGAGTTTCAAGCGGTCCAGTTCATGCCGGTGGTGATCGCCCCACAACTGCTGTTGTGCGGAATCATCGTGCCCCGCGACGTGCTGCCGGAATGGCTGCAGTGGATCAGCAATGTGCTGCCCGCCAGTTACGCTCTGGAGGCGCTGCAACAGGTCGGTGCGTACGCGGAGCCGACCTTCATCGCGGTGCGGGATATCGCCGTGGTCATCGGCTTCGCGATCGTGGCGCTGTGCCTGGCGGCGGCGACGCTACGACGAAGGACTCCGTAACGGCATTGACCACCAACGCAGAACGCAAACGTCCCGGGCGACCGCCCGGGACGTCGGACACGCGCGAGCGCATCCTGAGTCAGTGCACGGGAGTTGTTCGCCCGCAATGGGATTGACAAGACCTCGATCCGCGCGATCGCGGCGGACGCAGACGTGGATCCCGCGCTGGTGCACCATTACTACGGAACCAAGACCCAGCTGTTCGCCGCGGCGATCCACATCCCGATCGACCCGATGCAGATCATCGGTCCGCTGCGGCAGATCCCCGTCGAGGAGATCGGCTATACGCTGCCGTCGCTTCTGTTGCCGCTGTGGGATTCCGAGATGGGGAAGGGATTCATCGCGACCCTGCGATCGATACTCGCCGGCAATGAGATCTCGCTCGTGCGCTCGTTTCTGCAGGAGGTGATCGCGTAGGAGGTGGGCACACGCGTCGACAACCCGCCCGGCAGCGGAAGGATCCGCGTTCAGTTCGTGGCGTCGCAGTTGGTCGGCGTGGTGATGGCGCGCTACATCCTCGAGCTCGACCCGTTCAAATCGCTGCCGGTCGAGCAGATCGCCGAGACCATCGCCCCGAACCTGCAGCGCTACCTCACCGGCGAGCTACCCGGATTCCCCTGACGCCCGCTCGAGCATCCGCTCGTGCTCGGCCTCATCGGTCACGGTGACGGCTTCGTCGATCAGCAGGACCGGAACACCGTCCTCGATGCGATACGCACGCCGAAGTCGCGGGTTGTACAGAAACTCGTCGCCGACCAACAGCAGCGGTCCACGGTCCTCGGGGCAGACGAGGATGCTCAGAAGTTTTTCGTCGAGCACGAAGGCGCGTCAGCCGAGCGGGATGTTGATGCTGCCGGTGCCGGGCGGGATCACGGGCACGGGGCCGGCGACGGGGCCGCCCTGTTGCGTGGACATCTGGGCCTGCGCCTGCAGTTTGCGCTGATACTGCCAGCGTTGCCTTCAGCGCCTCCACCAGCGGCGTCTGGTTGGGCCGGTGCGCCAGCGCGTCCTCGATTTGCAGCTTGAGCGCATTCGACGGCTTGAAGCCCTGAGCGCGCATTTTCATCACGTCATCGATCAGCGCCGACAGCTGGCCACCGCCATCACCCAGGGCGTACTCGTTGTGAATGATCGCCAGCGCCTCGTCGGCGGTCATCGTCGATTGGCGCTCCCCGTCTTCGGGGCAGTCGGCGTTCGTCAGGGCAGTCAGCGGCCGTGGGTGCGGCGGCGTCTCTCTTGGCGCAGTCGTCCCCGGTGCAGTTGTCGCCGGCGGCCACGGGTGCGGCGTCTCGCTTGGCGCAGTCGTCCCCGGTGCAGTTGTCGTCCGCGGCTGAGGGTGAGGCCGGGTCTGCGGGCTGGGCGAACGCGGTCGAAACACCGAATCCGCTCATCAGGGCGATGGCGATGGCGCCGCTGGAAACTCCGCCGATGATGGCGCGACGCCAGTCAAAGCGATCTCTACCGGTCTGCGATGCCATCAACCCTCCAGCGCGTTGGCGCGGACTCCCCGACCCGGGAGACACCTTGCCGCCAGCGGGAGCCTAACAGCGCGACGACCGCACGGCACAGTCGTCCCTCGTCACCCACCAGCGATCTCGGCGCGTACCGCGACGGTCAACCGCTTGTACCGATTCGTATCGGGATCCAAATACCAGGCGTTACGCGACGGTTTGGGGATACCGGCGTCGCGCAGCGGGCTGATGAGTGGTCGGCACGACGCGCTGAGTGTCATCGCGGGCACCACGTGCACGATGTCGGGTGCGTTGCCGACCGGCAGATCCGCGAGCGCTTCGGACAGATCTGCCGACGTGATGGTTCCGCCCGGGCGCAGCGCGAGCGCAGTGACGGCGAGTTGATGCCCGCCGGCATCCAGCCCGTAAGTCACCGCGAGATCCACCGCGTCAAGACGACTGACGGTGTCATTCACGGGCGACGCGTAGACGACACCGCGGGGCGTGTGCAGCACCGTTCCGCGGTTGTCGACGAGCCAGTAGTCGCCGTCCTCGTCGCGGCGGAAGAGATATTCGGTGGACACCCACGTGTCCGCGGGGGCGAAGACGCCGCGCTTCACCGACGCCGTCGGGTCGACGGGTCCGCGTGGATTGGCCAGCAGGACTCCGACCTCGTTGGTGTCGGCCCGGCGCACGAAGCCACGCTCATCCTCGAGGATCAGGTCGTCCTCGGGGTCGTAGGCGGCCAGTGCGACCTCGCCGCCGCCCGGCAGCGGCCTGCCCTTGCTGCCGATCTTGGCGCCGGAGACGTTCGCCAGCACCGCCTGACCGTCCGTCGTCGCGAAGAACTCGACGACGTGGGCGGGCTCGAACACGTCGACGACGCGTTTCCAGACGCCGGTCGGCATGCCCGAGCCGATGAACAGCCGCACCGGGTGGCTTCCTGTGAGCGAGAACGACGGATCGTCGATGATGCCGCGCAGCATCGCCCAGGTGTAGGTAACGACGGTCACGCCGTACTGGCGTATCTCCTGGATGAACCGATCGGGTCGCAGCCCCCGCGACAAGGCGATGCGGGATCCGCCGACCACGGCGCCGCCGAGCGCGACCAGCAGCCCGGATTGATGGTGCAGCGGGGTGAGGCAGTAGACGGTGTCCCCGCGGCCGAGGTTGGCCGCCGACGCGGTGCCGAATGCCGAAAGTGCCCAGCGGTAGTTGGTGATCTGACGGGCGATCAGCTCGCCGCTGATCGAGGTGAACCCGATGAATGCCAGGTCGCGGGCCAGTCCGGGATTGGGCCGGTACCAGCCGGGCAGATCGACGACGTCGGGGTCGATCTTCTCCATGTCGATGACCTCGGCGTGATCGGGCAGGTGCAGGTCGCGCGCCTCACCACCACCGAGCACCAGGACGCGCATGTCGAGCTTGCGGGCCGCCTCGAGGTTGCTCGGGTCGGCGATGATGTCGGAGACCGCCCCGAGCCGGGCGGCGGCCAGCAGATCGGCGTCGGGCGGCATCAGGACGGCCACCGCGCCCAGGCGCGAGAGTGCGGCGATCGCGACGAGCGCGCTCGGCCGCGTCTCCATCAGCACACCGACGTGCGCGCCTTGCCGCACGCCGACCTCGATCAGGCCGCGGACAACATTGTTGACGCGGCGATCCACCGCCTCGTAGGTGTGGACGCGACCGTCGAACAGCAACGCCTCGCCATTGGGGAGATCGCGCGCCTGCTCGGACATGAGCCTGCCCAGCGAGATCCGGGTGTGGTCGTTGATCTGGCCCAGCCGCGCAAGGCGGGGCAGGGTGCGGACGGTCTCGACAACCATTGCGCGCGCGGACTTGTTGGCGGCGACCAGCGCGTCGGCGGCCGACCGGGCCAGGTTGAAGACCATCTCGGTGGCGGCGGTGGTGCCGTGGGCCACCCGCGAGCTCAACGAGACACCGCTCTCGCTGCGCTCCTCGGGCTGCAGCGCCATCGGAGTGACGCCGTCGGGCATATCCCCCGTGCTGTCGATCCACCTGACCCATTGGGCGACCGCGGGCCAGGTCTGGCTCGCCGCCTTCGATCCGACGACGAGGCCGAAATGCCCCGTGCGGATGAGGAATTCGTAGACGTCCGCCTTCGGGGCGGCACGCTTGATCCCGCGCACCGAGGCCGGCTGACCGATGTCGTCGACCTCGCCGATGACTGCCAGCACCGGGCAGTCGATGTCGGACAGCGTCACCAGGTCGCCGTGAATCGAGAAGCCGCCGCTCATCATGCGGTTGTGCGCGATGAACTGCTTGAGCAGTTCGGCGATCGCAGGTCCCGACCATGCGATCCAGCCTTCGGACTGAAGGAATCGCCGTTGTTGTTCGCGGGGCAACAACGCCTCGCGGTCGTGCAACTGGCGGAGGAAGTCGATACGCGACTGCGCGGTCTTGATCGGGTCGAGCATCTGGAAGCCGGCGCGCGCCAGCCAGCCGGGGATGTCCATGCGGCTGAACACGTGGTCCGCCATGAAGTCCGCTGCCGCGGGCGCGACGCTGGCCGGCAGGTTCATCGGCAGGCCGGCGAGCGTATCGACGGGTGCGCCGAAGGCGATAATGCTGGCGAGGTCCTTCGACCGCCGAAACGCTGCGGTCTGGTAGGCGAACATGCCGCCCTGCGAGTAACCGGTCAGGTGGACGTCGCGGCCGGTGACCTCTTTCACGGTGTCGATGGCTTCGCTCAGCGCGACGACGTGGTCGGCGAGGTTGCGGTCCATGCCGCCTTCGACCTTGTCGGGTGAGCCGAAGTCGATGACCCACGGGTCGACACCGGCCTTGTGCAGGATGCCGACAGCGCCGTCGTCGCGGGTGACGTCCCACATGTCCGCCGACATCATCATCGGATGCACCATCAGCACGGGCGGTCCTGGCTGCTTGGCTTCGGGGCGGGCGTCAGGCGGGAAATACCGCCGCAGGCGATACATCGGCACGCTCTGGACGATCTGGAACGGGGACGGCACGGCGCCGGTCTCGAGGCCGCCGTAGCGCAGCACTTCCAGCCCGTTCTGCGCGGTGGCCACCAGCCGTTCCACTGGCCTGGTTATTCCCGATAGGTCCACCACACGCTCCCCTTTTGCACCGCCAATCCCCTGATCGCCTCGTCATCATGGCACAGCGACCTTTTTACTATCGCCGACCTATCATCGGCGCCTGATGGCCAACCTGATCAATGTCGAGCGCGCGAGCGTCGGCTACGGAACCCGCACGCTGCTCGACGCCGTGAGCCTGGGGGTCGACGAGGGCGACGCGATCGGCGTCGTCGGACGCAACGGCGACGGCAAGACGACACTGCTGCAGGTGCTCACGGGCACTCGTGAGCCCGATTCGGGCAGGGTCACCCATACGTCGGGGCTGTCGGTGGGCTATCTGCGGCAGAGCGACGACTTCGGCGACGCGACGGTCAGGGACGTCATCGTGGGCGGGCGCCCGGACCACGTGTGGGCCGCCGAACCCGATACCCGTGACGTGGTGTCGCACCTGTTGTCCGGCGTCGATCTCGACAGCGGGGTCGGCCGGTTGTCCGGCGGAGAGCGACGGCGGGTGGCGCTGGCCGCGGTGCTGATCGCCGGACACGACGTCGTCGTGCTCGACGAACCGACGAACCATCTCGACGTCGAGGTCATCGGCTGGCTCGCCGAGCACCTGAACGCGCGGCGCCCCAAGGCGTTGGTGGTGGTGAGCCACGACCGCTGGTTTCTCGACGCGGTGTGCACCAGGACGTGGGAGGTGCACGACGGCGCCATCGACGCGTATGACGGCGGCTACGCGGCGTATGTCCTCGCGCGGGCGGAACGGATGCGACTGGCGGCCGGCGTAGAGGCGCGGCGCCAGAATCTGATGCGTAAGGAGCTGGCCTGGCTGAGGCGGGGTCCGCCCGCACGGACGTCCAAACCGAAGTTCCGCATCCAGGCGGCCAACGACCTGATCGCCAATGAGCCACCGCCGCGCGATTCGCTTGTGCTGCAGAACTTTGCGACCAGCCGGTTGGGTAAGGACGTATTCGACCTGCATCGTGTCCGGCTGGAGGTCGGTCCGCACGTCGTCCTGGACCGCATCGACTGGTCCATCGGGCCGGGCGAACGCATCGGGCTCGTGGGTGTGAACGGCACCGGGAAGACGTCGGTTTTGCGGTTGCTCACAGGTGAGCTGCAGCCGGTTGGGGGGACCGTCAAGCGCGGCACCACGCTCAAGATCGGGTATCTGAGTCAGGCGCTGGTCGAAGTCGACGGTGCCGACAGGGTGATCGATGCGATCGAAAATCGCCGTCGCATCACGGAATTGGCAGGCGGCCGGGAGATATCCGCCGACACGCTGTTGCAGGAGTTCGGCTTCACCGGCGACAGGCTCACCGCGCGGTTGGCCGAGCTGTCCGGCGGGGAGCGTCGGCGCCTGCAGTTCCTGCGGCTGCTACTCGACGAACCCAATGTGCTGCTTCTCGACGAACCGACGAACGACCTGGACATCGACACCCTGACCGTGATCGAGGACTACCTCGACGGCTGGCCGGGCACGCTGATCGTCGTCACCCACGACAGGTACTTCCTCGAGCGGGTTACCGACGTCACGTACGCGTTGACGGGAGGCGGACGGTGCGACCTGCTCCCGGGCGGCATCGAGCAGTACCTGGCAGACAGGGCAGCCGCGTCGTCGGATGCACCACCCGCCCGCGCCGAACCGCAGCGTGCCGAGTCGGCGTCGGCGCGGGAAAGGCGGGCCGTCAAGGAGATGGCGCGCATCGAAGGTCAGCTCGCCAAGCTCGACGAGCGGATCGCCGCGTTGCACGAATCGATGGCCGTGGCGGCCGCCGACCATGTGCGGGTGGGCGAACTCAATACCGAACTGCAGGAAATGCTGACGCGCAAGGAATCTCTCGAAGAAGCGTGGTTGGCCGCGGCCGAAGACCAATTGTGATTTGTGTGCAATCAGGAGCGCTGAGCGCGCCGAAACGCACACAAATCACCTAGCGACGCAGCCGCAACCGGAGCCGGTCGGTGGTGTCGCGCACGACGCCGAGCTGCTTGGCGACCTGAATCGGGGCGGTGCCGCCCCTGGCGTCCCGGGAGTTCACCGACCCGTCGACCGTGAGCACCTCACGCACCTGCGGCGTCAGCTCGGGGTGGATCGATGCGAGCTCGGCGTCCTCGAGGTCATCGAGGCCGACGCCGCGGGCCTCCGCAGCACGTACCGCGGCACCCGCGGCCTCGTGCGCCACTCGGAACGACACCCCCCTCTGCACCAACCATTCGGCCACGTCGGTGGCCAGGGTGTAGCCGAGCGGGGCCAGCTCGGCCATTCGGTCGACGTCGAAACGCAGCGTCGCGACCAGGCCCGCCATGGCAGGCAGCAGCAGCTCGAGTTGAAGGACGGAGTCGAACACCGGCTCCTTGTCCTCCTGCAGGTCCCGGTTGTACGCCAGCGGTTGCGCCTTCAGCGTCGCCAGCAGGCCGGTGAGATTGCCGATCAGCCGGCCCGATTTGCCGCGGGCCAATTCGGCGATGTCGGGGTTCTTCTTCTGCGGCATGATCGAGCTTCCGGTCGACCACGAGTCGTGCAACGTCACGTAGCCGAATTCGGTTGTGCTCCAGAGGATGATGTCCTCGGCCAGTCGGGACAGATCAACCCCGATCATCGAGAACACGAACGCCGCCTCGGCGGCGAAGTCGCGTGACGCGGTGGCGTCGACCGAGTTGTCCGCTGCGGCGTCGAATCCCAGTTCTTCGGCGATCGCGTCGGGGTCCAGGTTCAGCGACGACCCCGCCAGTGCCCCGGATCCGTAGGGCGACACCGCGGCTCTCTTGTCGAAATCGGCCAGCCGGTCGACGTCGCGCAGCAACGGATGCGCATGCGCCAGCAGGTGGTGTGCCAGCAGGATCGGCTGCGCGGACTGTAGATGTGTCTTGCCGGGCATGATCGCGGTCGGATGCGACGCAGCCTGTGTCGCCAGTGCGGAGACCACGTCGAGTGCTCCGTCGGCGACGCGTCTGATCGCGTCGCGCAGCCAGAGTCGAAACAGCGTGGCCACCTGATCGTTTCGTGACCGGCCTGCCCGCAGTCGCCCGCCGAGATCCTCGCCGACGCGGTCGATCAGGCCGCGCTCCAGCGTTCCGTGCACGTCCTCGTCGGTCACCAGCGGGCCGAAGCTGCCGTCGGCGACGTCGGAGGCGAGGCTGTCCAGGCCCACCAGCAGACCGTCGCGTTGCTCCGCGGTGAGCAGCCCCGCGCGAAAAAGCACCCGCGCGTGTGCTTTTGACGCGGCCACGTCGTACGGTGCCAACACCCAGTCGAAGTGTGTCGACTTGCTCAGCGCGGCGAGCGCATCCGACGGGCCGTCCGAGAACCGACCGCCCCACAGCGACCCCTCGTTGGTGCTCACGTCACCTTCCTTGCGTGAGCAGACGGAAAGTGTCCCCGACACGCCGTATTTGGGGGACTTTTGCGTCTGCTCGGCCTCATTTGGCGAGATCCCGCTGGGCGGAGATCTTCGACGACAGGCCGTGTACATGCACGAAGCCCTTCGCCGCCGACTGGTCGAATGTGTCGCCCTCGTCGTAGGTCGCCAGGTTGAAGTCGTACAGCGACTCTGCGCTGCGCCGGCCGTTGACCGCGATGTGCCCGCCGTGCAGCACCAGCCGGATCTCACCCGACACGTGCTCCTGAGTCTTGGCGACGAACGACTCCAGGGCCGCTTTCAACGGCGAGTACCACAAGCCGTCGTAGACCAGCTCGCCCCACTTCTGGTCGGTGTTGCGCTTGAACCGGCCGAGTTCGCGTTCCAGCGTGACGTGTTCGAGTTCGGTGTGCGCGGTGATGAGCACCATCGCGCCCGGCGCCTCGTAGATCTCGCGACTCTTGATGCCGACCAGCCGGTCCTCGACGACGTCGAGTCGGCCGACGCCCTGTTCGCCGCCGCGACGGTTGAGCTCCTCGATGGCCTGCAACACAGTCACGGGGCGGCCGTCGATCGACACCGGAACGCCGCGTTCGAATCCGACGATCACCTCGTCGGGCGTGCTCCAGTTGACCGTCGGGTCCTCGGTGTAGTCGTAGACGTCCTTGGTAGCTGCGTTCCACAGGTGCTCGAGGAAGCCGGTCTCGACCGCTCTGCCCCATACGTTCTGGTCGATGGAGAACGGCGACCGCTTGCTGACGTTGATCGGGATCTTGTTCTCGTCGGCGAACGCGATGGCCTTCTCACGGGTCCACGCGTAATCGCGGACCGGTGCGAGCACCTCCAGATCCGGTGCGAGCGAGGCGAATCCGACCTCGAAACGGACCTGGTCGTTGCCCTTGCCGGTGCAGCCGTGCGCGACGATGCCGCCGCCATGCTCACGCGCCGCGGCCACCAGGTGCTTGACGATCAGTGGCCGGCTCAGCGCCGAGACCAACGGATAACGGTCCATGTACAGCGCATTGGACTGAATGGCGGGAAGGCAGTATTGCTCGGCGAACTCGTCCTTGGCGTCGACGACGACCGCCTCGACCGCGCCGCAGTCGACGGCACGCTGCCGGACGACCTCCATGTCCTCGCCGCCCTGGCCTAGGTCGATGGCTACGGCGACCACCTCACGGCCGGTCTCCTTGCCGATCCAGCTGATCGCGACCGAGGTGTCCAGACCACCGGAATACGCCAAGATGACGCGCTCGGACGCCGATTTTGGCATACCTAATCTCCTCCTTGTTGAATGCTTTCGAGTTTCGCTGCCAGCTCCGCGCCGGTCATCGGCTCACGCGCGACAACCAGGATGGTGTCGTCGCCGGCGACCGTGCCGACCACGTACTGCAGTGCGGCGCGGTCCATCGCGCTGGCGAGGTAATGAGCGGCACCCGGCGGCGTCCGCAGCACCGCGAGGTTGCCACTGGCGTCCGTGGAGACCAGCAGTTCGGCCAGCAGCCGCGACATCCGTTCGGTGCCACCGGAAACACCTCGCACAGGGCTGCCGTCTTCGGGGACGACGTACACACCGACACCGCCGTCGGCGCCGCGCAGCTTGACCGCACCCAACTCCTCGAGGTCGCGCGACAGCGTGGCCTGGGTGACGTCGATGCCCTCATCGGCGAGCATCGCCACCAGCTCGCCTTGGCTGTGTATCGACTGCGCCGACAGGATCGACACGATGCGGGCCTGCCGACCTGCCCGGGTCGCCGCTGAAGTCATGCCACGACTCCCACTCGTCCCCTGCCCTGCGGGCGTGGGCCCACCGGTCCTCCGAGGTTGACTCGACTCCCGCTCGTCCCCTGCCCTGCGGGCGTGGGCCCACCGGTCCTCGCTCGTTCCTCGCTGCGATCCTCACTCGCAGTCGCCTTCGGGGACTCGTGCCTCGCTGCGATCCTCACTCGCGGTCGTCTTCGGGAAGTCATGATCGCTCCAACAGCCAGACCAGCAGCGCCTTCTGGGCGTGCAGCCGGTTCTCGGCTTCGTCCCAGACCGCGCTGTGCGGCCCGTCGATCACCTCGTCGGTGATCTCGTCGCCACGGTGCGCGGGAAGACAGTGCAGGACAATGGCATTCGGCTGAGCCCGAGCGAGGAGCGCGGTGTTGACCTGGAACGGCTTGAACGGCCCGACCCGGTCCAGACCGTCGTTCTCCTGGCCCATCGATGTCCAGGTGTCGGTGACGAGCACGTCGGCGCCGTCGGCGGCCGCTCGCGCATCAGCCGTCACGGTCACTGATGCACCCGTGTCTGCGGCACGTTGCTCGGCAGCCGCGACAAACTGCGGGTCGGGTTCGAAACCTGTGGGGGCGGCGACGGTGACATCTATGCCCGCGGTGACACCGCCCAACATCAGCGAGTGCGCCATGTTGTTGGCGCCGTCGCCGAAATAGGACAGCCGCAAGCCGTTCAACGTGCCCCGGCGCTCATCGAGCGTCTGCAGGTCGGCGAGCACCTGGCACGGGTGGAACTCGTCGGACAGTGCGTTGACCACTGGCACCGTCGCGGCGGACGCCATTGCGGTGAGACGCTCCTGTGCAAACGTCCGCCACACGATGGCGTCGACGTAGCGGGACAACACCCTTCCGGTGTCCTCCAACGTCTCCTCGCGCCCCAGTTGAGTGTTACGCCCGTCCACCACCACGGCGTGCCCGCCGAGTTGGGCGACGCCGATCTCGAACGAGAATCGGGTGCGGGTGGAGTTCTTGTCGAAGATGACCGCCACCCCGCGCGGGCCTTCGAGCGGGCGGCGGCTGAACGGAGCCTGCTTCAGCTCAGCCGCCAACGCGAGCACCTCGGCCTGTTCGTCGGGCGCCAGGTCGTCGTCGCGCAGGAAGTGCCGGGTCATGAGGCGACCCCTGCCGAACTGCCGCCGTCGGCGGCGGTGTCCAGCACGCCCGGAAGCGCGCCCAGGAAGTCGTCGATCTGCGCCTCGCTGATGATCAGCGGCGGGGCCAGTCGAATCACGTTCGGCGCAGCGGCATTGATCAGGAATCCTGCTTCGCGCGCCGCGACTTCGACCGGCTTGGCGACCTCGGCGCTGAGGACGACTCCGCACAGCAGCCCACGACCGCGCACGTAGTCGATCAGCGGATGTCCCAGTGACTCGATGCCGTGGTGCAGCGTCTTGCCGAGGACGTCGGCCCGGCCGATCAGATCGTCGTCGGCCAGCACACGCAAGACGGCGAGTGCAGCGGCCGTGCAGACCGGGTTGCCGCCGAATGTGCTGCCGTGCAGGCCGGGGGTGAGCAGTGCGGCTGTGTCGCCTGTCGCGATGCAGGCGCCGATCGGCAGACCCGCGCCCAGTCCCTTGGCCAGAGTCACGATGTCGGGCGTGACCCCGTCGTGCTGGTGGGCGAAAAACGCTCCGGTGCGGCCCATTCCGGTCTGCACCTCGTCGAGCACCAGCAGCGCTCCGTGCGTTGAAGTGATCTCACGGGCCGCCACGATGTAGCCGGCGGGTGGGACGACGACGCCGCCCTCCCCCATGATCGGCTCGAGGAACACCGCTGCCGTCTCGTCGTCGACCGCGGCAGCGAGTGCGTCGACGTCGCCGAACGGGACATGGGTGACCTCGCCGGGAAGCGGTGCGAACGGCTCCTGCTTGGACGGCTGGCCGGTCAGCGCGAGGGAGCCCATCGTGCGGCCGTGGAACGCACCTTGGGCGGCAACGAGTTTCGTCCGGCCCGTGAGCCTGGTGATCTTGAAGGCCACCTCGTTGGCCTCGGTACCGGAGTTGCAGAAGAACACTCGCGAGCCGTCGACGCCGAGGAGACCGACGAGCGCCTCCGCCAGCGCGATGCCGGGCTCGGTGGCGTAGAGATTCGACGTGTGGCCCAGCGTGTTGAGCTGCCGCGTGACGGCTTCGATCACGGCGGGGTGGCGGTGGCCCAGGATGTTGACCGCGATGCCGCCCAGCAGGTCGAGATAGGACTTGCCGTCGACGTCGGTGACCACGGCGCCGTCACCGCTGGCCAGTGCGACCGGTGGGGTGCCGTAGTTGTTCATCATCACGGCTTCCCAGCGCTGCGCGAGAGTCATGCGCTAACCACCTTCGTTCCCGTCCCCTCGTCGGTGAACAGCTCGGCCAGTACGCAATGCTCGACGCGGCCATCGATGACGTGTGCGCTCGGCACACCCCCCGACACCGCGCGCAGGCACGCCTCGATCTTGGGCACCATCCCGGCTTCCAGCGTGGGCAGCAGCTGCGTCAGGGCCGCGGTGTCGATCTCGCTGACCAGCGAATCGCGGTCCGGCCAGCTGGTGTAGAGGCCTTCGACGTCGGTCAGGATGACCAGCTTCTCGGCGCCGAGAGCCTCGGCAAGTGCGGCGGCAGCGGTGTCGGCGTTGATGTTGTGGACCACCCCGTCGGCGTCTGGCGCGATCGTCGAGACGACCGGAATGCGGCCTGCCCCAATGAGATCGAGCAGTGAACCGGCGTCGACCCGCTCGACGTCGCCGACCAGGCCGATATCGGTGGCCACGCCGTCGACTGTGACGCTGCGGCGCACGGCGGTGAACAGGTGCGCATCCTCCCCCGTGACGCCGACGGCGTACGGACCGTGCGCGTTGATCAGGTTGACCAGTTCGCGACCGACCTGGCCGAAGAGCACCATCCGCGCGACGTCGAGCACCTCGGGCGTTGTCACCCGGAACCCACCCTTGAAATCGCCTGCGATACCGAGTCGTTTGAGCATCGCACTGATCTGCGGTCCGCCACCGTGGACGACGACGGGATGGATGCCGCAGTTGCGCAGAAACACCATGTCGGCGGCGAACGCGGACTTGAGGGCGTCGTCGGTCATGGCGTTGCCGCCGTACTTGACCACGATGATCTTGTCGTGCATCTGCTTGAGCCACGGCAGCGCCGCGGCCAGCACCTGCGCCTTGACCGGCGTTGCGAGGGTCATGAACTGTAGGCCGAGTTCTCTTCGACATAGCCGTGGCTCAGGTCCGTCGTCCGGATCGACGCCCGTTCCGTGCCGACGCCGAGGTCGATGGTGACGTCGATGTCGGTGCCGGACAGGTCGACCTCGCGGGCAGCAGGCGCGCCTGCACCGTCCACGAATACCGCAGAACCGTTGAACGACACACTGATCCGGTCGGGTTCAAGCGCGACCGGCGCCATGCCGACGGCGGCGAGCACGCGGCCCCAGTTGGCGTCGGACCCGAACAGTGCGGTCTTGACCAGGCTGTCGCGGGCCACCACCCTGGCGGCGGTCAGGGCGTCGTCCTCCGACGCCGCACCCGTCACGGTGACGACGATGCGTTTGGTGACGCCTTCGGCGTCGGCCTGCAGTTGTGCGCACAGGTCGTCACAGACCCGCAGGACCGCGTTCTCCAGATCGCTTTGGCTCGGTGCGATCTCGCTGGCGCCGGACGCCAGTAACAGCACGGTGTCGTTGGTGGAGCAGCTGCCGTCGACGTCGAGCCGGTCGAACGTCAGCGCGGTCGCCTTGCGCAGTGCCTGATCGAGTGCGGCGGCATCAACGACCGCGTCGGTGGTGATGACAGACAACATGGTCGCCAGCGACGGCGCCAACATGCCAGCGCCCTTGGCCATACCGCCCACCGTCCATTTGTCGCCGTGATGCAGCGCAACCTGTTTCGGCACGGTGTCGGTGGTCATGATGGCGCGTGCGGCCTCCTCGCCACCCGTCAGCCCACCGGCCATCTCGTGAACGAGTTCGGTGACGCCGGCGAGCACCTTGTCCATCGGCAGTCGGTCGCCGATCAGGCCGGTCGAACACACGGCGACCTCGATCGCGCCGGTGTCGGTGCCCCATTCGGAAAGGGCGGCGGCGACGGCCTCGGCGGTGGCGTGGGTGTCCTGGAAGCCCTGCGGGCCGGTGCACGCATTCGCGCCGCCGGAGTTGAGGACCACGGCGCGCAGCCGGCCGGTGGTGAGGACCTGCTGCGACCACAGCACCGGCGCCGCCTTGACCTGATTGCGGGTGAAGACGGCCGCGCCGCCGTGGTCGGGGCCTTCGTTGAACACCAGCGCCATGTCCAGCGCACCGGATGCCTTGATGCCTGCGGCGATTCCGGTGGCCCGGAAGCCGGCCGGCGCGGTGACGCCTTGTGTGCGGACGAGCCGCGCGGTGTCGGATACCTCAGTCATTTGTCGCCTCCGGCTCCGAAATCACGGGGAAACCCCCACGATCGAAAGCCCTTCGGTCTCCGGCCAGTCCAATGCCAGGTTCATCGACTGCACCGCGGCCCCGCCGGTGCCTTTGACGAGGTTGTCGATGGCGGCGATGCCGATGAAGGTCTTCGCCTCCTCGTCGACGGCGACCGCGAGTTGGGCCGCGTTGCTACCGATCACCGCACCGGTCTTTGGCAGCTGATCCTCGGGCAGCAGAAACACGAATGGCTCTCCGTCATAGGCCTTTTCATAGGCAGCCCTGATCTGAGACAGCGGTGCGTCCGTGCGGGCGGTGCAGGTGGCCAGGATGCCGCGCGACGTCGGGATCAGCACCGGGGTGAACGACACGGTGATTTCCTTCTCGCTGACGGCCTTCAGGCCCTGGGCGATCTCGGGGGTGTGCCGATGCTTGCCGCCGATGTTGTAGGCCCGCGCCGAGCCGATGACCTCCGAGCCGAGCAGGTCGGTCTTCGCGGCCCGTCCGGCTCCCGAGGTACCGCTGACCGCGACGACGGTGACCGCCGGCTCGATGAGATCCTCGGCGATCGCGGGCCACAGCGCCAGCAGGGCCGCGGTGGGATAGCAGCCGGGGACGGCGATCCGGTTGGCGCCGCGCAACCGGTCGCGGGCCCCCGGCAGTTCGGGCAGCCCGTACGGCCAACTGCCTGCGTGCGTCGAGCCGTAGAAACGCTCCCACGCCCCGGAGTCGGTGAGCCGGAAGTCGGCGCCGCAGTCGATGACGACGGTGTCGGGACCAAGCTGGTCTGCCAACGCTGCGGAATGCCCGTGTGGAAGCGCCAGGAAGACGACGTCGTGCCCGGCGAGCACGTCGGCCTCGGTGGCGACAAGCACCCGGTCGGCCAGCGGCAACAGGTGTGGGTGGTGTTCGGTGAGCGTGGTGCCCGCGCTGGCGGCGGCGGTCAGCGCGCCGATGCTCAATCGTCCGTCGGCGTATGCCGGGTGGCCGAGCAGCAGCCGCAGGATCTCCCCACCCGCATATCCGCTGGCACCGGCCACGGCCACAGATGTCATGCCAGCGATTCTGCATGGTTATGCAGTTCGATGCAAACTCATTAAGGACGAGCAGACGCTAAGTGTCCGTGACACGCCGAGAAATGGGGAATTTTGCGTCTGTTCGCTGGGAAAGTCAGCGTCGTTGCACGGCGCCGACGCGCTGTGCGGCGTTGGCCACGGCCGCGTCGCGCGCGGCACTGGCCTCGTCCTCGGTCAGGGTGCGGTCGGGGGCCCGGAACCGCAGCGCGAGCGCGAGCGACTTGCGGCCCTCGCCGATCTGCGGACCGGTGTAGACGTCGAACAGGCGAACGTCTTCGAGCAGTTCGCCTGCGCCATCGCGGACGGCGTCGATGACACTCTGCGCGGAGACGTCCTCCCCGACGACCACCGCGATGTCCTGGAACACCGCCGGGAACGGCGACACGGTAGGAGCGGGCAGCGTCTCGGCGATCGGGACCAGGTCCAAGTCCAGTTCGACCGCACAGGTCCCCGCGGGCAGGCCTGACCGCTCCACGACCGCGGGGTGCAACTGTCCCGCATGTCCGACGACGGTGTCGCCGATCACCACCTCGGCGCACCGGCCGGGATGCCATGGCAGGTACTGCGCGGGCCGCAGGGTCAGCTCGACGCCGGCGGCGCGACCGATGACCCGTACCGCCTCGAACGCATCGGTGGCGTCGACGGGCCTGCCCGGACCCCATGGGCCCGCCGGTTCACGCAAGCCGGCCAGCACCACGCCGACATGCTGCGGCTGATGCGGCAGCGACGCGTCCAGCGTGCAGACCTCTTCCTCTGTCGGCCGCCGGTCGGTCGGGATGCGCTGCACAGCCCGGGTTTCCGCGGTGGGTTCGACGACCTGAGCGATGGCGAACAGCGCCGTATCGACCGCCCCGCGGGACACGTTGCGGCCCAGCGCCTCCAAGAGCCCCGGCAACAGCGTGGTGGCGAGCTGCGGCCGGTCCGATTCCAGCGGGTTCATCACGTCGGTGGTCGAGCGGCGCGGGTCATCCGGTTGCAGGCCCCACTGGTCGAACGTCCCTGCGGGCAGGAACGGGGTCGGCAGGATCTCGACGAACCCGTTGAGCGCCAGCGACTTTCCGATCGCACGACGCCGCTTCTGTGCCGCGGTCAGGCCACGCCCGGCAGGTGCCTGCGGTAGCACCGACGGGATGATCTCGAGGCCCTCCAGTCGCATCACTTCTTCGACGAGGTCGGCGGGCTGGCGAATATCGGGGCGCCAACTGGGCGGCGTCGCGGTGACCTGACCGTTGTCGACGACGACCTCGGCGCCGATCTGGGTGAGGCGCTTCTCGGTGGTGCCCTGCGCGTAGTCGACGCCCGCGGTGCGGTCGGGCAGGTCGACTGCCATGCTGACCGGCGGCGGTGACCAGTCGTCGCGGGGCGGGTCGCCGCGCCAGTCGGTCAGCGTGGGTTCCACGGTGCCATTGGCGATCTCGGCGAGCAGTGTCGCGCAGCGGTCAAGAGCCGCAACCGAAATGGCGGGATCAACGGTGCGCTCGTACCGGCGGCCGGCTTCGCTGACGAGGTGCAGCCTGCGCTGCGTGCGCGACACGGCCGCCGGATCCCAGACGGCGGCTTCGAGCAGCACGTCGGTGGTGCTGTCTCGGACCTCGGTGGTGCCTGCACCCATCACGCCGCCGATCGCGGCCGTGGCGACGTCATCGACGATGAGCACGTCGGCCGGGTCGAGGCGCCGCTCGACGTCGTCGAGCGTGACGACCGTCTCCCCCGGTTCGGCGAAGCGAACCCGGAACCCACCGGTGATCAGACTGCGATCGTGGGCGTGCATGGGATGCCCGATCTCGAGCATCACATAGTTCGTCACGTCGACCGCGGGCGAGATGGCGCGGATACCGGACAACAGCAGCCGTCGCTGCATCCACCACGGCGACACCGCAGTTGGGTCGACTCCGGTGACCGGCCGCAGCCCGAAGCGCAGCACGCCTGTGCCCGGGTCGATCGTGACAGGCAGCGCCTCGCCCTCGACGGGCAGTGGAGCGACGTGCGCGGGGTCGACGTAATCGAGGTCATACGCGTTGGCGATTTCGCGGGCCATGCCGCGCACGGACAGGCAGTAGCCGCGGTCCGGGGTGATCGCCAGATGGAACACGACGTCGTCCAGTCCCAACAGGTCCGCGGCGGGGGTGCCGGGCTCGGCGGTGCCCGGCGGCAGCACCAGGATGCCGGAATGGTCGGTGCCGAGATTGAGTTCAGTGGCCGAGCAGATCATGCCGTCACTGGTGCGCCCGTAGGTCTTGCGCGTGGCGATCGCGAAGTCGCCCGGCAACACGCTGCCCGGAAGCGCGACCACCACGAGGTCGCCGACAGCGAAGTTCGTTGCCCCACAGACGATGTCACGGAGTTCGGACTCGCCGACGTCGACCTTGACGGCGCGGATGGGCTTCTTGAACTCGGTCAGTTCCTCGATCTCGGCCACCCTGCCGACGGTCAGCGGCCCGCTGACGGGTCCGACCGGGATGATCTCTTCGACCTCGTGACCGATGCGGATCAGCGTCTGCTCGAGTTCGTCGGCCGACACGTCCCATCCAGGAGCGCCGGCCTGGACGGTATCGCGAAGCCAGCTGTAGGGCAGGCGCATCAGGCCCCAACCCCGAACGGCAGAGAGAACCGGATGTCACCCTCGACCATGTCGCGCATGTCGGGAATGCCGTTGCGGAACTGCAAGGTGCGTTCCAGCCCCATGCCGAAAGCGAAGCCGGAGTACTCGTCTGGATCAATGCCGCAGGCACGCAACACATTCGGATTGACCATGCCGCAGCCGCCCCATTCGACCCAGCCGGGTCCGCCCTTCTTGTTCGCGAACCAGATGTCGACCTCGGCCGATGGCTCGGTGAACGGGAAGAAGTGCGGGCGGAAGCGCGTGCGACCCTCGGGCCCGAACTCCGAGCGTGCCAACGCGTCGAGTGTGCCGCGCAGGTGAGCCATCGTCAGGCCCTTGTCGACCGCAAGACCCTCGATCTGGTGGAAGACCGGGGTGTGGGTGGAGTCCAACTCGTCGGTGCGGAAGGTGCGGCCGATCGAGATGATGTAGACCGGCAGGTCGCGTTCCAGCAGCGCGCGGATCTGCACGGGAGAGGTGTGGGTGCGCAGCACCTGTCGCGACCCGTCGGGGGCGATATAGAAGGTGTCCTGCTCGCTGCGCGCCGGATGGTCCGGAGGGAAGTTCAGCGCGTCGAAGTTGAACTGCTCGGTCTCGACCTCGGGTCCCTCGGCCAGCTCCCAGCCCATCGCGACGAAGGTATCGGCGATGTGCTCCGCCAGGATCGTGATGGGGTGACGGGCGCCGATCGGCTGCCGTGTCGACGGCAGCGTCACGTCGATGCGCTCGGCGACCAGCACTGCGGCATCTCGTTCTGCGCGCAGGGCGGCCAACCGCTCGTCATAGGCCGCTTGCGCCTCGGTGCGTGCCACGTTGACCCGCTTGCCCGCGTCCGCACGGTCGGCCTTGGCCAGCGAGCCCAGCGCCTGGCGGGCCAGCGCGATCGGGGCCCGGTCGCCGAGGTGCTCGGTCTTGGCGCGGGCCAGGGCGTCAAGGTCACTCGCCAGGTCGAAGGCATGCCGGGCCGCGCTGACGGCTTTGGTCAGCGACTTCTTCTGTCAGGTCTATGGGCTGCTCAGCCACCCGGCGATCA